>JBDRPT010000133.1:0-6626 GCA_043826785.1 Chloroflexota bacterium | reverse complement strand
TCGCGCTGTCCTTATGCACTCTATTGCGCTATCCGTCTGTTCGTTTACTGCTTCAACAGCAGGCAACTTTACATGCAAAGATATCCAGCTTATCCTGCCCACTTGATCGACTTCGTTAGCCCACTAAAGTAGCCACTCCCATTGTTGACATAGGAATGGCGGACTGATGACACCTGACACCTGGCGCTGGCCGGGATACAATGGGGTCATGACCCAAGTGCAATTATTCGTCACCTGCCTGGTCGACACGTTCTACCCCGAGACCGGCGAAGCGCTGGTTCGCGTGCTGGACCGGCTCGGCTTGGATGTGGACTTTCCCCCTGGCCAGACCTGCTGCGGCCAACCGGCCTTCAACGCCGGGCTGCGCTCCGAGGCGCGACCGCTGTCGGAGCACACCATCCGCGTCTTCGAGCAAGCCCGCGGCGACATCATCATCCCCTCCGGGTCGTGCGCGGCGATGGTCCGCCACGGCTACCCGGAGCTGTTCCTCAACGATCCCGCCTGGCTGGCCCGCGCCCGCGCCCTGGCGGCCCGGACGTACGAGTTCAGCGAGTACCTGGTCGATGTGCTCGCTGTCACCGACCTGGGCGCCCGCTGGCCCGGCAGGCTGGCCTACCACCCCTCCTGCCACCTGCTGCGCGGCCTGGGCGTGGACCGCCAGCCGCGCCTGCTGCTGAGGGCGGTCAGGGAGGCTGAGGTCGTCGAATTGCCCAACGACTTCGATTGCTGCGGTTTTGGCGGCATCTTCTCGCTCGAGCACGCCGATCTCTCGGCTGAAATGCTCAAGCGCAAGATCGCCAACCTGGATGCATCCCGGGCTGCGACGCTGGTGGTCGCAGATACCGGCTGCCGGATGCACATTGCGGGCGGCCTGCAACGCAACAAAAAGCCCCAGAGAGTGGTACATATTGCAGAGGTCCTCGACTGCAGATGAAACAAAAAATTCCCCCCGCCCTGGCGCTGTTCATCATTGCCCCGGTCTTCGGCGAGCTGTTCTTCGGCTCGGCGCCGCTCAACGAGTACATCAACCCGCTCACCTTCATCACCCTGTCCCTGCTCTACGGCTGCGGCGCGATCATCGCCCGCGAACTGGTCGTCCGCTAGGAGAAGGGCTGGCTCAGCCTGCTGCTGCTCGGCTTTGCCTACGGCATCTACGAGGAGGGCGTTCTGGTGCAGTCCTTCTTTGACCCGACCTGGATGGACCTGGGGACTCTGGCCGTCTACGGCCGGGTGGCAGGCGTCAACTGGGTCTGGGCCGAGCACCTGACCATCTACCACGCCCTGGTCAGCATCGCCGCCAGCATCGCCTTCGTGGAAGCCTTGTACCCATCGAGACGGGGCGAGCGCTGGATCGCCTCCCGCAAGTGGTGGCTGGCCAACTGGGCCGGCCTGATCGGCATCTACCTGGTCTGGGAACTCCTGACCGCCTATGATGCCGGAGTCTGGAAGTGGCTCGCCTGGCTGGCCATCTTCGGTTTGATCGCGCTCGCCCGGATCGTCCCGGCCCGCTTCATGGAGGCGCGTCCGCGGCCGGTACCGCGGCCACGGCGCTTCTTCGTCACCGGCTTCCTGGGCATGCTCGGCCAGTTCTTCCTGATCTACACCGGCGCGGACGAAAACGCCTATCCCTGGCTGCTGGCGATGCTGTTCCTCGTCCTCTTCGACCTGTTCATCCTGTGGCTGGTCCTACGCTGGTCCGGCAACGGCGCGGCCTGGGACGACCGCCAGCGGATGGCTCTGGTTATCGGAGTGTTGAGCTTTTTCCTCGTCCTCGGACCACTGACCACCAACGGGCAATACCCGGTGATGTATTTCAGCAACCCGGTGTTCCTCTTCCTGCTCTGGCTGGCCTACCGCAAGGTGGACCGGCGGGTGAAGGCAGAATTGACCTCAGCATGACGACCCGCTTCCACCGCCGCATCCGCCAGGCCATCGCCGACGAGGCCCTGCAGACCGCCCTGGATGCCAACGCCGAGCGGCGCCGGCAGGGCAGCCTGGTGGCGTTCAGCCAGCTCCCTGATTATCAGACCCGCCGGCAACGAGCGCATGCCGTCCGGGCAGATGTCATAACCAACCTGGATGCCTATCTCGATCAGTTCCTGGCCAGGGTCAGGGAAAACGACATCGTCGTCCATCGCGCCGCGGATGCCGGCGAAGCTGTGCGGGTTGTACTTGACATTGTTGCCAATTTACACAGGACACAAATCGAAGCTGGAGAAAAGGTTCTGGTTGCCAAATCGAAGTCGATGGTCACGGAGGAGATCCAGCTCAACCAGGCTCTCGAGGCGGCCGGCCAGCGCGTCGTCGAGACCGACCTGGGCGAATACATCGTCCAGTTGCGCGGCGAGCGGCCGTCCCACATCATCACCCCGGCCGTGCACCTGCGCCGCCACGAAGTGGGCCAACTCTTCCACGAGAAGCTGGGTATCCCCTACAGCGAAGATATTCCCACCCTGACCGCGACCGCCCGTGAGGTGTTGCGTGAAGTCTTCCTGGATGCGGATGTCGGCCTGAGCGGGGTCAATTTCGGCGTTGTTACGACCGGCACGCTCTGCCTGGTCACCAACGAGGGCAACGGCCGGATGGTGACCACCCTGCCGCCGGTGCACATCGCCTTGATGGGCATCGAGCGCCTGGTGCCAACCCTGGACGACCTGGCCTTGATGCTCTCGCTGCTGCCGCGTTCCGCCACCGGGCAGAAACTGAGCGTCTACACCAGCCTGATCCATTCCCCGCGCCGCCCCGGCGACCCGGACGGCCCGCAGGAGCGCCATCTCATCCTGCTCGACAACGGGCGCTCGGCCATGCGGCACTCACCCCTGCGGGAGGCGCTCTTCTGCATCCGCTGCGGGGCCTGCCTGAACGCCTGCCCGGTCTTCCGCGAACTGGGCGGGCACGCTTACCTCGGTCGGGACGGCGCCATTGCCCCCTACCCCGGGCCGATCGGCTCGGTCGTCTCGCCGGGGCTGGCCGGTTGTGAGAACTTCGGCCATTTGGCCCAGGCCTCCACCCTGTGCGGCGCCTGCAAACAAGCCTGCCCGGTGGAACTCGACCTGCCGGGGTTGCTCTTGCGTCTGCGCGCCGGGCTCACCCCCGAGCAGGGGACAATCGGGATAATTGAGGGCAGGGGCATTCCTGACACCATCAAATTGGGGCTGAAGGCGTTCCGCCTCGCCGCCGGGAGGCCGGGCCTGTTCGCCTGTGGACAACGGGTCCTCGGCCTGCTTGCCGGGCGGCCGGCCAGCGGTGCCGGAGAATGGCTGCGCCTGCCCCGCTTCACCGGCTGGGGCGCCAGCAAGGACTTCCCCAGGCCAGCGCGGCGCCCGTTCCGCCAGCGCTGGGCAAGGCTGACTCGCGAGACCGGGGTAAGACCGAGCGACAGCAGCGTTGCCCGGGAATCCCCCCCGCTGGAACATGCACCCGCGGAGCAGGTTCCACCGGTTGAGCGTTTCTGCCGGGAAGTGGCCGCCCTGGGTGGGAACACCGTCTGCTGCGGGGAAGAGGGATTGCCCGACAGATTGGCCGCCCTGCTGAACGATAAAGGGATCGACCGGGTACAGGCCTGGGACGAGATCGCCCGGCGCTACGGCGGGCGCCTGCAAGAGGCGGGCATCAGCCTCGTCCGTGACGCAGACCCCGGGATCAAGGCCGGGATCACTGGCGCGATTGCCGCCATCGCCGAGACCGGCACGCTGGTCATCCCTGCTGGCAAGGGCCGCCCGCTGACCGCCTCGCTGCTGCCGGAAATCCACATCGCCGTTCTGCGCAAGTCCGATATCCTGGCGGATCTCGAAACCGCCCTGCGCCTGCCGGATGTGGCCGGGTCAGCCTCGGTGGTGCTGGTCAGTGGCCCCAGCCGCACGGCGGATATCGAAATGACCCTGACCATCGGCGTCCATGGGCCGGGGGAACTGCATGTCTTCGTGATCGAGTAGGGTTGATTTAGTCGGACTAATCTTTATCCACCGCACCGGTACAGGGTCATCCCGCCGCCCGGAGGAGACTGCGGACCTCCCGGAGGGATGGGATCAGGCTGCGGCCGTGGTTGCGACTGGGAGCCAGATTGGTTGAAGCGCGGCACCGCCCTGCAAGTTGCTGTCAGCCAGTCGGTGATGACCCGGTCTCCGCCACGCTCGCCCCCGTAGAGGATAAAGCGCAGTTTGCCCTCGGCGACCATCGCGGCCAGGTCGGCGGCATCGACCACCGGGTCGTTCCCGCTGAATCCACCCATATACAAGACCGGCCGTCCGGTCGCCAGAACCAGCGCCGAACCGGTATGCGCATTGGGCACGGCCACAAGGTACTCCACATCCTGTGTGTTGGCCTGCAGGTAAGCCAGCAGCGCCTCGTCCGCTTGATTCGGCTCGTTCAGTACCGGCACAGCAGGCACCTGTCGACCACCATCGAACGCAGTCGGCAGATTGACTTCCGGAGTACTCTCCAGCACCGTTGAGGCAGTCCAGGCCAGCGGGATCAGCACCAAGGATGCGATGATGGTCAGGTATGCAGCCGGTCGCAGAGACCTGATGCACAGCAGCCCAATTCCCCCGAAGAGCAGGACGACCGACAAATACAACCATGCCGCCGTGACGCCGTACTGGAATGCGCTGAAGACTTGGAAGGTGACGGTCGCGGCCGCCGAGCAGACCAGTACAAGATTCATCCATGGAATGCGGGCCTGCCAGCGCCACAATTGGGCGATCCCCGCCCCGACCACCGCCGCGAGCGCCGGTGCCAGCATAATGACATAGTAGGCGTGGAAGATGCCCTCCACAGCACTGAAGAAGACCAGGCAGGTCAGCAACCAGCCACCCCACAAGACAAGGGCTTTATGCTCCCGCTCGAGCGGCAGGCGCAGCCGCGCCGCAAAGACCGCTAGCACGATCGCCACCAGTCCGAATGGCAGCAGCCACGACGCCTGCTTGGAGAGTGGCGATGTAAAGAATCGCCCAAGGCTGGGCGAGCCGGTTTCCTGGCTGAAGGGCGTGCTGCCTGCGCCCTGGGGAGGAACGGGTTCCATATTCGGGCTGGCACCGGGACCCCCACCCGGAGCGCCGGGAGACGGGTCGATGCCGGGGCGCGGACTCGCCGGTGGCCGTCTGTTTGGCGGGCCGCCAGCCGTAAGCTGGTCTCTCTGTGGAGGAGCCCCCCCAACCGGAGGATCGCCAGGCGTACGACCATCCCCGCCGCTCCTGGGATTGAACAGCCGCGAGAGGCCATTGTGCCCAACGATCAATTCCATGACGGTATTGTCATCGCTCGAACCAATGTACGGGCGCTGGTCGGCAGGTGTCAGGTCCACGATCACCGCCCAGGTGAGCGAGACGACCAGCAGAATGATCGTCGCTGCCCCGAGTTGGATGATCTTGCGGAACCAGCCGGTCTTCGCGCCGAGAAAATACAGGGCATAGAAAGCGGGCAACGGCAGGAAGGCCTGTAACATCTTGATATTGAATCCCAGCCCGACGAGGATCGCGCCCAGGAACAGCCAGCGCGCCCTGCCCGTCTCGGTTGCCTGGATGAACGCCCAGGCCGCCAGAAGTAGCGTGAAAACCAGCATTCCGTCCGCGGTGTTGTTGCGGTCGGTAGCTATCGCAACCGGCGTGACCACCAGGGCAAGCGCAGCGACCAGGCCAGCCAGGTCACCCATGTACTTTTTTACCAGACCGAAAAGCAACGGCACGCTGACAATCCCGGCCAGGATATTGGGCAGTGACACCACCCAGCCTTCCACTCCCAGCACGAAGGCGAAGGCAGCCTCGACCCACAGGCCGAGCGGAGGCTTGTCCACAGTCACCGAGCCGCCGGGTTCAGCCGCCGCGAAGAAGAAGTTGCTCCATGATTGCAGCATGCTTTCGACCGCCGCGGTATAGTAGGTGTTGGCATCACCTATCGAACTGAGATTGTGGAAATGCAACCCGGCGGAGAGCAGCATGATCGCGGCCAGGATCAATATGGCCGGTGTCAGGCCAAAAAAACTTTTGCGCCTCAGGTAAGCTTCGGCTTGTACGGGTACAGTGACCATGGCATCTCTCGATTTCGGGCATTCCCAACGGAATTTGATAGCTGTTACGATCAAGATTGTATCAAAATGCTGTCAATGGGTCGTTAACGGAGTGTAAAATCCGATTGCCAATGATGGAGATTTTATGGCCAGGCGTCAGGAAGGTCTGGAAATAAATTGACGATTCCGAAACTGGTGTGATAAAATCAGCCCCGCTATACGCCCCCATCGTCTAGCGGCCCAGGACGTGGCCCTCTCAAGGCCAAAACAGGGGTTCGAGTCCCCTTGGGGGCACCTGCTCGTAGCACTCGAATTCGAGAGCCCAATCGTGCGCAAGCCACGCACCCGGAAATAGTCCGGGTGCGTATGTTTTTTCTTTCCTTTTCGAATAGCATCTGTTTCTTTGGCAAGTTGTAATAGGTTGTACCTTGATCAAAGAATCTCTAACCAAATCGCGATGGGAATAAACTTATCCTCTTTGTTACTTGAGTTTAGAGTTCGCTGGACCTTAACAAGAAGTGGAACTTGCTGATAAAGTTCTTGTGTGCTCAAAAACAATCTCAGCGAGTTCCGAAATGCAGTATACCAAAAAGTGCGCTATCGCCCGGATGCGTTTCTGGAT
>JBDRPT010000132.1:0-54867 GCA_043826785.1 Chloroflexota bacterium | reverse complement strand
ACGGATCGCCTCAAACAATTCTCGCTTGCTTCGTTGACTCATCATGTTCTCCTCCGACGCCTTTCGGCTCCGTCATAAGGTAACATTCTTTCTGAGGCAACGATATTACCAATAGTAAGATTCTATTTGAGGCAATGCGCACGGGCAGGCCTTTCCTGCCCGTGTAGTATAATGCCTCCTTGCAATGCCTATTCTTGACGCAAACACGTTCGAATTTTTCAGCCGCAGCCCGGATCAGACCCGCCGGATTGGGGTCCGCCTGGGAGGCCTGCTTCAGATTGGTGATGTGATTTGCCTGCAGGGAAATCTAGGGGCAGGGAAGACGACCCTTGTCCAGGGCATCGCACAGGGCTGGGGAGCTCTTGACCCGGTTTCCAGTCCGACCTTTGTGCTTGTGAACATCTACCGTAAGGCGGACTTATCCGCCCTCGTTCACCTCGACGCATATCGTTTGGAATCTGCCCAAGAAGCGGAGGACCTCGACCTGGATCATTACCTCGCCGAAGGCCCCCTGGTGGTCGAGTGGCCGGAACGCATCCGGGCGGTCCTCCCTGATGAATACTTGTGGGCATTCCTGGAGTACGATGCCGAGGAACACCGGGCGATGCGGTTCACTGCCAACGGGGCCCGCTTTCAAGGCCTGCTGGATGCGTTCCAACAGGTCGTCACCGGAGTGGTCTGATGCTTCTTGCGCTGGATACATCCACCACCCAGGTTGGCCTGGCAATCTATGATGGCACCCGGATCATTGGCGAGGTATTCTGGCATGGCCGCAAACATCATACTGTCGATGTGCCTCCGGCTCTTGCCGATCTGTTCAAACGAACAGGTGTGATGATCAACGATATTCAGGCTCTCGGCGTTGCCCTCGGACCGGGTTCATTTACCAGTCTACGGGCTGGTCTTGCGCTGGCAAAAGGATTAGCTCTTGCCCGCCGCTGTCCGTTAATTGGGATCAATACCTTCGATATCCTTGCGGCAGCAATGCCCGTGTCCGACCGTCGCCTTGCAACCATCCTGCAGGCTGGACGGGGTCGCCTGGCTATCGGATGGTATACGTCTGCCGGGGAGGAGTGGCAGACTGAAGGTCCGGCCGGGGTGACGACGATCGATAAATTGGTCAACAACATCCGCCGACCTACGCTGGTCTGTGGTGAACTGACCGCTGGTGAACGGCAGAGGCTGGCGCGCAAGTACAAGAATGTCATCCTGGCCTCGCCAGCCCAAAGCGTCCGTCGTCCGGGGATCCTGGCTGAGTTGGCCTGGAACAAATGGCAAGCTGGCAGCATTGAACCAGCCGCCTCGCTATCTCCGATCTACTTGCATGTCGCAGGAGCCCCACGGGCGTGAATTTGTTGACCATCCGGCGCATGCAGCTGATTGATGTGCCCGTTGTCCACGCGATTGATGTGCTTTCGTTCAGTCTCCCGTGGCCGGAGCGTTCCTTCCGGCACGAGGTGACCAACAACCCGGCGTCGCGGTGTTGGGTCGCCGAGTCCGGGACCGAATCCCAGAGTTGCATCGTAGGGATGCTGGTTTTATGGCTGATCGAGGACGAAGCCCATATTGCCACGCTCGCCGTCCATCCCGAACAGCGGCGGCAAGGGATTGGTGAACGAATCCTGCTGAGTGCACTACAAGCTGCCAAGAGTGAAGGAGCAAGACGGGCTTATCTTGAGGTCAGGGCAAGCAATACGGCTGCCCAGTCAATGTATGATAAGTACGGGTTCAGCCTCGCTGGACGCCGCCCCGGTTACTATAAAGACAACAGTGAAGATGCAATCTTATTGACCTTGGAGAACCTGAATGATCTCCCGGAGGAAGCATGACTGCTGTGGATACTCTTGCCCAGATTGCAAAAGAAGTCTCGAGTTGTACGAACTGCACGTTGCATCATTCGCGCAAGAACTCAGTCCCCGGGGAGGGGCCTGCAACTGCAGAAATCATGTTGATTGGTGAGGGGCCTGGTTTTCATGAAAACGAACAGGGACGACCTTTTGTGGGAGCTGCAGGCAACCTGCTGAACGAATTGCTGGCAAGTGCCGGACTCCAGCGGACCGATGTCTGGATCGGGAACGTGGTCAAGTGCCGCCCCCCGGGGAATCGGGACCCTCTGCCTGAGGAACTCTCCTTATGCGCTGAGTATCTGGAGCAGCAGATTGCCGCGATCAATCCCAAGATCATCATCACGCTTGGACGATACTCGATGGGAAGATACATGCCAGGTGTAAAGATCAGTGCTGTCCATGGACAGATGCGCCGCGTTGGGGATCGGTTCGTCATCGCCATGTTCCACCCGGCGGCGGCATTGCATCAAGGCTCGCTAAAACCTGTCATCATGAAAGATTTCGCCCAACTCCCACAGCTCTTAGAGCAGGCCCGGGCTGGCCTGGCTCGGATCAATCACACCGAAAACAACACCGAGATCCAGGAAGAGCCGAAGCAATTGGACCTCTTCTAACCTTCACCCAGGCCATATTGGTTTGTCAGGGAATAGATATTATGGATACGTCGAGTCAAAAAGCTGGGCTGATGCAAAAGCTACGCGACAGGAACGCCCGTATCGCTGTCCTTGGGATGGGATATGTCGGCTTACCGCTCGCAGTGGTCTTCGCAGAAGCTGGCTTTACAGTTACCGGGGTTGACCCAGATGAGCGAAAAGTCGAATCTCTCAACCAGGGTACTTCTTACATACCGGATGTGTCTTCAGAACAAGTGGGAGCGTTGGTACGATCCGGACACCTGACCGCTTCTGGCAACTTTGCGATCCTAAAGGATATGGATGCCGTCAGCATTTGCGTCCCGACTCCACTCCGCAAGACGGGGGACCCGGACATGTCTTACATTATGTCTGCGACGGATGAATTGGCGAAATACATCCACCCTGGTATGGTCGTAGTATTGGAATCGACGACCTACCCTGGCACTACACGCGAGATCATGCTGCCGGTCTTGAGCCAAAATAAAGCCATGCGGATTGGGGAAAACTGGTTCCTCGCCTTTTCACCGGAACGGGTCGATCCCGGACGGCAGGATTACACGACCATCAATACACCCAAGGTCATCGGCGGGATCACTCCATCCTGTTCTGAAGTCGCAACTCTTTGGTACGAACAGGCCATCCAGACCATCCACGTTGTTTCCTCCACCGAGGCAGCCGAGATGGCGAAGTTGCTCGAGAACACCTTTCGGATGATCAACATTGGCATGGTCAATGAGTTGGCAATCATGTGCGAGCGCCTCGGAGTGGATGTTTGGGAGGTGATCGACGCGGCGGCATCCAAGCCGTTCGGATTCATGAAGTTTACACCCGGCCCAGGGTTGGGTGGCCATTGCATCCCGATTGATCCTCTATACCTCTCTTGGAAGATGAAAGCATTCAATTACAATGCGCGCTTCATCGAGTTGGCATCAGAGATCAACACCAATATGCCAAGGTACGTGGTCAATCGGATCCTCGAAGCAATGAACCAGCGAGGAAAAACCCTCAAGGGGAGCAGATGTCTGATATTAGGTGCGGCGTACAAGCCGGAGATTGATGACATCCGCGAATCACCCGCCTTGGATGTCATCAGTTTGTTGCAACAAAAGGGCGCTGATGTCCAGTATCATGATCCGTACATACTCAGCCTCACAACCCATGATGGCCAGGAACTCGAGAGTGTCCCGGACCTGCTCGTCGCTGTGCGCGCTGCTGACTGTGTGGTCATCGTTACTAACCATAAAGGCTATGCTTACCAGGCGATTCTTGAAGCAGCTCAATTCATCTTCGATTGTCGAAATGCGCTTGGGGCACTCGGTAAAGACAACCCCAAGGTGGAAAAACTCTAATGGCACATTATCTGGTCACCGGTGCGGCCGGGTTCATTGGCGCACGCGTCACTGAGCATCTCTTAGAACAGGGCCATACAGTCACGGGTGTGGACAATATGAACAGCGCTTATGATGTGCGTGTGAAGGAGTTCCGGCTCAATCGGTTGTTGAGCCTCTCTGGATTCACAATCCATCATTTCGATATTGCGGATCAGTCTGCCGTTATTGGCTTATCTCATGACGGCGCGCCTTTCCATGCAGTGATCAACCTGGCCGCCCGGGCAGGTGTCCGGGCAAGCGTAGAAGACCCCTGGGCTTTTTACGAGACCAATGTCACCGGAACTCTTAACCTGCTCGAACTGTGTCGGCAGAGGCAGATTCCCAAGTTCCTGATGGCTTCGACTGCTGGTGTTTATGGTGATAAAGCGCCACGCCCTACGCCTGAAGATGTAGACACCGACCACCCGCTCCAACCTTATGCAGCCAGCAAAAAAGCTGCCGAAGTGCTCTCGCATGCTTATCATCGTCTTTATGGTTTGGACGTTTCTGTGGTCCGGTATTTCAATGTCTACGGACCTGCTCCCCGACCGGACATGGTCATCTTCCGTTTCATCAAGTGGATGACTGAAGGTCAGCCTGTCGAGTTATTCGGTGATGGCGAGCAATCGCGAGGCTTTACCTATCTGGACGATATCGTCCAGGGAACCATCTCCGCGCTCAAACCGCTCGGGTATGAAATCATCAATTTGGGGGGACACCAGCCGCTCACCTTGAATAACCTAATCAAAATATTGGAAAATATCATTGGCTGCAAAGCCCAGGTCAAGCAACTGCCCCCCAACCCAGCAGACATCCGCGCCAGCCTGGCCGATGTGACCAAGGCCAGAAATCTCCTTGGGTGGCAACCTGCAGTCGAATTGGAAGATGGGATTACCCGCCTGGTGGAGTGGTATCAGCATGAACGTTCCTGGGCCAAAGAGGTCGTAAGCCCGTGAACTATTTTCAGCGGCAGATTGCGTCTTGGCGCCAGGACAATCTCCTGCACAAAGTCTTGCGAAATACCGGCTATTTATTTGCCGGCAATACACTCAGCACAGTGGTACAGAGTATTTTCGCGGCTCGTTTGTTGGGCGTTTTGGGGTTTGGCATTCTGGGAACTGTGATTTCTTTAGCTTCGAACGTAAATCGCCTGCTTTCTTTCCGGATGGGGGAGCTCGTGGTGAAATATGTCGGGGAATATCTTGCCCAAGAAAAGAAAGAACAAGCTGCAGCAGTGTTCAAGGCTGCGTTGCTCATGGAAGCTGCCACATCCATTATCGCTTATCTTCTGTTATTGTTGATCGCCCCGTTGGCAGCGACTTATATAGTTAAAGACCCGACTTCAATTCCTCTCTTTACTTATTACGGACTGGCACTCCTGGCCAACTTCGCAACCGAATCGGCTACCGGGTTGCTCCAGGTCGGTGACCACTTCCGCAGCCAGGCAGTCATCAACCTGATCCAATCTCTGCTAACGGCAGGGCTGATCGTCTACGCCTACCTGGTCCAGGGGAGCATCTGGATGGTGCTGACAGCCTATCTGGTTGGTAAGACGGTCAATGGGCTGGCTCTTGCCGGGTATGCTCTCTGGCGCGCTAGGGATATTCTAGGCAGAAATTGGTGGCGGGTACCATTCAAACAATTGCCGCTTCAGGGCAAGTTCTTGCGTTTTGCTATCAGCACCAACCTGAGCGGAACGGTCAATCTCATCACCCGTGATAGTGAAGTAATCTGGGTTGCTTATTTCTTGTCTCCCCTGGAAGCTGGTTACTATAAGCTTGCCCTGGCTGTAATCAACCTGGTTGTGATGCCTATCACTCCATTCATCAATACATCTTTCCCCGAAATCACCCGTGCAGTAGCACAAAATGCCTGGGCGCGGTTGCGTGGGTTGTTGAAGAAACTCACTCTCATCTCGGCAGCCTGGACCTTCGGTGTAACGGCCGTTCTTGCTGTAGCTGGCTCATGGTTGATCGCATTCTTCTACGGAGTGGCCTTTGTACCGGCAATCTGGGCAGTGCTCATCCTGTTGATCGGGTATGGCTGCGCGAATATATTTTTTTGGAACCGCAACTTACTACTCGCATTTGGAGACGCCGAGTATCCTCTCAAGGCGATGGCTGTTGCCGGGATTGCTAAAATCAGCCTGGCCTTTTTCCTCGTCCCCCGTTATGGGTACCTCATGGAGGCTGGTCTGCTCTCGGCATTCTTTGTCATTTCAATTGGGCTGATTGTCTGGCGCGGCATGCGTCTTATCCACCGGCAAACAGAGGCGGTCCCCTGATGCGAATCGTTTGTGTATCAGCATCCCAGATTCCATCTGATACTGCTAACAGCATCCAGGTCATGAAAGTGTGTCAGGCCTTCACCCAACTGGGCCATGAAGTCACCCTGATTGTCCCCGAAACCCCCGGATTCTTTGAGAGCCAGCCGGATATGATGGCACATTACGGCCTGACGACCCCTTTCACGATTGACTCGTTGCCAGTACGTTCGCGGCGGTTATTCCCGTGGATTGCGGTCTTCAAGGCTCGCTCCCTACGAACTGGTATTCTATATGTCTGGCCGCCACAGTCCGCCGTATTGGGTTTGTTGGCGCGGTTGCCGGTCATGTTGGAGATGCACGATCTGCCCTCCGGCTGGCTTGGTCCCTTGTGGTATCGCGGTTTTCTTATTTTGCCTGGGAAGAAGCGGTTGTTGCCGATCACGCAGGCGCTCAAGGATGCCCTTGACGAGCGATTTCATGTTCGATTGCCGGACGAACAAGTGACCATTGCACCCGATGGAGTTGACCTGGAGCGTTACGATAGCTTACTCGACCCGGAAATTGTCCGCCGCGACCTAAACCTGCCGCTTGCACCGACTGTGCTTTGCACAGGCCATCTTTATGCTGGTCGCGGGGCCGAGTTGTTCCTGGGTCTGGCCGCAAAGTTCCCCCAAGCCAGTTTTGTCTGGGTGGGAGGGCGTCCTCGAGATGTGGAGTTCTGGTCAACTCAGGCAAGCGAGCGTAAAATCTCAAATATCACCTTCACCGGTTTTATCCCCAACCAACATATTCCCCACTATCAAGCCGCTGCCGATGTGCTGCTCATGCCCTATGGGCGAACAGTTTCTGCATCCAGCGGAGGGAATACGGCTGATGTGTGCAGCCCGATGAAGATGTTTGAATACATGGCCGCGGGGCGCGCTATTTTGACCAGCGACCTGCCTGTCCTTCACGAAATCCTCGATGAGACAATGGCCGTATTTTGCCCGCCCGAGGACCCATCACTGTGGGAGTCTGAACTCAAGATGTTGCTAGGCGACCCGAAGCGGCGCATTACCCTTGGTCAGCGCGCCAGGTCCGCAAGTACACAATACTCCTGGTTAGAACGCGCAAAACGCATCTTGGAAAATTTTAATACCTGAAATGCACAAGTATCTCTCCAGGGTCAGTACCTCCTCATGGTTGTTAATCGTTATGGCCGTCGCATTGGTCGAGCGAGCGGTGTTATACCTGTTATACCGGCCTGTGCTGTATAACGATACAGCCAGCTACCGGCGCCTTGCCGGACAGTTATTAGAAGGATGGAATTACTATGACGGTACACGGATGCCCGGATACCCCCTTTTCCTGGCCTGGATCGGTACGGACGAACACGTCTACCTGGTGCACTTGGGGCTTGGACTCATCATCACCTTATTGTTCTTCTACATCGGTTGGCGGGTAAGTGGGCAGGGTTGGTTCGCGGCACTATCGGCTTGCGCCTACACGCTGAATCTCCAGCAATTGTTATTTGAAGCCGACCTGTTGGCGGAAACTGTCACGGTAACCTTGATCGCCATTTATCTCGCCGCGGCAGTTCGGTTATTTTACGAGCGTAGAAATGACCACCCCTGGCAAGTTGTCCTTGTGGGGTTGCTGGCAGGCATTGCCGGGGGGATGGCGGCCTTAACTCGCACATTGTACGTTTTCCTCCCACCCCTGCTGGGCTTATTCCTTTTCTTTTTCTTGCACGCCAAGTCGCGGCTCCGGGTTGTGCTGGCACTAACCGTCGGTTTAGCCGGGATGACTCTCATAGCCATTTGGGTGAACTTCATCCATAGTCAATATGGCATCTGGGGGTTCGACACCATCGGTGGCTATCATCTCGTAAACCACGCCGGCCCATTCTTCGAGTTCGTTCCCGACGAATATTCCGACATCCGTGATACCTTCATTTACTTCCGGGATGCTCAAGTCGCCGAGACAGGCCATTCGAGCAATGCAATTTGGGATGCGATCCCGGATTTGACCGAAATCTCCGGGCTGGGGTTTGTCGATCTATCACGCCTGATGGGTAAAATATCGCTGCAACTCATCCTGGAACACCCTGGCCTCTACCTGCGCAATGTGGGTGAGAGTTGGCTGGCATACTGGAAAGTCCCCGTCCACTGGGCTGTGCCTCCTGATGCAGGTCCGGGATTCATCCGCAGGGCGATCACTCTTACCCTGAGGGCAGGGCTGTTCCTGGTCAATCTGTCATTTGTCGGCGGCTCGCTGGCCATGTGCTGGAAGAAGGCGCGCAGCCTATTCCGAATGGAATCTTTCTTCTGGCTGGTCCTGACCATACCCTGGATTACTTCCATTGCGCAAGCTCTGCTTGAGTATGGGGACAACCCCCGCTACTCAGTCCCCACCCAAACCCTTGTCATCCTCATTGTGGCCTGGTGGCTTTGGGCTGTTATCCGACACCTATTAGAGAAAAAACATGAAACCTTTTGCTCGTAATTTGATCTGGATGATTCCTTCTAGCCTGGGCGTAGGACTTACACTCTCCCTTCTGGATGGGGGAACATGGTGGACCGGTTGGCTGGCTTACTCGTCCCTGCTTATCATCGGGCTGATGGGAATCACCGCGCTGTGGCTTTCGAGTGGCGCCTCACGGTCTCTTGGCCTGATCCTGCTCCTGAGCCTGACTCTTCGCCTGGGGTTGGCTGTAGCGACAGCGTTGATCCTCCCGGCACATGGCTATGACACCCCTGTGGAACAAGCTGGATATGTGTTCGCCGATGCCTATCACCGGGATACCCAGGCCTGGCAATTGGCGGTCTCGGGCGAACCAATTTGGCTCGCCTTCGATAAATCCTTCAGCTCCGACCAGTATGGTGGCATGTTGGCGCTGTCGGCTCTTATGTACCGGGTGTTTTCGCTAGATGCACACCGCCCGTGGCTGATCGCAATTCTGGCCGGGTTGACGGCAACCCTGGGCATAGGACTGGCCTGGAAAGCCGTCAATAAAGTATGGGGTCAGGCCATGGGAACATTGGTCGCCGGGGTTTTGGCGTTCTATCCTGAGAGTCTCCTGTACGGCAGTTCGCAAATGCGCGAAGCATTCCTGATCACATTCATTATCATGGTATTCCTGGGTGTCATCACCTGGACAGAACATCCCCGTAGAGCCTGGCTTTGGATGGCGTCTGGAACGCTCGGATTGATCCTGTTTTCACCGGGCGTGGCTGTGATCGCTGTGATTCTCATGATTGTTTGGTCATGGCTGCGAGGCAGCCAGAGCGCCATTTCTTGGCGGACAGTCTTGATCACAGGTGTCGTTATCCTTGTCGCCTTTTCGATCCTTATGGTGGGGCTTTCACAAGACCCATATCCCGGGGAAACTCCCCTCGAAACCGCGATGCGCTGGTTGCAACTGTCAGCCAGTTGGGACACTTACTTACTCGCAGAAGGTTCTGGATGGATCCAGAATGTCTTCTCCCGGTTGCCAGAGTCGTTGCACCTGCCCTTTGCCACAGCATATGGACTGACCCAGCCTGTCCTCCCAGCCGCCCTGGCGGACCCTGCAGCCTGGCCATGGAAGGGACTCGGGATTATTCGAGCAGTTGGCTGGTATTCACTCTTACCCTTCCTGGTCTCCGGTCTTATCGCTGCATGGCAAACCTCGCCCAAAAACGAACGTCGTGCCTGGATCTGGCTGTGGCTCGCGGCCTGGTTATGGATTCTGCTTTCATCCTTCCGTGCCGGTGGTGACCAGTGGGATAACCCTCGCTACCGGGTCATCCTGCTGCTGATCCAGGCAGTCTTGGCTGCCAAGACCTGGCTGTGGTGGCGTGAAACCCATAATCCTTGGTTCATCCGAATTGTTGCTGTTGAGGGTGTTTTCCTGTTGGCTTTCACGTATTGGTATTTTGCCCGTTATACCGGATGGGTTGCCGGGCAAGTGCATGTCTTTGTTATTCTTGCTATCATTGGTGCCGCGGGGTTGCTCATTCTCCTTGGGGGCTGGTACTGGGACTATCGTTCCACACGCCGCAAGCGGACTTGACGTCGTACGAAGAGCATGTATAATTCAACAACTGAATTTTGATTGCGGAGGAAATATGCCCACTGCGTTGATTACCGGGGTCACTGGCCAGGATGGGTCGTACCTGGCTGAATTTCTGCTTGAAAAGGGCTACGATGTTGTCGGCATGGTCCGTCGATCCAGCACAGTAACATTCGAGCGGATACAACATATCCAGGATGATATCAACATCATCCAGGGCGATCTCCACGATCAGAGTTCCCTTGTGGCGATCCTCGAGGAGTACAGACCTACCGAGGTCTACAACCTGGCCGCGCAATCGTTTGTGGCTACTTCATGGAGTCAGGCAGTACTTACCGGGGAAGTGACTGCGTTGGGCGTTACACGCATCCTCGAATCGATCCGTCTGGTTGACCCGAATGTCCGCTTTTATCAGGCCTCAAGCAGTGAGATGTATGGGAAAGCACTTGAGGTACCCCAGAGCGAGACAACCCCCTTTTACCCCCGCAGTCCGTATGGGGTTGCCAAAGTGTACGGCCATTGGATAACCGTTAATTACCGCGAATCTTATGGCATCTATACCGTCTCGGGGATTTTGTTCAATCATGAAAGCCCACGGCGAGGGTTGGAATTCGTCACCAGGAAAATTTCGGATGGGGTTGCCCGGATTAAACTTGGGTTGGCTAAGGAATTGCGCCTCGGAAACCTGGAAGCCCGTCGCGACTGGGGTTTTGCTGGAGAGTATGTGGAAGCCATGTGGAAGATGCTGCAACAGGACCACCCCGAGGATTTTGTCGTTGGAACTGGGGAAACCCACTCTGTGCGTGAGTTTTGTGAATTGGCTTTCAGCTTCATTGGCGAGAATTATCAGGACTATGTTGTCCAGGATCAGCGCTTTTATCGCCCGTCCGAAGTGGACCTGCTTGTATCTGACCCATCAAAGGCTCGCGAGTCGCTTGGTTGGTTCCCGAAAGTCGGTTTCAAGGATTTGGTCGAGATGATGGTCGAAGCTGACCTGAAGCGGTTGAAAGACAAATCTGTTTGAGTGAGAAATCTGATTATGAATACATCACCAGACTCTACCCGCGAATTGGCTCTCCTCGAGCATATTGAAGGTAACCCGGATATTACTCAGGCTTCCCTGGCCACACAGATGGGTGTAGCGGTTGGGACGGTTAACTGGCACCTAAAGCGATTAATTGCCAAAGGGTATGTCAAGATCAAGCGCGCTGAACGCAAGAAGTTACGTTACATTATCACCCCAGAGGGAATTGCTCTGCGTGCACACCTCACTGTTGATTATATCGAACAACAGTTCTTGCTCTATCGCAATACTCGCGCCCATGTAAAGAAATTTCTTGATGAAGTCCGTACATCCGGACACGATCGTATTCGCTTGGTAGGCGATGGGGATGTTGCTGATGTATGTAAGCTCACATGCCTGGAACAGGGCATAGCCATCGTTGAAGACACGAAAGTTCCGGTCCTTGAAATTGTCGGATCAAAAGTTATCCTGAAAACAGGAGGGTCCCATGGATGATAAAGGTCATGTAATTATCACGGGTGGAGCGGGATACATTGGCTCCTTACTGACCGGTGAATTGCTTCGCGCTGGATACAAGGTGTCCGTTCTTGATAGCCTCCTATTCGGAGGCGAGTCTCTTCTGGCCTATTTGCATCATCCGAATTTTAATTTTAGCAAAGTCAACATCCTTGAACCTGGCGCTCTTCGTGCTTCTTTGCACAGGGAATGGCCGAAACCGGATGCAGTATTCCATCTCGCGGCAATTGTTGGATTCCCGGCCTGTCAGGCGGTCGGCCAGCAAGCGGCTTGGCGGTATAACGTCGAGGCGACAAAACGGGTTTTCGATCAGGCAGCGAGTCTTGGGTGCAAACAGTTTGTATTTGCATCCACATACAGCAATTACGGCCTCTCCAAAGATGGCCAACCCGTTACGGAGGAATCCCCCCTGACACCGCAGTCTCTTTATGCAGAAACCAAGATAGCTTCCGAGGAGTTTCTACTCACCCAGAGAGATTCATCCTGCGCTCCGACAATATTCCGCTTGTCCACCCTCTATGGCATTTCTCCTCGCACAAGGTTTGATTTGATCGTCAACCAATTTGTTTTGGATGCATATTCTCATCGTGAACTTATCATCTACCAACGAGGCTACTCACGCTCCTTTGTCCACGTGCGCGATGTAGTCCAGGGGTTCATTCTTGGTTTAGAAGCGCCGAAGGCAAAAGTGAGTGGGAATATCTTTAATTTAGGTGCTGAAGATGGCAATTACACCAAAGACGAGATCGTTGGATTGGTGATCAAGCGACTGCCCGAGACAGTCGTGACCTATAAGGACTTGACTTTCGGTGGCGATATGCGGGATATCACTGTGTCCTTTGAAAAAATCCGCAGCACGCTCGGGTTTCAGACATCGCTGACTGTTGATGATGGAGTGCGGGAGATTGTAAATGCATTGCGTACCGGTATCATTCGTGATCCCCATGATGAGCGCTATCGGAACGCACGTTTCATCATCCAGTAGCGGAGGAAAAATGCTTAGCGGTAATTGGGATAATAAACGAATTATTGTCACCGGTGGCGCCGGGTTCTTAGGGTCGTTCCTGGTAGAAAAACTCATCCACCGTGGTGCGGCGGACATTTTAATTCCTCGGATTGAGCATTATGATATAACCGATCGCGATGTCATCCTGCGCCTGTTGGATGATGCCATGCTTGCCCCTGACAAGCGACCAGCGCACTTGTTGCCAGAAGGGTTTCAACCCACAGCGTTACCGGACTTGACACCTTCCGATCTCATTATCATCCACCTGGCAGCGCGGGTCGGAGGAATCGGCGCCAACCAGGAACACCCGGCAGATTTTTTCTATGACAACCTGATGATGGGGATTCAGTTGATGCACCATGCCTGGCAACGCGGGGTTGGTAAGTTCGTCGCCCTCGGGACAGTGTGCGCTTATCCAAAGTTTATGCCGGTCCCATTCAAAGAGGATGACCTATGGATTGGTTACCCCGAAGAGACCAACGCCCCCTACGGGCTGGCAAAGAAAATGCTGCTTGTCCAGGCACAGGCGTATCGTCAACAGTATGGCTTTAATGCCATCTTCTTGCTGCCTGTCAATCTCTATGGTCCGCGTGACAATTTTGACTTGGAAACGTCGCATGTCATCCCTGCGCTGATTCGAAAATGTATTGATGCCCAGGAGCGCGGAGAAAAGGAGATCGTAGTCTGGGGAGATGGGTCGCCGACCCGTGAGTTCCTCTACGTGGAGGATGCTGCCGAAGGCATTTTACTCGCCTGTGAGCGATACAATGGCCCCGAACCAGTCAACCTGGGGGCAGGAAATGAGATATCCATCAAGGCACTTGCGGAGAGGATCGCGGATCTGACCGGCTTCACTGGAAAGATCACTTGGGACATCAGCAAACCAAATGGGCAACCCCGGCGAGCATTGGATGTTACCCGAGCCAGGAAGGAATTCGGTTTCCAGGCGGGAATGTCTTTCGAGGAAGGCCTGCGAAAGACCGTAGACTGGTATCTTAAAAACCGGAAACCATGATATGAGCCTAAAAACGATCAACCAATCAAAGGACCATTCTATCGTCCTCCGTCCAGTCAAAGGCTGGGTGGCGCTTCATCTCCGTGACTTGTGGAATTATCGCGAGCTGATCTATTTTCTAACCTGGCGAGACATCAAGGTGCGCTATAAACAAGCTGTATTAGGAATAGCGTGGGCAATCCTCCAACCCTTGCTTACAATGGTGATCTTCAGCGTGATCCTCGGACATTTTCTCGGCGTACCCACGGATGGTGACATACCTTATCCGGTCTTCAGTTTTGTGGCACTTTTGCCTTGGAATCTGTTCGCCAACGCCCTCCAACGCTCCAGTAGCAGTCTGGTGGGGAGTGCAAACCTGTTGACGAAAATATATTTTCCGCGCCTGGTAATCCCGATCTCTGCACTGGGAGCCGGCTTGGTTGATTTTGGAATTTCGCTTATCGTTCTGTTTGGTCTTTTGTTGTTTTACCGTGTTCCGATTACATGGAATGTGCTCTGGTTACCCATCTTCATACTTTTCGCCCTGGTGACTGCCCTGGCACTTGGGCTCTGGTTTTCTGCCTTGAATGTCCAATACCGTGATATTCAACACATGGTCCCATTCATTATTAATGCCTGGTTCTATGCTTCACCGGTGGTCTACTCATCAACAGTTATTTCTGACCCGAACTGGCGTTTGGTTTATGCGCTTAATCCAATGGCGGGCGTGATCGATGGTTTTCGTTGGGCATTGCTGGGAACACAATCCCCCAGCCAGACTTTGTTCGTATCTGCGGGAGTTGTGATACTCCTGCTTGTTTCCGGATTGTACTTTTTCAAGCGGATGGAACGGACCTTTGCAGATATTGTCTGATATTTTGGCAAGGACACAATGAGCGATATTGCAATCAAAGTTGAACAACTCGGGAAGAGATACCAGATTGGTGCCCTTGCACTACGCAACGACACATTTCGGGACCAAATTGTTACGTTCGGTCATAAGCTAGTTTGTAGAATCAAAAGGGTCCCAACTCTTGATGCTAAGGCTAATGTTATCTGGGCTTTGCGAGATGTTTCATTTGACGTATCAAGAGGCCAGGTTTTAGGGGTAATTGGCCGCAATGGGGCTGGGAAAAGCACATTGCTAAAAATCCTCTCGCGGATCACTGATCCCACTGAAGGAACAGTGACCATCCAGGGGCGGGTTGGTTCACTCTTGGAAGTAGGAACCGGTTTTCATCCGGAACTCACCGGTCGGGAAAACATCTATCTCAATGGCGCGGTTCTCGGGATGAGGCGCAATGAGATCGAGCGTAAATTCGACGAGATCGTAGCTTTCTCCGAAGTGGAACAATTCATCGACACCCCGGTAAAACGATACTCCTCCGGGATGTATCTGCGGCTGGCATTTGCTGTTGCAGCCCACCTTGAGCCAGAGATCCTGGTCGTGGATGAGGTATTGGCGGTTGGGGATGCTGAATTCCAGAAGAAGTGCCTTGGTAAGATGGGCGATGTAGCCCAGCAAGGTCGAACGGTGCTATTCGTTAGCCATAACATGTCAGCCATACTGCGCCTGACGCAGGAATCCCTCGTGTTGGATAACGGGACGCTTGCTATGCGGGCCCCATCTCCTGAGGCGGTAGATTATTACCTTTCTTCAGGGACCACCAAGGCAGGAGAAAAACGCTGGGAGGAAAGTGAAATCCCTACCACCGCGGCGCCGTTTCGTCCATTGGCTCTGCGGATCCGGGACCAGCGAGGAGTTGTTGTTGATACCATCCGTTCCACCGAACCATTCTCGATAGAAGTTGAATATGCCCTGTCTGCAACGACAACCGGGCTGAGGATCGGTATTTATCTCAATACCGCCCGGGGCGAGGCAGTCTTCTCTGCATTCGACACTGATGACCCGGTGATGTTTGAGAAGCACACCGCCCGCTCCAGAGGTCACTACCTTAGTCGCTGCCTTATCCCAGCTGACATGCTAAATTCAGGGCGCTACAGCGTGGGAGTGAATGCAAGTGCATACCGTATCCAACGCTTCTTCCAGGATGAGCAGGCGCTTGATTTCAATGTCGACCCGGCTGGCGCCCCTGGCATGCAATGGGCGGAGCCGCGTCCTGGGACAATCCGGCCTCGTTTGCATTGGGACATAGAGGTTACTAAATGAAGGACAAGTTAAAAACCTTAGTTGCCGATCTACCCCTGGCTGCAGACCTCTATTGGTGGTTGCGCACTGACCACAAAGCAGGACGCTATGAGTTTCGGTATCCCCTTGAGGTGATCGTCCAGAGCGTAGAGGCGGCAAATCGGGCAAGAAAATCAGTAGAGGGAAAGAGCCTATTTATATTTGCCACACTCGATTACTGGATTGAACATATTTCTTTGCTTGGCATCGCTCTAGCTGGGCAAGGACACCGAGTGACACTTGCATACCTGCCTTATGAAAACTGGACTGACCCAATTTCGAATTTTGATCTGCGGCGCCAGGACCTTTATACGCGGGACATGCTCAAGCCAGCAGATGGGTTATTAAAAATTGTTCCGTTGCATGCTATCCAACCTGTATCGTCCTTGCCGGATCCGATCACAAACGCGATTGAAGAGGTTTCTTTATTCGATTCTCAATACACTCTCCAGGCAGAAGACGTAGACCCAAATCATCCTCTGCGAAACCTGCGCAGGGAAAGGAATCGGTCTGCTGCGGGGTCAGCATTAGCTTACTTGAGGAAACATCGACCCGATGTTGTTATTGTTCCCAACGGCACCATTCAGGAATTTGGGATCATTTACGCAGTGAGCCGGCACCTTGACATACCAACGGTCACTTATGAATTTGGCGAGCAGGCGGACCGGGCATGGCTGGCGCAGGATGCTCAAATCATCAAACATCAGACGGATAATCTATGGGAGGCCAGAAAAGGGATTACGCTGACAGAAGATCACCGCCAGTGGTTACGGGCTTTCTTTGCCGCCCGCGGTACAGTCCAACGCGGAGAACACTTTGCCCGTCTCTGGCAAAATATTGCCACCCTCGGAGGGCAGAAGGTCCGTTCCCAATTAGGCCTGGATAGCCGGCCGGTCGTCCTTTTCACCACGAACGTGCTTGGCGATAGCTTGACCTTGGGACGCCAGTTGCTGGGGTCTTCGATGAGCGAGTGGATCACTAAGTTGGTCCAGTTCTTTGCTTCGCGCACGGATGTCCAACTCGTGATCCGAATCCATCCAGGCGAAAACCTTACCATGGGTCCATCAGTGACCGGTGTGATCCAAAATGCGCTCCTGGAATTGCCTGGACACATTCACCTGATCAGTCCACAAGACAAGGTCAACACCTACGACCTGATGGAGATCGCCGGTCTTGGTCTCGTTTATACGACTACCTCCGGTCTTGAAATGGCGACACGTGGCATCCCGGTCATGACCGCTGGGCGGACCCACTATCGCGGCCGGGGGTTCACCATCGACACTGCTACATATGATGAATATTTTTCCAAACTGGACGCAGTCCTCTCTGACTTGGTAGCTTATCAACTGACTCCCGAACAGGTAGAACTTGCTTGGAACTATGCGTATCGGTTCTTCAAAGAGTTCCCGCTTCCCTTCCCGTGGCATATCTTGCACGTAGCCGAGGATGTGAGTAAAAAACCGATGGCGCATGCCTTGAGCGACGAAGGTCTGAATCTGTATGGTGAGACCTTCCGGTATTTGGCTGGTGACCCGCTTGATTGGTCCAATATCCAACCCGTCGGATGAACTCTGATCGCAATCAAGCCATGAATAATTTCCGCTGGATCGCCCGATGAAAATTCTCTATTTTTCGCTTGACTACACACCACATGACCATCGTTTCCTCTCTGCGCTGGCGGAAACGGAACATACGGTGTTCTACCTCCGGTTGCAACGTGGGCTGAGACAGACTGAAGACAAACCTGTTCCTGCGAATATCGAGCAGATCGTGTGGCCAGGCGGGCGAGGCGAATTCCGCTGGTCAGATGTCCCGCTTTTGACGTCTTCCTTGAAACAAATCCTCCACAAGGTCAAGCCCGACCTTGTCCACGCCGGCCCGATCCAGACCTGCGCCTTTATTACCATTCTGACAGGCTTCCGCCCTACCTTGACCATGTCCTGGGGTTTTGACCTTATGGAGGACGCATATCGAAATCGTTGCTGGAAATGGGTGACAGGTTATACACTCAAACGTAGCACTTTCTTTACCAGCGACGCCGAAGTCACTCGCCAGAGAGCCATAGAATTCGGCATGAACCCGGAGAGGATCGTTGTCTTCCCTTGGGGTGTGGATTTGCATCATTTTTCCCCAGATGTGAGCCGGGAAACCGAAAGCGAAGATCGGAGTCTGACACTCTTTTGCAATCGGTCCTGGGAACCATGCTATGGCATCGATGTATTGATTAAAGCGTTTATCGCTATTTGTAAAAAGCAGGACGATATTAGACTGCTCTTGCTCGGGGACGGTTCTCAGGCTGCGTTCATCCGTCAAGTTTTGGAACGAGAAGGAATTTCCGATCGGGTGGTATTCGCTGGAACCATCAACTCAACCAATCTCCCCCGCTGGTATCGTTCTGCAGACCTGTACATCTCTCCATCACATGTAGATGGTTCCTCGGTCTCCCTGATGGAAGCTTTGGCTTGCGGAATCCCTTGTCTTGTCTCCGACATCCCGGCCAATAAAGAGTGGGTATCCGAAGGTAAGAATGGGTGGCTTTTCCCCGATGGGGATTCAAACGCCCTGGCAGCCAAGGTATTGCATATTTACGAGATGCGCAGGTCACTAGATAAAGTCTGTGCTGCTGCCAGGGTAACGGCTGAAGAAAAAGCAGATTGGAAGAAAAATTTTTCCACCCTGCTAAATACCTATCAGCGCATGGTGAGCGCACATGCCTAAAACGCTGGCAATCATCCAGGCCCGCATGGGTGCATCTCGCCTACCTGGCAAAGTCCTTCTGGACCTTGGAGGGGAGCCGATGCTGGTGCGCGTGGTCGAGCGGACGAAACGCGCCAGCCTGCTGGATGCAGTCACCGTAGCGACCACAACAGAAGTCCAGGACGCCGCGATTGCAGAGTTGTGCGCCTCCCGGGGGTACTCCTGCTATCGTGGCAGCATGCATGATGTCCTCGACCGCTACTACCAGGCCGCGCGCCCATTCGACCCGGAGATCATTGTCCGGATTACTGCGGACTGCCCGGTCATCGATCCGGATCTGATCGACCAGACGATCCAGACGATGGGCGTGCACGATGCGGATTTCACCGCCACCCGGCTGCCCCCTCCCTGGCACCGCACTTACCCTATCGGCCTGGATGTCGAGGTCTGCGCATTCACTGTATTGCAGCGTGCCTGGAAGGAAGCCGATCAGGGGTTCCATCGTGAACATGTCTTGCCCTTTCTGTATGAAGGGGTTGAGCTAAAGGCGGTCACAACGGATTTATCCCTTGGCACATCCCAGCGTGGGTTTAAGATAGCCGTCCTGAACCACGACCCGGACTATGGGTCCATGCGTTGGGCGGTGGATACGCCGGAAGACCTGGAGGTAATCCGCCAGGTTTATCATCGTTTCAATGGGCGTGATGACTTTTCATGGCAGGAAATCCTTGCCCTATTTGCCAACGATCCATGCTTGGCAAAGATAAATGCATCGATACCACATAAGACCATGTTCGATGTTGATAAGAAATCTCATTAGGATCATAACGATCAACAAATCCAGGAGGTAAATATGTCACAAACGAAAGTTCTTGTTACTGGTGCGGGCGGTTTCATCGGCCATCACCTGGTCACAATGCTGAAAGATAAGGGATACTGGGTTCGTGGGGTCGATATTAAGCTCCCGGAATTCAGCACTGTCAACGCTGATGAATTTGAACTGCTTGATCTCCGTCGATGGGATAACTGTCTGCAGGCGACTCGCGGGATCGACGAAGTCTACGCTCTGGCCGCGGATATGGGCGGAATGGGTTTTATTGCCTTCAATAATTCCCTTATCCTGCACAACAATGCCCTGATCAATATTCATACACTTGAAGCAGCGCGCATAAACGGGGCAGGACGATATTTCTACACATCATCGGCCTGTGTTTATCCGGAGTACCGCCAGACTGAGACAGACATCGCGGGGTTGAAGGAGGAGGATGCATACCCGGCTCAACCGCAGGATGCCTATGGGTGGGAAAAATTGGTTATCGAACATCTATGCACCCACTATCGCGAAGATTATGCTCTGGAAACTCGCATTGTCCGGTTTCATAACATTTTCGGCGAAGAAGGCACCTGGGATGGCGGCCGGGAGAAGGCACCTGCGGCGTTGTGTCGCAAGATCGCTATTGCCAAACTGACCGGGAACCATGAGATCGAGATCTGGGGTGATGGCGATCAGACCCGCTCTTTTTGCCATATCAGCGATTGCGTCGATGGTATTTATCGGTTGATGCGCTCGGATTATCACGATCCGCTTAACCTCGGTTCGGACCGGATGGTGACAATCAATGAATTGGTGGATATTATCGCAGATATCGCCAAGATTAAAATCACCAAGAAGCACATCCCTGGACCCCAAGGCGTGCGCGGCCGGAATTCGGATAACACCCGTCTGCGCGAAGTTCTCGACTGGGAGCCGCAGGTATCCCTCGAGGATGGATTGGCCAAGACATACTCGTGGATCGAACAGCAAGTGGTAAGTAAACCAGGCAAATAGTACCAATATAAGGAGCGGAAATGTCGTTTCTGACCATATTCACGGCGCCCAAGCCATTTGTAAACCCACATATTATTACAATCCAGCGGAATGCTATCCTGTCCTGGAGCCGTCTCCGGGATGTAGAAGTTATCCTGCTTGGGGATGAGCCTGGCATCGGAGCGACCGCGGCCGAGCTCGGAGTCCGGCATGTTCCCAACGTCGAGCGGGACGAGAAGGGTGTTCCAACGGTACGGTCAGTTATGGAACAGGGACATGCGTTCACCAGTAGTCCGATCTTGTGCTATGCCAATGCGGATATGATCCTGATGTCGGATTTGGTGGAGGCGGCGCGGCAGGTCTCCGGACAGGTCAAAGATTTCTTGATGGTCGGTCAACGCTGGAATCTGGATATTACCGATGCAGTCGATTTTAGCGCAGATTGGGAGGCTCGCCTGCGGGATGAGGTGACGAAGCGCGGCGAATTCTATGCCCCGTGGGGGATAGATTATTTTGTCTTTCCACGCCACCTGTATAGCGATGTTCCCGATTTCACCATAGGTCGCCCGGCATGGGATAACTGGATGGTGTATCACGCTCGTTCAACCTGGGGGGTTGCAATTGATGCCACCCGGTCGGTACTTGTTATCCATCAGAATCATGATTACAGCCACTTACCCGGGAACAAACCGCCATACGGTTCCGATGTTGCCAAAGCGAATCTGGCCAAAGCTGGTGGCCGCCGCTGCGTCTATAATATCCTGGATACTAACCGGGAGTTGATCAAGGGTCAACTCCGCCGTCCCAGGTTCTACCTGGCTCGCCTGCTGCGCCGGCTGGAGTGGCTCTTCATTACCGATAACCTGGGCAGCCTGCGTGCCCAATTCGGCTTCCGCCTGCAGAAGATGCAGCGCACGCTGGCAGTTATCCCGAGGAGATAGGTTTCGTGCGCATTGGACAGAATCCAGCCAAATCAGTCGAGACAGTTCCCCAGCCAGCCGATATCACGGTGACGGTGGTAAATTGCCTTCCCTTCCTGAGCGGTTTTTACGCCCAGAGCCTGGAAGTGCTTAAAGCCTGTCTGTATAGTCTCCGGCAGAATACAGACCAGCCATTCGACTTGATGGTCTTTGACAACCACAGCTGCCAGGAAGTGCGGCAGTTCCTGGTGCAGGCGCAAGAACAGGGCGTCATACAATACCTGATCCTCTCAGATAAAAACATCGGAAAGATCGGTGCCTGGAATTATATGTTTGGCGCCGCCCAGGGTCGCATGGTGGCTTTCTGCGATAGCGACATCTATTTCCGTCCCGGCTGGTTGGAGGCCTCGCTGGAATTATTTCAAACCTTTCCGAATGTTGGCATGGTAACAAGCCGACCACTGCGCACGCCAATGGAGTTTTCGTCTGCTACCTTGAAGTGGGGTGAGCAACAACCCCCCGGTGTGCTCACAAAGGGAACCTTTCTTGACTGGGATACTTATATCGAGCATACGAACAGTATTGGTATGCCGATTGAGAAATCACGCGATGAATATGAACAGGGGAATGATTATCTCCTTACACAGGACGAATCGCGCGCTTATGCTGGGGCGGCTCATTTTCAGTTTGTCGCACGCAAGGAAGTCCTTCAGCGCATCATCCCGCTGCCATCAGTAAAACCAATGCGCGGTGAGAGGGCGTTAGATATTGCCATTAATGATTTGGGATACCTGCGGTTATGCACCGAAAAAGCCCTGGTCTCCCATTACGGGAACCGCCTTCCAGAGAGTCTGTCCACTGCACCTCCCTTTTCGGGGAATATAAAGCCAGTGATAATGAGGTTGATCTGGGCACCTGGTATCCGCCATGTGTTGATGTGGCTTTACAACCGCATCTTCAAGCTTTTTTTTGAGAATGTTAAATGAGCCAGACTGTGGAGTATTGCCCATTATGTGGTGATGGTCGATGTTCTCACTTTGACCAGCGTGTGTTCCGTGGGTTGGAGGTGTTCAACCATCTCTGCCTGAACTGCGGGTTGATTTACCAATCTCCCCGCATGACAGAAGCGGAAATGGAAGAATTCTATGCAGCCGAATATCGCCGGGTCTACCAGGGAGACGAAGGGCCGGTCGTGAAAGACCTGGTCGTCCAACGTGCTCGGGCGAGATCGCTGCTTGCCTTTGCGAAAAAAGAAATAAAGACTGTTTCCCGGCACCTCGATATTGGCTGTTCAGCAGGCCTGTTGCTTCAATCATTCTCCGAACATTACGGGACGGAATCGATTGGTGTGGAGCCGGGAAAGGCTTACCGGGAGTACGCCCGAAATCAAGGCCTGACGATCTACTCTTCATTGGAAGAGCTTTATAATTCATCGCAGGCGACTTTTGACCTGATTAGCATGGCGCACGTCCTCGAGCATTTGCCTGATCCAACTGGGTATCTGGAAGCCTTGCGCACCACGCGGCTTGGTCCGGATGGTTATTTGTTGGTTGAAGTGCCGAATCTCTATGGACATGATTGCTTTGAGACCGCACACCTGTTTTCGTTCAGTGCCCATACCCTCAGAGAGGTCATTCGACAGGCCGGATACAGGATCATCAGGCTCGAGAAACATGGCCGCCCGCGTTCTGAAATTGTACCGTACTACATTTCGGTCCTGGCGCGACCGGACAATACATTCCAACCGATACCGCATATCCTTCCCGAACGATGGGTTGGTTTAAAACGCAGGCTCGGGATGTTACGCCGTCGAATTGCTAACCGGTTGTTCCCCCGGAAGGCCTGGATTGACCTTACTGGATAAGCGAAGATAACATGGCAGCTAAGCGAATTTTCATCAGCGCTGATCATGGCTTGGCGCTCATTTATTTCCTACAAAGTGATGTGCTCCCAACCTTGTTGGCTGCAGGTGTGGATGTGGTTGTTTTCACGGATGATGGTGCAAAGGAGGCCATTGCCAAACGTTTCTCCCAAAATGGCCTGGTCTTTGAAGGCCTGCGGCTTGAGGCCTGTAGTGAATACTTCGAATCCCATCGCGTCCGCACGCAGCGATGGCTTCAATTATTGCGTTGGGTGGGTGGATCCAATCGGGTTAATACAACCGCCCTTGATGGGAACTACCATCTCGTTACACATGGTGTTTCCGGCCGGACCCGGTTGATGATCCCTGTGATCCGTTTATTGGTTTGGTTGATGCGCAGGTTCAAGTTTGTCCGTCAGGAAATCGTCAAGCTTCAGTTCCGTTTTACCCCAGGTATCTATGCAGATCTGTTCGAAAGATATCAGCCCGATCTGGTGATCGCCAGCACGCCCGGATGGCGCATGGACCGTTACCTCTTGCGGGAAGCCGCTGCCCGTGGCATAAAAACCACAGCGGTCATTGTCGGCTGGGATAATCCTTCCAGCTATGCCCTGCCAGGCGCACCTGTTGACCACATAACCTGTTGGTCTGAGATCCAGAAGGAAGAACTTGTCCTTGGCTCTGATTGGGACCCGGACCGGGTTAACATCGCGGGTATCCCTTCCTATGATGGTTACTTTAACCGGACTTGGCAAATGCCGCGGGAGGATTATTTTCGCCTCCATGGTCTCGACCCCAACCGTAAACTGCTTTCATATGCCTGCAGTTTTGAAACTTTTGCGCCGAATTTTCCCAATATTGCTGCGCTTGCAGAACTCGTCAATGACGATGCTCTTATAGAACCATGTCAGTTGCTCATCCGTCTTCACCCCAACCATTTCCGGTCTATTCCCCGTTTTGCTGATGAGGCTCAAAGAATACGCGAGTACATCAAGGACATGCCCCATGTCCACATGGTCGAGCCGGTTTCATTGGGCGGCGGGTTGGGGCATTATTCAGGTGAAGACATGCCCGAGAAAACATCCATGATGGCGCACTCGGACGTATTCTTGACCGTTTACTCCACCATGGTTGTAGAAACTGCGATCCACGATCGGCCGATTATCAGTATTTGTATCGATGTCCCAGGGGGATGGAATCTGCCAGGCGTTTTTTCACTCCCGCTCAAGGAGATCGGCGATTGGCCAACCCACCAGCGCTTCCGCCAGGCAAACGCGGGCCGAGTGGCAGAAAACAAAGAGGAATTACGCCAGCACATCAATTTCTACCTGCAACATCCAGAGGTAGATAGCGAAAACCGGCGCAAATTCGTCCACGAGGAGTGTACTTACATAGATGGTTCTGCTGGCAAACGAACAGGTGAATACATCCTTTCTTTGTTAGAGAGTGGAAAACGATCATGAAGTGGTTGATCGCTGGTTTAGGCTCGATTGGAAGGCGACATCTGCGTAACCTGCGCGCCTTGAGTGAAAATGATATTGTTCTCTATCGGACACACCAATCGACCATGTCTGACGAAGAGTTTTCTGGTCTACCGGTTGAAACTGATCTTGGACGTGCCTTGGACCTCAAGCCGGATGCCGTCATCGTTTCCAACCCAACTGCTCTGCACCTTGAGGTTGCCATCCCGGCGGCAGAGGCCGGGTGTCACATCTTGATGGAAAAACCGATTTCCCATTCTTTAGATGGAGTGGACATACTTGCCCAGATCGCCGGGCGTTCAGGTAGTCGCATACTCATCGGGTTCCAATTCCGGTTTCATCCAACCTTACAAAAAGCCAAGGAAATACTCCGGGCAGGATCGCTCGGGCGGGTGTTGTCCTGCCGCGCCCATTGGGGCGAATACCTGCCCAACTGGCATCCATGGGAGGATTACAAGCAAGGGTATGCTGCGCGCGCCGATCTCGGCGGTGGTGTTGTCCTGACCCTCTGTCATCCCTTGGATTACATACGCATGCTGCTGGGAGAAGTCGATTCTCTGTGGGCATTTACCAGTTCAATGAATTTACGGATCCCCGTAGAGGATGCTGCAGAAATTGGGATACGATTCTCCAGAGGAGCAATAGGCAGTGTTCACTTGAACTATAATCAGCGGCCACCTGCTCACCGATTGGAGATTGTTGGCTCCAATGGCACTCTCCAGTGGGATACCGCCGATGGGATCTTGAGGTATTATCAATCCGAAACGCAGTTGTGGCAGAGTTTTCCTCCCCCCACAGGATTTGAGCGGAATACTATGTTTATGGACGAATTGAGCCATTTCACCGCTGTAGCTCAAGGTATAGCAGAACCGGTTTGTACGCTGGAAGATGGGCGCCGGGCGTTGGTACTGGCGCTTGGCGTGCACGAGTCCGCTGCAAGCAGCAAATTAATGACATTTCATTGGTAATAGGGTTGAACCATGACATCTATGCGTGGGTTGCTTGTTAAAATTGGACGACGGTTGTTGTACGGAGAACGCTCCGGGGTGCGCCAGTCTATCCATGGGGAGGGCAATCAATTCCTGGTTGGAAAGGCCCGGCTGGTCAATGTGGAATTGGATATCATTGGCAGCAACAACCTGATCATTGTCCCGGACGATTGTGTCCTGATCAATGTAAAGTTCCACCTGAGGGGCTCCGGGCACCGGATCGAATTCGGTCACAATTGCCGGGTCACCCGCGGCGGTGTATTCTGGTTTGAAGATGAGGAAGGCCTATTACAGGTCGGAGCCAATACGAGCATGGTTGAAGTCCATATTGCAGTCACCGAAGCAAGGTCGAAAGTGGTCATCGGTGAAGAATGCATGTTCGCCAATGATATTGATATCCGCACCGGCGACAGCCATTCAATCATCAATACCATTACCGGAGAACGAATAAACTTTGCTGAAGATATCGTCATTGGAAACCATGTCTGGATTGCACCCCATGTTGTGATCCTCAAAGGCGTTCAAATCGGCGACGACTCGGTTGTTGCCACAGGATCGATTGTGACAAAATCCTGTGGTCCAGGAGTCATTCTGGCTGGAAATCCTGCCGGGGTAGTCAAAAGTGGAATATCATGGCGCCGAGAACGATTGGAGAAAGGTGAGTAATGTTTGAAATTGTGGATATTTCTCTGGCGACGACAAATAGTTTGTTTAAATTTAAGAACCAATTTGAAGACTTGAAGGGCTTTGGCCTTAAGGCTTTTGACAATGGCTGGATGCTCAACGCACATCAATGGAAAGCGGGAGAAAAGGTCCTTGACGTGGGTGGAGCTTATTCGTGGGTGCCTTTGCGAATCCAAAGCCAATACGGATGCGAGGTTTGGGTAGCAGATGATTTTGGGAAAGGCGAAGGTGACCCTTTCTGGGAACGCAATCGCTCACCACAGGAGTATATTCATTCCCATCCCGAGATCAAATTTGTTCTTGAGCGTATTGGTCACCCGGAGAACTCGGCTTATCCGGAAAAGTACTTTGATGTAGTGTATAGTATTTCTGCTTTGGAGCATGTCCCTGACAGACTTGCTCCAGCTGTTTGGCACCATATGGCTCGCCTAATAAAACCTGATGGAGAACTGATCCATGCAATTGATCTGCCCTTCCCTTCAAATGGCGGTTTAAAGTTGCTTCTTAAAATTATCGCTTTTGACATGATCAATATGCTATTGCCTGAAAAAATCCGGCTTGAATACCTGCGAATAAGTCCGCTAAATTATGTATCTGTTGTCTGCTCTACACTAGGAATACCTCGCAAGAGCTTTTCGAAGAGCGCCTTGAGGGCAATCAGAATGGCCCTTGACCCGGAAGTTGTAGCCGAATCATATGAGCATACATTGAATCGAATAACTAAGGATGACCCCGATACTCGATACCAACGTGCAGGTTCATTATTAATCCATTTGAAAAGCAAGGTGTAGAAATTCTTACCAGACTTCGTGATCAACTAATAAATAGACAGAGGGTCTCGATTCTAACCAACAGCCCCCTCATGAGGAAAAATCATGCATACGGTTTTCAACAAATTTAATTTACAGAACCTTGTGGCAGTTGTCACTGGCGGAGCGGGATTGCTTGGCTCGGAGTTCTGTCGTACATTGGCGGAAGCAGGAGCCGCTGTTGCAGTCGTGGATCTGAATGCAGATGCAGCATCTGAAGTGTCCGATTTGCTCGCCCAGACCGGTTACCGTAGCCTGGCTATCCCAACAGATATCACGCGCACAGAATCGGTGAAACTTCTTGTTGAGAAAGTATTGGCATCCTTCGGTAGGATCGACATCTTGGTGAACAGCGCTGCACTCGACCCGAAGTTCGACCCGGAGGCCATTGCAAGAGGCCTCACACCTGGCAAGTTTGAGGACTACCCTCTCGACCAGTGGAACGCTGCCCTCAATGTCAACCTGACAGGCATGTTCCTGGTTACACAGGCATGTGTAAAACCGATGCTTGCACAAGGCAAGAAGGGCAGTATCATCAATATATGTTCGACCTATGGATTGAATGGTCCTGATCAACGAATATATGTCAAGGACGGCAAGCGACTGGCATTCAAGCCGGTCTATTACACGGTGACCAAGGCGGGCGTGCTTGGCTTTACTAAGTATCTGGCCGCATATTATGCCGGGACGGATATCCGCGTCAACGCCCTTACACCTGGTGGTGTATTCAATAATCACGATGACACGTTTGTCCATAATTACTCGGCCAAAACCATCTTGGGAAGAATGGCTAACAGAGACGAGATGAACGGTGCGCTCCTGTTCCTGGCCTCGGAGGCGTCATCTTACATGACCGGCGGCAACGTGGTCGTTGACGGCGGCTGGACAGCATGGTAGGCTAGACCATATGACCGAAGTTATAGCCATCATCCCGGCACGCGGCGGCTCGAAGGGAATCCCGCGCAAGAATATCCGCAGTTTCGCAGGATATCCTCTGATTGCCTACAGTATTGCCGCGGGATTGCAATCCAAATCGGTCACCCGGGTAATTGTCAGCACCAACGATGAAGAGATTGCGGCGGTCGCCCGCAGGTGGGGCGCGGAGACGCCCTTCCTTCGCCCGTCTGAACTTGCCCAAGACGATACCACCGACTTGCCCGTCTTCACACATGCCCTAACCTGGCTTGCAGACCAGGAGGAATACCGACCGGATGTCGTCATCCAGCTGCGTCCTACATCGCCTATCCGTCCACGAACCTGTGTGGATGATGCCGTCCGTATCCTGCTTGATCGCCCGGATGCTCACTCAGTACGTGGGGTTGTCCCGGCAGGCCAGAACCCACATAAGATGTGGAGATTGCCGGAGGGTGAGAACGGCCCGATGGTCCAATTGCTCCAGGTGGATGGTTTAAAAGAGCCTTACAATGCCCCCCGGCAGGCCCTGCCACCGGTCTACTGGCAAACCGGGCACATCGACGCCATCCGTCCTTCAGTCATCCTGGAGAATGGATCCATGAGCGGGAATACAATCTACCCGTTGCTCATCGACCCATGTTTCACTGTCGATCTGGATACGATTAACGACTGGAAGCGAGTGGAATGGCTGGCAATATCTGGCGAATTGGATATGGTCTGGCCGGCGCGTACACGCCGTCCAAGGCCTGACAAAATCGAGTTGATCGTTCTCGACTTTGATGGCGTCCTGACTGATAACCGTGTCTGGACCGATGAACATGGCCGGGAGAGCGTCTCTGCCAACCGAAGCGATAGTATGCGTCTCGGGGAACTGCGTGTTGCTGGTATAGACGTTATCATCCTTTCGTCCGAACCCAATCCGGTGGTGGCGGCGCGAGCCAAGAAGATGGGCGTTGAAGCCATCCATGGGATTGGCATTCACGAAAAAGGGACAGCCTTGACTGAATTGCTCATGGAACGGAAGATCGACCCCGCTTGCGTCATCTATGTTGGAAATGATGTCAATGACCTGCCGTGTTTTGTGAAGGTTGGCTGGGCAGTGGCAGTAGCCGATGCTTTTCCTGAAGTCCTGCGTGCTGCTGATTATGTGCTCTCCAGAGCCGGAGGGGAAGGCGCACTTAGGGAGTTGTGCGACCTCATCCTGTTTAGGGCACAAGCGGATTAATCGTATTTCTTCACTTTAACTCAGGTGATTTATTTGTAAAACAATTTTCAAGGAGAACTCAATGAAGCGCGAGATTCAAATTGGCACCCGCATGATAGGAGATGGACACCCGGCCTATATCATTGCTGAGATCGGCATTAATCATAATGGAGACATCGCAATTGCCAAACAAATGATAGACGCTGCTGTCCATGCCGGGGCGGATGCAGTTAAATTCCAAAAGCGGACCCCGGAGATTTGCACCCCTCCCGAACAACAAAAACAGATGCGCGATACCCCCTGGGGGTATATTTCTTATCTGGAATACCGTCACAAGGTCGAGTTTGAAAAAGATACTTATATTGAGATCGACCGTCACTGCAAGCAGAAGGGCATCCCCTGGTTGGTTTCGGTTTGGGATGAACAATCAGTTGACTTCATGGAGCAATTCGAGACCCCGGCATACAAGATCCCGTCCGCATCGTTGACCAACCACAGTTTGCTCCGCCATGCCCGGCAGACAGGCAAGCCGGTCGTCATCTCGACCGGCATGTCAACCATGGACCAAATCCAACGCGGGGTCGATGTTGTTGGTAAAGACAAACTCGTCATCATGCACTGCACCAGCACTTATCCATGTGAACCGGAAGAACTCAACCTGCGGATGATCGAAACCCTGCGCACGGAATTCCCTGGCGTACCTGTGGGTTACTCTGGTCATGAGGTGGGTTTGATACCATCCATTGTCGCGATTACCCTTGGCGCCTGTATGCTCGAACGACATCTCACAATGGACCGGGCGATGTGGGGCAGCGACCAGGCTGCATCCGTCGAACCTAGTGGTTTCGAGCGTCTGGTGAGATATATCCGGGTCACTGAACAGTCGCTTGGTGATGGCGAGAAACGGGTCTATGAGAGCGAATTGCCCTCGTTGATGAAATTACGTCGAATGTCGGATTGAATGACTATTAGAGAAATAGATCAACGATGATCCTTAGAAAATGGCCTATGCATCCTTTCTTGTTGAGTGCTTATCCAGTTCTGGCATTATTAGCCCATAATATCACTCAGATTGTACCTGTGTTTGCTGTTCGCTCCATTATTATTGCCTTAGTTGCGACAGGACTAGTCTTTGTGATAAGCCGATGTATCACCCGAGATTGGTATAGAGCTGCCATGATTACTTCTCTCGGAATGCTGCTGTTTTTTACTTACGGCTATGCATTGGATGCCATGCAAGGAATCTCACTCTGGGGCATATCTTTTGGTCGCCATCGCGTATTAGTCGCATCTTGGAGTATTATTTTATTCTTAGGAGCCTGGTTGATTGTTAAGAAGGTTAATGCTCCATTTTGGACTCAGGTCTTGAATGCCACTGGTTTGATTGCGGTTTGTTTCTCACTATCCCAGATTGGTTGGTACTTTGTAAAAACGCAATTTAATACGAACATGTATCCTAATCAAGGAACCAGAGTTGATGCTCTAAGTATTAAGCCTCCCGATAATCAGACTCTACCTGATCTATATTACATTGTCTTGGATACATATACACGGCAAGATACTCTTTCGGAGTATTTTAATTTTGATAATTCTGCATTTACTACTTATCTGCGGGAAAAAGGTTTTTATGTGGCAGATTGCGCTCAGAGTAATTATCACAGCACGATATTATCTCTCGCTTCTTCCCTGAATATGAATTATTTGGCAGCAGTATTTGATGGGCCAACTTTACCTAATCATGACGAGACAGTATTCTCTCCCTACTTAGCTAATAATTCTGTCTGGCATGCATTGGATTCCTTGGGCTACATAAAGGTTGCGGTGGATTCTGGCTATTCCCCTACTAATTTTGGTTTTGCGGATCTCTATTTATCACAAGCGAATGATATTCGTGGGGGATTGAGTATGCGCGGTGTTAACGCATTCGAGCTCTTGTTAATACACACTTCCGCGGGGCGTATTTACTACGATCATATTAAAAATGACCCGGATGCAGCTGCTATTTTCGACTATGCTTACATGGAGCATCGCAATCGCATCCTTTACGCATTGGATAGATTAGAAGAGATGCCAGCTCTTGAGGGGCCCAAATTTGTTTTTGTCCATATTCTTGCTCCTCACAATCCATTTGTATTTGGCCCTAATGGTGAAGTGATTATCCGTTGGAGTCCTTTTACCTTAGATAATGATCTCGATGCACTGGGATATGATGCTTATATAGATGGATTTGTTGGGCAAGTGGAATATTTAAACAAGCGAGTAGCGCGTATTATCGATGAACTTCTCCTAAGATCTGAGCCATCTCCTATCATCATCATTCAAGGTGATCATGGATCACCACGTACACCTGGCTGGAATAACACCATCCTCTCCGCATATTATCTTCCAGGGGCGAATGGCACGTCGATGTTGTATCCATCCATCTCGCCTGTAAATACATTCCGGGTAGTATTCAATGCCTATTTTGGCGCTCAACTTCCATTGTTAATTGACCAGGCTTGTGCTTCAGATCCAGAGAATCTTTCCAGTTGTATTCCTGTGCCTGATCCAAACCCGGAATGTAGAATCACTCCGTAAGTATTATTTTGTATCTTTGACACACGTCAGGAAAACATTTTGCAAAACAAACGACCATTGACACTGCGAGCATGGAACCGATTGCTTCTAATTGGGCGCGGCTTGCGCAGCGATTGGAATATTCTCCAGACGGCATGGCAGGTTGCGCGGCATGAACCCGGAGAGTCCAAGGAAAAGCCGGTGGTTTTCTTCAATGCATCGACGCGCATCTTCGAAAACAGTCTCAACGCGGCGTATTCCTTGATCGCCTCCTGGATGATCCGGCTGGCTGGGATTCCGGTTATTCATTTTGTGTGCCAGCGTGGGATGACCAATTGTGTCCTGGGGACAAAACGCAACCATCCACAGAAGGCCATGCCATGTGGCGGCTGCATCAGGCGCTCAAAGACCAACTACTACGCTTCGAGGGTAAGGGGATTTGGGTATCAAAACGCGCCAGACCTGGAGCGAGAGTTGCTTGGTCTCACCCTTGATCAGTTGGGCGTGTTTTCCCGTCCATTCCCTGGCATATCCAAACCGATACCACTGGGCGAACTGGTCACACCTGCCTTGCGCTGGGTCTTGCGCCGGCATAACCTGGAAGATAATGATACTACTCGTTATCTCTATCGTGCATTCATCCTCTCGGCTTGGAACATCGCCCGCGAATTTTTCACCATGCTGGTCCAGACAGAACCCCGGGCGGTGATCGTTTTCAACGGGCAATTCTTCCCGGAAGCTGCTGCCGGTTGGGTGGCACGCAACCTTGGGGTCCGGGTGGTGACCCATGAGATCGGCCTGCAACCATTCACCGGCTTTTTCACCCCGGGCGAAGCAACAGCTTACCCGGTCCATATCCCTGACACTTTTCGACTCACGCCAGAACAAAACGCCCGCCTTGATGCTTACCTGGAGGAGCGCTTCCAGGGGCAGTTCAGCATGGCCGGGATCCGCTTTTGGCCCGATATCCAGGGGTTGGACGAATCGTTCCTCCAGAAGGCAGCCCAATTTGACCAGATTGTCCCCGTGTTTACCAATGTGATCTTCGACACCAGCCAGCCCCATGCCAACACGGTATTCCCCGACATGTTCGCCTGGCTGTATGTTTTGGTGGAGATAATCTGCCGGTTCCCCAAGACACTCTTCGTCATCCGGGCCCACCCCGACGAAGCGCGGCCGGGGAAGGAGAGCCAGGAATCAGTCCAACGATGGGTTGATGAACACCAGGTTGCGGATTTGCCAAATGTGGTTTTCATACCCCCGGATGATTATGTGAGTTCGTATGACCTGATTCGACGGTCGAAGTTTGTCATGATCTATAATTCCACGATCGGGTTGGAGGCTTCCATTCTCGGCATCCCCGTGCTCTCTGGAGGCAAGGCCCGGTTCACACAATATCCGACTGTATTTTTCCCGCAAAGCGTGGATGAATTCAAAGAAATGGCTGAGGACTTCCTGATGGCGGATTCAATCGGTGTCCCGCCGGAGTTCAAGCAGAATTCCCGTCGATTTCTATACTACCAGCTCTTCCGCGTCTCCCTGCCTTTCGAGGCGTTTCTGACAACCAGTTTTTATGCCAGTTTCACCAGGTTGAAAGGTTTTGCATGGAAGCAATTGCTACCTGATGAGTCGCCAACTGCAAGGGTCATCCTGGACGGCATTTTATCCAACGGCGAATTTCTCTTGAAGGAGTGAGCGGATGTCCCGATCTGCAGACCATGTCAGGCAATTTTACAAGAGCGGCATGTATCGCCTGTATGTTTTGAAAAAACGAATTGGCTACCAGTTATCACCTGCCGGTAGACAAAGTCTGCAGCATTTGGCTGGATTGAAAGATCGTTACTTTGGGGAACGTTGTTTCATCATCGGTAACGGACCCAGCCTGAAAAACACAGACCTGAGCAGGCTACAAACCGAGTTTACGTTTGGGCTGAATAGAATTTACCTTCTGTACCCGGAGCTGGGCTTTACAACCACCTTCCTGGTATCCATAAACCAGCTGGTGATGGAACAATGTGCGCAGGAAATCCTTGGCCAACAGACCACGAAATTCCTGCCGTGGAATTTTTATCCGCGCATCAAGGGCTGCAAGTATGCTGACACTATATTTCTCCAAACCGATGTCAATAGGCCCGGGTTCACCCTGGACGCCCGCCGCCCGATATGGGCGGGAGCCACAGTCACCTACATAGCCATGCAGCTCGCCTACCACATGGGCTTTGAGCAGGTCGTCCTGGTCGGTGTGGACCACTCGTTCGCAACAACCGGGAAAGCCCATGCCGAAGTTGTCTCCCAGGGGGATGACCCGAACCATTTTTCGCCAGAATACTTCGGGAAGGGTTTCCGCTGGCACCTGCCCGATCTGGACACATCTGCATTCGCTTACCGGTTGGCACGCCAGGTATTTGAATCCAATGGCCGCCAGATCGTGGATGCCACCATCGGTGGCAAATTGACTGTTTTTCCCAAAGTAGACTATGCGACCGTATTCTAAATTGGATCAACCGTTAATTTCGATCATCACCCCCTGTTTCAACCGGGTGACGATGGTCAGTGATGCGGTTGAAAGCGTCTTGGCCCAGGATGATCCCCATGTGGAGCACATTGTCGTCGATGGTGTCTCGACCGATGGAACGCTGGATGTGTTGAAGAGATACCCATATCTCAAAATCCTCAGCGAACCGGATCAAGGGATGTACGATGCAATAAACAAGGGGATCAACCTCGCCCGCGGGGACATTATCGGGTTTCTGAACACGGATGATTTATACTCCCCGGGATGTTTTCACGCTGTGCGTGCTGTATTTTCTGCATACCCGGAGATCGCGGCCGTGGTTGGTGAAGCAAGATTATTTAACCTCGATGACCCCTCCGGGCATTCCACTTTAACCTATCCAGCGATTGGTGAAGATAAGTTCTGGTATCGCCTTCTAAAAGGTGCCCCAATCTTCAACGCCTGGTTCTTCCAGCGGCGCGCTTTGGAACAAATCGGTTCCTTTGACACAAGCTATCGTATCGCCGCAGACCGGGAATATCTGATCCGCGCTGGCCTGTGTGGGATCCGCCCATCTCCCATTCATCAGCCTATGGTTGATTACCGCCAACACCAAGACTCCCTTACGTTCAGCACCCTCGATTCGCGCTCAAGCTATGGGATGATGCGGATCAGAAATCTACTTGAAAGTATCAGGGTCCTTGAAAGCTACCATTGTCACCCACTGCTCACAATAGCCGCCAATCGTATCTTAATATCAGCCCACAGCGAACTAAGTTATCAGTTGTTTGCCACTTCTCTTTACCACCACCAATGGCAACAGGCCGTTAAATCCTTTTTCCGAGGTTGGCGCTATTCTCCGCTTTTTTTAATGGCTTTGATAAGGGGGGCTTCACAACGTTTATACAGGGAACTCACCACCCCTAAAAGGGAACATGGAGCCTAAACGGATCGCTCTCTACCTGCCCCTGCTCGCGCTTGGCGGGGCAGAACGGTCTGCGCTCATCCTGTTAGATGGATTCAGGCGGGAAGGTTTTTTGGCAGATCTGGTACTTTCGAAAAAAGCGGGGCCGCTTTTGGAAGAAGTCCCCCCCGGGATCCGTATTGTCGATCTTGGAAAAGGACGGATGCTAACTTCAATATTCAGCCTGGCCAATTATCTCCGTAAGGAACAACCCGCAGCGCTAATCTCAGGGTTAGATATCGCGAATATTATCGTTATTTGGGCACGTTTACTCTCTCGCAGTAAGGCGCGACTGCTCTTAGTAACCCACAGTCAGATTTCTTCTCTCGTGGCCGATTCGACTGCTCGTCTTCAGGATAGGCTTTATCCATTTCTGTTGCGTACCTTCTTCAGACACGCCGACGGGATGATGGCAGTCTCAGAAGGTGTAGCAAATAACCTTTCCACAGTTACAGGAATACCTAGGGACAAGATATGCGTGATTCACAATCCGATCCCTAATAACATCGCCGATCTTGCTGCCAGGCAGCTTGAACACCCTTGGTTTTCAACAGGGGAACCACCGGTCATCTTATCTGTTGGCAGGTTAACTTCCGCGAAGGATTTCCCAACCCTTTTGCGTGCCTTTGCTGATTTGCGCCAAAGGCGGATGGCAAGGCTGGTTATCCTCGGCGATGGCGAACTGGACTCACAACTCAAAGACCTGGCCAAAAAACTGGACATCACCCATGACTTTGACATGCCAGGTATGGATCTTAACCCATATCGTTATATGAGTCGTTGTCATGTATTTGCTTTATCGTCTACATTCGAGGGTTTTGGCAGAGTCTTGGTAGAAGCGCTGGTCTGCGGTGCGCAGGTTGTTTCAACAGACTGTCCCAGTGGTCCGGCGGAAATCCTTGACCACGGCCGGTTCGGGCGTCTTGTTCCTGTTGGTGATCCCGGAGCGCTTGCCCAGGCCATAGAAGAGAGCCTGGATCATCCGCTACCAGCCGAATTGTTACGTGAGCGTGCCCGGGATTTTTCTGCTGCTGCTGCGGTGAAAAAATATCTTAGTCTGCTCGGTTTGGATTGACATGGCTCAGCCTCTTCGAATTCTTCACATCATCTCCGGTCTTAGCATGGGTGGGGCTGAGATGGTCCTCTATCGCCTTCTCTCTCGCCTGGAAAATGACCTGTTCACAAACCAGGTGATTTCGCTGACTGACGATCAACCGCTCGGGGAGTTAATTCGTAACTTGGGGATTCCGGTAACGCAATTGGGCTTTCGGCGGAGTATCCCAGACCCGCGTCTGATCACTTGCCTGATGGCCCACCTCCGAGAAACTCAACCAGACCTGGTCCAGACGTGGATGTACCATGCAGATTTAACTGGCGGTCTGGCTGCCCGCCTGACCGGGTCTACCCCGGTGGTCTGGGGACTCCACCACACGGTGACCGGATATAAATCTTTACGCCCGACAACCTATTTCATCGCCCGGATCAATGCTCTCATTTCCCATTTTTTGCCCGCCAAAGTCATCTGCTGTGCGGAAACGACTCGCAGCACGCACATCAAACTTGGATACTCTGCCAAGAAAATGACAGTCATCCCCAACGGTTTTGACCTGGAGACCTTTCAGCCGAGTCCACAGGCGCGTCACGCAGTCCGAGAAGAGCTTGGAGTGGAAAAGGAAACTTTGCTTATAGGCATGGGGGCGCGTTTCGATCCACAGAAGGATCATAAAACCTTTTTGTATGCTGCCCAACTGCTCCAGCAAGACAATCCACAAGTCCACTTTGTGCTTTGGGGAAAAGGTGTGGATTGTGCAAACTCCACTCTTGTCAACCGGACCCGTTCCTATGGTCTGGGGAGTTCCATCCATTTTCTCGGCCTGCGTCAGGATGCGCCTCGTTTGACCGCCGCCATGGACATGATCAGCCTGAGTTCTGCATATGGAGAAGCCTTTCCTCTGGTGATCGGGGAAGCGATGGCATCGGCTGTTCCATGTGTTGTAACGGATATCGGCGATGCTGCCGCGATGGTGGGTGAAACAGGCCGGGTGGTCCCAGCCCGGAATCCGGGCGCCCTGGCAAAAGCTTGGCAGGAATTGCTCAATATGTCACCTTCAGGACGCTCGAATCTCGGGAAGAAAGCTCGTCAGCGCATTGAACGCCATTACAGTCTGAAAAATATGGCCCAGCGATATGGCCAGATCTATCGAGATATAATTGAACAAGGACAACGACGATGAAGATCCTGCTGTTTGCCAACACAGATTGGTATCTCTTTAATTTCAGGCTGAAGTTAGCTGAGAGACTGCACGCTGAAGGTTATGAGATCCTAATGTTATCCCCTCGTGGTGAGTATAGCCTGCGCCTGGAAGAGAAAGGTTTCCGCTGGCAGGAACTGTCGCTTTCGCGACGTGGGTTGAACCCGGTGGTTGAGGCGTTCACGATCTGGCGTCTGATCCGCATCTACCAGAAGGAACAACCTGATTTGGTCCATCACTTTACCATCAAGTCTGTCCTCTATGGATCGTTGGCTGCTCGTCTGGCGGGGATTCGCTCTGTCGTGAACTCGATCACAGGCTTGGGATATGTCTTCCTTCCCGGAGGAGTATTCAAGACAATCCTACGCTCTTTTATTCTATTGCTATATCGAATTGCCATGAGAGGTACGCAGGTTATTTTCGAGAACGAAGATGACCAAAATACTTTCTTGCGTTATGGTTTCATTCGACCAGAAGATGGATATCTGATCCCGGGTGTTGGTGTGGACACGGATCGTTTCGTTCCCGGACCTGAACCGGACGGGACACCTGTCGCCTTGTTTGCATCACGATTATTATGGGACAAAGGAGTGGGTGAGTTTGTCCACGCCGCGCGCCTTATCCAGAAACAAGGGATACAGGCCCGTTTTGTGCTGGCAGGCCGGACCGACCCGGGCAACCCGGCCAGCGTTTCGATGACCCAAATCGAAGCCTGGCGGGATGAGGGCGTGATCGAATGGTGGGGTTGGGTTGAGGATATGGCTGCTTTATTCCAACAGGCGAACATTGTTTGCTTGCCATCTTATTATCGTGAGGGTTTACCAACCGTGCTCAGCGAGGCTGCTGCCTGTGGGCGACCCATTGTGACAACGGATCACCCCGGTTGTCGGGATGCGGTTAAAGACGGTGAAACGGGGGTTTTGGTCCCAGTAAAAGACCCGGTATCTCTAGCAGCTGCTTTGGGAACATTACTCGGTGATGCCGGTTTACGTCAGAAAATGGGCAATGCAGGCCGGCTGTATGCGACCCAGAATTTATCCGCGGGTAACATTATCACTAAGATACTCGAAGTCTACAGCCGGGCACTCCTTCAGGGAGCTTGAGATGATTAATTCGGGCGATCTTTACCCTTGGTTCGTGTTTTCTAATATCCTTGTGGGAGTCGTTCTCTCGCTGGGGTTAGGCTGGTTGTCCATCCGCATCGCGCGGGCGATCCGACTGATCGATGTGCCTGGGATCCTGCCGCACAAGAAACACGGGACAGCGACGCCTTTGGCCGGGGGGCTGACCCTTGTCCTCGTCCTGGCTGTCGGTGGTTTCGTTTTTAACTACACAATGGTGCTCGAACTCTGGCCAATCCTTGTGCCCACATTGATTATCTTCGCGATGGCCCTCTGGGATGATTACAAGCGCCTCCCACCGACGGTCAAATTCGCGGGGCAAATCTCCGCCGCAGTGATACTTGTCGCTTTAGGAACCTATGTTCAGGTCATCCCTCGCGGGGTCCTGGGCCTGCCTGGGGATATCTATATTTATCTTAATTACCTGATCACGATACTGTGGGTAGTCGGGGTTACGAATGCGTTCAATTTCATCGACAGCATGGATGGACTGGTCGTTGGAGTCCAAGGAATCGCGATAGCTTTTCTCATTCTCGTATCCCTCGGGTCTGACCAGGTATCCTTGTTGCGTATCCTGACACTGCTCATGGGATGCAGCGTGGGATTGTATTATTACAATATGTCCCCAGCACGGTTTTTTATGGGCGACTCCGGTGCCCAGACAACAGGGTTTCTATTGGCGGCTTTGGGCATCCTCTATACACCGCAGCAATTTCCACAAGCATCTTCCTGGTTTTTACCGATACTCATCCTGGGAGTGCCGATATTCGACACCTGTCTGGTGGTATTTTCGCGGCTCCGCCATGGAACGCCCGTTTATCAGGCTGGCCGTGACCACACCTATCATCGTCTAGTTTCTCTCGGTCTAGATACTAACCGGGCTGTCGCCATCATGCACGTCGCGGCAATTTTGCTCGGCTGCATTGCTTTTATCTTGCTCAACCTTAGCCCTGTTCCTGCCAATATCGTATTTGCCCTTGTCATTATCGTTGGCGTAATGATCTATCTCTTCCTGGATAAGCAACATGAAGGATAAATCCCCTCAAGAGATCTTCGAAGCGACGTTGCGCGGCTGGTGGGTGCTGATTCTCACAACGGTTTTGGCCGCGCTAGCTGGTTGGGCCTTCAGCCTCGTCCAGCCTCCGGTGTATGAGGCGACGGCGTACTATGGAGTGAGCTTAGATCAAGTGAAGATTGCTGAGCGCAGCGGATTGGATCCAGCCACTGTGCTTCCATTCGAATTCACAACCCTGGATATTTATTACCGGCCAGTGGAATCCGTCTTCCGTGATCCTGATACCAAAACGCAATTGGTCGAAGTGGCTAATGCAGATGGGATCGATATCGATATTGATGAGTTTACTGGGCACAACTTTTATATCGATCGCCGTGGGTCCGAATGGTTTATCACAGTCCGTCACACCGATCCTGGAACTGCAGCCCGGTTAGCCAATTTGTGGGTTGAGGTTTCCGATTCCCGCCTGCGAGAATTGCAAGCCCATGCCTTCGTACACAATACGCTTGTCCAGCAGAGAGAACTAATAGAAAACTGTTTTAATACCGAAGACTTTGTCACGGCCAATCGATGTGCAGGGACATCCATTCTTGACCAATCGCAGCTCACAGCTTATTTCATTGATTTGAATCAACAAATTCAGGATGAAGAGATTTCCCGGCAAAGCATCGATATTGCCATCACATACCAACTCGTCCAACCTGCCGAACTACCGGAGCAGCCCGTTCTATATCAACGCAGCGTTTTGATTCTGGCAGGCGGTATGATTGGCTTCCTGATCGGCACTCTCGGATTGAATGTATTTTGTTCACCAAAGCATAAGCATGAACCGGGATAAGATCCATTCTCTCATTGTCCGTCGCCTGCATCCGGTCATCCGGTTCGCTGCCGTTGCGATTTTTTTGAGCCTGCCAATAACAAGTATGCCTTTGTTGTCGAGAGTGCTTGGCAACACCCTTGTGGCTCCGCCATCAGTACTATTCCTGTTTTTCCTACTGCTCGGCTGGCTACCTGTTTTCTTGTTACGCAGAGACAGTATGCCTGCCGAAACCTATCCGTTACTTGTTTTCATAATCATTGCTATCATCTCATCTGCCCTGGCTTTTTTCTTGCCGCTGCCGCCATACAAAGGAAATTCCATCCTTGGGGAAGAGATAAGGGCCATGCTTACTCTGGCTATCGGTGCAGCCTTTTACATAGCAACCTCAACCTGGTTCCGTGATCTCAACAAGCTTACCGGGGCTCTAAGGTTAATAAATATCAGTGGATTCCTGATCGTCGCCTGGTCACTTTCACAGCTCTACATCATCCTGGTCGAAAATGGGCACTATCCACTTTGGATGGACCGAGTGCAACAACTGCTGTCTGTAAGGTCTATTCTTGATCCTGTCTCGAAGACCCGTCTGGTGGGGTTTACTTATGAACCTTCATGGCTTGCCAATCAACTGAATACTCTCTATCTGCCTTTCTGGTTGGCAGCTACGCTTTCCGGTTATTCTGCCTTCAAGAAAGTGTGGAAAATTTCTCTCGAGAACTTCCTTCTAGTAAGTGGCCTGGTAGTTCTAGTGTTTAGTTACTCCAGGATCGGCTTACTGGCCTTTCTTCTTGTTCTTGCTTATGCCATCCTGCGCTTACACAGCTTTGCAATCCGCTGGGCTCAATCGCGGGTTAGCCAACGTTGGAAAATACTGACCCGAATGAGTCCGCTGCATCAAAGACTTATGACGGTATTAACTCTTTTGATATATGGACTTTTGATATTTCTCCTGCTGAGCTTTGTTGCCCGCACCGACTACCGCGTCCAAAAGCTGCTCGCTCTTGAAGAAATACCGACAAACTTCTATGAATTTGCTTTTAAAGTAGACTTCGCCGAAAGGGTAGTATATTGGACGAATGGATGGAGTGTATTTGCACGCTATCCGCTTTTGGGTGTGGGTTTAGGCAATGCAGGGTTCTTCTTCCGGGAACATCTGCCAAACCTTGCCTTCCGGTTGAATGAAATCCTGACACTTATCGATCAGGCGCCATACGTACCCAATACCAAGAGCATTTGGGCTCGATTGCCAGCTGAGACAGGCATTGTGGGTATGGCATGCTTTATTGCCTGGTTATATGTACTCTGGAGAGCTGGCCGCTGGCTGGAAACAAAACACCAGCCGTTGCGGGTTTTGGGATGGATGGGGACATTCTCCATCATTGCCTATCTCGCCGAGGGTTTTAGTGTAGACTCATTCGCGCTACCTTACATCTGGGTGTCATTGGGCCTCGTCACAGCTGCCAGCGCAGCCGCCCGTAGGCAAGTTGAAGCATCTGATTCGGAGTCGGTCCATGAAGAAACCCGACCTTTGTCAACATCGTTTTGAGGATCGCTATGTCAAAACCAAGTGAGCACGCGCAAATAGATCTAATCATACCGGTATATAACGAATGTGATGTTCTCGTATCTTTTCATGCTACCCTGTCGCAGGTAATTGATCAATTACCGCATCATTTTACGATCTATTATGTCAATGATGGGTCTACAGATCAGACCCAGGCAGGCCTGCAACAGCTTGCCCAATCCGATCCGCGAATCGTGGTTATTGAATTGAGTCGGAATTTCGGACATCAGGCTGCTTTGAGCGCCGGGCTGGATCTTGCAGCCGGCGAAATTGTCATCACAATGGATGGAGATGGGCAACACCCGCCCGCGCTAATTCCCCAGATGTTGTCGCTTTATCAAAGTGGATATGATATTGTCCTGACACAACGGCTCGAGACAGCTGATTTGCCATTATTTAAACGTTGGAGTTCGTCGAGTTTCTATTGGTTTATCAATCGCCTGAGCGACACAAAGATTTTCCCTGGCTCCGCGGACTACAGATTGATGGCTCGCAACGCGGTACAGGGACTGCGGCAGATGAAGGAGTACCATCGCTTCTTGCGCGGCATGGTTTCCTGGATGGGATTCCAGACAATAATCTTGCCCTATGAACCAGTCGAGAGGATTGCTGGAAAATCTAAATATTCTCTTAAGAAGATGGTCAAACTGGCGCTGGATGCGATCTTCTCATTCTCTCTGACACCGATATGGATTGGGCTCCTGTCTGGCGGCTGTTTCTTTACTCTAGCGTTACTCGAAGTAGTCTATGTGCTTAGTTTTTGGCTCTCCGGTCGACAAGATATGTTAGCGCCTGGATGGAGCTCGTTGATATTTGTCATCCTGATCGTCGGAGGTACAATCATGATCAATCTTGGATTTGTTGGTGTGTATGTCGGCTATATCTTCCAAGAAGTGAAACACCGCCCTATTTATTTGATCCGCTCTGTGACTGAAAAGAGCAAGATAGACGAAACTCAGGCTGACGGTTGATTTTATGAACAGCTACGATCTGCACTCAAGACATCGATCTCTTTTATCCAAACTACTCCCCTGGATCGGATTATATTCTCCTATTTTGATCGCGATCGGGCTGATGCTTCCGCGCTTAATCACACCCCAATTTGGGTTGTTTGATGATGGTCGCATATTGGTTACCGCAGAGAAAATTGCATCAGGCACTTGGTATACAGGCCTAGATAATCTCGAAGGACGCTTTCGACCCATTCATTGGCTCTGGTTTACACTATCGTACTGGGCAGGTGGGTTGAACCCATTCTGGTTCTATGTATCGAATACATTCGCGCTAGTAGCAATCGTAGGTGGATTGATATTATTGGTGCAGAAATGCGGGGGGAGTAAACTTCAGGCATGGCTAACAGGATTTTTCTTTGTTATCTCTGGTTCGGTGGTGGAAGGGTTCTTTACCCTTAAAGGCGAGGTGATTCAGCTCGCATGGATGCTGTTCTCAATTCTATTTGTTCTACCATATGCGAATGCTAGAACATGGCAGCAGAGAGCCATAGTATTGGTGTCCACCTCACTGGCCCTTGTCCTTGCAAACTTATCCAAGGAAACTGCGATTGTCCTTTTGCCCGTAAGCTTGGTGTGGTATCTGCTAGCACGCTTTTGGCCGGGATACAAGACTGACTACAAACGACGCCAGGTCACCAAAGCCTATTTCTGGGCGAACTTAATCGCGATGTTCGTATTCTTTAGCCTGAGGGCAACTGCCTTGACGGCGCAGGTTGACGAGGGGACGTATTCAGCTCGTTACGCTTTCCAATTTGAGCAAATTACCATTTCCGCAATTCGCTGGATCGGCTGGATCATCCGTGATTTTTCCTGGGTTGTGCCGCTTGTGGTAGTTTTTATCATTTTATTGATCCTAAAACAGAGGATGATGAAGCGCAACTACTTAATTGAAGCTATTGTCTGGATGGGGGCATGGATATGCGTGTATCTCCCATGGAACTTTATGACCGAGTATTACATGCTGCCATTTAGTTTGGGCCTAGCGGTATTTGTGTCCGCGCTGGTTGCTGAGATCACCAAGCCTTTCCATGAACCCGGAAGGAAGAAGGCGGTGCCCGCTGTTGCTTTGGCGTTGAGCGCTGTTTTACTGGCAGGTAGTTTGTTTAACAACCTAACCAATGCACGGGTTCAGTTGGCTGTAGATAATAGTAATGCCCCGATGATGGCATACCTGGTTCAGAATACGGAACTTAATAGCAAGATTTTCGTGAATATACAAGATCCGAATGAATACGTAAGCGAGATTCGAACACAGTTGGGAGATGTATATAACCGTCCCGATTTAGAAGTGTTGCCATTCGATTTTGACTTGGTGTTATCTCCAGAAGATAAAATCTATTACATCATCAGCCCTTATGTTGTAAACCAACCACTCCTCACAGTCCGTATGGGGATTGTCGAAGATACGCAGAATATGTGGAATGATGATCTGGAAGAGTATTTACAATTGCACCCTCGCCAATGGATAGTTCTGGAGAACGAGGAAAGTTTTAATCTCTCCAACGTTAATTATCCCCGTCTCTTTTGTTCATTTATCACGACGCGTTCTTTCTGTGCTGCTAATATTCCACTGGTGGATACTCGCTTATTTCAATATGGCTGGCGGATATATCGACTGGAAGCGCCATGAAAGATATCATTCCATGGCAAGCCTGTAATTCTTTGTAATCATGACTGTCAATACCTGTCAATATCCTGAATACATTTAGAGTTTTCCTGGAGAGACAATCCAGGCCTGGCTTGTAAGGAGTTTACATTGCCAATCGTCGACACTGACTGGAAGGCTTATACTAACCAGGCTGACGCATTACTTCGACGCCTTTTCCCTATTTGTCGTAGTATCACTGGAGAGGGTGTCCGTCAAACACTTGCGATTCTACAAGAATATGTGAACATCGGAATTTGCGAAATTCCATCAGGAACTGTCTGCTATGATTGGACTGTTCCAAACGAATGGAATGTCCAGGACGCTTTTGTAGCTGATTCAACAGGCCGGCGTATCATCGACTTCCAGAAAAACAACCTCCATCTTGTCAACTACAGCATACCCGTAGATGCCACCATGTCGTTAGCACAATTACGCCCACACTTACATACACTCCCTGATCTTCCGGATGCCATCCCTTATCGTACCAGTTACTATAACGAGACCTGGGGTTTCTGTCTGACACAGAAGCAAATGAATAGTCTGGACCCTGATGAAAAATACCATGTTCTGATTGATGCGACTCTTCACCCCGGGAGCCTGAGCTATGGGCAGGGGACTATCACCGGTGACTCTGGCAAGGAATATCTAATTTCCACCTACCATTGTCATCCCTCTCTAGCAAACGACAATCTATCTGGGATTGTCTTGTGGACCCTGCTATTCCGAGAACTTGGCCAACGTAAGTTGCACCATTCCTATCGTTTCGTGATCGTGCCGGAGACGATTGGCGCTATTGTCTATCTAGCCCAGAATGAGGCCCTAGCGAAGAAGATTGTTGGCGGTTTTATCCCCTCAACAGTCGCTGGACCGGGAGCTTTTGGATACAAGCGCTCGTTTCAAGAAAATCATCAGATTGACCGGGTCGTCCAACTTACATTTCGAGAACTTGGCCTCGACTATATCCAGTATCCTTTTGATATCAACGGAAGTGACGAGCGCCAGTACTCCTCCCCAGCATTCCGGATACCGATGGGGACTATTTGTAAAGATAAATATTACGAATATATCGGCTACCATACATCCCTCGACAATCTAGAGTTTATCAGTGCGGATGCGTTAGTGCAGACATTTAAACTCTACCTGCTGGCGATTGAAAAGCTGGAGCAGGACCGGACTTACTGTTCTCGCATACCTCATGGAGAACCAATGCTCGGGAAACGAGGGTTATACCCCAATATCGGTGGAAGCATCAAACAAAAAGCGGCGGATTTGTCCACCCGTCATGGAGAACGCCGCTACGAGGTTTCTCCCGAACATATCCTTTACGGAAACGAGTTGGATGCGATCCGCTGGATTCTTTTTTACAGTGACGGCCAGACTTCTCTCCTCGATATCGCCGAAAAGTCCAACTTGCCCATGCAACAATTATTTGAAATTGCAGAAAGGCTGGTCGAGCATGATTTGCTCGAAGAAGTCAGGTAACAACTATGTGGTTATGAGTTATATGAACAATCGATCTGGCATGATGACTCCCTGGAGGTTGTAATGAAACTATTCTGGATTGGTGGTAGCCACCCTCGTCACCTCTACTATATCAATACGATTGCCAAAGAATATCCCCTTGCCGGAGCTATCGTTGAGATTCGTGAGAACCTCATGCCGCAACCCCCGGATGGTTTGGAAGGGATGGATCGGGAAAATTTTATTCGCCATTTCTCAAACCGGGAGAAGGCCGAAGAACACTATTTCGGCAAACAATCGTTCCCCGATTGTCCCATGCACAAAGTCTCCCACGACGCGTTAAACACTCAGTCAAGTATCGAATTTCTCGACTCAGTTAATCCTGACATCGTGCTCATTTTTGGTTCAGGGATGGTACGTGACCCTTTGTTTTCTGCCTTACCGAAGCATGCTGTCAACCTTCATTTAGGTTTGTCCCCACGTTATCGAGGATCTGCCACACTTTTTTGGCCTTTCTATTTCATGGAACCCCCATGTGCTGGAAGTACGTTCCATTACATTGTCTCCGAACCAGACGCTGGTGAGATTATTCACCAAGTTGTGCCTGGGTTGCACATGGATGATGGCATTCATGATGTTGCCTGTAAAGTAGTCGTACAATCCGCACAAGATGCCATTGCCCTCTTAGGCATCTTTGATACGAAAGGCGGCTGGGTTACCCGCAAACAGAAAGCTACGGGTAAGAACTTCCTGGCCAGCGATTTCATCCCGGAACACCTGCGGGTTATCTACAACGTCTTCAATGATGATATGGTCCGCGAGTACCTCTCCGGTCACCTGCATTGCAAGACGCCAACTCCATATCGCCAGTTTTAGATGCACTGTTCAATCGTCATTCGCGCTTATAACGAGGCAGAGCACATTGGTCGCCTCCTGGAAGGCGTCCGTCGCCAGACGGTCCGGGATGTAGAGGTAGTGTTGGTGGACTCGGGGTCAAGCGATGCAACGGTCGCGATTGGGTTGCATTATGGGGCAAAGATCGTTCATATCAAACCTGAAGAATTTACATTTGGGCGTTCGCTGAACCTTGGACTCTCAACAGCTACACATGACCTGGTTGTTATTGCCAGTGCGCATGTTTATCCAGTTTACCCTGACTGGCTGGAACGCCTGCTTGAGCCCTTTAAAGACCCTGGCGTTGTTCTGACCTATGGAAAACAGCGCGGCGACAAAGCAACTAGGTTCTCCGAGCATCAAGTGTTTGCACACTGGTTCCCCGACCAGACTGTTCCGGTTCAATCTCAACCCTTCTGCAATAATGCCAACGCCGCTATCCGGCGAAAATTATGGGAAAGTCATCCCTATGACGAGAACTTGACCGGCCTGGAGGACCTGGCTTGGGCAAAGTGGGCTCTCGATGCCGGTTTCCAGCTGGCCTATATTGCGGAGGCGGAAGTTATCCATATCCATAACGAATCGCCGCCTGGAGTCTTCAACCGTTATCGCCGCGAGGCAATGGCCTTCAAGCAACTCTACCCGGAAGCCCATTTCAGTCTGTATGATTTTATTCGCATGACGACAGCCAACATTGCCAGTGATCTGTGGCATGCTGTCAGTCAGCGTGTCCTGCTGCGCAGTTTTGCCAGCATCTTCTGGTTCCGCTGGATGCAATTTTGGGGCACTTATCGTGGATATCGGCAGAAGTCTTTGTTGACCTGGCAACTGCGCCAAACCTTCTACTACCCGCGGGGCGCAGATATAAATGATACTCCGCAACGAGAAGTAGAACCAATCCGGTATAATGACTGACCGATGAGTAGAATAATTGCTCTCGTTCCCATGCGGCACCATTCGCAGCGAGTTCCCGGCAAGAATTACCGTCCCTTGGCCGGCAAACCGCTCTTTCACCATATCATCGCGACTTTACTCTCACTGCCTGAAATCCAGGATGTCGTCGTTGACACGGATTCAGAACCGGTCATGGCCGGGTTGCGTGCCCATTTTCCAACCGTGCAGATCATTGAGCGCCCGGAGCATCTGCTAGCGGATAACATCCCGATGAATGAGATACTTCTCTATGATACTGCTCAGGCAGAGGCGGATTTCTACTTGCAGACCCACAGCACCAATCCCCTGTTACGCCCCGAGACCATATCAAGAGCCATCCAAACCTTTCTGACTGCTTACCCCAGATATGACTCGCTCTTCTCGGTGACGCGCCTCCAGACCCGACTCTACGACCAGCATGGACGTGCCCTCAATCACGATCCCTCTGTCCTGATACAGACCCAGGATCTGCCGCCTGTCTATGAGGAAAATTCCTGTATTTATCTCTTCACCCGCCAGAACCTACTAAGACGGGGGAACCGGCTTGGAGACTCACCGCTGTTGTTCGAGATCGAATCCGCTGAAGCCTGGGATATCGACGAGGAATTTGACTTCACGATCGCTGAGTTTCTGCAACAAAGCCGCGAGTAAGTATGCTCCCCTCGCCTGTGAACAAAAAACTATCCAATTTAATTTACCTTCCCTGGTATCCTTTCCTGTTTAGCGCCTATCCCACTCTCGCCTTACTGGTAAATAATGTTGCCGAGATTAATTATCCAGCAGGGACCCGGACCATCATCCTCGCGCTTGTTGGGACCCTAGCCATCTTCCTGATTTTTCGTCAGGCATTCCACAATCCACATAGGGCGGCGTTTGCCTGTGCTTTGTTTTTATTCCTATTTTTTGCTTATGGACATATTTTCAACATTATCACTGATAATTGGGAAATTAATAATCTACATTCCTGGTTATTAGGTCCATGGGCAGCATTGTTGATTCTCTTCTCCCTGTGGGTATTTCGTTGGACCACAAACTATGAGAAATCAACCCCTGTACTGAATAGTCTTTCCCTGGGCCTCGTGATATTATCAATCGGGCAGATCGTCCACTGGTCGTTTCCTCGAAAGGTCCGGATGCTTGGTGCAGAGTTTGCCCCGATTCAGAGTTTGCAGATTCGCGATGACAAGACGCCACCGGATATTTATTACATCATCTTGGATTCATATGCCCGGGCTGATCTTCTAGAAAGAGCATACGGGTATGACAATACGGAATTTGAAGAGCAACTTCAAGAGATGGGATTTTATGTAGCTGCCTGCAGCCAGAGTAATTACCTCCGCACGGAAACATCCCTTGCGTCATCCTTGAACATGGACTACCTGCAAAACTTGGATCGAGCCTTTCAAGATCCGACAAAGTATAGACGTCGCCCACTCTGGCAGGCGCTCCGGTACGGAGCTGTCCGCTGGATGCTTGAAGAAGCAGGGTACCGTACGATTGCGTTTTCAACCGGCTTTGCCTGGAGCGAACTGGATGATGCTGATGTCTACTTAACCCCTCCGCTCCTCTGGTCTAACTTAACCGAGTTTGAGGCACTGCTTTTGCGCACGACACTAGTACGGCCTCTGGGTGATGCCGGCATTATCAACTTTGAAGCGATCGCTGGTGACCGGTTCCGCGAGCGCACTCTTTACGTGTTCGACCAGTTCGAGGAACTGGCACAAGAGCCAGGTCCGAAGTTTGTATTCATCCATATCATCCAACCCCACCCTCCTTTCGTGTTTGGTCCTGCCGGCGAACATATAGATCCCGAGGTCTTTTTGAATGAGAATAACCGTTACACATCACAAGCGTATTCGGAGGGTTACCAGAACCAGGTTACATATGTCAATTACCGGTTAAAATCTGTATTGGAGACACTCATATTAAAATCTGCTACACCACCAATCATCATTCTCCAAGGAGACCATGGCCCCTGGATCCAATCCGGTGGAAATCGGTTTAAAATCCTTAATGCTTACTACCTCCCTGGACAGAATGATGTCCTTTATCCTTTTATCTCACCTGTCAATACCTTCCGGATGGTATTTAACACTTTTTTCAATACGGACTATGAAATATTGCCTGACATAAGCTACGCATCGCCTGTCCCTTATATATTCGATTTCTTAGAAGTCCACAACTATTGTAGGTCTGATTAAAATCCTATGCCAACCGTACTGATATCCGCTCCCTATATGATCCCATCCCTGGACAGGTTTCGTCCATTTTTGACGAGTTACGGGATTGACATCATTGTCCCAGAAGTCGATGAGCGTCTTGAGGAAGCCGACTTGCTGAAGTATGCCGGTCAGTTCGAAGGCGCCATCTGCGGTGATGATCGCTTCACTGCCCGCGTCTTGGAGGCTTGTGCCCCCCGCTTGAAGGTCATCTCGAAGTGGGGTACAGGTGTTGACTCAATAGACTTGCAGGCAGCTTCCCGCTTGGGAGTCCTTGTCTGCCGCACGCCCAATGCTTTCACCCTTCCGGTTGCTGATTCGGTCCTTGGTTACATGCTGGCCTTTGCCCGGCGCCACCCCTGGATGGACTCGGACATGAAGGCGGGGGGATGGGATAAATTACCAGGGCGTGCCCTACATGAGTGTACGCTCGGAATTATTGGGGTAGGGACAATCGGAAAGGCGGTTGCCCGTCGCGCCCGGGCTTTTGGAATGACGATTTTGGGGAATGATATTGTCGAGATAGACCATGTTTTTCTGGCAGAGACCGGCGTGGAGATGTCCGAACTGGACGATCTGCTATCCCGTTCAGATTTTGTTTCCTTGAACTGTGACTTAAACTCAACCAGCCATCACCTGATCAAAGCCCAGACCCTGGGAATGATGCAGCCAAGTTCGGTACTTATCAACACGGCCCGCGGCCAGGTTGTGGATGAGCCAGCCCTCATTGCGGCACTCAACTCGGGTACAATTGGCGGCGCGGCGCTGGATGTGTTCGAAGTCGAACCACTTCCGGCGGATAGTCCCCTGCGGAAAATGGTAAATGTTCTCATAGCCCCACACAATGCCAACTCCAGCCCATCTGCCTGGGAGAGGGTGCATCAAAATACCATCAAGAATTTATTGGATGGTCTGAAAATAAACCCGTAATTTTAACCTGGAGATAGAAGTATGAATGTGCTCCTAATATCCCTGCCAATATTGACTTTCTTCGTATGCTTTATAAATATCATTGGCTTCCATCAACAGCGGGATATTCACACAGCCAACTGGAAAACGGCTATCTTGCAATCATCGCTGATATTAGCTGGGTATCTGGTTGTTTTCTCAGAACTTCTCAGCCTTTTCAACGGATTGACTCGACTCACCGCAGCAATCGCGTGGTGTCTTGGGTTATCCATCATGCTTTGGATGGGAATTAGTAAGGGGTACCTCCGGCAGGGGAGTTCTTCCATCACCAATCGACTGGGTTCGCTGAGCTGGAGGGAAGGCTTAGTTTTATTGGGCGTTGTGTGCATCACGATGACTTTGCTTGTAATTGCCCTAATCAGTCCTCCTAACAATGTTGACTCTTTACTCTATCACATGAGCCGGGTGGTTCATTGGGCCCAGAATCAAAGTCTGCGTCATTATGCTACTGTCTATACACCTCAATTGATTTTTCCTATCGGCGCAGAACTCATCATCCTTAATCTTAGATTATTATGGGGGAATGATCAGCTGGCTAACCTTGTTCAGTGGCTAAGCATGGTCGGTTGTCTTATCGGAGTCGCTGGCTTGACTGAACAACTAGGCGGAGACCGGAAAGCCCGCTGGGTTGCAGTTACCTATGCAATAAGTATTCCTCTGGGCATTTTGCAGTCCACCAGCACACAAAACGATTACGTCACAGCATATTGGTTGATATGTCTGCTCTATTTTGCTGTTTTAGCTTACCGACGTGACTTGCACAAAAGTGAGCAGATTAGTTTTGCACTTGCCTTAAGTCTCGGGATGCTGACGAAAGGGACATTCTACCCATATGCTCTGCCGGTTGTACTGTGGTATGCCATAGTGTTGCTCCGACAACGGAAAAAGATGCCTGAGCTATTTGCCATAGCAGTGATGAGTGGAATGACAATCTTGGTATTGAACCTCGGATACTGGGCACGGAACTTCATCACCTTTGGAGGTCCGCTTGGCCCCGCGGAAGAAGTGGCAAGATGGGCGACAAAACAGAACGGGGTGATGTCTTTCATCGGTATGCTCATGGCAAATACATTAGCCAATTTCGTGACACCAGTGGAAAGCATTAACCACCTAATCGTTGGCTGGTTTCGCGGTTTTATTGGCCATTACGATCCCTACTTAACTGGCTTCGACATGATCTGGGGTTGGAACCACGAAGATCTCGCAGGAAGCCCATTACACGCCTTATTGGTACCTGTGACTTTAATGCTCCTGGCGAAATATCGATCTGGGCATAAGCGTTCAGTCCTCCGTTGGTACGTAATCGCGATTCTATCCATGTGTGCCTCGCTTGCCATTGTCATGAACTATGCATTATATAGTCTACGCTTCCATCTACCTTTTTTCATAGTGTGGGCTCCTGTAATTGGAGTAGCCCTTGGTAGAATAAATAAACCCAACTTAGTTTGGATAGCCTGTATGTTCTTTCTGGTAGTATCCATGCCCTGGGTGCTAGTCAATCGTACTCGTCCGCTGATTGCCATGCGTAACTCAACAGATCCATTTACAATTCCATGTTTTGCGGGATGCACAAATGGAAGTATTTTAATCGAACCACCTGAAAGTACGGTTTTTGGCACATTAATAGATGTTCGAAATGATTATATTTCACTGGCTCGCGACATACGATCACTCCCTTGCCAGGACATTGGATTAAGGCTCGATTCTCACGATCCAGAATATTTGTTTTGGTGGTTATTAAGCGCACCCGAGAGCGGTTTCCGACTTGAGACAATATATACTTATCCTGAACTGGAACAATATCTAGATCAAACCTTCACGCCATGTGCAATTATTTGTACAACCTGCAATGATGAGATAAGTTTTCAAGATTTTAGCATTTATGGAAATTACGCGAATGTTAAGCTTTATGTAAACTTGTTTTCTCTTGACGAATGATCCTTGTAAATGTGAAAAATGGTATGTATATGGCCGATCGAATAAAAACAGTCCTAATCACCGGTGCAGCCGGAGGTATTGGGTGGGCAACGGTAGAACTCTTCATCGAGAAGGGTTGGCGTGTTATCGGTGTAGACCGCGCCCCTTATAGTGGTGATACCCCTGAAGTATTCTTCATTCAGAGTGATATATCCGATCCAAAGGCACTGGAGGCCACTTTTCTGCAGGCGAATCAATTTACCGACAAGTTGGATGCATTGATTAATAATGCTGCGTTGCAGGTCGCCAAGCCTCTGCTCGATACAACCGTTGACGAATGGGATGCGGTCATGGCATCAAATCTGCGCTCAGTATTCCTGAGCGCCAAGTTAGCTTATCCACTTTTTAGAAAGGCAGGTGGTGGAGCGATTGTCAATATCTCCTCTGTCCATGCGGTTCAGACATCAGCCAATATCTCTGCTTATGCCGCCAGTAAGGGAGGTTTGCTAGCGTTGACTCGCGCGATGGCAATTGAATTTGCTCCCGATAATATTCGAGTTAACGCTATCCTGCCTGGTGCCGTGGACACTCCCATGCTCCGTGCTGGACTTGGGCGAGGGCATGCCGGTGATGGTAATATCCAGTCTCGTCTTGACAACCTGGCTGCCAAGACCGTCAACGGGCGCGTAGGACAGCCCGCTGAGATTGCTCAGGCGATATACTTTTTGGCTGATGAGACTCAATCATCGTTCATGACCGGTCAGGCGATGGTCGTGGATGGCGGGGCTACAGCACGCCTGAGCACTGAGTGATCATGAAACAAACATTCAAGAAGGTCCTCCCAGCTCCGGTCTGGAAGGCAGGGTCAGACATCTATTGGGCTTGGCACAATCGCGGCCGACATGTTGTTGCCCGGACCTTCAGTCCGCGCTGGGCTGAAAGCAGTTGGCAGCTCAGAGAGTATCGGGATTGTCATTTGGGTGAGCGTTGCTTTATCCTTGGAAATGGACCCTCACTGCGTCAGACTGATCTTGCATACCTTCGTGGGGAGTTCACATTCGGCCTGAACCGAATTTATCTAATCTTCCCGGAAACGGGGTTTCACACAACGTATCTCGCCTCTGTAAACGATCTTGTAGTCCAGCAGTGCGCCAGCGAAATGGAATCTCTACCAATGCCGAAATTTATCACTTGGCGCGCCCGCCGCTGGCTCCAGCACGACGCCAAGACAATTTTCATTGATACCGACTTTACCGGGAAAGAAGGTTTTTCCCCACAAGCTACCGGTCGCATTTATGAGGGCAATACGGTCACATATGTGGCCTTACAATTAGCCTATCACATGGGGTTTAAAGAAGTCATTCTTGTCGGTGTCGACCATAAATTCGTCACCAAAGGACCAGCCAACCAGGCGATTGTCTCAGAAGGTGATGACCCGAATCATTTCACCCCCAATTATTTTGGAAAGGGTTTCAAGTGGCAATTGCCTGACTTGGAAGGCTCGGAACGTGCCTATCGTCTAGCGAAGGAAGCTTATGAAAAGACGGGTCGGCGGATTGTTGACGCCACGATTGGAGGAAAACTAAATATATTCCCTAAGGTGATTTATGATCGCCTCTTTTAGACTTATTCCTGTGTTTGTCTTACTTGAGTTTAGAGTTCGCTGGACCTTAACAAGAAGTGGAACTTGCTGATAAAGTTCTTGTGTGCTCAAAAACAATCTCAGCGAGTTCCGAAATGCAGTATACCAAAAAGTGCGCTATCGCCCGGATGCGTTTCTGGAT
>JBDRPT010000131.1:0-10283 GCA_043826785.1 Chloroflexota bacterium | reverse complement strand
ACGGATCGCCTCAAACAATTCTCGCTTGCTTCGTTGACTCATCATGTTCTCCTCCGGCGCCTTTCGGCTCCGTCATAAGGTAACATTCTTTCTGAGGCAACGATATTACCAATAGTAAGATTCTATTTGAGGCAATGCGGCCGTTTCAGGCGTTATTTCCAGCGTGATATAATCCCATCCTACTACTGGACAGGTACAGCGATGTTTTACAGCCTACAACAGGCCATTGAGGCCAAAATTCTGGGTTTCTTAGCGGATACCGGCTTGCCAGCCTCCGAATTAAAATGGCAACCCATCCCATTTACTGGGGAGTGGGGATTGGCAACGACATTCTTTCAGACTGCTGCTGATGAAGCGCGGCTTGGTAATAACCCAGGTATCCCTGTGCCGCAGCGAGCCCAGCAGATCGCCGAACAGGTGCGCGACTTCCTTGGCCAGCCTGAAGGCATCAGCCGGATCGATGCCACAAAGGGCTACCTGAACCTGTATTTCGTCACGAGTGAATATTCCCGCCGGGTGGTGGAGGCGATCCTCGCATCCGCTGCGGACTTTGGACGGGGAGAGACCAAGGGGGAGCGGGTGATGGTCGAGTACGCCCAGCCGAACATGCTCCACTCCTTCCATATCGGACATACCCGCAACGCCATCCTGGGCGAGGTTCTGGCGCGCATCGTTCAATTCGCCGGGTTCGAAACGATCCGGGCGTCCTATCCGGGGGATATCGGTCTCGGCGTGATCACGGTCGTGTGGGTCTATGACAAGTTCTACCAAGGCCAGGAGCCGGAGGGCATCCACGCCCGCGGCCAATGGTTACTCAAGATCTATTCCGAGGCTACCGCCCTCTTGGAGCCCAAGGATACTGAAACCCCGGATGAGCAGGCCCGCCGCGAGGCATATGACCAGGAGCGGCGCGACATGCTGCGCAAGTGGGACGAGAATGACCCCTACGTGCGCGCTCTGTGGTTCAAGATGCGCGCCTGGAGCATGGAAGAACTGAGCGACATTCTGGACATGCTCGATATCAAGATGGACGTGTGGTTCTACGAAAGCGAAGTGGACGAACCGGCCAAGGCGATCGTCGAGGAACTGGTAGCGCGCGGCATTGCCGACGACGAGCGTCCGCAGAACGGACCGGTGCTGGTCAAGATCGACGAGAAACTCGGTCTGACCAAGGAGAAGTACCGTACAAACATCATCCTGCGCGCCGATGGGACGACGCTTTACCTGACCAAGGACCTGGCGCTGGCGAAAGAAAAGTTCGAGCAATACCACGTCGACCGCTCGATCTACGTGGTGGATGTGCGCCAGTCGTTGCACCTCCAACAGGCATTTGCCATTCTCAAGTTGTGGGGTTTCCCGCAGGCAGAGAAATGCTACCACCTGGGCTACGGATTTGTCAGCCTGCCGGAGGGCGCCATGTCCGCCCGGCGTGGACGGGTGGTGCTGTTCATGGATGTCGTCGACGAGGCTATTCGCCGGGTGCTGGCTGAGATTGCCGCCAAGAATCCTGACATGCCCGTTGACCAGCGCGAGAGTATTGCCCGGCAGGTTGGCCTGGGTGCGCTGGCTTATTCCATGCTCTCGGTGGATAATAACAAAGACATCGTCTTCGACATGAACGAAGCGCTCAACTTCGACGGGCGCACTGGGCCGTACATCCAGAACGCCCACGTGCGCGCCGCCAGTATCTTGCGTAAGGCCGGCGAACTCCCCGACCAGGGGAAATTCGATTATGCCCTGACCGGCCACGAGGTCCAGTTGATCGACCTGGTCTCGCGTTTCCCGGCGGTGGTCGAACAGGCCGCCCGGGAGTACCGCCCGCTGATCATGGCGACCTACGCTTATGATCTGGCGAATGCGTTCCACTCGTTCTACCATGCCGTGCCTGTCCTGCAATCCGAAGAGGTGGGCATCCGGCAGTCCCGTTTGCGGCTGGTGGCAGCCGCCAAACAGACCCTTGCCAATGCATTGGCGCTTTTGGGCATCACAGCCCCAGAAGTGATGTGACGTAGCGGCTGCTACGAAATTCAGCCGATCGCCAGCCTGCCATGGAGGCGCCCTGCGGGGCGGCGGGTCTCTGCAAAGCGCCGGAGACCGGCTATCTGCCAATGTTTCCGGGCATGGAGGCGGCCTGTCTGAAAATCATTTCTACGTAAGGAGAAACTGCATGACCCCCATCCGTACCCTGATCATGGGAGCCGCCGGACGCGACTTCCACAACTTCAACGTGTTCTTCCGGGATAACAAGGATTACGATGTCGTGGCTTTCACGGCGACGCAGATCCCCGACATCGAAGGCCGCACCTACCCGGTCGCCCTGGCGGGGAAAATGTATCCCAAGGGTATCCCGATCCATGCCGAAGAGGACCTGCTCAAGCTGATCAAGGACCTCAAGGTCGAGCAGGTGGTCTTCGCCTACTCCGACGTGCCACACGAATACGTCATGCACAAGGCATCGATGGTGTTGGCCGCCGGGGCCGACTTCCGCCTGATGGGCGAGAAGGCCACCCAGATCAAGTCGAGCAAGCCGGTCGTCTCGGTCTGCGCGGTGCGCACCGGGTCCGGCAAGAGCCAGACCACCCGGCGCGTCTCGTTGATCCTGCGGGCGATGGGCTACAAAGTGGCCGCCATCCGCCACCCGATGCCCTACGGCGACCTGGTCAAACAGGCCGTGCAGCGCTTCGCCGACTACGCCGACCTCGACAAGCACGAGTGCACCATCGAGGAGCGCGAGGAATACGAACCGCACATCGACAACGGCGTGATCGTCTACGCCGGTGTGGACTATGAAAAAATCCTGCGCCAGGCCGAGCAGGAAGTGGACATCGTCCTGTGGGACGGCGGCAACAACGACTTCTCGTTCTACGTTTCGGACCTGAAGATCGTCGTGGCCGATCCGCACCGCCCCGGTCACGAGAGCAGCTACTACCCCGGCGAGACCAATGTCCGTGACGCGGATGTGTTCGTGATCAACAAAGTGGACACGGCCGACCCGCAGGCGGTGATCAAGGTGCGCGATAACCTGCGCCGCCTGAACCCGAATGCCACCGTCATCGAAGCCGCCTCGCCGCTGTTCGTGGATAACCCCTCAGAGATCCAGGGCAAGCGCGTCCTGGTGATCGAGGACGGACCGACGCTGACCCACGGCGAGATGGCCTATGGTGCCGGTTTCGTGGCTGCCCAGCGCTTCGGCGCGGCCGAGATCGTCGACCCGCGCCCGTTCGCAGTCAGGTCCATCGCGGCCACCTACGAGAAATACCCCAAGACCGGTCCCATCCTGCCGGCGATGGGCTACGGCGAAGCGCAGACCAGAGACCTGGAAGCCACCATCAACGCATCTGACGTGGATCTGGTCATCATCGGCACGCCGATCGACCTGACCCGGATCATCAAGATCAACAAGCCCCACCAGCGGGTGCGCTACGAGCTGCAGGAGATCGGCCAGCCGACGCTGGAGGATATCCTGAAAGCGAAGTTCGGGAAGAAGTAAAAGACTTTTCTTAGTGACGATGCTCAGCGTCGTCACCCCCCGGAGGCAGGACGCCGAGCGTCCCGGCGCGCATTCCGACGCAGAGCGTCGGAATGAAAAAAGGCGACGGACATCTACCGCTACCAGGTGGTCGTCCGGGCGGTGTAGGTGGATATGAGGTGAGAGGTTGGGGATAATGTTATTTTGAAGGCGAAATCCAGGAAATAAGGCGATAGAGATAGCACAGATGGAAAAGAGCCGGGCAGATAATTCGCCGGCTCTTTTTTATTTTCCGAAACCACGAAATTGTAAGACAAAATAATATTGACTTACATAGTTGTTCATGGTATACCTTCAATAGAATTCGGAAGGAGAATTCCATGGAGACAATTGTCACATCCAAGGGACAGGTGGTCATCCCGGCGAAGATCCGGCGCAAATTGGGCGTCAAGGAAGGGACTTACCTTCAAATCGATGTGGATGAACAGACCAAAAAAATCATCCTGACCCCCATCACGCGGGAGTACATCCATTCCCTGCGTGGCAAGTACAAAGGCAAGGGGTTGATGAAAGCCTTGATGGCTGAGAAGGAAAGGGAAAAGGAGTTCTAAATGCCGCGCAAACCCAAAGCCCTGGTGCTCGATTCCTGGTCGGTCATCGCCTATCTTGAAGATGAACCTGCCGGCCAGCAAGTCGCTGACCTGATCGCCGGCGCACATGAGGACGGAATCCCGGTCTCTATGTCAGTGGTTAATGCTGGCGAGGTCTGGTACATCATCGCCCGCGAAATTTCAGAGGCAGAAGCAAATGGCAGTATCAAGGAATTGCGTGAACTGCGCATTCAATTCGTAGATGTGGATTGGGAACTCACCCAAGAAGCGGCGCAGTTCAAGTCAAAGAACAAAATGTCGTACGCGGATTGTTACGCAGTAGCCCTCGCCAAATCCAAAAAGGCGGATTTGGTGACGGGCGATACCGAATTCAAAGTTGTTGAAGAACAAGTAAAAATTCAGTGGGTATGACTCACAAAACAAAGCCGTCAACAGGAGACGACCAATGAACCCACTAAGTACAGAAAACTTAAGCAATATAGATATTGCTGTCTATGCTTTATATTTGCTTGGGGGTTGGCGCGACCGTGTCCACACCGAGGATATTGCCTTGAAATGTTTTGAACTCGCCCCATCGAAATTTTCGTGGGTAAAATATCCTGAGTATCCCGACAATCATACTGCTTATCTTTCTCTCGGCGACGCGAAAAAACAAAAATATGGCGCATTAGTAGAAGGGGGAAGTGAAAGACAAAAAGGAAAGAAACACATCGGGCGGTGGAAACTCACTCCACATGGAGTTGAGTGGATTGAGATTAGTAAGCAAAGAATAGAAGAGGCTCTGGGAAAACATGCCACGATAGGTGAACGTCTCGATACTGATAGAAAATTAAAAGAACTACGTAACAGTACCGGTTATCGAAAGTTTTTACGGGATGGAGATCAAGCAGATATATCACATGCTGAATTTGCCGAATCCTTAGTCTGCACAGTGAACACTTCTCCGGAAATCTTGAACGATAGATTAGAGCAGCTTCTCTCTATTGCAGAGAAAAAAAAGCAGGATGAGATAAAGCGATATGTAGGTTTTTGTCAAGAAAAGTTTGTGAACATTCTGAAATGAGCAGGAGGCCATAGAATGAGTACTAAAACTTCTATTCCTAACGAATGGGAACTGTTTGCAAATCCTCGCTATAAAAAGGAAAACATGGAAAGGGCAATGAGGAGTGAGATTGAGCGCGGGCTGGTAGAGCTTATTACAAACTCTGATGACAGTTATCTCGATTTGGAGGAACAAGGAATCCAAACTTCGGGAAAAATACTCATTGAGATTGAAAGAAAAAGAAAGCCTCATCCTACAATTGTGATTGTCCGAGATCGCGCGATGGGAATGAGTAGAGAAGATCTTTTTAGAAAGATGGGTACACTCGGCGGGCGAACTTCGGGTTCAGAAAAAGGTAAAAAGCGACGCGGTTTACATGGGCGTGGCGCAAAAGACGTTGCAGCATTCGGTACTATACACTTTGAGAGTGTAAAAGATAACGAGTATAACCATTTGATAATTCCTCCCTCTCTGAAGTGTAGATGGGAAGGCAATAAACCGATAAGGGCCACAGATGAAATAAGAAAGCGACTTGGAATACCAAAAGGCAATGGGACAATAGTTACCATCGAAGTTAGTAATAGATTTAACGTTCGACAGCACGGAAAACTCGCTGAAGAATTTCCTCGGTATTACAGTCTGCGAGACATTTTTTCCAGCCCTAAACGGGAAGTTGTGCTTGTGGATCTATCCCAAGATCGAAAAAGCAAGTTGGTGTATAAGTACCCGGAAGGAAAAATCGTTTACGACGATGAGTTTGCCATCCCGAATTATCCAGGAGCCAAGGCACATCTTCTAATTCGAAAACACGATACTCCCTTTACACAAGACCGTTCACTATATCGCGAAGGAATTCTGGTTAAGAGTGGTGTAGCTATTCATGATTGTATTTACTTCGGTCTGGATTCTGAGCCTCTGGCTTGGCATTTTACTGGTGAATTGAGATGCGACTTCATTGAGCAACTGGTTCGGGAATATGAAGACCGCGAAGAAGAAAATCCAGATGCTCCCGAACATCCGTCTGAGAATCCAATCAGGTTATTAGACCCAATGCGTGACGGTTTGATTGCCGAGCATACGTTTGCGCAACAGCTTTACAAGAAATGCTCAGACATACTTCGTCCATTTATCGAGGAATTGAAGAAAGCAGAAGCGGACACCAAAAGAGATGTTGTGGATGAAGACTTAACCAAGAAGCTGAACAATTTATCCAAGGAGGCATCCAAGCTTTTTGAAGATAAACTTCGAGAATTGGGAGAAGAGGATTCAACAGTTACATTGACTGACGCTGAAATAGCGCGACTGGGAGCGGGTCTGCACATTATTCCACCCGGTGAACAGAATATTGTTGTAGGTCAATCAAAAACTTTTTCTGTTATGGTCAAGCATTACGAAGCGATAGATCCGTCATGGATGGTAGATATAACGAGCAGTAATCCTCAGGCCATTGGGGTTCGCTCTTCTCCTGTTCCATTCAAACAGTACCTAGAGGAAGGGACAATCGGACGAACAACTTTTACACTTGAAGGTGTTAAATTGGGAGCAGAAGAATATATTGAGGTTCGGTGCGGGCTTTATAGCGATTTGTTAAGCGCACGTGTCATCGCTCCCCCGCCACCAGAACAAATACCGGACGGGCTCACATTTGAAAAACCTCATTATACATTACAGATTCTAAAAGAAAAACCGCTGACGTTACGTCTTAAGAGCAATGTCAATCATAGTGATGAAACCACTGTAGAGTTGACATCTGACAATCCTGACATTGTTATCAGGGGTGGTGGGAAATGCCGGCTGAGGAAGAGCAATTCACCAAATGTATGGACAGGTATTTGCCGAGTTGAAGGGCGACGGCTAAAAGCAAAAGGAACAATTACTGCCAAAGTACAAAAACTGGATCCCGCACAAACAGGCATAGCTGTTGAAAATCGTGAACCCAAGAGTGGCATAAACATCAAAACGAGACCTGTGGAGGATGATTTTGGCTCCGTGCGGTACAAGTGGGACAAGCCTGCAGACCCGTTTATGTTGTTAATTGGCGCCAAGCACCCTTCAATTAGAAAGTATTTGGGAATGCCACAAGAAGGTTCAGGCTACCCTGGAGTCTCCGATCCAAAATATCATGTTGTTCTTGCAGAGGTGATTGCAGAGGCATTAGCTTTCAGAATTCTAGAGATAGATTTCATGAAGAAAGGTCAAGGCGGGGGGCTGCTTGATTACACAGGCACTGAATATTACTTCCACAAACACTTTTCCGACTTCTTGGCAATTGCCCATAAGCACCTTGGTGCTGATAATGAGACCGCGAAATGAGTGATAGAGTTCATAGACTAAGCAGAAATCCAAATCAAATCCGGTAAGGGCGGGGATGGGGGTAGTCTTCCTGCTGCATCCCAGTGTACTTTTCATGCTTCACCTTTCCTCAGGTGGTTCTCGGTTCGAAATATAAACAGAAAGCGGAGTTAATTTTAAGGCCGTGGAGACACAGGCTCATAACCTTTTCCTCCGCTTCGGGTTAACCACTTTGAATTACTGCTTCTTGCATAAATATGTGAACTGAAACAGCAAACGAGCAAGGAATAAACGACGATTTGGGGTCAGTTATTTACGCAGTACTCTGTAATCCACGGAGGAAACCATGTTCTCAACACTCGCGCTCACACTTTCAGACCGTCTTTTCCCCGCCTCCCGGGCCTGGCTGCGCGACCTGGGCCTGGTCCTGGCTGGGACCCTGCTCGTCGCCCTGCTGGCCCAGGTGCGCATCCCGCTGCCCTTCACGCCGGTGCCGATCACCGGTCAGACCTTCGCCGTGCTGCTGGTCGCGGTCGCGCTCGGCTCGCACCGCGGGGCGGTCTCGCTGATGCTGTATGCCACCCTCGGCCTGGGTGGATTGCCGGTCTTTGCCGGTGGTGCCAGCGGGCTGGCTTACGCCCTGGGTCCAACGGGCGGCTACCTGGTTGGCTTTGCCCTCGCGGCCTGGGTCGTCGGCCGGCTGGCTGAGCGCGGCCTCGAGCGGACAGTCCGCACCGCTTGGCTGCCCTTCCTGGCCGGGACGCTGGTCATCTACCTGTGCGGGGCAGGCTGGCTGTCGTTCGTGCTGGGCAGTCTCCCGCAGGCGTTGGCAGTTGGTGTCCTGCCCTTCCTGGTTGGCGACACGGTTAAGATCCTCCTGGCTGCCCTGGCCCTGCCGGCGGCGTGGAGGCTGGTCAAACCATGATTGCGGTCATTTCTATCATCTCAAGACCAAAAGACCTCTGAATTTGACGTGACTATCTAGAATATTGGGGTTTTAAGCTATGGTACAATACCATATCATCTATTCATTCAAACCAAAGGAGAAATCATGTTCGAAGACTTGTTTGCACAGTTGCTGGCCTTGATCGGGGAGGATGTCTTGAACTTCCTGCTCGGCCTCGCCATCCTTTTTGTAGGCTGGATCATCGCCAAGATCGTCGCGGCAGTGGTCTATCGCCTGCTGAAGCGCACCAACCTGGATAACCGCCTGGCTGGCGCAGTTGGTGAAGGCGAAGAAAAAACCACTTTGAATATCGAGAAGTGGATCTCGACAGCTGTTTTCTGGCTGATCATGTTGTTTGTGCTGGTGGCATTCTTCCAGGCCGTACAGCTTCCGGCTGTTGCTGAGCCGTTGAATGCCATGCTTGGTCAACTCGCCCTGGCTGCGCCCCAATTGCTCGGTGCGGTGCTGATCTTGCTCCTGGCCTGGCTGGTGGCGACGGTCGTCAAATTCATCGTCCAGCGCACCCTGCGCCTGACAAAATTCGAGGAACGGCTGACCTCCGAAGCAGCTCTGGAAAAAGGCAAGATGCCCGTCAGCGACTCGCTGGCCAAAGGTGTCTTCTGGCTGGTATTCCTGCTCTTCCTGCCGGCGGTATTGAGTGCCCTCGGTATGCAGGGCCTGGTCGAGCCGGTCACCGGTGTGGTGGATGACATCCTCGGTGCGATCCCCAACATCTTTGCGGCAGCCATCGCCCTGTTTGTTGGCTGGTTGATCGCCCGGATCGTGCGCCAGATCGTGGTCAACCTGCTTACCGCGACCAACATCGACAAGTTCGGTGAACGGATCGGCGTCAGCGGGGAGAACCAGACCCAGCCGCTCTCCAAGATCATCGGCACGATCGTATACATCCTGATCCTGATCCCGGCTGTGATCACTGCGCTCACCGCGCTGGGTGTACAGGCCATCTCTGCTCCTGCGATCACCATGTTGACCGCGGTAATGAACGGCATCCCGATCTTCTTCGGGGCGATCATCATCCTGCTGGTGGCCTATTTCGCCGGCAAACTGGTCTCCGGGCTGGTGAGCAATCTGCTGACCGGCATCGGCTTTGACCGCCTGCCCGAAATCCTCGGGCTGCGGATCGCCCCCGCCGAGGGACAGCGTTCACTCTCGGAAATTGTCGGTTACATTGTCCTGGTGGCAGTCATATTGCTGGCGAGCATGGAAGCCTCCGCTTTGCTCGGTTTAGGCTTCCTGGCGGAAATCCTGGCCGCGTTCCTGGCCTTCGGTGGACAGGTATTGCTGGCCTTGGTCATCTTCGCAGTTGGCCTGTATATCGCCAACCTGACCCGCAAGGTTATCATCACTGCAGGTGGCGATAATGCCGCCTTCATGGCTGGCCTCGCTCGTGTAGCCATCCTGGTGTTGGTTGCGGCGATGGCCCTCGGCCAGGTCGGCGTGGCCGGCGAGATCATCACGATCGCCTTCGGCGTCCTGCTCGGGACCATAGGCATAGCCGCGGCCCTGGCCTTCGGCCTTGGCTCACGCGAATCTGCCGGCCGCGCGGTCGACCGCTGGACGAAGAACCTGGAAGGCAAGGAGAAGTAGTCGTCCAGATCCAGCCAACTCTGCGCTGAAGTATTGTAGTAACTGATATCAGGCCTGCCCGCATCATCTCGCGGGCAGGCCTTGATGTTCCCCCAAGTGATCCCCAGGCTGATTCCAAAGCTGACCGAATACCACCTGCCCAGGCAGGGATTTTCCATTAATATCATTTTGACAGGTACTAAGTAAAGCGTCATAAGTTTTTAGAAACATGATACCGCAAATCAGCTGAAGGATTATTCTGTGTGGTCATCAACTTTTCTGCGGACTTGACAACTTCATCAATATTATCCTGTAGCTTGTTTGCACACGCTTTAT
>JBDRPT010000130.1:0-51230 GCA_043826785.1 Chloroflexota bacterium | reverse complement strand
ACGGATCGCCTCAAACAATTCTCGCTTGCTTCGTTGACTCATCATGTTCTCCTCCGGCGCCTTTCGGCTCCGTCATAAGGTAACATTCTTTCTGAGGCAACGATATTACCAATAGTAAGATTCTATTTGAGGCAATGCGGTGCTGTTGTCATGCTGATCGGTTGGGTTATAATCCAGCCTGTCTTAGCCTATGAGCCATAACCATACCCACCTGCCCGACCTGACCCGCCAGGTCACCCGGCGGATGGCCCTATCACTGGTCATCACGCTGGTCTTTGTTGTTGTCGAGATCATCACTGGTCTCATGTCCAATTCACTGGCCTTGCTGACCGACGCGGCGCACAACTTCACCGACGTGCTGGCGTTGGGGCTTTCCTGGTTTGCCCTGCAGTTGGCCCAGCGTCCATCCCACTCCGGCAAGACCTTCGGGTATCACCGCGCCGGTATTCTTGTCGCCTTGTTCAACTCGACTACCCTGGTGTTGATCGCCCTGGGCATCTTCTACGAGGCCTACCGGCGATTCCTCTCGCCGCCCGAGGTCGAAGCCGGCCTGATGGTCATCGTGGCGGTCATCGCCGTGATCGTCAATGTTGTCACCGCCCTGCTCATCCGCCGCGGCAGCGAGCATGACCTGAACATCCGCGCCGCCTTCCTGCACCTGATGGGTGATGTACTCTCCACCACGGGCGCGGTTGTGGCGGGCGTGGTCATCCTGTTTACCGGTGCATTCTGGGTCGACCCGCTGGTCAGCGTTTTCATCGGCCTCTTGATCTTGTGGAATGCCTGGGGGATCATCCGCGAGTCGGTGGATATCCTTATGGAAGCCACCCCTGCCGATATCGACATGGAGGCCATGATCGGTGATATCCAGGCCGTCCCCGGTGTGCGCGGTGTTCATGACCTGCATGTTTGGGCCATCAACCAGTCCTTGCGGACGCTTTCGGCGCACCTGCTGACAGACGATCTGCCTGTGAGCGCGGGGGTGTCCATCCAGGCAGCGGTCACCAAAATGCTGCGTGAGAAACACGGTGTCTCGCATGCAACCCTGCAACTGGAATGCGAGGGGTGCATGCCGGCTGACCTCTACTGCGACATCCTGGCCAACAACCATCAGCCGCATTGAAAGCACTGCTCTACGATTGAACCAGGACACCAGAGATGAAAATCCTCACCGTACTGACTTACTACCGCCCGCACACCTCCGGCCTGACCATCTATGCCGAGCGCCTGGCGCGGGCACTCGTAAAGCGCGGCCACGAAGTAACCGTGATGACCACGCAGTATGATAAGGACCTGCCGCGCGCAGAGGTCCTGGATGGCGTCAAGATCATCCGTGTCCCGGTAGCGGCACGGGTCAGCAAAGGCGTCCTCGCCCCGACGTTCGGGCTGGTGGCCACCCACCTCGTCTGGGAGCACGACGTCGTCCAGATGCACCTGCCACAGTTCGACGCGCCCGGGGTGGCCTTCCGCGGTCGGCTGTTGCGCAAACCAACCCTCCTGACCTATCACTGCGACCTGCTTCTCCCACCCGGTATGTTCAACCGGATGGTCAACCTGGTCGTCCAGTTCCAGAACAATATGGCCGGGCTGCTATCTGACCACATCGTGACCTATACCCAGGATTACGCTGATCATTCACCGTACCTATCAAAATACACCCACAAGCTGAGCGCATTCCTCCCCCCGGTGGAGTTACCTTCAGCTACCCCTGGAGCAATTGAGAAATTTGCCGCTACGCACCGCATCCGGGCACAGGGTCCGGTTGTCGGGATGGCGGCCCGCTTGGCCGCCGAAAAGGGGGTTGAAGTCCTGCTGGATGCCATGCCGGCGGTGCTGGAGAAATATCCGCAGGCGCAAGTCCTATTTGCTGGCCAGTACCAGAATGTGCTCGGGGAGCAGGCCTACGCAGACCGGCTTATGCCGCGCATCCGAGAATATGAAGCCAGGGGGCAGTGGACATTCCTGGGTGTTCTCAGTTCGCAGGAGATGGCTGCCTTTTATCCCAATCTGGACGTGCTGGTCGTTCCTTCGTTGAATTCAACCGAGGCATTCGGCCTGGTGCAGATTGAGGCGATGATGAACAATGTCCCCTGCGTGGCCTCTGCATTGCCAGGAGTACGCCGCCCGGTGCAGATGCATGATATGGGAAAAGTCGCTGCCATCGGCAGCGCAGACGAACTGGCCCAGGGCTTGCTGGCCATCTTTGCCGACAAGGGTAAATACCGTTGCGATACGGACGCGCTGGCAGGGGTGTATGACCCCATGCGGGTGGCACAGGACTATGAGCGGTTGTTTGAGGGGTTGTTGCGGAAGAAGGGCAGGCGCTGATCTGCCTGGATGCCGCTTGTTGCATCTCCCCGTTACCCTATGAAAGATCACCTCTTCATCCAACTCCGTGAACTGCCCTACTTCCGGGCGCTGGTCCGGGCGGTGGAGGCGGGGTTTTACCAGACCCTCGACCTGCCTGCGCCTGTCCTCGATATCGGCTGCGGAGACGGCCATTTTGCGGGCAGCACGTTTGACCGGCGGGTCGATGTCGGCATCGACCTGTGGCACGGTCCCATCCACGAAGCCAGGAAGGTTGGCGCCTATCACCATCTGGTCGAAGCAGATGGAGCCGCCGCACCTTTCCCGGATGGATATTTCGCCTCTGCATTCAGCAACTCTGTCCTTGAACATATCCCGCACGTTGAAGGGGTCTTGGCGGATGTGGCCCGCGTCCTGATGCCAGGAGCGCGATTCATCTTTTGCGTCCCAAACCAGCGCTACTTTTCAGAGCTGTCCCTTTCCCGCTTGCTGGGAAAGAAGTATATCGAGTGGTTCCGGCGGATCTCGCGCGTCCACCATGCCGACAGACCAGACGCCTGGCAGGAGCGGCTCGAACGAACCGGGTTTCGGTTGGAGCAGTGGTGGCACTACTTCCCGCCAGCGGCGATGCGCGTGTTAGAATGGGGCCATTATTTCGGCCTGCCTTCGCTGGTTGCGAAAAGACTCACCGGTAGATGGATCATCGCCCCGACGAGATGGAATCTGTGGCTGACGGAACGCATGATCCGGCGTTACGCAACCCCGGAGCCGGTGCAGGATGGCACCTTCACCTTTTACGTGGCGCGCAAGGCTTGATATGCCTTTTGACGAGAGATACTTCTCTTCCGATACTTACAAAGATGTCTCCTTCGCCAAGTACCGCCAGTACTGGTGGTCGAACCGGTTCTATGCGTTGCTGGCCCGCCGTTATGGCCGGCGGGGGGTACGCCTGCTCGAGATTGGTTCCGGCATGGGCCACCTGGTCAGTCAGTTGGAAGGCCATTTCGATACCTGGGCGGTGGATGTCAATCCCTGGGCGCTGGCTGAGTCGCAGCAGGTCGCCGTGCAGACATCCCTGTCTCTCGCTTCTGCGGAGGCGCTCCCTTTTGCTGATGCCAGCTTTGGCGTTGTGATCATCAAGCATGTCGTCGAACATCTTGAACGCCCGGAACGGGCGATCAAAGAACTGGGCCGCATCGTCCAGGGCGGCGGCATGTTGGTCCTCTCGACGCCCAACCTGGACTCGCTGCTCAAACCCTGGAAGGGTGACCGCTGGATCGGCTACCAGGACCCTACCCATATTGCCTTGAAACCGCCATCCGAATGGCTTGCGCTACTAACTGGAGCCGGCTTCAAACCGCTACGGGTCTTCTCTGACGGGTTCTGGGATGTGCCCTATCTTCCAGTCGTTCCGAAGGCCATTCAAAAACTGGTCTTTGGTGCCCCGGGAGGGCTCCAGGCAATCACCGGTTTGGTGTTCTTGCCCTTACGGCTGGGTGAGAGTATCATGGTAGTAGCCCGTAAAAACGAAAAGAACCCTTGAGGCCTATGGAAGAACCAAGCGTACTTGATTATCTAAAATCAATCTTCAAGGATCGGCACACGCTGCTCGCCTTCGTGCGTTCCCAACTTGCCTTCCGGCGCGTGGACGAGGATGGTGATGAGGGGCCTGTGCCGATCCGACCAGTCCTGGCTGGGGAAATAGGAGTGGATGCCGGGCAGAGATCTCCTGCGGCAGAACCAGAGCCGGTGAAAGAGACCGCCGTACGTCCATTCCCCTGGCGAAGTCTGCTAGCCCTGGGCCTGGCATTGATCGGACAAGCATCCTTCGAGCCCCCGGACCGCACGGCTGAGATCGGCCTGGTCTTCTACCTCTTTGCCATCATCTTGGGGGTGTGGGGCTTCCTGCGCGGTGACTGGGCGATTGCCACGGCTCCCGAACGGGTTGCCGATCAGAAACCGGTGACCATTCGCTTGATCCCCTTTACAATTGGCATAGGGTTTTCACTTGTGGCATTCGCATCGTTTGGCCATAACCTGTTTACGAAAACGAACCTGGCTTTGTGGATCCTGGGGTTTGCCGGGTTTATCCTGTCGCTGTGGGAATTCAGGCCGGGAGCCCCGGCTCTCCTGGCAAGGGTCAGGGACTTCCTCGCTCGCGAAACCTGGCAGATTCGCATCTCGCGGTGGACTGTATTGTTGCTGCTGGTTGTCGCAACTGTGGTCTTCTTCCGGGTCTACGACATCAATGGTGTGCCGGTTGAGCCGTTCAGCGACCATGCCGAAAAGGTCCTGGATGTCTTTGATATCACCGAGGGCAAGTACAGCATTTTCTTCCCCCGCAACACCGGGCGCGAGGCTCTCCAGATGTACCTCACCGTCGCGGTTGCCGCCATGTTTGGGACGGGGATCTCATTCTTGAGCCTGAAGATCGGCACTGTTTTGTGCGGGCTGTTGACCCTGCCGTACATGTATCTACTCGGCGAGGAAGTCGGCAACAAGCGGGTGGGCTTGCTGGCAATGTTCCTGACGGGAATTGCCTACTGGCCGAATGTGATCAGCCGGATGGGCTTGCGTTTCCCCTTATATCCATTGTTTGTCGCCCCGACGTTGTTCTACCTCCTTCGCGGCCTGCGCAGGCGCAGTCGCAACGATTTCATCCTATCCGGTCTCTTTCTGGGGCTTGGCCTGCACGGGTACAGCCCGTTCCGGATCGTGCCGATCCTTGTTGTGGTCGCGATTGTTTTGTATATGGTCCATGCCCAATCGCAGGGGGCGCGCCGCCAGGCGGTCATTCGGTTGAGCCTGGTGGTGCTGGTCTCGCTGGTCGTCTTCCTGCCGTTACTGCGCTACAGCATGGATAACCCCGAAAGCTTTGGTTACCGGACGTTGACCCGCGTGGGCAGTTCCGAGGTGCCCCTGCCGGGACCGTGGTGGCAGATCCTGGGGTCGAACATCTGGAACGGCCTGCGCATGTACAATTGGGATAATGGCGAAATTTGGGTCCATTCGATTCCCAACCGACCGGCGCTCGATATCTTCTCGGGGTCCCTGTTCATGCTCGGAGGGATCTTCCTGCTGGTCCGCTACATTCGCACGCGGCAGTGGATCGACCTGTTCCTGTTGGTTTCCATCCCTGTCCTGCAGCTCCCCTCCACCCTGTCGCTTGCTTTCCCCGGAGAAAACCCGGCCCTTAACCGGGCCGCTGGGGCATTCATCCCGGCGTTCCTGGTTGCTGCCCTGGCCCTGGACGGGATCCTGACCAGCGTCCGGGCTGGGACGCGGCGCGTCCCGGGTATTGTAGTCACCTGGTCGCTCCTTGCCCTGCTGGTCAGTGGGGCGCTGGTCCAGAATTACGACCTGGTCTTCAACCAGTTCGCGAAATCCTTCCGCGGCGGCGCATGGAACTCATCAGAGATGGGCCTGGTAATCCGCAATTTCAAACTCACCTACGGGACCACGGATTCGGTCTGGATCGTACCCTTTCCACACTGGGTGGACACGCGCCTGCCTGGGGTTTGGGCTGGCATCCCCGACCGCGATTTTGCCCTCTGGCCGGAAGGCATTCCCAACAGCCTGGAGGTCTCCGGGCCGAAACTCTTTATCGTCAAGGCAAACCTGGTTCAGCCTGAGGCAAATGACCAGGCGTCGCTGGACATCCTGCAGGAACTTTACCCGCAGGGGACCTTATCCTTGTATGATTCTAGCGTTGAGGGACATGATTTCTGGATCTTCTTAGTCCCGGCGCAGTATCTTCCCAACCCATAGCCCATGAAAACATCACCTTCCCGAGCCCGGGTTTACGATCTTCTCTTTCTGCTTGTCCTGCTGGTGGGAGCATATTTCCGCCTGGTCGGCGTTGGCTGGGACGACCGCCAGCACCCCCATCCGGATGAACGCTTCCTGACGATGGTCGAGACCAACATGCAAGTCAAGAAGTGCACCGACCCGGCCTTAGCGGTGGAAATCTGCCCACAGGAACAAACAGTCTGGCTGGGGATTTCGGACTATTTCAATACGCAGACATCCACGATCAACCCCCACAACCGCGGCTTCCCCACTTTTGTGTACGGCACACTGCCGATGTTCCTGACCCGCTACACCGCCGAGCTGATGCAGGACTTCAGCCTTTGGGTGGATTCGCTGGCGGGGAATATCAACCCGGACACTTTTTGGGGAGGAGTCGTTGGCAGGATCACTGCAGACCCATATTTTACCGGCTACGATCAGGTGACCATCGTTGGGCGCCAGCTCTCAGCCCTTGCTGACCTGGGTACGATCGTCCTGCTGTACCTGATTGTCACCCGGCTGTACGGGCGCAAGGTTGCCTTGCTTGCTGCCGCTTTTGCGTCCCTGGCTGTGCTACAGATCCAGCAGTCCCATTATTTCACGGTGGATACATTCACCAATTTTTTCATCTTCCTGGCGATCTATTTTGCGGTGGAGATATCGCTCCATCCCGGCACGCCAGGGGTGAGGTTCCGCAGTGAGCAGGAGAATACCCCGCCGTCTGCGCTCCTGAAGGCTTTGCTCCGTGACCGCTACTTCCTGCTAACGCTGGGTTTTGGCCTGGCTTATGGCATGGCAGTGGCATCGAAGTTGAACGCGTTCGTGGTAGCTGGTTTGCTCCCGGCGGCACTCCTGATCCGCTACCTGCGCAGGGACATGGAGAGCAGCGGCATCCGCCAGCGTTCGTTCGATGATTTCGTCAGCCGGGTCTGGGTCTATCTTGTGATGGGGGCCCTCGTCAGCCTGCTCGTGTTCCGGGTCTGCCAGCCGTATGCCTTCGAGGGTCCGGGCTTCTTCAATCTCAAACCTAACCCGCAGTGGATCGCTAACATTCGCGAGCAGCGGGCGCAAGCCAGCGGGGATGCGGATGTGCCGTTTGCTTTGCAATGGGCGCGGCGGTCTCACCTATACTCGTTCCAGAACCTGACCGTCTGGGGGCTCGGGTTGCCGTTGGGGATCCTTTCCTGGGCGGGTTTCCTGTGGATGGGCTGGCGCCTCTTCTGCAAGGAATGGCCCCGCCACGCGCTCCTGTGGGGTTCGACGGCAGCATATTTCCTGTGGCAATCGCTGCAGTTCAACCCGACCATGCGTTACCAGCTTCCGATCTATCCCCTGCTGGCGATGATGGCGGCTTGGGGTCTGTTCTGTCTGGCGCGCCGATCTGTTGCCGAGACCAGGCGGTTTAATTTCTATCCGGCTCTTGCGCTGGTTACCGGGATTACGGTGCTCACGTTGACCGCCGGTTGGGCCTATGCTTTCACGAGCATCTACACCCGCCCGGAGACGCGCGTGGCTGCCTCGCGCTGGATCTACCAAAATGTACCCGGTCCGATCAATGTCCGTATTGACACCGCTGGTGAAGGTACCTATCAACAGCCCCTGGCCTATTCCTGGGGGACACAGATCACCTCGGAGACCCCTTACAATACTGCCTTTGTCGCACACCGGGATGGACTGGTGAGTGAGATTGTGTTTGCGCACATTGCAGACATTGCCCTGGCCGGCGAACAAACCCTTGCCATCCAGGTGGCGCTCATCCCCGATGCGCCAGCCGACCAGGCACTCTCGGCGGGCTCGGTCACTGCGGACTTTGCTCCGTTGGGCGATCCCCGCGGGGAAGCGCTTACTGTCAGCTTCGACCGCCCGGTGTTGCTTGTCCAGGAGCAGCTTTATTACTTGCAGATCACCACCAGCGGTGGCGCGCTGACCCTTGCCGGAGCCGCGGTGGCTAATGAAACTGACTGGGACATGGGCCTGCCCTTCCGGGTGGATGGATATGACGCCTTTGGGGGCATCTACCGGGGTGACCTGAACTTTCAACTTTATTGGGATGATAACGTCGAGAAGTTGGTTCGCTTTACAGAAACCTTAGACCAGGCAGATTACATTTTCATCTCGTCCAACCGCCAGTGGGCGACGATCACCCGGGTTCCCGAACGCTACCCGTTGACCACCGAATACTATCGTGAGTTGATCGGTTGTCCGCCGTTGGCCGATGTGATCTGGTGTTACAACGTCGCCCAGCCGGGTGACTTCGAAGGTCGTCTCGGGTTTGAACTGGTGACCGTCTTCGAGTCCTACCCGACCATTGGACCGCTGGTGATCAATGACCAGTTCGCCGAAGAAGCCTTTACAGTCTACGATCATTCCAAGGTGCTTATCTTCCAGAAGCGGGCGGATTACAACCCGGTTCAGGTGCTGACAAGCCTGTCATCGGTGGACCTCAGTCAGGTTGTCCGCCTGACGCCGCGCCAGGCGGGAGGGTATTCCGATATCCTGCTGCCTGAGAATGTGCTTGCCCGCCAGCAAGATGGTGGGACGTGGTCTGAGCTCTTCGATTGGGATGCCCTGCAGAACCGCTACCCGGTCCTTGGGCTGTTGCTTTGGTATCTGACGATTTTCGCGGCGGGCGTTCTCATCTATCCCTTTGTGAGGGCAGCACTCCCGGGGTTATCGGACCATGGTTACCCTCTCGCCAGGATCGTTGCCCTGCTGCTCTGGGCCTGGCTATCCTGGATGGCTGGCTCGCTGGGCATCCCCTTCAGCAAGCTGACGATCGGCATTTGTCTGGGATTGGTTGGGCTGCTGGGATTCTGGCTGGCCTACCGCCAGCGCGAGGAACTCAAGCAAGAACTGAAAACCAGGTGGAAATACTTCCTGCTGGTCGAGGGTTTGTTCCTGGGGTTCTTCCTCCTCGACCTGGGCATCCGCCTGGGCAATCCCGACCTCTGGCATCCCTCCAAAGGCGGCGAACGCCCGATGAACTTCTCGTACCTGAATGCCGTCCTGAAGAGCACAACCTTCCCGCCTTACGATCCCTGGTTTGCCGGTGGGTACATCAACTACTATTACTACGGCTACGTGATCGTTGGCACGCCGATGAAGTTCCTCGGGATCGTCCCTTCCATTGCGTACAACCTTGTGCTCCCGACCCTGTACGCCATGCTTGCGATGGGAGCATTCTCGGTTGGGTGGAACCTGATCGGCTGGAAGGTTGTGGATGGGAAATGGCGCTCCCTGGTCCGGTCGAATTCGTTCGTTGCCGCCCTGGCCGCTTCTGCCGGGATGGTCCTGCTGGGCAACTTGGGGATCATCCGGATGCTCGTCCAAGGATTCCAGCGCGTTGCCGCCCCGGGAGGCGTCATCACGGACGCCAGCCTCCTTGAAAAATGGGTCTGGGGGATCAAGGGTTTTTGGCTGTCGGTGACCGGCCACATGCTGGTCTACGGACCGGGGGATTGGTACTGGTTCCCCAGCCGGGTGATCCCCGCGCCCGGGGACGTTGAGCCGATCACAGAGTTTCCCCTGTTTACATTCATCTATGGAGATCTGCACGCCCACATGATCGCCTTCCCGTTGGCGATACTGGTCATTGCCTGGGCGGTCTCGGTTCTGAATGCCAGGGCGCGCTGGCCGAAACGCCTGGATGCCGTCCTGGGGATCTTCCTGGGGGGGCTGGCTGTCGGCGCCCTACGGCCAACAAACACCTGGGATATCTATACGTATCTTCCGCTTACGTTGATTGCCTTCGGATATGCGCTCCTTCGCAACCCGGATAGGCACCTCCAGGGCTGGGGCAAGCGCCTGCTCTATGTTGTCCTCGGTGTCGGGTCTCTAGTTGTAACGGCTTCGCTGCTCTACCAGCCATTCAGCCAATGGTTTGTCCAGGCGTACTCCGCGATCGATCCTTGGAAGTATGGCCGCACGCCAGTCGGATCGTACCTGACCCACTGGGGTCTCTTCCTTTTTGTGATCATCTCCTGGATGGTCTGGGAAACCCGCCAATGGATGGCGGAGACGCCGCTTTCAGCCCTCAAAAAGCTCAAGCCGCATCGCAGCCTGTTGCAAGTCCTGTTTGCCCTGTTGCTTGCCGCCGTGGCAGCGTTGCTGGTCATGAAAATCGCCATTGGCTGGCTTGTCCTGCCCCTGGCGGTCTGGGCGGGCATCCTGATCCTCCGCCCGGGGATGGCGGATTCGAAGCGCTTTGTCCTCTTCATGATTGGGACAGCCCTGGCGTTGACCCTGGCCGTCGAGCTGGTCGTCGTCCGCGGCGACATCGGGCGGATGAACACCGTCTTCAAATTCTACCTGCAGGCCTGGATCATGTTCGCAGTCAGCGCGGCGGCGGCCCTGGCCTGGACCCTGCCGGACATCCTCTCCCAATGGCGCGAGAAGTGGCGGGTCGCCTGGCAGTTCGCCGGGTTGACCCTGGTCGCCTGCGCCGGGCTTATCCTCGTCTTGGGTGGCATGGACAAGATCCGTGACCGCATGGCCCTGGGTGCTCCCCATACCCTGGACAGCATGGCGTATATGGCGTATGCGCAGTATGCTGATTTCGGCGTGACCATGGACCTGGATGAAGATTATCGCGCCATACGTTGGATGCAGGAGAACATCCAGGGATCACCGGTCATTGTGGAGGCCAACACTGTCGAATACCACTGGGGCAGCCGGTATACTATCTACACTGGCCTGCCGGGTGTAGTCGGCTGGAACTGGCACCAGCGCCAGCAGCGGGTTTATTCTTCAACGGCGGTTTTCGACCGGGTGACGGAAATCTCGAACTTCTATTTCAGTGTAGACGCGTTCACAGCGCAGAACTTCTTGCAGAAGTACAATGTCAGCTATATCATCGTCGGGCAACTGGAACGCGCCGCCTATGCCGGGGAGGGATTGGCCAAATTCGAACAGTACGATGGCATCCTCTGGCGGGAAGTCTACCGGGATGGTCAGACCGTTATCTATGAGGTCATCCGATGAGACCATCCATCCTGCATATCACTACCGCGACAGCCTGGACTGAGGCGCTTCAGGCCGGCGAATATACTGCTGACAGCCTGCTGACCGAGGGCTTCATCCATTGCTCACGCCCGGACCAAGCCCTGCGCGTGGCCGATCTCATCTTCCGCGGGCAGACCGGGCTTGTGCTGCTGGTCATCGACCCTCAGCACCTGAATGTGGAAGTCCGCTGGGAACCGGGCATGGATGACCCCGCCGAAGAATTCCCGCATATCTACGGTCCGATCAACCTGGATGCGGTCGTTGCTGTGAAAGACTTGCCTCCTTCGCCCGATGGGACGTTCAGACTCCCCGCGCTTTGATCCCGCTAAGCGTGGTCGTTTTGTTCGGCAGGCAACAGCCATGGTCCCGGAGTTCGACCCTGGCAGGACGAAGCTGGTCCGGGATGCAACTCCGCCAAGCCGCCGAGCACCTGATAGAATCGTGATGTCAAGATGTACTCTTTCCTCGCCTGGTATCTGACTGTCTCCCTGCTCGGCTGGTTGTCCTTCCCGCTGGCATACCGCTTGCTGCCCGGTTTGAAAGACCGCGGCTATAGCCTTGCCCGCACGTTGGGGCTGCTCATCTGGGGGTATTGTTTCTGGATGTTGGCATCACTCGGGATCGTGCAGAACGATACCGGCGGATTGGTGCTGGCTGCCATCATCGTTGTCGGCATGGCTGCCTTTGCGCTGCAAGGCGAGAAGGGCATCTTGGAAATCCGGTCCTGGTTGAAAGCCCAGTTGCGTCTCGTCCTGGTCATCGAGGTGCTCTTCGGGCTGGCGTTCGTGGCCTGGACGGTGGTGCGCGCGGCCAACCCGGAGATCATCGGTACCGAAAAACCGATGGAGTTGGCTTTCATCAATGCCATCCTGCGTTCGCCGGGCTTCCCGCCACGCGACCCCTGGCTCTCCGGGTATGCCATCTCGTATTACTATTTCGGTTACGTGATTACGGCCATGCTGGCCAAGATTACCTCGACTGCGGGGAGCGTGGCTTTTAACCTGATGCTGGCGCTGGTGTTTGCGCTCAGTGGCTCCGGCGCGTATGGGGTGATCTACAACCTGTTTGCCGCCAGACAGGCGAAGGCGCTTTCTAGAAACTGTCGTGAAGCTCAACCTGCTCGGTCTTCCTTGCTTGCCCTCCCATTCCTGGGCCCCCTCTTCTTGCTCATCGTCAGCAACGTGGAGGGGTTTCTCGAGGTCCTGCACCAGCGCGGCTGGTTCTGGCCTTCGGACCCATCCGGATGGAATTTTTGGCTCTGGCTGGATATCCCCGAGTTGCGCGATCCGCCCCCGTTCAGCCCCGCATGGATCCCCGAGCGTCACTGGTGGTGGTGGCGGGCATCACGGGTTGTCCAGGATTACGGTCTTGCTGGCGGATTCCGTGAAGTCATCGATGAATTCCCTTTCTTTTCGTACCTGCTTGGCGATCTGCACCCGCATGTCCTGGCAATGCCTTTTGGCCTGCTGGCGATCAGCCTGGCATTAAATTATTATCTTGACCGGCAACGCGGGGAAATCCACCTGCTCGGATTTCGCATCTTGCTCACCTGGAAATCGATCTTCTTTGCCGCCCTGGTCCTGGGGGGATTGGCATTCCTGAATACCTGGGATTTTCCGATTGCTCTGACGCTGCTCTGCGGGGCATTACTGGTCGCCCGCATCCAGGAGGATGGCTGGCGGTTTGGGCGGTTGGAAGAGTTTCTCAGCACCGCGACCGTAGTCGCTGTTTTGAGCATCCTGCTCTACCTCCCCTTTTACATCAGTTTCTCCTCACAGGCCGGGGGCATCCTGCCCAACCTGGAATCGCCCACCCGTGGAGTCCACCTTTGGATCATGTTTGCGACGCTCTTCCTGCCCATGTTCGCATTCTTGCTGTACCTGGGTCGCGGCAGGCAATGGAAGTGGAGCAACCTCCTCTGGGGCATCGGACTGACCTTGGGGCTGGTGTTGGTCCTTGTGGTGATGGCCAAGGGCGCGGAGGCGGTCGTCCGTGAGATCAACCCCGAAGCGGGCAGCAGCTACCTGGCCGTCCAGGAATTGCTGGGACAGGACTTTTTCTCGGCTGTCATGCAGCGCCGTTGGGAATATGCGGGTGGCTTGCTGACCCTGGTCCTACTTCTGGCGTGGACCCTCGTCCACCTCTCCAGGATGCGCCGGGTTGATGCCGGCAAGGAAGGCGGACACCCTGCGGAAAACCCGCCATCTCCCGTCAATTTCGTGCTCCTGCTGATCCTTCTTGGCGCGTTGCTGGTCATCGCGCCGGAATTCATCTACCTGCGTGACCAGTTTGGCACAAGGATGAACACGATTTTCAAATTCTACTACCAGGCATGGTTGCTCTGGAGCATGGCTGCCGCTTACGCTGTCGGCCTGATGCTGCAATCATTGCGTCGGGGCTGGTGGTGGCTCTACACTGTCGGTCTGGGCTTCTTAATGCTCATCGCCCTGACGTACCCTGTCCTGGGCCTGGTTGACAAGACCTACCGGTTCAACCCACCGACCGGGTGGACGCTGGATGGCGCTGCCTATCTGACGGGTGGGAACCCCGGGGATGCGGCCGCGATCGCCTGGCTCATGACCGCCCCGGATGGCGTGATCGCCGAATCCACCCGAGTGGATGCCAGTTACAAGTATTGGGGGCGAATTGCCACCCACACTGGCCTGCCGACGGTGCTGGGCTGGCCGGGCCACGAAGGCCAGTGGCGCGGCGGCTATCTCGAGCAGGGCAGTCGCAATGATGACCTGCGCCGTCTGTACGAGACCCGCAGTTGGGACGAGGCCGTGCTCATCCTGAACATGTACAACATCCGCTATCTGATCGTCGGCGACCTCGAGCGGCAGACTTACCGGGTTGAGGATGCCAAGTTCGAGTTGTTCCTCCAGCAAGTATTTGACTATGGTGGTACAACAATTTACCTTGTGCCGTAGGCGGCGTGCTTCGGCTGCATGTGACTCATAAGGACCGATCATGAATGAACACCGTGACCTGACACTGGAACACATCCTTTATGCCCTGGCTCTGCTGATCGGCATGGTTCTACGTTTCATCAACCTGGGAGATCTGCCACTCTCCGATTTCGAGGCCACGGGTGCATACCAGGCATGGCAGATCGTTCAAGGCCAACAGCCCGACCTCGGTGCGAATCCCGCCTATGTCCATCTGACCGCGGTGATATTCTTTGTTACGGGCGCGACCAATACCCTGGCTCGGTTCATCCCTACACTGGCTGGATCCATGCTGGTGTTGTTGCCCTGGGGACTGCGCGACCGCATCGGCCGTGCAGCGGCCATCCTGCTGGCCTTCGGCCTGGCGCTCGACCCGGGCCTGGTTGCCGTTTCACGCCTTGCCGGGGGTGGCATGCTGGCGGTGACGTTTACGCTTCTAGCAATTGCCATGTGGATGAAGAAGCGCGACGCACTGGCAGGGTTCTTCGCTGGGATGGCAGTCCTGTCCGGTCCCGCGGTCTGGTCCGGGTTGGTCATCGTCGCTGCTTACCGCGGCCTTGTCCGGCTCTTGTCGACTCGGAAGTCCGGTCAGGAGCAGCAGTCCCAGAGTCCTGTCGGGCCGGTTCCTGCCCCGGAAGGGTTGCCCGCTGACCGGCTGACGCGGGCCATTGCCTGGGGCCTCGGCAGCTTGTTCCTGGTCGGCAGCCTGTTCGTGCTCTCGCCGAAAGGCCTCAGCGCCTTCGCCGGCACCATCGTTGAATACGTCATAGGCTGGTGGCTGCCGTCTGGCGTGCCGGTCTGGCAGGTCTTGTTGGCCCTGCCGGCCTACGAGTTGTTCCCGCTCATCTTTGGCATTGCGGCAATGATCCGCGGCCTGCGAAAAAAAGATTGGCTGACGAGCCAACTCAGCTTGGTGACGCTGGTGGCTCTCGTCCTGGTTCTAGCGTACCCGGGCCGCCAAACCGGCGACCTGGTCTGGGGGATCATCCCGCTCTGGGTTTTGACAGTCCGGGAGTTGGGCCAGCATTTCGATTTTGCGGGGCGCTCGCCATGGGAGGTGGGGGGAGTGATGGTGGTGACCGTGGTCATCCTGGTGTTTGCCTGGCTGAACCTGGCATCTTTGATAAACCTTACGATAACATCCGAGACCGGGCAGGTGCGCCTATTCATGATCATCGGCATCCTGCTCCTCTGGGTATTGAGCCTGTTGTTGATCGCCTCTGGCTGGTCAGCTGCTATCGCCCGACTTGGCGTGGTCTGGGGTGGGGTTTTGTTCCTGTCATTCTTTACGGTTTCGATGGCAACCTTCGCGGCCGGATTGCACTACCCTCGAACGGTGGAACTATGGTCGCGCGGCTCCGTGATAACAGATGCCGACCTGGTCCTACAGACAGCGGAGGAACTCTCCCTGTGGAACACCGGGCATAAGACTCAACTGCCTGTCACCATTCTCAATCTGGATGCCCCATCCCTGCGCTGGCTTTTCCGGGACTGGCAGGTGGAAGAAAAAGCCGCCCTGGCCGTAACCGATACGCCTGCGCTCATCATTGCGGCGTTTGATTCAGCAATCAACCTGCAGGTGCCGTATCGTGGGCAGGATTTTGTCTGGCAGCGTGCACCGGCCTGGCAGGGGCGTACTCCCGAAGAGAGATTGCGCTGGTTGATCTACCACCGCTTGCCCGCGGAGGATGAGCTAATACTTTTCTGGGCGCGCGCCGACCTGATGCTCGATTCGCAGGGCCTCCCGGCACCTCCTCGATAGACAGGAAACCTATGACCATTCCGAACATGATTGCCATCGATGGTCCAGCTGCCTCGGGAAAATCCACGGTAGGAAAACGGCTGGCCGATTCCCTGGGGTACCTGTTCTTTGATACCGGTGTCATGTACCGGGCAGTGACCTGGGTTGCCATCCAGAAAAGGGTGGCCATCCAGGATGAGCAGGCAGTCAGTGCCCTGGCCGGCGCCATCCAGATCGATGTCGCCCAGCCTTCGAAGGACGATGGACGCGCCTGCGATGTCTTTGCAGATGGAGTGGATATCACCTGGGCGACCCGGAGCCCGGAGGTCGATGCGAACGTGTCGGTCGTCTCAGCCTACCGGGGAGTGCGCGAGGCTCTGACAGCCCAGCAGCGCCGGATCGGTCTGCGCGGTCGGGTGGTCATGGTCGGGCGCGACATCGGGACGGTCGTCCTGCCGGATGCCGATCTAAAGGTCTATCTGGATGCTTCTGCGGAAGAGCGTGCCCGCCGCCGTTACAACGAGATCCTTGCGAGGGATGGCCAGGCTTCATATGAAAATATCCTCGCAGGTGTGCGCCAGCGGGATGAGATCGACTCAAACAGGGCATTTGCCCCTCTGAGCGTAGCAGAAGATGCAGTCGTGATTGATTCGGACCGACTGAACGCCGACGAAGTCTTTGCCCGGGTGGAGGATTTATGCCGGTAGAAGAAATGTATCGAGTAGCCCTGTGGCGAACCCTGGTGCGCCCGGTCATGCGGGCGGGTTTCCGGGCATTGTTCCACATCCTGGCTCCGGTCAAGGTCAGCGGTAGAAAGAATCTCCCACCGCGCCCTTACCTGGTGGCCATCAACCATGTCTCGTTGTATGATCCGCCTTTCATCATGTCCTTCTGGCCGGAAGCGCTGGAGGTCATGGGGGCAATGGATGTCTGGAAGCGGAAAGGCCAGGGGATCCTTGCCAATTTGTATGGGGGCATCCCTGTCCACCGCGGCGAGTATGACCGCCGCCTGTTCGACCGGGTCGTGGCAGTCTTGCGCTCGGGGTACCCGTTGTTGATCGCTCCCGAAGGTGGCCGGTCGCATGTCACGGGGATGCAACGGGCAAAACCGGGCGTGGCCTATATTGTCGAGCAGACTGGCGTGCCTGTCATCCCGGTGGGTATCGTCGGGACAACGGACGATTTCTGGGAGCGGGCTTCCCGTGGCGAGCGCCCTCCTCTGGAAATGCGCATCGGCAGACCGATCCGGCTTCCTGCCATTGAAGGGAAAGGCAGCGAGCGGCGCGAATCCCGCCAGCGGAATGCGGATATCGTCATGGGTCATATCGCCGGGTTGTTGCCTGAAGACTATCGAGGTGTCTATGCAAACCAGGCCACCATCTCCTCCGTCGAAACCGGTAAGTGAGGTCTGGCGGCCGGAATTAACCCGCCTCCCGGTATTGACACCCGGACGGCGGCTCTTCCGCTGGTTGTTCCGCGGCATCTGCCGGTTTCTCATCTGCCTGTGGACGAAGCCCAGCGTGCAGGGGTTGGAAAATTTCCCATCCCGAGGCCCAGCGTTGATCGTCATCAACCATCTCGGAGATGCAGATGGCGTCCTCGCTTTGGCATATTGGCCCCAGGTCCCTGAATCGATCGCCAAGATCGAACTGTACGATTTCCCGATCCTCGGGTGGCTGATGGAGGCTCTGGGGGTCATCTGGGTGCACCGCGGCCGCCCGGACGTAAACGCGGTCAATGTCGCTCTGGAGGCATTCCGACAGGGACGGGTTGTCGCGCTTGCCCCAGAGGGGCGAGAGTCGCTGGTTGGTGCCCTGGAAGAGGGAACGGATGGGGCTGCGTTCCTGGCGCTGAAAGCCAGCGTGCCGGTTATCCCGGTCACGGTCACCGGGACGGAGAACTGGCGCATCTACGGGAACATCAAGGCTCTCCGGCGCACGCCAGTGACGATGACAATCGGTGAACCGTTTTCCCTGGTGGTGCTGCCGAACCGGCGGCAATCGATCAAAGCAGGCACCCGGGAGCTCATGGAGAGATTGGCGCGCCAATTACCACCGGCGTATCGCGGTTTCTATGCTTACGTGGATGCCCCCGAGGAAAGTTGAATCTGCGTTTCAGCTATTGCGTGCATACTCGTTTCCCGTCCCAGAGGAGGTTGGTTGGGTGTGCCTTGCAAACTGATGTTTGACCAATCAGGAGCGTATACGGTATAATAGCGTGCCGGTCAGACCGGCGAATGTTGTTTACAATCACCAGCGATTCACGCTGATACAGATTGATATTATTTCTTCGAGGAAGTTGCATGTCTCCAAAACGTACCTATCAACCCAAGATTCGCCGGCGCGTCCGCGTGCATGGTTTCCGCTCCCGCATGGCGACTGCCGATGGCCGCAATGTGCTCAAGCGACGCCGCCTGCGCGGCCGCACTCGTTTAACCGTTCGTAGTAACGCGCACGTCAAGCGGGTTCGTTGGTAAGAGGATTACAGGGCAGGCTCTTGGCCGGCCTCTGTAATCTGGTCTTCTGACGGTCAGGTTGGCTATGACGAGGTGCAGGTGAAACATCGCTTTCGCCTGATCCGGTCGAGTGATTTCAAGCGGGTGCGGCGTTCCGGCAAGTCGTATGCGCACCCGCTTGTTGTGTTGTATGTCCATGTCTCTGAACGCACCGGGACGCGCCTCGGCGTGGCAGCCGGACGGACGATTGGGAATGCTGTCCAGCGCAATCGGGCCAAACGTCTTTTGCGCGAGGCTGCAAGGGACCTGGTCCGCAGGCTGGCACCTGGATTTGACCTTTTATTGATCGCCCGCAGCCCACTCCCCGAGTCTACTTTCTCCCAGACACGTGACGCGCTCGCTCAGCTTTTCGGGCGCGCAGGTTTGTTCCTGCCGGGCAATGATGGATAGCTATTACCTGCCTCAAGATTATCCTAATGAACCTCGCCTGGTCGACCTGCCGAGGACCCTCCGCTACTGGCCGCGCTTGTCTGTTCTGGCTTTGATCCGTCTTTACCAGAACACTTTGTCACGGGCGATGCCTGCGAACACTTGCCATTTCTACCCATCCTGTTCCCATTATGGGTATCAGGCAATCTATCAATATGGCGCCCTCAAAGGCAGCTTGATGGCTATCTGGAGAGTGTTGCGCTGTAACCCGTTCAATCCCGGGGGATACGACCCCGTTCTTTAGGAGATAGAACCGATATTATGAAATCGAAAATTGCTTATATCCCTTTGGTTTTGCTCGGCTTGGGTATTCTGCTGACCGGCTGTGCAACCGGTATGACGCCTTCCTCATGGCCGGGTGTGGCGGCTGATGCCGAGAGAGCCTATATCGCCTTTGCCAACCATGTCTACGCTGTGGATCTGCGCGATGGTGATGAACTATGGCGCTTTCCGGAGAAGGCGAACAATGCCAAACTATTCTTTGCCCCCCCTGTGTTGACCCCGGATGGGCAGTTGATAATCGGTGGGTATGACCATATCCTCTATAGCCTCGACCCAGAGAATGGCCAGGTCAACTGGCAGTTCGAGGGGGCGCGCGACCGTTGGATTGGGGAAGTACTGGTTGCCAATGACACGATCTATGCCCCAAATGCCGATTACAAGATGTATGCCCTCGATCTGGATGGCCGATTGCAATGGACCTTTGAAGCGGATCAATCCCTGTGGGCTGCGCCAGTGACGGATGGCGAGGCGATCTTCTTTGGCGCACTGGACCATTTTGTGTATGCCCTGAATGCATCCACAGGAGAATTGATCTGGAAAACCGAATTGAACGGGGCGGTGATGGGCTGCCCTGCCCTGAGTTCCGAAGGCTTGTTGTATATTGGCACATTCCAACATACACTTTTTGCGCTTGACTCTACCCGTGGAAATATCCTCTGGGAGTTCCCCACTGAAGGATGGTTATGGTCAGGTCCGGCATTGAATGGGGAGAACCTTTACCTTGGTGATTCGGAAGGCCGCTTCTACGCCGTGAATGCTCTCGATGGCAGCGAAGCCTGGGAGCAACGACCCAATGGCCCGATCCTGGGCTTGCCTTTGTTTATCAATGAGACGGTGATCTTTGGGACAGAATCAGGCACGGTCTATGCCTTCGATATGAACGGTGAAACCATCTGGGATAAAACCCTGCCGGGACAGGTTTACGGCCCGGCGATCCCTGCCGGTGAATTGATCCTGATCGGTCAGGTAGGCGAGCAAGGCACGCCCATCCTGGTTGCGCTCGACCAAAATGGTGTCCAGCAATGGACGTTTACACCGGTAAAGTAGAATCTGGAGAGTAGCTATGTGGGAACTATTGATAGTTGAGCCCTTTACAAATGTCCTCTTGTGGATCTATAAAATTGTCGGCGGGAATTTTGGTCTGGCGATCATCCTCTTCACTATTGTGATCCGGCTGGTCACACACCCCTTGCAGGCCAAGCAGATCAAGTCCACCCATGTGATGCAGGAAATGCAGCAATCCAAGGAGTGGCAGAATATTCAGAAAAAGTACAAGGACGACAAAGAGAAACTTTCCCAGGAACAGATGAAGTTGTATAAGAAGCTTGGGGTCAACCCATTCGGGTCCTGCCTGCCGACGCTGATCCAGATCCCGATCATCTTCGGCCTTTATCAAAGCATTATGCGAGCTCTGGCGGCGTCGCCGATCCAGTTGCTTGAACTGACCCGGAGCCTGTATTCGACTTTCGGCGCACCGGAGTTGGTTCCGCTGAACAGTCAGTTCCTCTGGATGAACCTGGCCCAACCGGAACGGATTTACATCGGGACGCTTGCCATCCCGCTGCTTGCGGTCATCGTCGCGCTGACCACATTTGTCCAATCCAAGCTTACCATGCCGTCCACGCCCAGCACCGGGTCGCGCGATCAGACCGCGATGATGAGCTCGATGATGACTATATACATGCCCCTCCTGCTGGGATACTTTGCGATGACTTACGCTTCGGGCCTGGCGGTGTATTTCATCGCCAGCAACCTGGTCGGCATCCTGCAATATGCAGCTCTTGGAAAGGTGAACTGGCAGAACCTTCTCCCCAAAGGGATGAGGAGCGAAAAATCCAAATGAACGAAAGAACAACCCTGGAAATTATTGCCCCGACGGTCGACGAGGCGGTAGCCAAGGGTCTCGCAGACCTGGGGCTGACCGCGGAGATGGTCGCTGTGGAAGTGCTCGACGAAGGCACGCGTGGTTTCCTTGGCCTGGGTGGGCGACAAGTGCGGGTCCGCCTGACGGTCAAGGGCAGCCAGGTCGGACCTGAAACCGGCCAGCCAGTCCAGGAGCCTGTCCCTGCCGAAGGCATTCCCACAGAGGATCACCTGTTAGGGGTTGCCCGTCAGACTGCGGTAGACTTGCTGGATCGAATGCGGGTCGATGCCTATGTCGAAGTGTCTTACGGTGATCCGGATGAGAAAGGCGAACGCCCGGTCCAGATTGACATCCATGGCGATGACCTGGGCATCCTGATCGGCCGCCGGGCAGAGATCCTCAACGCGCTGCAGTACATCATTAACCTGATTGTCAGCAAGCAGGTGGAACACTGGGCCCAAATTGTCGTTGATGTGGAAGGGTACCGTGTCCGCCGTGAACGCCAGTTGCGCCAGATGGCGCGGCGCATGGCGGACCAGGCGCTCAAGACAGGCAGACGTCAGGTGTTGGAACCGATGGCCGCCAACGACCGCCGGATCATCCACCTGGAACTCCGCCAATACACTGGTGTGGTCACTGAGAGCGTGGGCGAAGGTCCCGCCCGGAAGGTGACGATCCTTCCCAAGTGAGTCATCCCCGACATTGATTGAAAAAGATGCGCAACGCGGTCAGCGTTGCGCAGTTTTTTAGCCCCTCAGGTATAATCTGTATATGCTTTCCGTCGCCTCCTTGGAGCCGGTCGATTACCTGGTCATAGGCCACCTGGCTCAAGACCTTACTGCTGATGGACCGCGTCTTGGCGGGACGGCAGCCTACGCTGCATTGACTGCCCATTCTCTGGGGTTGCGCGTAGGGGTAGTCACCACTTGGGGTGGGGAGGTCTCTCTAGAGAGCCTATCCGGGTTGCAGGTCATTGCCAAACAGGTTGAGCATAGCACCACTTTTGAAAATGTGACTACACCCGTGGGGCGCGTACAATACCTGCATCACGTTGCCCCGTCTATTCAACGTGAAGATATCCCGGACGTTTGGCGCCGCGCTCCAATTATCCACATCGGCCCTATTGCCCAGGAGGGCAAGGAATTCCTTGCCGCTGGACTGGGCCAGGCATTGCTGGGCATCACTCCGCAGGGGTGGTTACGCAGTTGGGATGGGCAAGGGCGGGTCCATCCGTGCAGGTGGCCGGAAGCAAGTGATGAGTTACCAAAGGCAAGCGCAACCGTGTTCAGCGTCGAGGATGTCGGCAAAGATGAGGACCAGATAGAAGCGATGGCGAGTGTGAGCAGGGTTCTCGCGGTGACCGAGGGTCCGGCGGGAGCGCGTTTATACTGGCATGGCGACCTGCGACGGTTCCGCGCACCGGAGATGGATGAAGTCGACGCCACCGGAGCCGGGGATATATTTGCGGCGGCATTTTTCTGCCGGCTTTATACCACGCGTGACCCGTGGGAGGCGGCCCGCTTTGCAACCCGACTCTCGGCATACTCGGTCACTCGTTCAGGACTGGCAGGTATTCCCCAGGCCGAAGAGGTCCAAGCCTGCCTCATGGAGGTCTTTTAGTGGCCCGCATTTATACACTGGTGAACCAGAAAGGTGGGGTGGGTAAGACAACCACTGCGATCAACCTTGGCGCATACCTGGCCGAATACGATCAGCGGGTTTGTATCATCGACATTGACCCACAGGCGAATGCCACTTCATCCCTTGGTGTGGATAAGCATTCGATTGATCAGGGCACCTATAATGCCATCCTGGGAGGGTCCCCGGCGTCTACCCTGGTGCTGCACAATCCGCGCTTGAAACTCTCAGTCTTGCCTTCTTCGCCTGAGCTTGCGGGAGCAGAAATCGAGCTCGTGAATGAGCTCGGCCGCGAAATGAAGCTGAAAGAAGCTCTGGTCTCCCTCCATGACAAGTATGATTACTTGCTGGTGGATTGCCCACCGTCACTCGGCTTATTAACGGTCAATGGCCTGATAGCCGCCAAGGATGGTGTCATCATCCCTGTACAATGCGAGTATCTCGCTCTTGAAGGCCTGGGGGAGCTTACCCGCACGATCCAACGCGTCCGGTCGGTGCTCTATCCGGACCTGAAAGTGCGTGGTGTGGTCATGACGATGTACGATAGCCGTACGCATCTTTCAGCGGATGTTGTCGCCGAAGTCCGCAAGTTCTTCGGTGAACAGGTGTTCAATTCGATCATTCCACGCAGTGTTCGCCTGGCTGAAGCCCCTTCATATGGACAGCCAATTTCTGTCTATGCCCCGAATGCGACAGCAGCCCAGGCCTACCATTTACTGGCACGCGAGGTTCTGCTCGGCGATGGCGTGCCCATACCTGAAATTAAGGAGTAAAGGATATGCCTCCGAAAACCGGTCTTGGTCGTGGATTGGATGCGCTCATTCCTGGCTCCGAGCGATTGGCGGGCCAGAACGGGGTGACCTTCCTCTCGGTCGAACATATCTCCCCCAACCCCCGCCAACCGCGGCGGAATTTCAACCCGACTGATCTAGAAGAACTCACTCAGTCTGTCCGGGAACATGGTGTCTTACAGCCGTTGATAGTCACCGCCTCGGAAGATGACCAGAAGTACACCCTGATTGCCGGGGAGCGCCGTTGGCAGGCAGCCAAACTGGCCGGGCTGGCGAATGTCCCCGTGATCGTGCGCCAGGCCACCGACCAGGAACGCCTCGAATTGGCGATTATCGAGAATGTCCAGCGCACCGACCTCAGCCCGCTGGAAGAGGCGGAAGCCTACCGGCAACTGGCGGAGGATTTTAGCTTATCGCATGAGCAGATTGCCAACCGGGTGGGCAAAAGCCGGGTTGCGGTCACGAATACATTGCGCTTGCTTAGATTGCCGGATTCGGTAAAGAATGCGCTTGTTGAGGAACGGATCAGTGAAGGCCATGCCCGGGCATTATTGGCCTTGCCAGGGCCGGATGCGCAATCTGCAGCGTTGCGGACGGTATTGTCGCAGGAACTCAATGTCCGCCGGACGGAAGAACTGGTGCGCAAGCTGTGTGGCGAGAAGATCAGCTCCCAACCCAAAGCTCCCATCTCTCCCACGATCACCGAACTGGAGGAGCGCCTGCGGATCAGCCTGGAGACCAAGGTGACCTTGCGGGCAGGGAAAAAAGGCGGCGCACTGACCATATACTATTACTCGGACGAAGAGTTAAATGCCCTCCTAGAGCGGTTGATCGAAGACTGACCAGGATCTATCCACATGATCATCTTGTTCAATGCCCGAATTCATACCCTGAACCATGCGAACCCCAGCGCCGATACCGTGGTTATCGACCGAGGCAACGTTGTAGCGGTTGGTGGCAGGGGACTGTTGGATGAGTTCGCCTTGGCGAAGAAAAAAGATATGCAGGGAAAGGTCATCCTCCCGGGATTGATCGATGCCCATATGCATTTGCTGCTCTATGCCCTGAACCTGTCAACCGTGGATTGTGAAGTTGATTCGAAGGCGGAATGCCTCCGCCGCGTCCAGGAACGAGTTCGCAACAGTTCTGCAAAAGCCTGGGTACGCGGCCATGGCTGGAACCAACATGACTGGGACGGTGGTTGGCCTTCGGCTGCAGAGTTGGACTCGTTTGCGCCGGATGTTCCTGTCTACCTGACAGCCAAATCCTTGCATGCTGGATGGGCGAACTCCGCGGCTTTACGCATAGCCGGGATCGACGCCTCGACACCGGACCCGGTCAATGGGCGGATTGTCCGGGACGAACATGGTCAGCCGACCGGGGTTTTACTCGAAGATGCGATGCACTTGCTTGCCGCGGCTATCCCGGAACCATCGCTTGATGAAGCTGTCTCTGCCTTCCGTTCTGCCCAGTCGAAACTTTTGCAGATGGGTCTCACGGGGATCCATGATTTTGATCCACCGGTCATGTTCCAGGCACTCCAGTTCCTGCATGAGCGCGGCGAGCTTTCCCTGCGGATTGTCAAGAGCATCCGCCTGGCGGATCTCCCCAACGCTGTCGCGCTGGGTTTGCGCACCGGATTTGGGGATGAGCGGCTGCAGATCGGTTCGGTCAAGATTTTTTCAGACGGTGCCCTGGGCCCGCACACCGCCGCGATGCTCGAACCCTATGTTGACTCGGCCGAGAATCGTGGTATTCTAAATTTAGACAGTGAAGAATTGTTTGAGCATGGCCGTCTGGCTGCGAAGAGCGGTCTCAGCCTTGCTGTCCACGCCATCGGCGACCGTGCCAACCATGAAGTCTTGAATGGCCTGGGACAATTGCGAGAATATGAAAGCAAGAACGGAATGCCATCCTTACGCCACCGGATTGAGCATGTCCAACTTCTTCATCCGGATGATGCTGGTCGCTTGGCTGAGTTGAATATCGTCGCTTCCATGCAGCCAGTCCATGTTGTATCGGATATGCACATGGCAGATACATACTGGGGCGCGAGGGCCGCGCACGCCTATGCCTGGCGCACTCAGGTGCGCCATGGTGCACGCTTGGCTTTTGGTTCGGATGCTCCCGTCGAATCCCCCAACCCATTCTGGGGATTGCATGCCGCGGTCACGCGCTGTCGTCGGGATGGTGTCTCCAATCTGGAAGGATGGTACCCGGAGCAGCGGTTGACTCTCATGGAAGCATTTCAAGGGTTTACCCACGGACCAGCATATGCTGCCGGGATGGAAGGCCGGCTTGGATCGTTAGTGGAAGGGTACCATGCCGATTTGATCGTTCTTGAGGATGACCCCTTCCAAGCACACCCGCAGGAGCTTTGGAAACTCCACCCTGTCGCTACCATGATTGCAGGCGAATGGGTCTGGGAGGCAGATGGATGATGGCTCAAAAATCCCTAACGCCGGAAATCTTGGTTCCACGCCTGGGAGAGTACCTTGTCCAGAAGGGATTGGTCTCGGAGGATGAGTTATCCATGGCGCTCGCTCACCAGCGGGTGAAGAGTCAGGCGGGTGAGCAGACCCTGCTGGGGGAGATCTTGCTGGAGTTAAAATTACTGGACCGTAAATCCCTGGACAACGCAGTTACCGAACAAATCATCCAACTCCGAAGTGCTCTCGAGGACTCCAACCGGCACCTCGAACGCAGGGTAGCAGAGAGGACTGCGGAACTCGAGGAGGCTTTGCGGAAGCTTTCGGAACTCAACCAGCTGAAGGCAAATTTTGTATCCAACATCTCTCATGAGTTGCGCACCCCGTTGACGCATATCAAAGGCTACCTTGAATTACTTGTCACTGAGACCTTGGGCACGCTAACGGACAAACAGGAGCAGGCGGTCAAGGTGAGCCAGCAGTCAGCGGGACGGTTAGAAGGATTGATCGAGGGTCTGATTCTGTTCTCGCTTGCATCCCGTGGAGAGATGTCTTTGAAACTGGTTCCAGTCGACATGACCAAGGTGGCGGAGAATGTATTAGGGCTCTCCGGCGGAAAAGCGAAGGACCGCAATGTGCAACTCAGGAGCAAGATTGCTCCAAATCTTCCGCTTGTCCAGGTAGATAGTGAAAAAATATCCTGGGTGATCCTGCATCTCCTCGATAATGCGATGAAGTTCACCCCTTCGGGAGGGCAGGTGGAGTTGATGATCCAACCGGAAACGGACGAGATGATTATGGTCTCGGTGGTCGATTCTGGGATTGGGATTCCCTCCGACCGTACGGATGAGATTTTCGAGCCATTCCATCAACTGGATGGCTCATCAACGCGGCGGTATGGTGGCACCGGCCTCGGGCTAACCCTGGTTCGGCAAATATTGACGGCTCATGGTTCGACGATCGATGTTGAATCTGAAGAGGGGAAAGGCTCTACCTTCCGATTCCCGGTACTGGTTGCACATCCAGCAGAGGTACATTCCAGGAGATAGCTATGGATGCCGAGAATTTCCGTTTATTGAACGCACTGGCAGCTACGTCATCGAAAGAAGATTATAAGAAAGCACTGGATTCCCTGGTATCCACCCTGCGGAAAGGTGTGGTCTTTGACAACGCAGTCTTGTACTTGACAGATGAGGATAAGACAATCCTTGAAGTGGCATATGCGCGCGCGGTCGGGAGAGGCAAGAGCAAGGAGGCTGAGGTCTCCTGGGGTGAAGAGATCGCCAACCAGGTGATCGCCGGAGCGGAGATCATCATAGCGACGCCACCTTCATCAAAAGAACGCACAGCAATGCCTTACTTGCTCGGTTTCCCCCTGCGCCTGTTCAAGCGGGACGGCGCGTTGATCTTCATCCGCTTTGGAGGCCCTGAGTTCACATCTGAACAGGTATCGCTAGCAGGCATAGGCGCAGCCTATGCAGCCCTGATCCTCGAACAACACTCCTTACGTGACCATCATCACCAACTGGACCAGGCCCGCTACCGTGCCCAATTGCAGGATGATTTCATCGCGACTGTATCACATGACTTGCATACACCGCTGGGCTTTATCAAAGGGTACACTACTTCGCTGTTGCGTTCCGATACTGTCTGGGACGCAGCGACTCAGCGTGAGTTCTTAACCGTAATTGATGAAGAAACCGACCATCTGATCAACCTGATCGATCATTTTCTTGATTCAGCCCGGTTGCAGAGTGGCGTCATGACCATGGATTTCCAACCAGTCCGGCTTGATTCGCTCATTCGGGATGTTGTCATGCGGGTTAATGCCCGTTACAAGAGCCTGGTCATTGATCTGACCCTTGAAAAGGCACCGCCGCTCCAGGCGGATACCATCCGCTTGACGCAGGTGTTTGAAAACCTGTTTGATAATGCCATCAAGTACGCACCGGAGGAAAGCATCCAGATCACACTCGCGACGCAGCGGAACGAACAAATAATAACGTTTGTGGATACCGGACCGGGCATTCCCCCCGAGCACCTACCATTTATTTTTGAGCGATTTTACCGGGTCCCGGGGCCAAGCCGACGTGGGACCGGGCTAGGGTTGTTCATCTGCAAGCAGATTGTCCAAGCTCATAATGGGCAGATCTCCGTCAAAACATCCCCCGGCCATGGGACAGCATTCCGGATTGTATTGCCTGAGCAGCAACAGACCAGTGCCAAAAGGAGTTGAAGAGATGCCCACCCGAATCTTGGTTGTCGACGACGAGCCACGCTACCTGAGGTTATTGGAAGCGAATCTTGAGACCGAGGGATACGACGTTGTAGTGGCCCAGAATGGGGAAGATGCGATCGAGCGGTTTTCATCCGGAAAAGCTGATCTGATCCTCCTGGATGTCATGTTGCCAAGGATGGATGGGTTTGCAGTCTGTCAGAGGATCCGCCAGTTTTCGACCGTCCCGATTATCATGTTGACCGCTAAGGGCGAGGAACATGATCGGGTCCGCGGGCTGGATGTGGGCGCGGACGACTACCTGGTCAAGCCCTTTTCGGTGATGGAGTTGCTTGCCCGTGTCCGCGCAGTCCTCCGGCGAGCGGAAGTCTCCCAGACTGTCCAGGATCGTTTCTTCGCCCATGAGAGTCTGAGGGTCGATTTTGCCCGTGCGGAGGTCTGGCTCGGTGAACAACAGGTCTACCTCTCGGCGACAGAGTACCGCCTGCTGCTCCAATTCGCCCATAATATCGGAAAAATTCTGACTGCTGAAGAACTGCTCACCAGCGTTTGGGGTGAGGAATACCGTGAGGACAAAGAAATCTTGTGGGTGACGATTGCCCGCTTAAGACAAAAAGTGGAGGAGAACCCGCATAGCCCGGTGCATATTGTCACCCGTGCCGGGTTGGGATACCTCATGCCACCGCTGGAATAAATGGTATGGATGAAAATTATCGAGAATCTTCCGTTGTACTGTTGATCGATCCTGACGCCGCCAGTCGCAACTATATCAGCGTTTTGTTGCAGAAGAGCGGATATTCTATCTTGGCAACGGGGTCTGGTCGGGAGGGGTTGATCATTGCCTGGAGGGATCTACCCAGCGTGATCATCTTCGACCCGGCGTTGCCAGACATCGATGCTGTCAGCCTGTTGACCCGCTTGCGCCAGGACCGGCGGACAGAAGAAGTGCCCTGTATTGCTATGAGCAGCAGTAGCAATCCCCAGGAGGTGAATGACCTTCTTGCGGCAGGGTGCAATGAGTACCTGGTCAAATCCAACCAGGCGATGTCCCAGATCATCGAGCTGATGCCGCGGCTGCTCAGCAAGGAAGTGGTCGAGGAAAAGAAAGGCAAAGTGATTGTTTTCATGAGTGCCAAGGGAGGAACCGGGACTTCATCCTTGTGTGCAAATATTGCCATGAACCTCGGCAGGATCCAGCCAGAATCGCGGGTGGTGGTAATGGACCTGGTCCTGCCGATCGGATCCATTGCCAGCATTATCGGCTATTATGACCGCTTGAATATCATCTCAATGGCCCTGGAAGGCAGGGAAAAAATCTCCCCTCAAGCCTTGCGGGACGAGTTGCCTGCCTTCCCGGTGTGGAACTTCCAATTGCTGGCAGGCTCCCCGGATCCTGAATCCGCCAACATGCTGGAACCCGGACAGGCATTTGGAATTCTGAAGACTGTACAGGCCGCATTTGATTTTGTTTTTATTGATCTGGGTCGCTCCCTATCCAGATTCTTCATGCCCATCATCCTGAGAGCCGATGTGATTCCTCTCATCCTGGGCGTTGACCACCTGACAGTCGCGTTGACGAAATCCGTGCTGGAGCATCTGAAGGCAAAAGGGGTTGATCATCGCCGGCTATACCCGATCATCAACCGGGCAGTCGGGTTGGAGGGAATGTCGAAGACCGAAGTGGAAAATACCCTCGATCTAAAGATCAGAGCAGCGATGCCGTACCTGTCAGACAGTTTCACACTGGCCAACAACCGCCATGAACCGGTGATTAGAAGATTGATCGGCGATTCGTCTGAGATGGCCATAACCACAATCGCCAGGGAAATTGCCGAGTTGGCGGAAAGCCTTCAAGAGAAGCCATCCTGAGTGTTGTTGCCGGGATGGCATTTGGCTCCACCCAGGGACTATGAACCATGACCCCGCGACTCATCCTCCGAATGGCTGGTACTTCTCTGCTATAATGACTCTCCCAGAGGTGATTCTATGAGTGTTAAAGCCCAGATTGCCCTCCGTAACCGAAAACTAAGTGTGCTTCTCCGGGATGCACGCCTTTCAGCACGGTTGAAATTCACCGAAGTCGCGGAGGCCACGGGGATCTCAAAAGGCATCATCAAATCATTTGAGGATGGCAGGCGATCACCGTCATTGCCTGAGCTTGAAATACTATCTTATTATTATCGTTTGCCGATGCAACATTTCTGGAGCAAGGAGGCTGTCTCCGATAATGCGGCCCCGACGCAAAACATGAACCTGCCGATGTTCATCAACCTTCGTCAGCGGGTGATCGGGGCAATGTTGCGCCAGGGGCGTGAGACGGCCAGCATTTCCTTGCGAGCATTGACTGAGCAGGTAGGCATCTCCACAGCGCGGCTGAAAGCGTACGAGTTGGGCGAGAGGCCTATCCCGGTGCCTGAACTGGAAGCCATGATATCAATCCTTGGTGGCCAGGTCGAAGCATTTTTTGACCAGACCGGGACAATTGGGAGATGGATGATGCAACAGCAGGCGACCCAAGATTTCCTGGAACTCCCCCCTGATGTACAGGATTTTGTTTGCAAACCGGTTAATCTGCCATACCTCCAGCTTGCGTTTAAATTGAGCACGATGTCTGCCGAAAAATTACGCGCCGTGGCGGAAGGCCTTTTGGATATCACATTGTAGTCAAATGGAAAACAAACTCACACCTCAAGCTATTGTTGATAAGGCCCAACGCGCCTACCGGGAAGGTCTGCTCGAAGCCGCCGCGGATGGATTTGCCCAGGCAGCAGCATCTTATGAATCCGGCGGGGAGAAAGCGCTCGCTGCCGAGATGAAGAACAATCAAAGTGTGGCATTGCTCAGGGCGGGGCAGGCGGAGGCAGCCCTGGAAGCAGTCGAAGGGACGGATGCGGTATTCGCTGCCATAGGGGACCTCAAGCATCAGGGTATGGCCCTGACGAACCATGGTTCAGCCCTGGAAAAATTAAAACGCTACAGCGATGCGATCCAGGCTTATCATCTGGCTGCCGATGTGCTGGAAAATGCCGGCCTCGGAGACCTGCGGGCTGAAGTCATGCAGACCCTCTCCGTGTTGCTCTTCCGGCGAGGTAAGTTCATGGACGCGGCCATCGCGTTGATGTCTGGTCTGGGCGGCGTCGAAAACCCCACCCCGCGGCAAAAGCTAATGAAGAAAATTCTATCAGCTCTACCAATATGGCGGTAAAGACAGATTACCTTGTCCGTTCCGCGTTGACGACCGACCAACAGGCGCTCAGCCATTTGATCCATTTCGGACCGTATGTGCATCGCCATCTGGATTGGCGCAATCCGGTTGATTGGATCGGTTCATCACCATACTTCGTCATCCAGCAGAATAATGAACTTGTCGGGGCTCTGGCTTGCCCTCCTGACCCCCCGGAGATCGCCTGGGTCCGTCTCTTTGCGATAACTCTCGACGCTGACCTGGAACAAAGCTGGAGTACACTCTGGGATTTGGCTTACCAACATTTGTCCCGTAAACGCGTGCCGTACGCAGCGATTATCCTGCTTCAGGATTGGTTCCGTGATCTGCTCCTATCCTGCGGGTTTGTACATCACCAACAAATCGTAATGCTCGAGTACCACATTCCGAGCTTGTCGAGTCTGAACCTGCCAAAGTCTGTAGCAATCGAACAGATGATCCTCTCAGATATCCCCGCTGTAGTTTCCGTTGATAAAAGCGCATTCCCGCCTCTCTGGCAGAATTCGGAAGATGCCTTGCGAAGGGCATACGCCCAGGCAGTTTCTGCAACTGTCGCAAAATTAAACGGAGATGTGGTCGGGTACCAAATCAGCACGCGTAATTCAATTGGAGCCCACCTGGCCAGGCTTGCGGTCAAGCCAGAAGCGCAGGGGACGGGCGTGGGGAGTGGACTGGTCACCCAGATGATATCCGGCCTGTCCCAGCGTGGCATTCACAGGGTGACAGTCAATACCCAGAGTGATAACCTTACGTCACTTGCCCTCTATCAGAAGATCGGCTTCCATGAGACAAATGAGAATTACCCGGTCTATCAATTGAGCATTGCCTGAGCGAACTTTATTTGGAGGCACCAATGGCCAACATTGATGATGCTGTCATTGTCAATACGCTTGTCCGGCAGGCGCTGGTTTCTGCCGGGGAGGTCATGGGCGAGAATGGCTTGAACGCGGTCCTGCGTTCAAGCGGGCTGGAACGGTTTATCAATAATCTTCCCGCGGACGATTTAAACCCCGGGATCAAGGCAACAGAATACGCTCATTTCAATGAAGCCATCGAGGAATTTTATGGCCGGGGCGGGAGAGGAATGCTGCGGCGGATTGGAAAAGCGTCCTTTCAATATGGCATCCGCGAACAGGGAGCGTTGCTGGGGATAGCCGGAGCGGCACTGAAGTTGATGCCCCAACGGCAGAGAATCAAGTTTATATTGAATGCCCTTGTTGGAGCCCTAAAAAAGACGAATTCCCAGGTGAATGCCTGGGTAGAGGATGAAGGTGAATCTCTTGCTTATTGTGAAGCAACCTGTGCCATCTGCATGGGCCGTCACAGTGAGCAGCCGATCTGTCACCTCTATATTGGCTCGATCGGAGAAGCTGTCCGCTGGGCGACGGAACAGGAGTATGAAGTCATCGAGACCCATTGCCTGGCAAAAGGCGATCCACACTGCCGGTTTGAGATCGGTGCAGCCAGGGCCTGACCGCAGGGCGGGGTGGCTGACCACCCAAAAAACATTTATTTCATGGGAGAAAAAACAGATGGACACACACGAATGGACCTGGAAGTCGGCGGATGGGTTGGATCTGGTTGCTCGTTCCTGGACTCCGGAAGCTAAACCCAAAGCGGTAGTATGCCTAGTTCACGGCCTCGGCGAGCATGTAGGCCGCTATGCCCATGTCGGTGTGGCGTTGAATGAGAGAGGGTATGCGCTCGCCGGGTTCGACCTGCGCGGACACGGCAAGTCCAAGGGTCAACGTGGTCATACACCCTCGTTTGATGCATTCATGCAGGATATTACTGATTTCATAAGTAATGTGGCGGTCCTTTTCCCGGGTATCCCGCGTTTCCTGTTTGGGCATAGCCTCGGAGGTATTTTGGTCTTGAATTATGTCCTCCGCCGTTCACCAACCCTGGCAGGTGTGATCTCGACTGCAGCAGGACTAAGGACATCGCTGGAGGAACAAAAGGGTAAGGTTGCCCTGGCACGCATCCTTGGTACGCTAATCCCCGGAGTCGCTCTTCCCAGTGGGTTGGATCCAAAGACTATCAGCAGGGATGAACACGTCGTCCAGGCGTATATCGAAGACCCCCTGGTCCATGATCGGATAACCCTCGGCTTTGGGAAGATCATGCTGGCTGCCATCCCTTGGGCATTTACGCATGCAGCAGATTTCCCTGTTCCTCTCCTGATCATGCACGGCAGCGAGGATTTGCTCGGCTATCCGCGCGGCAGTCGCGAATTTGCCGACCTGGTGCCGAAGGATTGCACCTTCAAACTTTGGGATGGTCTGTCCCACGAACTGCACAACGAACCCGAAAAAGAACAGGTCTTTGAATTAATTACGAAGTGGCTGGATGATCAACTAGAGAAGGTATAAAAAGGGTGGTTTATTAGCTGGACAAACCCACCCGATTATGGCAAAATCCTGCCACCAATAAATATAGGAGCTATATTGATGAGTAAACGTCAGGAGATCAGAGAACGTCGGCGTCGCCAGCAGATCCGTAACCGGATCCTGATGGTATTATTGCTGACTGCTGGAGTTTTATTAGTATCATTCGCGTTCATTTACCCCGCAATCCAGGAAGCGACCAACCAACCGGATATTGTGACCATCACACCGAGAGGGTTCGACGCGCCGGTTGAACTTAATACGATCGGCGATCCGAATGCGCCAATCCGGGTGGACGTCTGGGAGGACTTCCAGTGTTCGGCCTGTGTCACCTATTCCGAAAATGTTGAAAAATTGATCATCGAGAACTATGTCGAGACCGGGATCGTATTCTACACCTATCATTTCTTCCCCTTCATGGATGACAGCGACCCGACATCGCACGAATCTGACCAGGCGGCCAACGCGGCGATGTGCGCTGCCGAGCAGGGTCGATTCTGGGATTACCACGACATTTTGTATGGCAACTGGAGAGGGGTGAACCAGGGCGGATTTTCGGATTCACGCCTGGAAGCCTTTGCCGAAGCGCTTGACCTAAACATGGGCGATTTTGAGAACTGTTTTGGCGAGAAGCGCTATTCTGCTATGATCCAACAGGACATTGCCGACGGCGAAACGATCGGTGTGCGCGGGACGCCGTCCGTATTTGTGAATGGCGTCCATGTAACCCCGGGCTACGTGCCTTCTTATGATGAAATGGTCAGAGCCATCGAAACGGCGCTGGCCGGGGAATAAGCAACTGAAAGCGGCAGATCACCCTGCCGCTTTTTTTATTTTCATTGAACATGTGGTCTAAACTCGTTATTCAACCTTTGCCAGGGTGGGGGATTCCCGGCCTTCGTTCTGGCTAGCGTATAGTTCCAGGATAAAGCACAACGAGGATAACCTATTGAGGTAGGCGATCAGGTTCAGATTCTCAACCTGCTTGGTTACGACCAGTTCCACCAGCCTGCGTTCCGCCCGGCGGATGACGGTGCGGGCAAGGGCGAAAACTGCAGACTCCAGCGAATCGCCGGGCAGGATGAATTCATCTGGGATCTGGATCTCACTAGAGATGGCGTCAACCTGTGCTTCCAGCCACTCGAGGCGGGATGGATCCAAGGCCCGGAAGCGGGCTGCATTTTCTGGAGTGGCGGCCACTTCCGCCATCAACTGGTACAGGTCGCGTTGAATGGCGATTAGGGTTTTTTCGATCTGCTCTGATTTGTTCAGGGCCCGGGCAAGGCCGAGCGCAGCGGTTGCTTCGTCAAGCGCACCCAGGGCTTCCATCCGGGGGTGATGCTTGGGGACACGTCCTTCGCCGAGAAGGCCTGTCGTACCGTCATCACCTTTGCGTGTATAGAATGTAGGCATACAGGAATTATAACCAAAATAGTAGGGAAAGATATTCTTTTGACGTATAATGATTCCGGCTTACTGGCAGTGAATAGAAGAGTGTGGGTATGAAAAAGAATACAGCGCTCATCGAGTGGTTACCTCACCATTTGCCACCCTTGCTGGTGGCTGGTTTGGCTTTGGCAATGTTGGTCTTGACCCCGATCTGGGCGTTGGCATGGTATCGGGCTCCATTTCTGGGGTTGCTCCTCGAGCCAAACAATGTCGTCAGCCAGATAAGCGGAAAGGACTGGCCAGCCCGGGATGTGGGAGTCGTCTGGCCGGAGCGTCTTGTAGCTGTAAATGGTGAGGAACTTTCATCGACCGAACGGGTAGACCACCTGTTGGCCGGTTGGCAGGGTCTGCCGCTCAAGTTGTCATTCGAGCAGCCGGATGGAGAGCAGGTTACGCTGTCAGTTACACCCGTCCAGATGCCGCTGGCGGATCTGGTCACCCTCTTCGTCATCCCCTACCTTGTTGGTTTGACTTTTCTGCTCATCGGGTTATGGGCCTACCGTCTGCGTGGTGAGTTGAGAGCCAGCCGGGCGCTCCTTGTCTTTGCTTCTGCGGTCAGCATCACTGCGATGACTTTCTTTGACATGAACACCACCCGTCATGTCGTCCTGCTCTGGTCGCTGAGCCTTTTCGCTGCCGCGGGGGCGTTGATCCATCTGGCGCTGGTGTTTCCGAAACAGGTGCGTTACGTCGATCGCTGGCCGGCGGCGCGTTTTATCCCTTGGGTGCTATCGATTGTGCTGGCAATCCCGACAACCCGTGAGATCCTGGTTCCGTCCTCGCCACTAGGCTATATTCTGACCTGGCAGGTGGGCTATGCTTATATCGCCCTCTCAATGGGTTTTTTCCTTGCCATGTTGACCTGGAGGATATTCCGGGGAGCCTCAGCGATGATCCGCCAGCAGAGTCGCGTCATTGTATTCGGGGCAGTAGTGGCGTTCTTGCCGATGATGCTCTTTTACCTGGTGCCGACGGCCTTCACACAGACGCCACAGGAGTTCCGGGCCTCGATCTATTTTCCCTTGCTCGTCATTCTGCCTCTCTCGATCACATATGCGATCTTGCGCTATCGACTCCTGGATGTCGACCGTTTCTTCGCTAGCGTTCTGACCTATATGCTGATGACAGCCTCCGCACTGGTGGTTTTTTATGGCCTGGTCACCGGGTTATCCCTGGTCATCCAACGGACGGTCGCAGCGGATGACCCCCTGCTGATCGCGATGTACCTGTTGCTCCTGGTGCTGGGCTTGTCCCCATTGAAGAACCTGGTCCAACGGGCAATTGACCGTCTCTTCTACCGCGCTCCAGCAGATTACCGCCGGGTCCTGAATGATATCTCCACCAGCCTGGTCGTGACCCCGAATATCGGGCAGACACTCTCTCTTCTCGATGAACAACTGCAACTGGCGTTGGCCCCCGACCGGTTCATCATCTACCTGTACAATGACAACCAGGAGTTGTTCCTGCCCCACGCAAGCGGTGAAGTGGTCTATCCTTCGATCCGCTCGGACGATGCCTTACCCCGAATGTTGCGGGATCTAAAGAAACCTTTCTGGTACCCGCCGAATCGTGCCTTGCCGGAGGAGTTATCGGCATCTGAGACCTATCTTTCCCTTGGATGCTCGGCATTTGTCCCATTGCAATATGAGGGCAACCTGATCGGGTTCATGGCATTCGGGCTGAAGCGCTCCGGGGAGCCATATACCAGCGACGACTTTGACTTCCTGACTACCGTCGCAGGGCAATCCTCTCTGGCGTTGGAAAATGCGCGCCTCTTCCAAAACATCCAGCGCATGTTGGACCAAACCCTCGAGATGAAGAATCTAATGGATGACATCTTCGCGTCGATTGCGACCGGGGTGATCACTACTGACCTTCAGCGCAAAGTGACGCTTTTCAACCAGGCAGCTGAACGGATCCTGGGAGTCTCAGGCTTGGAGGTGATCGGCAAACCCCTACCAGATGCGCTGCCCGAGCTGTGCCCTGATTTCGATGCCGTCGCCGTGGACGCCCTTGAGCGCGGCACGATCACCCTCAGCAAGGAGGTATCCCGGAAAGGGACGCCCCGCGGGGACGTTTTCCTCTCCCTTTCCTGTGCCCCGTTGCGTGATGCCTACCTGGGGACCAAGGGGGCGACGATCGTCTTTGAAGACTTGACCGAACGCAGAAAATTGGAGGCGGAGCAGGAACGCATCCGCCAGACTTTCGGCCGCGTGGTCGCGCCGCGGGTGAGAGACCGTCTGCTGGCCGACCGCAACAACTTGCGCCTCGACGGGATTCGCCAGCCGGTGACGATCTTGTTTGCCGACATCAGCGGATTCACCTCTTTCAGCGAGGTGACAGAGACCGGGTTGTTATTCAAGGTACTCAACGATTACCTCTCACTGGCCGCGCAGGCGATCCTAGGAGAAGAGGGCACCTTGGACAAGTTCATGGGGGATGCAGTTATGGCCCTGTGGAACGCTCCCGACCCACAACCCGACCATGCCCTGCGTGCCGTCCGGGCTGCAGTCACCATCTTGGAACAGGCCAACCAGGCACACCAGCGCTTGAAGGATCCAACCCAACATCTCCAATTCTGCATCGGTGTCTCGACCGGTGATGCTATGGTAGGCAATGTCGGCACACGCCAACTCTTCAATTACACCGCGATCGGTGATACTGTGAACCTCGCCCAGCGGCTGGAAACCACTGCGAAACCGGGCCAGATCTTGATCGACCAGGGAACTTATGCGATTGTATGCGAACACGTCATCGCGAAGCCTCTGGATGTGATCCAGGTAAAGGGACGCAGTCAGCCAGTCGAGATATATGACCTATTGGGCACACTCTAAGAGGAATAATGTTAAAGTGGAGTCATCGCAGTATTACAGAACAGGCGCTGGGGAGGGCGTTCAGCGCTCCGGCGCTTGAGATGGTGATCGCGGCCAATCTCGGTCAAGACAACCTGCTCACTGGGCAGGTTGGTCACCCGGAATACCATTTCGATGATAATGCCTTCACAGAAAGCAGGGTATATATGGGTTCTCAGCGCGCCCTCGTGGTCGCAGCCCTAAAAGCAGCGGACGGCGCCTCTGCCCGGCGGGCTTTTGGCCGTCTGACCCATGCCGCTCAAGATTTCTATGCTCACTCCAATTACGTCCGTCTCTGGCTGGGTCGCTTCTCGCAGGCTGCCTGGCCTGAACCGGAGGAGATTGATCCTTTTGGTGATACCCTGCTCGACAACCCTGAACTTCGGTCTGGAAAACTGTATTATCCTCTGGAGGTGTTGAGTTTTATCCCTGGGATCAAGGATTGGATCATTCCCCGTCTGCCAGTGGACTCTCACGCCCGCATGAACCTGGATGCCCCCGACCGTGGCCCGGAATACGCTTACGCGTTCACAGTGGCGGTTAAACGCACCCGCTGGGAGTACGATGACCTGATTCAGCAGCTCCCCCCGGAATCGGTTTTTCTGCTTAGTGGGCTTTCGACAGACCAGGTAAAGGTATAATGAAACCATGGAAACCAAAAACAAACTCGATCAAGCCGTAAAAGATGCTTTGAAAGCCGGTGACGAGGTGCGCAAGCGCACGGTACGCCATACGTTGGCAGCCATCAAACAAGTCGAGATTGACCGTCAGTCGCCTCTGGATGAAACAGCCGTGCTTGGAATTATCCAGAAGGAAATCAAAAACCGTAGAGAAGCTCTCGAAGAAGCGCAAAGGGCGAACCGCCAAGACCTCATCGCCTCCGCGGAAGCCGAAATTGGCGTCCTGAACGATTTCCTTCCCAAGGCGATGGACCCGGAGGAGTTGAAGGAGCTGGTGGAGGCAGCGATCGCCGAAGCGGGGGCGGCATCTCTTAAGGATATGGGCAAGGTGATGAAACTGGTTCTGCCCCAGGTCGCTGGTCGTGCACCAGGCGATCAGGTAAGCGCGCTCGTTCAGCAATTGTTGTCCGGGTGAGTCTGGCGTAGCGATGGTGATATTCCGGACGCCGTTCCTAAAAGATGCCCGCCAGAGATTGCTTCTGGGGATATTACTGGTTTCTGCCAGCATCCTCGCTTATCTGGCATTGATCCAGCCTTGGTCTCTACGCCAGGAACAACTTCCTATTTTGGTGGGCGATGTTGCTCCACAAGATTTGAGTGCTCCCCGGGATATCCAGTATGTCAGCCAGGTACGGACAGACGAGGCGCGCGCTGCTGCAGAGCGGGCGGTCGAACCGGTTTATGGTCCGGCAGACCCGGCTGTCGCCCGGATCCAAGTCGATGGGCTGACCTCGGTCCTGCTGTATATCAGTGGCGTACGCATTGATGAATTCGCTTCACTTGACCAGAAGCGCGATGACCTCAGCCTCGTCCAAGGGATCCAGCTTGACCAGGAGACCAGCGATGCTCTCCTTGCACTTTCCCAGAATCGTTGGGAGGCAATCCGGGTTGAAGCGCTCAATCTACTTGCCAGGGTGATGCAGAGCGCGATCCGGAGCGAAGACTTGGAATCTGTTCGCCAATCGCTGCCGTCGCGCGTCACCCTGAGCCTGACCGAGGGCGATGCCGAGATCGTTGTCGCCCTGGTCTCCCCGCTGGTTACCGCGAACAGTTTCTATAGTCCGGATCTGACCGACACAACCCGCCAGGAGGCGCGGGCGTACGTCGAACCAGTGATCCAATCGTATGTTGAAGGTCAGACGATCGTTGCTAGAGGACAGATCATCAAGGCAGCCGATTTCGAGGCCTTGACCCAGCTTGGATTGGTCAGCCCTGAAGATCCCGGCCTGTATTTTGCCGGCGCAGCCGCTCTGGTGGCGATCAGTGCTGTTTTTAATGTGCTTTATTTCCTTCGTCAGCGTTCGCCGCTCTTGAATGACCTGCGCCGGTTGATCATGCTGGCGATCCTCTTTCTGATATTCTTATACGCCGCCCGGATCAGCCTGCCGAACCGGACAGTCATCCCCTATTTGTTCCCCATTCCTGCATTTGGCCTGTTAATGTCAGCTCTATTCGGCATCGAGAGCGGGATCGTCTACTCCCTGCTTTTGAGTGTCCTGGCGACCTATGGCATGCCGGATGGGTTGGGATTGCTGCCCTATTACCTTTTACCGAGCCTATGCGGAGTTCTTGCCCTGGGCCGGGCGCGCCGCCTTGGACAGTTCCTGTACGCTGGGGTAGCCATTTCTGCTGTCGGGATGGCGGTCTTGGTTGCCTACCGCTTGCCCTTTGGGGAGCTCGATGTGGTCGGGATGGCCACGCTAGCTGGTGCGGCGATTTTTGCCGGTGTTGCTGCTGCTAGTATCGCCTTGCCGTTGCAATATGTGCTAGCCCAATTCCTGGGTTTGACGACAGCCCTACAGTTGCTTGAGATTTCCCGCCCTGATTCGGCGCTGTTGAAATATTTTCTCCAGCGTGCCCCAGGCACCTATCAACACAGTTTACAGGTTGCTAACCTGGCCGAGCAGGCCGCTGAGGCGATCGGCGCCGACGGCTTGTTGGCCCGGGTCGGCGCATTGTTCCATGATGTTGGCAAGTCGGTAGACCCATTGTTCTTCGTTGAGAACCAGCCGACCGACCAGATTAACTCTCATGATGACCTGGATCCCGGCGAAAGCGCGGCGACCATCATCCGGCACGTCACAGACGGCCTGACACTAGCGCGAAAATACCGCTTGCCGCAACGTGTCATCGACTTTATCAGCGAGCACCATGGGACCTTGATCACCAGCTACCAGTACAACCATGCCCTGGAACGGGTCGGCGGCGTGAAGGATGCCGTGAACAAGCAGGACTTCCGTTATCCAGGACCGAACCCCAGGTCACGTGAAACGGCAATCCTGATGTTCTCCGACAGCGTCGAAGCGCGTGCCCGGGCGAACCGGCCCAAGAACGATGATGAGATGCGTGCCATCGTCCGTGATGTGATCGACCGGTGTCAGCGGGAAGGGCAATTGGATGACACGCCGCTCACCCAGCGGGAATTAACCCGGATCACCGAATCCTTTGTGACCACCCTTCGAGTAACCTACCACCCCCGGCTGGAGTATCCCCGGGACGAGCGTACCTCCGGCACCGACCCGGATGCGCCAACCCACCCGATCTTTACGTTACCGAAGAGACAATGATTTTCCTAAAGATTGATTCCGGACTTAAGGGTGCCCCGGATCAGGATCTATTGGAACGGGCAGCACGCCTGACCTTGGACTCACAGGCCGCGCCGGATGCCGACCTGACCCTGGTCCTCAGCGATGATGAGCGCTTGCGCGCCCTTAACCGGGATTTCCTTGATCAAGACCATCCCACTGACGTGCTTTCATTCCATGCAGGCGAAGAAGACCCGGAAACCGGGCGTATGTATCTTGGAGATGTGATTATCTCCCTGGCGCGGGCCGAAGCTCAATCCAGCGAGCGTGGTCATCCGCTCGAGGCAGAATTGCAATTACTGGTCGTCCACGGTGTGCTGCATCTGCTCGGGTTCGATCATGCCGAGGATGATGAGAAGGCCAGGATGTGGGCTGCCCAGGCTACAGCCCTGGAGCAGCTCGGCCTGTCACCGGAGGATTTGCATGCGTAAGTTCTGGAGAAGGGTGATGAATTTCACCTCCAGCCGGGTGAAGGCGTTCGGCTATGCTTTCCGGGGCTGGGGATATGTCATCCGCACGCAACGCAATGCCTGGATCCATACGCTGGTCACCGCCCTGGTCATCCTGCTTGCCGCCTGGCTCCGCCTGCCGGCGAGGGATTGGGCGGTACTCCTGCTTACAATTGCCCTGGTCTGGACGGCAGAGTTAATTAACACAGCTCTGGAGGCGGTCGTCGACCTGGCCAGCCCGGAGGCGCACCCCCTGGCCGCCCGGGGAAAAGATATCGGCGCGGCGGCAGTTTTGATTGCTGCGCTCACATCCATCCTTGTCGGCTTGCTCATCCTTGGTCCACCCTTGTGGGAAAAGATCCTTTGATGCACCCGGAGGCTGAATGGCTTTATCGTTTCGTTTTGGCACGGTAGGTTCTCCGGCCGCGACGCCCCCCAAGCCCGGCGGCACAGTGGGAGGCATCCAGTATTCCCGGTCAGTCGGCCTGGATGCGCTCGAGCTTGCCTGGGTGCAGGGTGTCCGGGTCGGGGAGGCGGCCTGCGCAGCCATCCAGCAGGCCTCGCAAGAGACGGGCGTCTCTTTATCGGTCCATGCCCCCTATTACTTCAATTTAAATGCGGATGATGAGAAATGGCCTCGCCTGCGGCGCTACTTGATCAGCGCAGCTCATTACGGCAACCTCGCCGGTGCGACCGATATCGTCTTCCATCCTGGGACTTACTTTGGCAGGCCGCCGGACGAGGTCTTGAAAAAAGTAATCCCGCGCCTGGAAGATTGCCTTGATGAGATCCGGACGACCGGCAACCCGGTCACGCTCCGTCCTGAAACGATGGGCAAAGTCGCGGTGATTGGTTCCCTGGCGGATACACTGGAGTTGGCCAGACTTCCCGGCGTTGTCCCATGCGTCGATTTTGCCCATTTGCATGCCCGCGCTGGGGATGGCTCGATGAACTCGTACGATGAGTGGATGGGCGTGCTGGAGACATACCGAAAGGTTCTGGGCGATAAAGCCCTGAGACAACTACATATCCATCTCTCCGGGATCGCGTATGGCCCCAGGGGGGAAAAAAATCACCTTGTCATGGAGGCTGCGGATTTCGATTTCCCGGCGTTGTTCCGGGCGTTGCATGCTGCGGGGGCAGGCGGCCGCTTGCTGTGCGAGAGCCCGGTCCTGGAAGTGGACGCCCTCAAATTCAAGGCGATGTGGATGGAGGTCAGCGGGGAGACGGAGCAGGGATAAAAATAGCAGAGCGCGGAAGTTTCTCCGCGCCCTGCTTCGATTGCAAAGAGAAGTGAATTAACGAAAGACTGGCCGAAACTTATACCCATAGATCAACATGCCGCGCTCGTCGCCATCTTGGCGCAGCCGGCGGGTGACCATTTCGACCGGCATGCCAATCTCAACCAGTTGCTCACCCAAGTCGGTAAGTTGTGCGGTGACCAGTGGCCCCTCTTCGAGCTTGACAAGAGCAACCGTGTAGGGAGCCGTCTCATCGAAACCGGCAGGGGCTTCGTAGATGGTCGTGTAAGAATAGACTTCTCCCCGACCAGAGAAGGTATAGGTCGTCTTGGCTTCGCCTCCGCAGGAGGGGCAAATATCCCGGGGGGGGAATATCTTCACCGAGCAGTGCGGGCACACCTCTCCCACCAGGCCGTAGCGTTGATGCCTCAGTCTCCAATGACGCGGTATTTCCATAATGATCAATCACTCCTGTAGTTCAAATCAAATCCAACTTTAATCGCCCCGGACTCTCAAGAACTATCAGGTTTATGTTCTGCTTCCAGCCAGTGGGTGACTTTTACGGATGCTGGCCCGCCCGGCGATGTCTGCCACATCAAAAAGATCCACCCGAATGCTGGCATCCGCGTGGACCCGAACTTGGAAAATATTGCTCTGGTGGATGTTATTGGTGGAGCGACAGAATTCTATAATACGCAAATCAGGTTAGTAAAAGTATAATGCAGAATATTTTATTGTTGATAGGAGTTACCCAAATTGTATTTAGACCTTACAGAACTAAGCAACATCTTGCTAATCGTGATTCTGCGCACTCCCTGCGAAGAAATCGCCCTGTTCCTTTCTGTCAGCGGAGGCTTGCCATGCCCCCCATGCTGTTGACTCTCGTTATTTCAGCCATCGCTTTCCTGTATTCCTCTGTCGGTTTTGGCGGTGCTACCGGCTACCTGGCCGCGATGAGCTTTTTCGGAATTCCACCACAGGTCATGGCCAGCACCGCCCTTGTCCTGAATGTGCTGGTTGCCGGAATTTCCTTCTCATCATACTTTCGCGCCGGGTATTTAAAGTTCCGCCTGCTTTGGCCCTTCCTGGTGACCTCCATCCCGGGGGCTTTTCTCGGCGGTTATCTCAAATTGACGGACCAGATTTACTTCATTCTGCTGTATGCTGTTCTGACCTTCGTTGCCATCCGCTTGCTGTTCTTCTCCAAACGTCTCAAAACCAGGACCCTGCGCCTACCCCCGTTATGGATGGCGCTCCTTGTCGGTTTGGGAATCGGCTTGCTCTCCGGTATGGTCGGCATTGGAGGCGGGATATTCCTCTCGCCAGTGATTATCTTTGCTGGCTGGGGAACACCCAAACAATCATCCGCAGTAGCGGCGGCATTTATTGTGCTAAATTCCCTCAGCGGGCTGGTGGGACGTGTCACCGGTGGCAATTTCGTCTTTGGCAACTTTGGTCTGTTGCTGATTCCTTTCGGCCTGGTTGGGACGCTGGCTGGCAGTTACCTGGGTGCGCGGAGACTCAGCAGCCTGGCCTTGCGCCGCGCTCTGGGCATCGTGATGACCTTTGCGGTCACGAATTTCTGGGTCAAATTCCTGTGAAATCGAAAACCCTCGCGAGGGTTTAAGTATACGGTAGGAAAGGAAATCAACATGGCGGACTTACCAACCATTTACGAAATCACCGAAGATGATATTGACCTGAACATCCTGCTCGATAGAATTACGCTAACTTCCACTGGAGCGGCGGCCATTTTTACCGGTATGGTGCGCGGCGAAACGGCGCGCGGCGCTTTCCATCAGACTGAGTATCTGGAGTACGAATCGTACAAACCGATGGCGGAGTCCAAAATGAAACAAGTCGCCGATGAAATTCGCTCCCGTTGGGAATCGATAGAAGGTATCGCCATCGTGCAGCGCATCGGGCGTCTTTACCCTCGCACGCCGACGGTTCTTGTCGCCTGCACTGCAGCCCACCGTGATACAGGTGTATTTGAAGCGGCTCGTTATGGGATCGACCGCCTTAAAGAGATCGTTCCGGTCTGGAAAAAGGAAGTTGGGCCGGACGGGGAAGAATGGGTGGAGGGAAATTACATTCCAGGGGGCGGTGAGTGAGCATGATCAGGAAGATTATTTTGCCACTGGACAAGCAGGAGGGACGATGTAAATAATGAGCAAATGGAGAAAATTGGAGCTGGTTCTTATATCTAAAGACGAGCTAATCCAATCCGATCGAATAAACCCTTGGAGCAGGATACAGGAGGTCAAAACAAATGAATAACTCGGATTCAAAAAGAATGAGTTGGTTTCTATATCTATTTATTGGCGCGGTCCTTGTAGGTGGTTACCTTCTGGTGCAATTGGTCCGCAATACTGCAGCGGATGCCCTAGAACCACTTCGACAAGCGAATGATGCCCTGAGCACGCAGGTATCCGAATTGCTCCACCCTACTCCCACCGTCATCCCGGACCCGGTGACGATCATCCACGAGGTCCGGGCGTTGGCGCGGCTGGAGACCATCCAGTACAGCGTTGAGAAGATCATCACCGCTGAGGTCAACCAGGGCGTCCTGGGACCGCTTTTCGGGGACCGCCTGCTTTTCGTTGCCCATGGCAACGTCATCGCCGGGATCGACCTGGCAAAGCTGGATGCGCAGGACCTTTGGCTGGAAGCCGGTATCCTGCGCGTCCGCCTCCCCCCGGCGGAGGTCCTGGTCGTCAACCTTGATAATGAGCAATCTTATGTCTATGACCGCGACACCGGCCTGTTCACCCACGGGGACCCCAACCTGGAAACCCTGGCCCGCCAGGTTGCCGAGCAGGAGATCCTCGCCGCAGCGCTCGAAGATGGCATCCTCAGGACTGCCCAGTTGAACGCCGAGATCTACCTGGAACAATTCATCCGCGCCCTGGGTTATCCGGAGATTGTCTTCGTTCAAGACACGCCGTGAAGAAAATCGGGCGGATGCTATCCACCCGGCGGCTGATTCCCCTTGCTACCTCTGCAAGTCCAATCCGGGTGGGTATATTTTTTTGCCGCCAACTCCCCGGCTCGATCGCGTTCCCGGGAGGTCAGATCCTCGGTCTGCAGGTCCAGGGAGAGGATCTCCTCGAATGCTGCCTGGAAAGCATTGGCGGCCTGTTCCCAGGCCACTGGCTGGCCCATGATGGACTCGACTGTCGTCGCCCGCTCAAGCAGGCGAATGGCCGCTCGGGCGCGGGCGTCTTCATCCGGGAAAGCCAGGCAAGCGATAATCCGGGACAGGTCTCCGGTCAGCGGCAGAGAACCGTGCTGGAGCACGCCGTCCTTCCGGCGGGCCTGGGCTGAACCGATCAGCTTCTTGCCTCCCGCGGTGATCTCATAGGTCGATGGAACCTCGAAACAGACCGGATTAGGATTTTGGTTCTCCTGGGCCGCGGGCTGTTCCTGGACCTCGACCGGTAAGCCCAATCGGCGCAGGCCTCCGACCAGCGCTCTCGCCAGCCGGTTGTAACTGGGAAGGACGCCGCCAGCGAGGATGGCTTCATCAGCAGGCGCGATGACTGAGTAAGTCAGTTCATCCGTGTGCAGCACGGCGCGGCCGCCTGTCAGGCGGCGGACGAGATCCCAGCCACGCGATTCCAACCGGGCAACGTCGACATCGGTCAATGGCTGGGCATAGCCCAGGGACAGGCAGGGAGGATCCCAGGAATACAGGCGCAATGTGGGCAGGGACTCGCCCCGAGCGCATATTTCCAGGAGGACCTCATCCACAGCCATATTCCATGCGCCGGGGGCAGGAGGGGTGATCAGGAGACGCCAGGGATCAGCCATCCCCATTCCCTTCGGTGAGGAAATTCGCAAGCTCCTGGACAACGGGGGCAATTTTCGTCTGCGAGACATCGACCAGAGGCGGCCTGACCGGCCAGTGCGGGAATCCGAACATGCTGTAGAGCAGCGCTTTCAAGGTGGGTGGAAAGGGAAGTTGGTTTTCCAAAATCCGTCGTTGACCCGTCACACGCGTTTGCAACAGGGATGTGTCCAGCCCATCCCGGCAGGCATCCCACAAGCGGCGCAAATCCGGGGAGATCAAATTCGCCGGCGCGGTGATGCACCCCCCGGCTTGAGCATCCATGGCCAGTGCAAGATAGGAATCTGTACCGGTAAAGACCAGCAGGTCGGCCCCGAAATGTTCTCCCAGGCTGCGGGCGAAATCGGGGTCATGGGAGGAATCCTTGATGCCTGCAAACTGGTTCGGAAAAGCCGCTTTTAAACGGGTCAGCAATTCGATGGAGAACCCAACCCCGGCAACACCCGGGAAATGATATCCGAACAGGCCGCCATCCTCCGGTACCGACTTGCGGATCACCTCGCTGAAAAAGGCAAACAGACCGTCGTCTGTGGCAGCGCGGAAGTAATATGGCGGTAATGTGACCACAGCGTCTATCCCCAGATCAAAGGCCGTCTTGGTAAGCATGGCTGTATCGCTCAGGCTGGGCGTACCAGTACCGGCCATGAGGCGGAAGTCCGGGTGAGATTCCCGAACCTGCAGGCCGGCGCGGAATATCTGGACGCGTTCCTGGGAGGAGAATGACGGGCCTTCGCCAGTCGTCCCGAGCAAAAGGGCGCCATGACAACCACGCCTGGCGAGGAAATCCAGCAGTTCGGGGATCGCCTCAAGGTCCGGGGATAGATCCGGCTTTAATGGAGTCACGGCTGCAGCGTATACACCTGCCAGGGGATGGTTCATTTGACCTCGTCGACGAAATCTTCTGCCGCATCTTCAGGCGGTTGGAGCGCATGCCCTTCAAAGCTGAGGTAGTGCTGGCGGTCGAGCACCCACAGGTACAGGTCACCTTCCGTCTTCTTTGGAAATTGTTTCAGGATGCTGCTCTTGCGGATGATCGCCACAATCGGCAGATAGACCGTCTCGTACCAGTGCCGGACAGCTTCTTCTTCAGAGATATCCCGCTGCATTTCGATGCCCATAAAGTATCCGTGGACGGCGATATGCTCCAGCATGCGGCTGAACCCGTCCGGGATGGTCAGGATGATGTTTGCATCCGGGTACAAGCGGTCGAAGCCGGTCCGCTCCAGGAAGTCCACCTTTTCCCCCAGGATTTCCAGGTCTTCGGGTCGGATGTCTGCTGTGATATTGACTGCAGTGGAACACTCACGCACCTCGGCATCAATATATAATTGGCCCTGTTCGCGAGCCACCGAGACACGGTGGTGGCCGTCGACGACAAAGTAAACCTCGCCTACTTTATAAAGTACGACGGGCGGCAGGCTGATATCCTCATAAAATGCGCGGTTGATCCGTTGCCAGCGTTCGGCGAGTTTATCCTGCAAGGGCAAGAAGGCACGGTCGAACTGGTGGTAGCGGTTGAGGCTTCCAGCGATCTTCTCGACCAGGACCGTCTGCACACCCTGGTAAATCGGCCCCCCGATGCGCAGTTTCTCCTTGACCTCATCATAAGACAGCAATGTCCTTGGCTGACCGCCAATCACCCCACGCACCTGGTTGAAAAACGCCTTCATCCGGGCGCGGGAAAAATCAGCCTTGACGCGGGAGGAGAGATTATCCAACATGGTCATTCCACATCCATGACCCGGTATGGAAACACATTAACGACATCCGTATCCCCAAGCCGGGAAACAGGAGGGGCGAGATTGCTCTTATAGTAAAGCACATGGCCGTGAAGGTGGTAGCGAGGCTTGAACAGACAGATGAAGTCGCGGAGGGCGGAAAAACCGGTGTGGGCCTGGTCATCGTCATCGTGTACGCCGCGCGGCGGGGAATGAGTGACCAATATGTCCAGACGCCGGCGGTGACGCACCCAATTCCAGATAAGCTTGGGGAGCAGAGGAAACAGGCGAGTATACATCTCCACTTGTGAGTACTGGTTGACTCCCGAAGGTAGGTAGCGGACGCAGCCACCCATGCCAGCGAAGGAAATTCCCTTGATACGGACAAGCTGTTGATCCAGGAAGATACAGCCTTCTGCTTGAGCTTGGGGATGGTCTGGATGATAAACCGGGTCATGGTTGCCGGGCACGTAAAGCAGCGGAACGTTCAAAGCAGTGACAAGGAATTCCAGGTATTCGAAAGGCAGGTCTCCACAACCGATCACCAGTTCCACGTCACTGAAGCGCTGTTTAACCTGGACGGAATAGATCCGCTCGTCGACCTGGTCACTGACAGCAAGGATTCTCATTTACCAACTCCGGAGTGTATTTTGCCTTAGAACACCTTTCTCCGCAAGGATAGATTCGAAATAAAATTGATATTCAACCGTTATATTGGGGATGTTGCATATCTTACCCCTGCTACGCTATAATGTTAGGATAACCCGGCCACCTGGAGGGTGCTTGGAAACGCATAAAATATTTGTAACTTCGGGGGACGATTCCGGAGATGCTTCAACGCCTCAATTGAGTTCCGGGATTACTCTCGTTAACCGTTATGTTGTCCAGGAAGTGATCGGGGTCGGCGGCATGGGGTCGGTGTATCGTGCCCGGGACCTGCATTTTCCCAATGTGGTCAAGCTTGTAGCGGTCAAGGAGATGATCAACCGCGCCCCGGATGCTGCCATGCGTAAAACAATCGTCCAAAACTTCGAACGTGAAGCCAATATCCTGGCAACGCTAAACCACCCATCCATCCCCCGCATCTATGATTATTTTACCGAATCCGAGCGCTCTTACCTGGTGATTGAGTTCATCAATGGGAAAGACATGGAAGCGGTCATCTCCGATACCCAGGGGTTCATCCCAGAAGAACAAGTTTTGGGTTGGGCAATCGACCTGTGTGACGTGATTTCCTTCCTGCACGGCCACAAACCCGATCCGATCATCTTCCGGGATATGAAACCTTCCAATGTCATGGTCAACCAGCAGAGCAAGATCATCCTGGTGGACTTCGGGATTGCCAAGACTTTCCAGGCTGGACAACGGGGAACGATGATCGGTACGGAGGGGTATTCGCCTCCCGAACAGTATCGCGGCGAGGCCACTCCCCTGGCTGACATCTACGCCCTCGGAGCGACGCTCCACCATGCGCTCACCCGCCGCGATCCAAGGCTCGAACCCCCGTTCTCTTTCGGGGAACGTCCGATCCGAAAGATCAACCCGGCTGTTACGGAAGAGATGGAAAACGTCATCGACACCGCGTTGCAATACAATCCGGAAGACCGGTACCAGAGTGCAGAGGATATGAAGGAAGCCCTGCAGAACGCCGGGCGGAAAACCGGGATGCTCCATCGGGTCCCGAATTTGGTCACATCTACGGTCCCAAGTTCAGGGATCAAACCCATCTGGACGTTCCAATGCGAAGATGAACTCCGCGGAGGTCCACTCTACTATGATGGCGGAGTATATATCGGTTCCTACGACCACAACCTGTATGCATTAAAAGCCGGCGATGGCAAATTCCTGTGGAAGTATGCTACCGACGGTGGAGTGGTTACCCGCCCGGCAGCTTATGATGGGAACATCTTTATCGGATCAGAAGATAATCGCTTGCATGTCGTCGCCGCGCGGACCGGGCAGGTCGCCTGGACATATTACACCGAAGGCCCCATTCGCTCTTCACCCCGGGTCGCTGAAGGTCATGTGTTCATTGGCTCGGATGACAATCACCTGCATGCGGTAAACCTTGTCTCCACCCGGTCATCATGGCGGTTTGAAACCGCCGCGCCTGTCCGATCGACACCTTTTATAAACAACGAATTGGTCTATGTCGGGTGTGAAAGCGGTGACTTCTACTGCGTTGACTTCCGTGGGGAAATGAAATGGCGTCACAAGGCCAAGATGGCAGTGACGTCATCGCCTTGGGTTGCCGATGGTATCGTTGTCTTTGGCTCTCTCGATAGCAGCCTGTATGCAATCGATGCAAAGGCGGGATGGGTGATCTGGCGATTCCGGATGGGAAAAGGATCCTTAGTATCTCCTTATATCCACGAGGGGACGATCTATACCGGCGCTGCGGACTGCTTCATTTACGCTGTCGAAGCTCGTACCTCAAAGGAGGTCTGGCGGTTCAAGACAGACCATCAGGTCAGTGGTTCACCGGTCATTTATAAAGATTCGATTTATTGTGGATCTGCAGATGGTAATCTCTATTGCCTCGAATACCGCACTGGACGGTTGCGGTGGAAATTTGCCACCAACGGGCCGATCACCAGCGCACCGGTAGTCTACGACGATATTATTTATGTGAGTTCTGCTGACCATTTCCTCTATGCATTACTGGCCTAGGACCACTTACTAAGGGTATCTACTCACGGGTTTTATGAAAGGTCGGCATATATGGCTCAAATCAGCATATTTCGGGGTTCGCCGCCACATCTGGGTACCGCACATCTGGCGATATTTGGCGGTTTTGCACCTGTTTCACCACATATTCGGGCGCGG
>JBDRPT010000129.1:0-2685 GCA_043826785.1 Chloroflexota bacterium | reverse complement strand
CTACACTGGCCCGCTGACCCTGGGTAACGGGGTCCACAGCCTGCAACTGCGGGCGATGGACGCCGCCGGGCACATCGCCACCGCCGGGGAGACGGCCAGGGTGGACACGCTCTCACCTGCGCTTGGGTTGACCGGTGGCGGGAGCTTCTGTCCGGGCTGCGGGGGCAGCTTGAATGTGAGTTATGCTGTCTCGGATGGGGGCAGCGGGGTGGCCTGGTGGCAGTTGACATCCGGCGGGGTGACCCTGGCGAGCGGTAGCGGCCCGGCCTCGGCCAGCCTGGGCTGGGATGGGGGCCCTTCGACAGGCTCAGGGTTGGCCGGGGGCGGCAGCCTGAGCCTGGAGGGGCGTGACCTGGCCGGGAATACAGAAACTACCATCCTAAACGTAATCTTGCTCCAACCCACCGCGGTTCCCACAGCGATGCCTATTCCTGGCCATCCAGGGAACCTGTCGCCTGGAATATCCATTCCATTCACAACGGTCTTTTCTCCCACCCATACACCCTTGGGTGATTCGGGCCAATTCTCGCTCGCTCACATGCAAGCGACAGCCACCCTTCCGACAGCAACACGGGCGCCTTCACCAACAGTCCCTGTCTCAAATTATGATATGCTTGCGGTAGGTGTGGTTGCAGTAGCCGTGGCGGAACCATCCCCGGTTGGTGAATACATATTGCTGGCGGTTCTGATAGTACTAGTTTTAATTTATACAGTCAAACTCGTATTAGAGCTCGCAGGGAAAAATACCAATATAAATCCTGTTCGACGTCAACCAGTAAATATTCCACGACCCCAACCGCAACTGCCGAGTGGCCCGCCATCAAGGCCGCCGAATAATAAGCCGCCAAAGTATACGACCTCGGATGCAATTAAGGCCCTCATGAACACCACGGTCAAACCAGTTGTTTCCAGGGTTGTTGCTGTCATCTCTGCAATCGCTTATACTGTGACAAAACTGTTCCAGGCCAATCCAACATCCGGGTCGCCAACCCCGACTCGCCCACCCACACCTACAACACCACCAAGTCCTCCTGGTACTCCGACAGCGACAACACCACCGGTTCCTACCAGGACACCAACTCCAACGCGCACACCTACGTCGACCTCCACACCGACCCCGAACCAGACTCCCAGCCCGGCAACGACACCGACTTCCACAAAGGTGCCTACTAGATCCGACCCAAAAAACACCCGCATTTCCAAGTAAGGCTGTAATGCCACACAGTGCGACACGGAAAGGATTTTTTTCGATGGGCAAAGATTTGAGAGTGCTAATTGCAGAATTCCTGCAGAAGATCAATCAACACGAGGGCGCTATCGGTCTGCTGGAACGCGCCCGGGCCTCTTCGCCCCGGAAGATAGATATCCTTGCTGCCCTGATGCAGCTATATCACCTGACAGAAAAAGACCAACAACTTCTGGAAATAATTCAAGAAATCGAAAATCTGCATCCAGATAATTTAGAGCACAAATGGTGGGGGAGCCGAATTCTTATAGCGATTAACCAATACAAATCCGCCTTGCAGTATCTCCGACACCTGGAATCGAAGATGACATTTAATGATCAAGGTCACGCTCTTTTGGGAGTCGTCCTTTTGAATCTGGAACACTGGGAAGAGGCTGAAAATAACCTGAGAAGCGCCCTCGAAATAGCTCCCTGGAATGCGGATGCCTGCAAGGGTATGGTAGATCTCCTCTTTCGTACCGCCCGGTTTGATGAGATCTATCCATTCCTGGCTCAGCACATACAAAAATCGCCGGACCAGTACCCGGGTTATGTTTTCATGGCTGACCATATCTACGAGGGGCGTTTTGACCCGAAAGGTTCTCTGGAATGGTATCAGCGCGGACTCGAATTGACCAATTATCGTCATGCCTTGGAATATCAAAAACTGTATTTGGCCTGTAACAACCTATTTGATGGTTTATTGGACAGGTATGTCCGCGCTTTGATCGATAGCGGCGAGAATGACAAGGCATTGACCCTGATTCAAACTGACCGAAAAAATCGTCCCGATAAAACCGTGCCGATTTCACGACTGGCTGATTATCATATCAAGCTCGGCAACTACACAACAGCGGAAACACTGGCTCGCAAGACTACAAAAAATCGTAGATTTTCTTCAAGTTGGTCGTTATTGGCATGGGCACTGGCAAAACAAGGCCGTTTCAGCGAAGCAATACAAAATGCGGAGATCACCATAGGAAAATATCCGACGGCATTCGCCTGGTCTGTATTAGGGAATATCTATATTGAAATGGAAGATTGGAATGGCGCAATCAACTCTTTCCATAAAGTACTCGCTTATTCAGCTTACGATTTGGAAGGATTAGAGAAGATTGGTTACGGTTACAGCCAGACAGGTCAATTGGACCAGGCACTGGAGGCGTATGAAACATTAGTCAAAATCAGCCCGCTGAATGCGGATGCCTGGGTCGAGTTGGGGGAGGTCTACAATAAAGTGGGACGAGTTGGGGATTCTGTCGCCGCCCTGGAACGGGCGCTGACCTTCGAGAGATTGCCCGAGGAGCGCAAACAGGAAGCGCTGGCGCTCTTGGCGACAGTGAAGAGGGATGCCAGTCAGTAGAAAGAGTGGTGAATAATTGCTTGTTGATACTACCAGGGAAGTATGGCCAGTCGCTCCCGGCCCAATGGCAGGGTCGCCTATCTGCATTCCGCCTAAT
>JBDRPT010000128.1:0-17060 GCA_043826785.1 Chloroflexota bacterium | reverse complement strand
GACTCTGCTCGCCTTCGCAGCCTTTCATGCGCAGCGGGATGGCTTCGGCGAAAGCAGACCTTTGATCACACGTTTTTTGTGTGTTCTTCAATGGGCATTTCTAATTGTCGCCATGTCCATTTCTAATTGTCGTTGACAGGGGATGTCTTTGAAGGATGCAAATGCATACAATATCCAGTTTTATATGGGCATGCCGACCCTCATTGATACCCTTTCCTTTGAGACTTACCGCGAAGGAGAGCCATGGGTGGCCTATCGCCAATTTTGCCAACATTTCCTCGCACCATTAAGTTTGATGGCTTTTTGCGATGTTCGCATGAACCAACTTATGCGTGTTTATATAGATGGGATTCCGCTTGACCTTGCTAGCAAATTGCTGCCATTACGCTCACGCTGGAATTTCGGAATTGCCACGCATATCCACCTTCATGCTATCGCCCAGAAAAGATATTCGGGTAGTTCGGTTTCCAATACTCGGGGAAGCAGGTCGATGGATAAAAATGCCTTTTTGGGTTTGATTGATAGCCTGGAGGCGACCGTCCGAAAATTAAACTGGACCCCATCCGGGACCGAGTGGGGCGACTATTATGATAAAACCAACTACACAGAAACTGCTTTTGCGCAAAAACAAAGACTGATTTCAAATTGGCTGGAAAAAATCCGCCCGAGCATTGTTTGGGATTTGGGGGCTAATATGGGTGTATTCAGCCAATTGGCAGCAGAAGCTGGGGCCTATACGATCTCTTTTGACATCGACCCAGCTGCAGTGGAGCACCATTATCGAAAATTAAAATCGGAAAAACAGAAAGGCATCCAACCACTTATTCTCGATCTCACCAACCCGAGTCCAGCAATCGGTTGGCATCAGCGGGAGCGGCAATCGCTATTTGAACGTGGTCCAGCAGATCTAGTCATGGCCTTGGCGATCCTCCATCACCTGGCAATATCAAATAATGTCCCCCTTCCTCAGTTGGCTGAATTATTAGCGGATGTTGGTAATTGGTTGATTTTAGAATTCGTCCCCAAGAACGATTCCCAGGTAGAAAAACTGCTTCGTAACAGGGTAGATATATTTGATACCTACACTCGTGAGATGTTCGAATTGTGCTTTAAGGAGAAATTCAGCATCGTTGAATCCAGCCAGCTTGACCAATCTGAGCGGTGGCTGTACCTTATGAAAAAGAAATAACCTGTAGCGGAAACCTTAAATCTTTTGTATAATCTAGCTATCTGGTCAGATTGGCCCTAGGAGATTCCATATGGATATGCGCGATCTGCTGAAAAAACCGTTCTTTGTTGCGATGATTGCTTTAATAATTGGTATTATTCTGGGCTTGATCTGGGCTTGGGGAATACAACCAGTCGAGTGGAAGGATGCGCCACCATCTTTGCTCCATCAAGGCTATCAAGAAGAATACCTGAGGATGGCGATCGATTCCTATAAAGTGAATAATGATAGAGAGTTGGCACTGCGACGCTATCAGGCTCTTGGCGAGATCAGGCCGACCCTCCTGGCGACAGTCGTGGCGAACCCAGGTAGCCAGGATGCAAGCGCTATCCTTTCGTTTGCCGACTTTGTCCAGGCATCCGAAGCACCCGGGACAGGTGATGCTCCGGGCTCTCCCTCCGTTGAGACACCCCAAAGCCCGGTTACTAGCTATGTTGTGATAGTTTTAGGGGTGCTAGTAGTTGGAGCAGTAGGATATGCGTTTGTGCGCTTCATTCGACCGGGGTCTCGCCGCGGAACCGGACAGGCGACTCCTGCTCAACACGCACGCGAGATCACCCGGCAGACCTCGATCACAGATTATGAGGCTCTTGGCGAAGAGCCACCGATTGCCCAGTTTGTAACGACCTATGTCCAAGGAGATGACCTGTTCGACGATTCGTTCAGTATCGACTCTCCAGCAGGTGAATTTTTGGGTGAATGTGGGGTTGGGATTTCCGAGACTATCGGAGTAGGAGAACCAAAGAAAGTATCTGCGTTTGAGATCTGGCTTTTTGATAAGAATGACATTCAGACAGTGACAAAAGTCTTGATGAGCGCTCATGCCTATAACGATGTTGCTACATTCCAGCGCCTGGATGCAAAAGGCGAACCAATCCTTGTCGAGCGTGGCCGACAGGTGATCCTGGAGACCGCGGCCCTACAATTGGTTGCAGTTGTTGCTGACATGGATTATGGGAAAGGTCCACTCCCAGATTCGAGCCATTTTGAACGACTCACCTTGGAAGTTGCAGTCTGGCCGAAAATAACCGGTCCATAACATAATAAAAATCGGGCGATGATAAATCGCCCGATTTTTATTATGTTATTGGGGGATAGGATACGCTTTGTTATTCGATTTTTATTATTTTCAATCGTGTGACCCCCCCAGGAGTATTTACGTCGATTATGTCACCGATTTTATGATTAAGTAATGCCCCTCCGATCGGAGATTCGTGCGATATCTTTCCAGACCTTGGATCTGCTTCTGTAGCGCCAACCAAATGATATGTCTCAGGTTCAAGGCCATCTTCCTGGATAGTCACGTGCGATCCAATCGCCACGATACCTTTAGGAGTCTTTAGTTCATCGATAATTGTCGGATTTCGCAAGAGGTATTCCAGTTCCTGGATGCGCCCCTCTAGGAACCCCTGATCTTCTTTGGCTTTGTGATAGTCGGCATTCTCCGAGAGGTCTCCCATCTGGATTGCGTCCCGAAGACGCTGGGCCAGGAGTACGCGCTGGGGACCTCTCAGCTCGTCCAATTCGGCTTTTAATTTAAGAGCACCTTCTGAAGTGAGAAAATGATTGTGTTCTGCCATATTCTTTTATTATGGGAATACTAAGGTTTTAGAAGGGGATCGAACAGGCGCTGATGTTCTTCGATAGCATAACGATCAGTCATCCCCGCGATGTAATCGCAAATTGTGCGCTCAAGGCCGCGCGCTTCAACAAACGCCTGAACATGGGTTGGTAATGAATTTTGCTCCGCGCAAAACGCATTGAACAGATCGGTAATGATCCGCTCTGCCTTGACCTGCATCCGGACAACCCGGTAATGGCGATACAAATTTTCGAAAAGGAAATCTTTCAACTCCCTATTGCGACGTTGCATCTCTTCGCTGAATCCAATGACATTGAAGGACAATTTCTGGAGATCTGAGGGAGATTTCGCTCCGCTCTCTTTCAATTTTGTATCTGTTGCATAGATCAGATCGGTAACCATTAATCCGACCAGGTGCCGGATCATGCGGTGTCGTTCCATGTCAAGCAGGATTGGTCCCTTCCACCCAAAAGTCTGGACGAGGATTTCCCACAATGCAATTCCATGGAGAACATGAGGGGTGACCATATTGGATCGCAAACCATCATCAAGGTCATGCGTTGTATATGCCAGTTCGTCAGCAATATTCGCGATCTGGGTTTCTAGGTTACCCCTCAGGTCAGGATTGAAATCCCGCGCATCAGAAAGGTCATATTCCGATTCATGTTTGACAATCCCTTCCCGAACCTCCCAGGTAAGATTGAGGCCGGGAAATTCCGGATATCGCTCCTCCAATTCAGTCACGATCCGCAGAGATTGTCTGTTGTGATCGAACCCGTCATGGTCTCGCATAAGACGAGCAAGGGTGACTTCTCCCGAGTGCCCGAACGGAGAATGACCAAGATCGTGAGCGAGACAGATTGCCTCAACAAGGTCTTCGTTTGCTCCCAATGCCCGCGCAATCGTGCGCCCAATCTGAGCCACTTCAAGGGTATGGGTCAAACGAGTACGGAAGTAATCGCCCTCATAGTTGATGAATACCTGGGTTTTATATTCAAGGCGCCGGAAGGCGGTGGTATGCAATATCCGGTCGCGGTCGCGTTGAAAAGCAGTCCGGTATTCCGGTTCGTTGTCCAAATATGCACGGCCTCTCGAGTTCTTGCTGCGCATTCCATACTGAGCCAAGAACTGGTCTTCAAGGTCTTCGAGTTGTGCACGATTATAGATCATGGAATTTTAGTATCTTTCTCCAGGTAGAAGAGTCAGTTTAATCCAGGAATAACAGACTGTCAACCATGGATCAGTGTGTGTTATTCAAACTTGAAAAGTGAACCGTTCACAGCTGAAAAGTGAACCGTTTACAGTTCAAAAGTGAACTGCTTTTCCGTGATAATTCCTGCAAAAACGAGGAGATCATGGACCAACTACACAAGCGGTTCACTGTTGAACAGGTCAAAATGCTGCTGCGAAGCTATGAGGAAAAGAAGCTCAATCGCATGGAAGTCGAAGAAATCTTGCAGATCAACAAAACACGTTTCTTTGCTATCCTGAAGGAATATCGCCAGGATCCGGAGACATTCTCAATTGCCTATGAACGCAAGAGTCCTGCGCGGATCACTGCGGAAGTCGAAGCGGCCATTGCCGAAGGGCTGCTGCGAGAGAAGGCCCTGGTGGAAGATCCTCAACTGCCGATCTCAAGTTACAACTACCTGGCCATGCGGGATCGTCTCAAGAAGAAAGGCGTGACTGTTTCTGCCACCACGATCGCGAAACGAGCCAAGGAGTTGGACTGTTACCAGGCGCGCCGCAAACACAAGGCTCATGATCGGGAAGTGATCACAACGGCCATCGGCGCCCTGGTGCAGCATGATGCGTCCACTCACCGCTGGTCACCCTTTGCCCAGGAGAAGTGGACCCTGATCACTTCTTTGGATGACTACAGTCGTATGCTGCTCTACGCCGATTTTGTGTCCCAGGAGACCGCCTGGGCGCATATCCAGGCCGCACAAGCCGTTTTACAGGCCTTTGGATTGCCGTATAGCTACTATGTGGACAATTTGCGGGTGTTTCGCTTTGTACAAAAGCGAGATAGCGTCTGGCGCAAGCATGTTCTCATGACCGATGACATCGATCCGCAGTGGCGCCAGGTCATGCGTCTCATGGGCGTGGATGTCAAGTATGCCTTATCCCCTCAGGCCAAGGGCAAGATCGAACGTCCTTACCGCTGGCTCCAGGATCGCATCATTCGCACCTGCGCCCTGGAAAAACTCACCAGCCTGGAAGGTGTGCGCAGCGTTTTACGCAACGAGGTTGACCGCTACAACAACCACCAAGTACATTCCACCACTGGCGAGATCCCCAGCCTGCGTTTTGATCAAGCCAGGAAATCCGGCATCAGCCTGTTTCGCCCGTTTTCCCTGCCAAAACCCTATACCTCTGCCAAGGATATCTTCTGCTTACGCGAGACACGCACGCTCAACGGTTATCGCCGCATCTCGCTCTTTAACCACGATATCGAGGTGCCCCGCGTCCCAGTCAGGGAAGATGTCGAACTTCACATGATCCCAGATCCTGCCAGGCATGTCCTTGAAGTTCGTATCTGGTTTGACAACAAAATGGTCTGCTCTCTGGCCCTGCCTTTGGGTGATTCAAGAGTTCACTTTTGAAGTTTGAATGAGTTCACTTTTCAAGTTTTACTAACACCACGGATCAGTGTGCCGATGCTCGCCCCCTGTAAGACGTCAAGAATATTTTTTTCTATTAATCCTGAAAATATGTGGATCTGTAAAGATGGTATTTCCCCTGTAAGCATCAGCATTTGTAATACTTTGCTTCTCATCCCGCCTGTAACATCCACGGCTGAACTTGATGCGATAGTATCGATCACGCTACTTATGTTCCTGGGTGTTATTTCCTTAATGAGAGTTGACCGGGAAGGATAATCTGCCCAGACGCCAGCTTCGATCCCGGCCAGTAGAATTCGCCTTGGTTTCAATTGACGCGCAAGGTACATGAAGAGATCTTCGGTAGACAAGATTGTTCCGCCAAGAGAACAGTCAAAGATGACGTCTCCAAAAATTACGGGCATCAGGCGATTGGATAGAGCCTGGCGTAAATTCTCTAATTCCCATGTAATGATTTTTCCATGTTTCGCAATGACCATCGCTGATGGTGGCATACTAATGGTGTCGATCCCTGACTGATGGAGAGCTTCCATTACAAGGTGGTTCAACCTAGATGCCTGGAACCATACTTCAGAAAACCCTCGCCAGCCTTCGGGTCCGGAAACACCATCCCGGGTTCCATAGCGGGCTGCTGCCGTGTGCCCGAATGATCCCGAGCCGTGCCCAAGTAAGATGGTCAACTTCGGATCACTCCGCTGGGCTTCTGCAATTTGGTCCGCGATTACAGGTAAAACATTTTCTCTGACAGTGAAAGGTTTTTGTTTATCCGTGACGAGAGACCCGCCAAGTTTGAGAAAAATGAGATTGTCCACCATTTGAACTGTAGCATGGCTTGAGTTAGTCGTCAAGAAGGATGCTATAATCATGGACACCTATTGGCATATGAATCTCGATATTCGCAACGGAGTAATCACCGGTCTGATTCTGGCTGGAGCGGGGGCTTTCACCAGCTTCTGGTTGGCAATTCGTATATTACGAAAAGGAAGGAAAATAACCTTTTTTCGGATCCGCCGACAATATTTTATTAAAGGCTTGAGACTGATGATCGTAGGTTTGGGCCTGACAAGTGCGGCGATCCTGCTCGGTCTCTATGGGGAGCCGGTTGCCTATTCATATTTTCCACCCAGTCCGACTCCATCCCCGTCTCCGACGATTTCATTAACGCCAACAATAAGCCTTACCCCTACAATAACTTCGACCCCCACAATTACTTTGACCCTCCAATTTTCCCAAACACCGACAATCACACCAACAGCGTTCGTCCCGCTCGCAATCGAAGCTCAGTTTACGAGCGAAATCACACCAAATCCGGAGGCGGTTTTCAGTCCCCTTGCATTTTCCCAAATTGTTGTCAACGCTCTCCCCGTTAATCCTGCAACCGTCTTTGACAACCCGGTCGGGCACCTCTATGCAGTTTTTTCCTATGACGGGATGACACCAGGCGCGCAGTGGACCGCACTCTGGTACCGGGACGGGCGATTAATTCATTATGAAACAAAACCCTGGGATGGTGAAACTGGAGGCTACGGGTTCACTGACTGGAATCCGGATCCTCAGGAATGGGAGCCAGGAAAGTATCAGGTATATATCTTTGTCGGCCTGGAATGGAAGGTTGTAGGCGAATTTACCGTCCGCGGAGAACCATCTACTCCTGTTCCAACCATTGCGCCATCCATTACACCGACTATAACAAGTACGCGGACAGCGACCCAGACTCTCTTACCGACAAGTACTCCAAGGCCAACAGATACGCGTTTGCCGACAGCAATACCATAACCCCTCATCGAGGTGCATTTTGGATCAAATACCATTTCAAGATTATTATCCGGATTATTTTGCTCAATGCTACGGCTGTGGCCGGCTGAACGAAGATGGTTATCAAATCAAGACTGTATGGGAGGGTGACGAATCGGTGACCCGATTTAAGCCCCGCCGTCAACACACTGCCATTCCCGGATATGTTTATGGGGGACTACTTGCCTCATTGATAGATTGCCACAGTACTGGGACCGCAGCTGCCGCGGCATATCGAGCAGACGGCCGTGCCTTGGACACCGAACCTGCTTTGCGTTTTCTGACCGCGTCCCTGCACGTGGATTACCTCAAGCCAACACCTCTGGGAGTTGAACTCGAACTCCGGGGACGAGTCAAGGAAATCAAAGGCCGCAAGGTGGTCGTTACGACGGATCTGCTTGCTGATGGGGTCGTGACTGTCCGGGGCGAGGTAGTAGCTGTCCAAGTTCCGGAGACGCTGGTTGACGAACTGATCCGGAAGGCTCTAGGTGGACCTTGATTTTGCTCAGTGCTTGTTGATTTGGTGCAACGTTATTAGGCAACTTTGGTTCGGACTGTATTATTCCAGGCACGAGAAATCTGTGCGCCTAACCTGGCATTGTTGATTAGTAAGCTCAGATTTGTACGCAACGCAGCCCCCTGGGTTAACTCATTTAACCTGCTCAGGAAGTAGGGGGTAACTGCTTGCCCCTTGATGCCTTTCTCTCGTGCCTCCACTTCGAGTAGGAGAATGTTCCTTTCGACATCTTTCCTTGGCAATGCAGTCATCGCCGGGGGAGGCTGGGTAACAAGAATGGAACTTTGGGCACTAAGGGACCAGTGGTTTCTGGCAAACTCGACAATTTCTTCTGGGGAGTTTAGTCTCAGGCTGGCTTTCAACCCGCTGGTCGCGGAGTAAAAAGCTGGGAAGTCATCCGTCTGATATCCGACAACCGGGACGCTGCTGGTTTCCAAATATTCGATTGTAGCCTGCAAATCCAGGAAAGCCTTTGCTCCGGCACAGACGACGATCATGGGAGTATCAGCCAAGGTAGTGAGATCCGCTGAGATATCGAATGAGCCGGATGCATGCACACCCCCTATTCCCCCGGTTGCGAGCACCTTTATGCCAATTTGATTGGCAATGAACATCGTTCCAGCAACAGTCGTACCTCCGCTTGCTTTTTTGGTGATCGCTGTAGCGAGGTCCCTACAGCTGAGCTTCATTCCCTGCAGAGAATCTTGATTGCCGGGAGATCCGGTGCTAATAACTGAAAATTGCCCCTGGTCATTGAGTGGGATTCCGGACAGGTTTCCGCTGCCCAGGTTGGCTACCCTTTCAAGGTCATTATCGGTCAACCCGATGTGGATCTGCCCATCGAGGACAGCAATTGTTGCCGGACATGCACCCTCGGACCGTACTTCCTGCTCCATATCCCTGGCCAGGGATAGGTTGTGGGGACGGGGTAAGCCATGGGAGATGACTGTTGATTCAAGGGCGACGATCGGTATGGACAATCGTTGAGATCTGCTTACATCAGCAGAAATCACAATAGCGGGCGATAGAGGTGATTTTGGCATTGGGATGAATCGGATAATACCCTTGGCTCATGCCTGACAGATTACACTTTATGAGACAACAACTTGTTCAATATTCGAAGGGCAGCAACCAACTTCTTTGGAGGGTCAGGAGCACTTGCATCTACTCTCTTGTCTCGGATATACAATTGATATGCGCGGCTGATGCGGTCTCGATAGGCTAGCAGGGATTGACGGACGATCTCCTCATGCGGCATATTGGGTTCCAGGGTTTTATTGATTGTCCCTGTGATGAGTTCCTGAAGTAATTTTTGCTTTTCATGGAGTGCAGCATCCAACCTAAGTTGCTGGAGAGTTTGCTTATGACCACGGGCGTAATTATCCCGGCTGATCCGCCAAGCTTCGAGATGGTGCTCACTAATTAGTTGTGCTGAGGCAGGCGTACTCCAAGTCCCGAGGCCGATCCATTCCAGGTGGCCTCCCTTGTTCTCGGCCCGGTGAGGAAACCCTGATGCGAAGTCAAAAAACAAGCCAGTGATTTTTGGCCGAGGCGTAAATGCCGGTGGCACTTCTTCCCGATTATTGCTCGACAAGCCATTTTCATGAGGGGCGATATTCTCAGATGTGTTCCGATTTTCTTCCTCAAGCTGGTATAACGATTCTAGTTCGGTTTTACTGATGTTTGCCAGGAATTCACTTATCGAATGTTCGGCAATAAAATTTCCTAGCGACCCATTTATCAAACCCGGAAGGGAAGATATCCAGCGTTTATGGTTTTGTTTCCAGTATTCGTTCCTGGATGTGTTCTTTTTCTGCTGTGGAGCTACACGCGCAGTCTGTTGATAACCCAAATTCAGGATCGCCTCTTCTACAAAGGGATGCGGGTGTTCTAGAGTTGGTTTTTGTCCACCCCTAGCCACACTGTGGATGAGGCGCACATCCTTCGCCCGAACGGGTATACCGTCTTTGCTTCTCCCAACGCGCTCGACAGGGTCGGTCTTGATATCGCGAAGGTCAATGACCTCGCGAAGGCGCTCGAACCCGTCCAATACTGCGAAATTACTGGGCTCTTTCAAGGTCGGACCGATGACCCGAGGTGTACCATCGGCCTTTTCAAACAATGCTGCGCTGTCCAACTCCACCTGGACGTATCCGGGGCCACCGATCTGGATAATAGGTGATTCGAGCTCCTTTTTAGCAACATTCCCTTCACGTAAATGGATCTTGCTATACCTGCTCGCCAGAGCTGCCTGCATGATGAATCGCCGGGCTATTTTGTTTTTTTCTAGCTCGAAAATATCCTGAAGATAGACCGAAGCCAAATAAGAGGCCAGCGCGAACGGGCCGAGGACGATAATCAGTTGGCGTAACACAATGGGCGTAACTAGAGCTCTAACAAAAAAGATGACCAAATCACCGTAGACCAGAAGGACGCCCAGCAAGTCTTTCTCCCGGAACAAGGCGACGAAAAATGCCTGCAGCAGGAGTTTCCACATTGCGGGATCAACCGACCATATTGTCAAGCCAATAATCAGGGTGAAGAGAATCGACAAAATCCAGCGGCGGACCCGGCCAGCCTGATGAGTTATGGCAAGGATTTCGTTCAGCGTTTGGTCCAGGCGATTGGCTTGCTGGTTGCTGGAATTTTTGTCTCTCACCTGGCTGGCTGAGATAGTGATGGGTTGTGCCGTAGTCATGACTGTTCCTTGAGCCAAAGGAGCATGGTGTCAATTTCGTCGGGTAGATTGCTCATCCGGCGCAGGAGGGTAGGATTCCGGATTATGCTCTTACGCGTATTTTGAAGCAAGAGTTCAAGTGCTTCAGCCCGTGATGCCTTTGGATACTTCCCAATATCCTGGCCTACCTGCGCGGCGAAATCCCGGAGGGCATCTTCTGCCCCTTCGAGAGATGCGAAACTGCGCTTTTGCTCGACTTGTTCTCTCTCTCTGCGAGCGATTTCCAACCAACCTGCGGAAAATTGGCGAACAAGCTGATCCTCAACGGAAGGAGATAGAAATAACCGCTTGACGCTGAAGCCGATTACCCTGATGCCGCGATCGGTTAAGATTTTATACTCTTGGCTGAAGATATCCTCGCCTGTTGGATTTCCTGAATCGTCCAACCCGGGAGCGCGCGGTTTAATTAGCCGTTCTTTTACTTTGTTGGTGATGAATTGCAGTCCGGTTACGGGTGCCTGCCCTGCTGGTAGATTTAAATTAGTGAATAGCTGGCTGAGAGTGAATTTGCTCAGGTACTCCCGCCAGACATCAATCGCAATTGGAGCAGGAAGTTCATTCCAAGGGACAGAATACTTAGGATCGTTTTCGTTTATGCCTTCATTGGCGATTGCCCGGAAAACAGCCTGTTCGTTGTAGCCGAAATAAGTTCCGCCTTCATGGGCTTTTTCATCAGCGTTTATTTTGAAGGTGACCCCAATACCGACAACCACTTCGATGCCATCCCGGGTTAATCCGCTTGTTGCCCAGCGATTCCTGGCTTGCATCCCCTGATGCATGTCTTCTGTTATATTATCGGCCTTCGGGATGAAGGGGTTTTCATCGTCATCTGGACCAAGAGATTGTGACTGAATGTGCAGGTCAACTGCACCGGCGAGAGACTCGCCACTCTTGGTGAAAGCTACGCCAGGACCAATGGTCCGGGTGAATTTGACCGGATTACGCAAGACTGCGCCACTGGCCGTGTCCAGCCAGACAACACCGGCGCCTTTTTTCTTGCTCTCCTTTTCAATATCTCTTCCAGTCGCTTTCTCGATCGGGTTCCCATCCTGGATGAAGACTGCCGGGCCATGAAGTTTCAATCTACCGAAAGACAAGAACTGGAAGACGTATAGAACCAATCTGCTATAGATGCTCCGTCTATCTTTCATGGTCCGAACGGGCAAGATAAACTGGGATAGAAAGACAAGCCAGAGGACAAATATTAGGATGGCTGCTGTTGCGTCTCTTGCGATCAATAAGAGATTGGTCTCCCATCCCCCGGATCGACTTACAAGTATGATATAAAGGATAACTATGCCGACGGTGCCGAAAAACAACTTGACCTGTGGTCTTTGGAAAAAGGGTCGATCATCCATACTGATAGATTTTATAACATATTTGCCGAAACGAACATTCGTTTCTGATATCAATATTATCTATGGCTAAGTCCCTGCGGGTCGAGTTTCATAGCCACTCCATTGCGTCTCCCGATTCAACTATGACTTTCGATCATCTTATTGCTGCTTGTCGGGGCAAGCAGATCGATAAAGTGGTGATTACGGATCACAACACAATCGCGGGTGCTGAAATGGCGCATGCCTTGGCTCCCGATCTGATTATCATTGGAGAAGAGGTCAAGACCACGCGTGGCGAGATCCTTGCGGCCTTTGTTTGCGAAGAGGTTCCACCGGGGCTAACACCATACGAGGCGGTACTCAGGCTGAGAGAACAAAATGCATTCATCAGTCTCTCGCATCCGTTTGACCTTTCTCGCGAACATTGGAGAGCAGATGAGGTAGTTGAACTCCTGCCTTTTTTGGACGCAATCGAGGTCTATAACTCCCGTTGCCTTTTTCCGGGATTTAATCATGCTGCCAATAAATTTGCTCAGCGATACGACATCCATGGTACTGTAGGTTCGGACGCGCATTCGATTATTGAAATTGGGAGGAGCGTGATGATCCTGCCGGAATTCGATGGACCGGATACTTTGCGGGAAGCGATCAAGACTGCTGACGTTATCACCCGGATGTCGTCACCTTTGGTGCGGTTTTATTCCCGATACGCTACTTTATCAAAACGGTATTGACGGATTGCCGTCTTTGGGTAGAATTAAGCCTAGGGGTGGTGGCGGAATGGCATACGCATTGGTCTTAAAAACCAAGGGGCATAGCCCGTGTGGGTTCGACTCCCACCCACCCCACTTCCACGACAGCTTTTCAAAAGCTGTCAATCTATATATGTGACACCTTGCACAGACGAGGAGGGAAATAAATCTCTTGCAATAAGTACGAAAATCCAGGATAATGATTTAGCATATTCACAAAAAAAAGGGAGACGCCATGGCAAGAAAATTTACACCAACACCACTCGAATTACGCACGCCCGTTCCATCAGATATCGATATCGCCCAGGAGGCCAAACTGAAACCGATCCTCCAGGTGGCGGAAGAGGTCGGTATCCTGCCCGAGGAGCTCGAACTCTATGGGCCATATAAAGCCAAGGTCAAACTTGAGATACTGGAGCGTCTCAAGGACTTACCCGACGGGAAATACATCGACGTAACGGCAATCACGCCGACTCCGCTTGGGGAGGGGAAGACAACCACAACCGTAGGAGTCTCCCAGGCTCTTGGGGCACACCTTAATAAAAAAGTCTTCACCTGTATCCGCCAACCCTCCCAGGGCCCGACATTTGGGATCAAGGGTGGGGCAGCAGGCGGCGGCTATTCGCAGATCATCCCAATGGAAGATTTCAACCTCCATTTGACGGGAGACATCCATGCCATCACAGCAGCGAATAATTTGCTTGCTGCAGCCATCGATGTACGTATGTTCCACGAGTCAAGTCAGGATGACAAGAAACTCTTTGAAGCCCTGTGTCCCCCTGACAAAGAGGGCAAGCGCAAATTTTCGCCATCGATGATCAAGCGTCTTAAGAAACTAGGGATTGACAAGGATGACCCAGAGAAACTAACCACAGAAGAACGCAGCCGTTTTGCCCGTCTGGACCTTGATCCAGCCACAATTACATGGAGACGGGTTGTTGACACAAATGACCGCTTCCTGCGCGAAATTGAAGTAGGACTCGGACCTGACGAAAAGGGCTTCTCCCGCAGGACGGGTTACGATATTACCGTGGCGAGTGAAGTGATGGCAATCCTGGCGCTAACCACTGGCCTCGAAGATATGCGTGATCGTTTCGGACGGATTGTCGTCGGAACAAACAAGAAAGGTGAAGCCGTCACCGCGGAAGATCTGGGTGTTGCTGGCGCGATGACCGTCCTGATGATTGACGCCATTAAGCCCACCCTGATGCAGACTTTGGAGGGCACTCCATCGTTCGTCCACGCGGGACCGTTTGCCAATATTGCCCATGGGCAATCGTCCATTATTTCCGACAAGATTGCCCTCAAGCTAGCAGACTACGTGATTACAGAATCCGGTTTTGGGGCGGATATCGGCATGGAGAAGTTCTTCGGAATCAAGTGCCGCTATTCTGGCCTGATCCCGCAGGTGGTGGTCATGGTTGCCACGGTCCGTGCCTTGAAGATGCATGGGGGCGGCCCAAAGGTTGTGGCCGGAAAACCTCTTGACCCGGCCTATACCGATGAAAATCTGGATCTACTGCAGGCCGGCATGCCCAATCTTGAGCGCCATATTAAAAATGCTCTGAAGTATGGGGTAAACGTTGTTGTTGCTGTAAACTCCTTCACCGATGACACGCCTGCGGAAGTTGAACTGGTCCGTAAGGTGGCCATCGAAGCCGGGGCGATGGATGCAGTTGTATCCCGTCACTGGATGGAAGGTGGCAAGGGCGCTGTCGCCCTGGGCGAAGCTGTTGTCAAGGCGGCAGAAAAACCGAGCAATTTCAAATTCCTGTATCCGCTAGAGATTTCGATCAAGGAGAAGATCGAGACAATCTGTAAAGAAATCTATGGCGGGGATGGCGTGGATTACTCACCAGAGGCTGAAGCCAAGATCAAACTCTATACCAATCTGGGTTTTGACAAACTTCCATTGTGTATGGCCAAGACCCACCTGTCGTTCAGTCATGATCCAAATCTGAAGGGGGCACCAAAGGGCTTCCGCGTTCCGATCCGTGATATCCGCGCCTCGGCAGGAGCAGGGTTCCTCTATCCATTGCTCGGCACAATGCGGACCATGCCAGGTCTTCCCACCCGCCCGGTTTTTTATGATGTCGATGTCGATTTAAAGACCGGCAAGGTAGTCGGCTTGTTCTAGAGCCTTCTTGCCATCCTCGAGCGTTGGGATATCTATTGCTGATATTCCAACGCTTTGTTATTTGTCTGCTTATAATGGGAGTATGGACACCAATCTTGCTCATCTGACGATTGCCGATGCTCTTGACCTCTTGATGTCGGGGGTGTTGACGAAAAAAGAACTGATTGGGGCTTACCTGGACCGGATCAATGAATTTGAACCGGATATCAATGCCTTTATCCAACTCTGTCCGGTGGATGAGATGACTGTCGACGACCAACCCGAGCGGATTCGCAAATCTCTTGATGGTATCCCGTTGGCAGTGAAGGACCTGATTGATGTAGCTGGGTTGCCGACAACCGCGGGATCACCGGGTTTCTTTGGATCTGAACCCGCAAATAGGGATTCTTTGGTTGTTGAAAGAATTAAAATGGCCGGAGGGGTCATAATCGGCAAGACCCATACTCATGAAATAGCTCTGGGTGTTACGGGGATTAACCCCCACTTCGCCCCCACTCGAAATCCGCGCGCTTTGGATCGCATTCCAGGAGGATCATCATCCGGATCGGCTGCAGCAGTTGCTGCCGGGATGTGTCTTGGTGCCCTGGGCACAGATACTGGTGGTTCTATTCGTATCCCGGCTGCCCTTTGCGGGGTTGTCGGGCTGAAGCCCACATATGGGCGGGTGAGCACGCGTGGTGTGCTACCGCTCTCCTGGTACCTCGACCATGTTGGCCCAATTACTCATACGGTACGCGATGCTGCTATCCTGCTTGGGGTTCTGGCAGGGCATGACCCACAGGACTTAATGTCAGTGGATACTCCGTTGGAAGATTATCTGTCTTCAATCAATGGGGGCATCCGTGGCTGGAATATTGCATTGGCAGTCGGAGATTATTTCGAGGATATCCATCCCGATGTGGGCAAGGCTTATATTCAAACTGAGGCTGCCATCGAAGCATTAGGTGCGAGGATTTCCCGCATGGACATGTCCTGGCTGGAGCAGGCAGTCCAAGCCACGGTATTGATGATCACTGCGGATGCGGCTGCATATCATCGGGAGCGGCTGGAAGAATCTCCTGAAGTGTTTGGGGTGGACGTCCGTAAGCGGCTGGAAATGGGCCGGTCCTATTCAGTGACGGAGTATGTGCTCGCCAGGCGAATCAAAGCTGAATTGACCCACAAAATGAAGGGATTCTTTACAGAATTCGATCTGCTTGTCACTCCAACCGTGCCTGTCCCCGCCCCATTGATCGAAGGGACCGATTCTCTCGCCCAGGCCCGCCTCCTGAACCGCTTTACGACCCCTTTTAATCTGACCGGGTTACCCGCGCTTTCCATCCCCTGCGGGATCACACCGGAAGGTTTGCCAATCGGCCTCCAACTAGTTGGTGGAGCATGGCAGGAGGCTAAGATTCTGCGTGCAGGCCATACTCTGGAGAATACTCTGGGAGTCAGATACGAATAAGTAAGCTCATAGAGTCTTCACGGGATTGGATTTCTTTGTGACCAGGAATCGTACTAACGATTCCTGGTTTGCGCACACAAGAGCAATTGTCTGATTTCGTTATCTGGCTCGGAATGCAGGAAGGCTACAACCGGAACCGATTCGATTGTATATAATGTGCTAATCTCATCTGAAAATACCGCGCCAACAATAAATCCAACAGCGCCCGGTTCGGAGGAAACTACGGCGATCATGTTGTCATAGTCGTTCGTAACCAGAGCCTGGTGCGTAATCGAATACTCCCCCATGAAATAATACTGAAACGCTTCGTGGATATCGGTGGACCTTGGATAAGTCCAGACTTGAATCGGGGCATCAACTCCCCCGCTGACCTGGTTCCAGTTTGAAATCGTTCCATTGAATATAGCGCGGGCTTCCTCCCTCGTAAGTGACTGAACCGGGTTATGTGAATTCGCTATGATGGTGATTTCCGTGTTCGCTACCTGGTAAATAGTTGTGGCGACTTGTAAAGACTCGCCGATGCGTATAGACATCATGTTGTTCGCATCCAGCAGGCTATTTTTCTGGAAATCGACAATGATACTGTTGAGGTTTGCACATGCTTGGATTTCTGTCACCCATGGTTGCGCTGCCGACGTGAATCCAATAGTAATGCTCTCGGTTTCGGTGTCAAGATGAGCAGTATTACAGGCCACTAATACGGAAAGGAGAACGAGGAAAGAGGGGATTATTTTATGCTTGCCCAACATTTCTTAGTCTATTATTAGACCTCTTGCAAAAGTAAATTAGCGGACATTTTCGAGTTCCATGTTGTAGATGGCAGCAATCAGGTTGAAGCGAAGTCCAAAGCGTTTGCGGCGGTTCCGATAGCGTTCGCTCAAAATGCGAAAGATTTTCAACTTGCG
>JBDRPT010000127.1:0-56209 GCA_043826785.1 Chloroflexota bacterium | reverse complement strand
AATCAAGATGATCGGTCCCTGAATATGTTGGCGGAAGTGCTCCAAACCATCCAACAACTTCTCAGTATCAATGGAACCATCAAAATGTCGTTTGTAAATCTTGCCCGAAATCGTCAAACCGGCCATTGTCGAAGTTTCACGTCGGTAGCGGCCATGCCTTTTCAATTGCGGGGTTTGGCCTTTGGGTGCCCAAGTAAAACTCACTGGCTCCACGTAGGAGACCCCAAACTCATCTTCAAAGACGACTTCTGCGCCGAGCTGCTGTGCCTTTTTTTATCCTCGGCCAATCCTGCTTGAGCCAAGCCAGGATCAATTCTTCATCCCGTTCGATGGCGCGTGGGTCTGGTTTCTGCACACTCCAGCCCATCTCATCCAATAAGCGACTGATGTGATTTTGAGTTTATCCGCATAATGGTCGCGCCATCAGCGACCATAAATGGCTTGTTTTTATCAATCAGAATCAACCTGTCCGGGCACTAGATGGTTTTTATAATCGACGGGAACTTCGGAACAGCCGTCTGACCCCATTCCAGACCAGGAATACCCCCCAGCCAAGCACCAGCAGCAGGTCAACAATCCAGAATATAATATTCGCTTTCATTTTCTTTCTCCCTTTCAAAATAAAACAAGACCACCGGATGGCGGTCTCGCGAACGTGTAAGACGCACAGGTTACCGGGAAACAAGTTCCGTCATGACGATAACCTGTCCTGCGTACGCAGGCGCTACTCCCCGACATAAAAAGCGGGTATGTTATAATGCCGAAGGTGGGAATCGAACCCACAATCCCGAGGGAACACGAGTTTGAGTCGTGCGCGTCTGCCTGTTCCGCCACTTCGGCCGAAGCGCTTGAAGTATAACCACTCCCCGAAATAAGGTCAAGATGAAATTTGGTATCATCGGCCTCCCCCAGTCCGGAAAAACCACCATCTTCAATGCCGTCACCGGCGGCCACACCCCGACAACCGCAAGCGCGGGACGGATCGATGTCCATACTGCTGTTGTGGATGTCCCTGACGAGCGCGTAGACCGGCTAGCTGAAATCTTTAAACCCAAAAAAGTCGTCCACGCCAAAGTCACTTATGCGGATATCGCCGGCTTGGAAGGTGGATCGGCCAAGAGCGGAATTGCCGGCCCGTTGTTGAACCAGCTCTCCCAGATGGACGGGTTCATCCAGGTCGTGCGCTGCTTCCCGGACCCGAATATTCCGCACCCGTCCGGGAGCGTTGACCCAGCTCGCGATATCAGCGCGATGGACAGCGAACTGCTCCTGAACGACTTGATCACCGTCGAACGCAAGCTTGAACGTCTGACAGATGAACGCAAGAAAGGCGGTACGGATCGGGCTGTCAATGAGCGCCAGGCTGCGCTGTTTACACGCCTGCACGAAACGTTATCCGCCGAGAAGCCTCTCCGTGGCCTGGCATTTACGCCAGAAGAAGACAAGCTCCTCTCCGGGTTTGGCCTGCTGACCCGCAAACCGCTGCTTGCCCTGCTCAACCTCGACGAGGGGCAGGATGCTCCTGTTCTCGATACAAGCCACCCTACCTTCTCAATAAAGGGCAAACTCGAGATGGAAATCGCGCAACTTCCCGAAGAAGATGCCGCCATTTTCATGCAAGAATACGGGATCGATGAATTGAGCCTGCGGAAGATGATCCGCTTATCCTACAGCTTGCTCGAACTGCAATCCTTTTTCACATTCAACAATGACGAGATGCGTGCCTGGGCCTTGCGCCGCGGGGCAACCGCCCATGAAGCTGCCGGGCAGGTCCACACCGACATGCAGAGGGGCTTCGTGCGGGCTGAAGTTGTCCACTGCCAGGATTTGTTTGACCTTGGAAGCATGGCTGAAGCACGCGCCAGCGGAAAGCTACGCCTGGAAGGCAAGGAATACATCGTCCAGGACGGCGAGATCGTCCATATCCGTTTTAACGTTTGACAACCATCCCTGAACAAAAAGGAGTCGCATGTCCCACCAACAAACTGCCTGGAGCCTCAAGGCACTCTTTCCAGCAATCGATTCATCCAAACTTGAGACCGCCTTCACCGATTTGGAGAAGCAGGTTGCAGAGTTCGAAAAATACCGCTCCGACCTCAATCCAGATATGGATAAAGAACAGTTCATGGAGATTTTGACGATCTCTGAACAGAGCACCCGCCTGGCCTATCGGATCTATGCCTTTGCGGGATTGGGGTTTGCTGCCGACACTCAGAACCAGGCCATCCAGACTCTGTTGAGCCGCGTCCAGCAATTCATGGCAGAAATCCAGAACCGGAACCTTTTCTTTGGCCTGTGGTGGAAAGGTCTTGACGATAACCAAGCATTGCGGTTTATGGATATAGCCGGCGACTACCGTTACTACCTTGAAGAGATGCGACACTTCAAGCCCCACACGTTGTCCGAGGCCGAGGAGAAGGTCATCAACCTCAAAGATGTCACCGGATCCAGCGCGCTGATTACCCTCTACGACTCGATCACCAACCGGTATACCTTTAAATTGGAAGTAGATGGTCAAATCAGGGAATTGACCCGTGGCGAGTTGACCCCGTTCATCCGCGGTTCTGAACCGGACCTGCGGATGGCTGCTTACCAAGAGATGTATCGTGTTTATGGAGACGACGGCACCATCCTCGGTCAGATGTACCAGTCCCGTGTCCGCGACTGGCGCAACGAAAACCTTTTACTGAGGAAGTTTCCATCCTCCATCGCTACCCGGAACCTGTCAAACGACATCCCGGACGAGGCGGTCGAAGCGCTGCTGAATGTCTGTCGGACGAACGCAAAGATCTTCCAGCGATACTTCCAGTTGAAGGCCAAGTATCTCAAGATGCCCAGATTGCGCCGTTACGATATATACGCCCCCGTGGTGAAATCTGACAAGACCTTCGAGTTCGGCAATGCAGCCGAGATGGTGCTCGAATCCTTCACCGCGTTCTCTCCCGATTTCGGCGCCATGGCCCGCCGTGTCTTCAGCGACAACCACATGGATAGCGAGGTCCGCAAGGGCAAGCAGAGCGGTGCATTCTGCTGGTCTGTGGAGCCAGGGATGACACCCTGGGTTAAGCTCAATTACCAAGGCCGAGCTGATGATGTCGCCACCATGGCTCACGAACTCGGTCATGCGATTCATTCCATGGTCGCAGCACACCACAACGTATTCACATTCCATTCTTCCCTGCCGCTGGCTGAGACGGCGTCCACATTCGGGGAGATGATGCTAATCGATAAATTGCTGGCCGAGGAGACGGACGAAGCAGTCCGTCGCGACCTGCTCTTCCGCCAGGTGGACGATTCATATGCAACCATCATGCGGCAGGCCTTCTTTGCCCTCTTCGAAAAACAGGCTCACGCGATGATCGCTCAAAATGCATCGATAGACGAGGTGGCAGCCGCATATCTCGAGAACCTGAAAGAACAATTCGGGGAAGCAGTTGAGATCAGCGAGGAATTCAAATGGGAATGGGTTTCGATCCCCCACATCTACCACACACCATTCTATGTCTATGCCTATGCCTTCGGTCAATTGTTGGTATTGTCTCTCTACCAGCAATATCTGGAAGAAGGGGAAGCTTTCAAGCCCCGTTATATGAAAATACTTGCGGCAGGCGGATCGGAAGCACCGGAAACCATCCTCCGGGAAGCAGGCATAGACATACGGTCAGGACAATTCTGGCAGGGCGGGTTTGACGTGATTGCTGCCCTGGTTGAGAAACTGGAAAAGTTACCGCCAGCCTGAACATCTTAAGACACAAAAAGGCGTAAGATAGTCAAACTGTCTTACGCCTTTTTTTTCGTGTCAGGATTGGCTATTAAGCTTCGTACTCGGTCTGTTCCTCCTCCACTGTCACGACCGGTTCATCTTCCGGCTTTTTGTCGAGCATTTGCATCTGCAAGGCTACCACCTTGGTGAAATATTTGGTTTCGCCTTTATCTTCATACTTGTCCGTCTTCAGGCGGCCTTCCAGGTAGATCAAGCTTCCTTTGTGCAGATATTCCTGGCAGACCTCCGCCAGCCGACCCCAGGCTTCGATGTTGACCCATTCAGTATGGTCCTTCGATTCACCCTCGGCGCTCTTCCAGCGATGGCTGACGGCCAGGCTGAACGAGACGACCTTCTTGCCTGTTGTCGTGAAGCGGCCTTCGGGATCCTTACCGAGGCGGCCAATCAACTGTACACGATTTAGGGTTGGCATATATCCTCCTCTTAAATTGCCAATCAATCAACTTGGCAGGTCACGCCTTTTTCAAAACAGGCATGCCTGTCTTCATTTCGACGACTTGATACCCCGCCGGGATGGCATCCAGCGCCTCACCTGCGCGGACATCGCGGGCAAAGAAGAACAGCTTACCTTCCTTTCCTCCCGCTCGTTTGATGATCTTTGCGTGCAAATAGTAGGTTTGCCCTTTAGAGTTCTTGAATGAGAATGCCATACGTTCCTCCTTTTTTGGAATTGGTGGACTGTGTTATATTAGTGTATCAAGCTTTTAATAAAAGTCAAGCAGGAATTTTGATAGATTGAATCCAATATGACCGTCATTACATCTCTGCATGAACTCCAGACTGGACGGGTTAATTTAGCAGAGCCTGTTGGGTTTGTCCCGACAATGGGGTACTTACACGCCGGTCATCTTTCGCTTGTCCAGCGGGCACGCCAAGAATGCGCCAGCGTGGTGGTCAGCATTTTCGTCAACCCGGCTCAGTTCGGACCGAACGAAGACCTCGACAAATATCCCCGCAACCTGTCACGCGACCTGGAGATGCTCGCTGGCGCTGGCGTGGATCTTATCTGGACACCCACGGCGGAGGTGATGTACCCCTCCGATTTCCAGACCTGGGTCACGGTCGAGGGTCTGTCTCAGCCGCTTGAAGGGACAGTGCGCCCAGACCACTTTCGGGGGGTAGCTACAGTGGTCACTAAACTCTTCAATGCTGTCCAACCCCAGAAAGCCTACTTCGGTCAGAAGGATGCCCAACAGGTCGCAGTCATCCGCCGGATGAGCCGTGACCTGAACTTCCCCGTCGAAATCATCGTCTGTCCAACTGTACGTGAACCTGATGGCCTGGCGCTATCCAGCCGCAATACGTACCTGAGCCCGGACGAGCGCGCAGCTGCGACAATTCTCTTCCGCGCCTTGAGCGCGGCGGAAGCGGCATTCAAGAATGGCGAGAGGAACGCTGATGCCATCCGTGGGGTGATGTTGGAAATCCTGCAGGCGGAGCCATTGGCCCAGGCACAATACGTGTCTTGCGCCGATTACGACACCCTAGACGAATTAAAAATGATCCGGGGGCGGGCATTGCTTTCCATGGCAGTATTCCTGGGCAAGACAAGGTTGATCGACAATCGCATCCTTGAAGAAACTTAGCGCCGCACCTCGATGGTGCGGCGTAAGGCTCATTCAGGTACGACCGCCGTCAAGGCGGATTGCTTTCCGACCCCAAAACAAAAAATGCATCCAAACTCGTTGGATCGAGCCCAATGATCAGGTCAGCAGGTTATACCTGCACAAAATTGGTCACCGGGACAACGAAGATTGTGGCCCGCTTTTCCTCATCGGTCGAGGGGCTGCATGTGCCCCGGAGGATCTCGAGGGCAGGCTCCACACGGTTGTCCTCCACACCGATCATCAGGGTGGTGACTCCCCGGCGCAAGAGGCCACCGGTAGAGGCGATCCGGGTGACACGGAACTCCGCAGAGGTCAATGCACGGGTGACATTATCAGCGTCATAATCATGGACAATGGCAATGATCAGTTTCATGGCTAAAGCTCCTCAAAGCGATCGACGGGGATTGCAAAGACAGACGCCCCGCCCACCGTGACCGGTACCGGGCTTGGCAGAGGCAAAGGTGCGCCTTCCAGAGGAATGGCAAGGTACTCCACCCGCCGGCGACAAGACTTGCGCAGCGCAAGCAGCACCTTCTCATCCTCTCCATCGGGCAGGCCGATCAATAACGTCGCATTGCGCCGGCCCAAAAAACCTCCAGCACTGGAGAGATGAATCACCTGGACGTCCAGGACCCCCAAAGCTCGTTCGGCCAGGTCAACATCCTGTTCCTGGACGACCGCCATCATCAACAAACGGATTGGTCTTGTCATCGATTTTTCAACTCCAATCTCAGATCCCGGCTAGATCTGCTCTAACCGATCCACCTTGATCACGAAGACTGTCGCCCTCTTCTGGCCAGGGTCGATCGCCGGGGCACTGTTCTCGCGCACGATCTGCATCACATGGGCGACATTCTCCTTGTCAACGCCAACCAGTAAAGTCGCGTTTCCCCGACGGAGGAAACCGCCGGTCGATGCGATCTGGGTGACACGATAACCATCGCCAACCAGGGTGCGCAGGATGGTCTCGCTGTCAGCGTCGCGTACGATAGCTATCACCAATCTCATATTACTAGAACTCATCGTAAGTTTCAACCTCAAAAATGAAGATCGTTGCACCGCCAACAGTCACTTGTTTTCCGGCAGCCAGTGGGATAGGCCAGTTTTGGATCGGTGAGGATCCGAAATCGACCCGTTTGCGGCAGCTACTTTGCAACACTTTGACCACCGTCTCCTCCCGGCCCTCAGGCAGGCCGATGAACAAGGTGACATTACGTCTGCTCAAAAAGCCACCGGTGCTCGATAGACGCGCCACCGAAAACCCAACCTTGCCGAGGGCGCTGATGGCATTTTCGACATCCTGTTCCTGGACCATGGCCATGACCATATGCTTGGCGTCCAGGGTCAGGACCGAACCCGAGCGGAGCAGTTCAGGCCAGGTCAGGCTATGTTCAGTCAACGCAGCATCCACTTCACCGACAAGTTGAGCGTAGACCTCTTCCGATATCACGCCATCCCGCAACAGCCCGGTCAATGCGCTCCGCTGGGCGCGTAACGCCTCCCGACGGGCTGTATCCAACTCTTCCGCCTCCATGGTGGGGTCTGTTGAAATCACATCCCGCACTGCCTCCGCCAACGTTTCCGTCTGGCGCTCCATCAACGGCAAGAGCCTTTGCCAAGTATGTTCCGAGATCAACCCCTGTTGTCCCATGCGCCGTAAATACTCCAGCGACGCCCGCCCGGCTATGAACCGGGCGTGCCGGCGTTCATACTCCTCCTGAACATGTGACCGGTTGACCAATTTCAGCCGGGCGACCAACCAATCCATTGAAAAGCCCTGCACCAGCAGAGTGAAGAGAACCACACCGAACGCCATTGCTTGCAAAACCTCGCGCCCTTCAAACCCCGCAGGCAGGCTCAAGACGAGCGCCAGGGCGATTGCCCCGCGCAGTCCGCCCCAATAAAGGACATGCCGCCATCGACCTGGAATCTGCCTTCCAAACATTGAAAAACCATAGATACTGACTGCCCGGGCAGCCAGGACCGCCAGGATTGCCCAGAGAATTGCCTGCCAGTTATCCAGCAGGATGTACAGGTCGATGGTCAAACCAACCAATAGGAAGATAAGCGAGTTGGCGATGAAAGCTGCATATTCCCAAAAATTGAAGACCACCACGCGGGTTGTCGGTGACATTCCTCGTGGGCCAGCATTCCCATTCACAATCCCAGCAGCCACCACGGCAAGCACACCGCTGAACTCAAACAGGGGCAGTTCCGCAACCAGGTAAGCGCCGAAGGCAAGCACAGTTGTCAACGTTGTCTCTACCAATGGATCGTCAATCCGCCCGATGATCTGGGAAATGATCATGCCAAGGATTATTCCCACCAGGACGCCGCCACCGGCGACTTTCAGGAACTCCGCGATCCCCTCAACCAGGTGGAATTCCCCCGAAGACACAGCCGCCACAGTGATGCTGAACATCACGATGGCGGTGCCATCATTGAACAACGATTCGCCTTCCAGCAATACCTGCAATCGTTTCGGCACGCCCAGTCGACGGAACAAAGCCACCACCGCCACAGGGTCTGTGGCTGCAACCAGCGAACCGAAGACCGCGGCGATCCCGAATGAAAGCTCCGTTCCGAAGGAGACCAACCCAGCGACCATTAAGGTTGTTATTACAACCCCAGGGATGGCCAACAAAAGGATCAACCAGAAGTCCTGCCGCAGGTCCTCAAAACGGATGTGGAAGGCAACCTCGAATACCAGCGGTGGGATTAACAACGCCAGGATCACATTTGGTGAAATATCGACTTCTGCGCCCCGGATCAGCGTCAGCGCCAGACCGATCAAGACCAATCCAACGGTATACGGCAAACGCAGGCGGCGCGCAGTGATTGCTACAATTGAAGCAATAAGCAACAAACCGATGATAATTTCTTCAATAAGAATAAAATCACTCATACTTGCTTACTCTGCTAATACCTCGCATGGAAATTGATCTGAAACCGACACCAGTTGCCCATCTTTGAAAACCACTTCAGTTCGGTCGTGATGGCATATGACCCTCATGCCCCTATATTTTACCGTAACCATCCACGGAAATGGGTTCAGGCCGTTCAGCTGGACACGGGTCGGAGACAGGATATCCACCCCCAGCGTTTGCAGAAATAGACCCAGCGGCGCCAGGCCCTGAACCGAGTTTCGTTCTCCTATCCCGGTTCCTGTCCCGGCATGGTAGGCTCGATAGAAAGCAAGTTGCTTCTTCAGGCTTTGGATGACCGCGGACATCAACCGGGCAGTCAACTGCGCTGCTTCCTTCCGCATCCCGTAGGCCAGCAATCCCTCGCCAACAAGATGGTTCCATGGCATATAGACACTCTGGCAGGCTGTTTCGGCCTCCCGCCCGCATGAAGTTGAGCAGGCCGGTATCCCGAAGGGACGGCCAAAGCGGTCGGGAGCGAGCAGGGTACGGTTGACCAGCTCTTGGGCCCGGTCCGGGTCCGGAATCTCCGCCCAAAGAGGCGTGAACAGGGTGTGATCTTCGCACGAGAAATCCATCACCCGGACAACCAACAGGTCCCGTTTCCCCAGCCCATCGACATGGACATCTACCAGGCTGGAAAATAGTTTGCGCGTCGTAGCGACAGCCATCCCCAACCCCCAGGTGAAGTCCTCTCTCTTGAGCTGCTCGCTCTGTGCTTTCCGCCCGTGTTTGCCACGCAATTTGATATCCGGTTTTGCCGGGATGTTTCCCTTGTATTCGATCCGCACCAACAGACGGACCGGGTGAGGGAGCGACTTTTCAGCGGTTATCTTCCCAGGCCCGCGGTGTTTGACCATCAACTTACCTGCTGGTCTCTGGTGCGTATCCCTATCGCGGTAATGGTAGCTGGCTGTATCAGGATCCCAACACTCTTCGACACGGTTGCGCAGGCCGGAGCACAGTAGCGCAATCTGGTCTTTCTCCGCGGGGGCGCAGGTAGTGGCCATGGATGCCAGCAAGCAAAGGTCACGGTGGAGCATGGCTGCCAATGCGGGGGCTTCAACGGTGGTGATGTCGGCTCCTTGACCCGACGGTTGCCACAGGTTGAATGTCGGCTGGTCCTCGTAACCGGATTGCAGGGGATGGTCCCACTCCGGGAAGCCATCCGCATCGCGATCGTGGCGATCATCAAACCAGTGACGATAAAATGCCTGCAAGCGCGGGAAGGCATCCCCGATCAGGGACTCCTCCTCGAGATGCCGGGATGCGTAGGCTACCAGGCTGGCAAGGAGTGGCGCCGCCAGCCAGCGACCACGCTGACCGGCCAGGCCAGGTTTGCAATCGATGAAACCATCATCAGCCTGAACTGCGAGGAAATTCCTTGCCAGACCGGCGGCAATCTCGGGCGCGCCAGGCAGTTGATTAGCCAGGAAATACGATTCCAACGGCAACTGCCCGCTCCAGAGATAGGGGTAATCACTGCCATCGCCGCGGGCAGAATATCCCTGATCTGGCTGGCGGGATTGGACAAAAGATGGATGAGGGAGCTGGTCATTGCCTCCAAAGAAAACCTGAAAGGCAGCCTGCTGTGTGAAAGCGAATGCCGCATCCCAGTCCGGGTCGCCGGTTTCGATATCAACCGTCTGGGCAGCATTGAGCATTTCAATCTTCGCTCGTTCAGCATCCCATGGACGGGCAGCTGTCTTGCGGGCCAACTCGAAGGAATCGGGCAAGCTCTTCAGTGCCGCCTGCGCCCAGGTCAGTTGGCGCCTGGCTCCGGAAACGAGGTTCAGGTCAATGGACAGCGAGACATGCGGGCCAGGCCCGGGGTGCGGACCACCCGTCAGGAAAATTACCGGCACAAGGTCGCCTGTTTGGCCTGTCAGGACATTCGCCGATTGCACCAGGCTGGGAGCCAGTCCCCGCCCATCCAGAGGGACAAGTTGCCCGCACAACTCGAGCCGCAGGGACGCCGGTTCTACTGTATGGTTGGTGATCGTCAGGCGGCCGGCGACCGTCTGAGAGGAGGGCACCCAGTACTCTGAGATGACTTCGATCCCGGTGAACGGCGCATAATTAAGCTGGAGAAAATTCGAGCTGAACCGGCGTAGACGCGGCGGAGCTGCAAATTCCAGCGGGTCAGTAACGACCTGGCCCTTGTTCGTAAAACAGGGAAAGATGCGCATCGACCTCGCCCGGAGACCAAAGCTCGTGCGCAGACTGAGCGCAGAAGGTTCCCCTCCACCGAGGGTCACTTCCCAGATGTGGTCGTCTGTGTATGCTGGCGTGCAGAAACGAAAATCTGACGCCAGGGTCATGACACGCGGGTCTCCGGGGCCGAGATACCAGTCACGCATGTCATCAGTATACGGTTTATTCGACGGAAGGTCAAAGGTTTTATGCTAGAATTTAGCCGCCCAACGAACAACGGTTTCCCTCTTCCCGGGTTGATATTACCGTACCAACCCTCTCTAAACAGAATGTTGTATCCCAAGGAGGAATCATGTCGCCAATACCAACTCAACGTGGAATGTATTTCGAGGAGTTTCAAATCGGTCAGCAGATCTTCACCGCCGCCCGCACAATCACCGAATCCGATGTGGTTACATTCGCCAGCCTGTCGGGAGATTACAACCAGATCCACACCGATGCCGAATTCAGCAAAACCACCCCGTTTGGTCAACGGGTGGCACATGGCCTGCTCTGCCTCTCGGTCGCCTCCGGGCTGGCGATGCGCACCGGCATGCTGGAGGGGACGGTCATGGCCTTCCGTGAAGTCGCTGAATGGAAATTCATCAAGCCGGTCTTTCTCGGTGACACAATCCATGTAGACATGGAAGTTATCGAGACCAAGCCCCTGCCCCGGATTGGCGCCGGCGCAGTGACCATCACAATCCAGATCAAGAATCAAGGGGATGATGTTGTGATGAAAGGGCAATGGGTCGTGCTGGTCATGAACCAACCTTGATGGTATCATCACAAAGAGTGACTGTGAGAGAAGCGAATGCAGAACCCTGATCCGGAAGACCCCACCGAGCGATTCCGCCGATTAATTACATCGGAGGAAGAGACCCAGCTTGAACAACCCGCCGAGGATGTGACGCCAGATGGCGAAACGCGCCTGAGACGTCGTCCGGTGATCGATGAGCAGGGAATGCCCCTGCCGCGCCGGGTTGAGGAGGTCGACCTCCATGCCACCCAGGTCTCTCCGGCGGCGTACAACCACACGCCTCCACCCACCCTGCGGCGGCCTCGGACCAAGAAGGGGCGCAAGTCCCGCTTCGACTGGCCCAGGGTTGGCGGCTGTTTGCTGCGGGGTTTGATCATTTCCGTCTTCGTCCTGGTGGCCTTGGCACTGATCCTTGTCGCGGTAGGAATTTACCAATACTATTCCATCGCAGCCACCTTGCCGAGCGTCGCCGACCTGCGTAACCGGGCTTCGCAATTCGAGACCACCCGGATCCTCGACCGCGATGGTGCCGTGATCTACGAAATCCTTGACCCCAATGCCGGGCGACGCACGTATGTCAGCATGAACCAGATCTCCCCATACATGATCGCAGCAATTGTCGCTACGGAAGACAAAGATTTCTACTCCCACCCGGGGATCGATATCTTTGGCATCGTGCGGGCATTCTGGCAGAACTACCGTAGCGGGGAGACGGTCTCCGGTGCGTCGACGATCACCCAGCAGGTGGCACGCATGCTCCTGATGACCCCCGAGGAACGCAGCCAGCGCACATACGCCCGCAAGCTGCGCGAAGCGATCCTGGCCACTGAGATCACCCGCCGTTACTCCAAGGACGATATCCTCGAGTTGTATCTCAATGAGAGCTATTTCGGAAACCTGGCCTACGGAGTCGAAGCGGCCGCCCAGACATATTTCCAGAAAAGCGCCTCCGAACTCACAATGGGTGAAGCCGCCTTCCTGGCGGGGTTGCCCCAAGCCCCGGCGGTGTACGATATCTACACCAACCCCGAAGACACTCTCCACCGCATGGAACAGGTCATCGTACTGATGTACCGAGTGAGCCAGGAATATGGCTGCATCTACGTCAGCAACAATATTGCGCCCATTTGTGTGGATGTGACCTCTGCAGCCCTGGCTGCTGCGGAAATCCAGAGTTACCCGTTCGAACCGCCCGTTGTGGATATGCCCTATCCGCACTGGGCTGTGTACGTGCGGATGCAACTGGAGGCCCTGTTCGACCCGCAGACCATCTACCGGTCAGGCTTCACCGTCACCACCAGTCTCGATCCGGAGCTGCAAGAAATCGCCCAGCAGATCGTCAGCACCCAGGTCGCCGCCCTGGCAGATCGGCACGTCACCAACGGTGCCCTGGTGGCGATCCGGCCATCAACCGGCGAAGTGCTGGCACTGATCGGATCCGCGGATTTCAATAACGAAGCAATCTCCGGACAGGTAAACATGGCGGTCAGTCCCACCCGCCAGCCAGGCTCCTCGATCAAGCCAATTACGTATCTGGCGGCGTTCGAGCGCGGCTGGACACCAGCAACGCTCATCTGGGATGTCCCCTCAGAATTCCCGCCGTCTGGCAACCCAAACGACCCCCGCCCGCCATACATTCCCATTAACTACGACGAACGGTTCCACGGACCGGTTACCCTACGGTCTGCATTGGCCAACTCCTACAATATCCCGGCAGTCAAAACACTCTTCTTTGTCGGCATCTACGACATCCCCGAGACCCCCCAGGTGGAAGGAATGATCGCCATGGCGCAGAGACTGGGCATCACCAGCCTGACCCGGAACGATTACGGTCTCTCGCTGACACTGGGAGGAGGGGAAGTCAGCCTTTTCGAGTTGACTGGCGCCTATGCGGTCATCGCCAATGGCGGGCGGCGCGTACCCCCGGTTGCCATTCTCAAGATCGTTGACCATTTCGGCAACACTGTTTATGAATACGAAACCCTGGTGGGAGAACAGGTCATTCGTCCCGAGCATGCTTTCCTGATGTCCTCGATTCTCTCCGACAACACCGCCCGCGCCCCGATGTTCGGAGCAAGTTCGCTGCTCAACCTGCCCTTCCAGGCTGCCGCCAAGACCGGGACGACCAACGATTTCCGCGACAATTGGACACTTGGATACACCCCGGACCTGGCTGTGGGTGTCTGGGTTGGGAATGCCGACTACACACCGATGGTCAACACCACCGGCCTTTCCGGGGCAGCCCCGATCTGGTCACAATTCATGATGGCCGCTGTCCAACACCTGTACGGTGGGGTCACCACCCCCTTCATCCGCCCGGCGGGGATTGTGGAACATGTCATCTGTTCGGCCTCCGGGACGATCCCATCCACATGGTGCCCCAGCCAACGGATCGACTATTTCGCCGCAGACCAGCCTCCGCTCTCCGCAGGAGACGACCTCTGGAAACAGGTGCTCATCGACACCTGGACACGGCTGGAATCCTCGCCGGAATGTTCCGAATACACCGAGGAACTCTTGGTGTTGAATGTTACCGAACAATGGGCACGTAACTGGATCCACCAGGAATCGCGCGGCCAGCAGTGGGCCAGGGACATGGGTTTCGAAAAGGTCACCTTTATTCCAGAGCGCCAATGCAATGCTGCCGACCCTCACCCCCGTTTGCAGGTCCTTGACCTTGTTGATGGACAGAGGATCACCGATGCGTCGCTTGCCATCCGCATTGTTGCTGACGTAAGCAGCGATTTCCGGTCCTGGCGTCTCGAGTACGGTCTCGGGGATAATCCAACTTCCTGGAACATGCTGACCGAGGGGTTCACACAGATCCAGCCCGCGACCGATGTCTACTCCTGGGACCTGTCAGCGTTCTCCAACGAAGTGGTCACTTTACGTCTCTCGATGACCAGCACCCGCGATGGCTATGCCGAGCGCAAGATCCGCCTACGCCTCGAGCCGCCCACCCCCACTCCCACGCTCACCCCTACTCTGACCTGGACTCCCACACAGAGTCCTTCGGTGACACCAACCATGACCGGAACTCCCACACAGACCCCGACAGTCTCGCCAACGCCTACAAGCACCAACACGCAAACGCCATCACCGACCCCCTGATTAATAACTGCCCGCAGGTGACCTGCGGGCAGTTGGTTTGGGAAAGTCTATTGCTTATTATGGAAGGAATACCGGACCCCAGGCTGGGTCAAAATCCAATCCGGGATCAGATGCAAGGGTCACCCGGGAGACACCATCCACCGTCATGCGGTAGATATCCCAGTTGATGCCGTTCTCCGTGCTCTCGAAGACGATCCAGCGGCCATCAGGCGACACATGGGCATCGGTTGCATAGGTCCCATTGCGTATCCGCGAACCATCATCGACATCCCGCTGGGAATATTCCAGGATCATCAGCCAGCCCAGTGCCTGGGCGCCCCTGGTCTGGTCAAAGATAATCGTCTCCCCGTCTGGTAACCATACAGGGGATGAATCCCAATATTCGTTGCCGCTGCGCACCAGTTGGGTCTGGCCTTGACCGGTATCGCTCATGAACCAGAGCTGGGTCACACCGACCCGCCAAGCCGTATAAGCAATTTGCGTCCCCGACAGCGACCAGGCTGGTTGACGCGACCATTCTGGGAAGCGGGAATCTGTTGAGGATTGCGTCAGGCGGGTCACAGAGTTATCCGAAAGATCCAGGATGTAAATTTGAGGATTCCCGCTCCTCAGGGAGGTAAATGCAATCCGGCGCCCATCCGGAGACCAAGCCGGATCAAAATCCCCGTTCTGGGAAGATGGGAGTGGGACCAAGCCAGTACCGTCCACCTTGATGACGAACAAACTCGCACCTGAGTATTGGTCCTGACGCCGCAAACAGGGTGAAATGAACACCAAGAACATACCATCCGGGGACCAGTTCGGCTGGCAGGCGCCATCGATCAGGTTGGTCAGCTGGATGGGATTGCTGCCATCCCCATCCATGAGAAAGAGTTGCGGCACTCCGGCGCGACTGGAGGCAAACACAATCTGACCCGAACCACCCAGAGGCGTGGGGACAGGCGTCAGGATTTCGGTTGGTGTGGGGGTTGGGCTGGGAATCTCGGTGGGGGTTGGAAACGGGGTGGCAGTTGGCAATTCAATCGGGGGAGGGGTGCCCTGCATCTCATCGGTCTCAGAGATGCCGTTACCACCAGGTGTGCGCGATGTTACTCCCGGCGAAGTCGTGCCCAAGAGATCATTGACCGAGGGCGTAAAAGGCGACCATAGGACTATCAAGGCGATCAGCCCGGCCAGGATGGTCATCAGGAAGAACGAGAAGGAAACCCAGCAGCCGGTGGTCCAGCCTTTCTTCTTCCGCGGCCGGGAGATCGGCTGTGAGACTGGGACCAGTTGTGCAGTGATCGGTCTATCACCTGTCAGGATGCTGGGACCCGGTTCGGGCTCATCATCGTCGCCTTCGATCATGGGAGGCGGCTCAACGATAAACTCTCCGTCAATTTTCTGGGTCTTGACATTCGAAGCAAGCAAAGCCGCTTTGAATTCCTCCGGCGTCTGGTAACGGTCTTCCGGTCGGATGGCCATCGACTTCTCGATCGCTACCGCCAACCGCCGGGAAATCCGTGAGTTCCGCTTTCGCAAGGGGGTCAGGTCTACATTGTCCATCGCCCGCGCCAGGGCGTCTTCCGGAATGGCGCCGGATAACCCGGCATAAAGCGTTGCGCCCAAAGAATAGATGTCTGTGCGTGGATCAGTTCGGGCCGTGCCATACTGTTCAGGAGGAGAATACCCCGGAGTCATCGCCCGGGCGCCGGTCGTTGTCGCCTGGCTGCCCTTGACAAGCTTCGCCAGCCCAAAATCCACAAGGTAGATCTCCCCGGAGGGGGTGATCTTGACATTACCAGGCTTGACATCGCGGTGGATGATGGCCGGTTTACGGTTATGCAGATACTCGAGCGCATCACAGATTGCCGCCCCGATCAGGATAGCCTCTTCCTCCGAGATCGTCCCCTGGCGTTCCATCCGCTGGCGCAGGTCCTCCCCCTCGATGTAATCCATCACCAGATACTGCCCCTGGGTGCCGATTACGAAATGGTCCGTGACTCGCGGCAGGTTTGGATGGCGCAGGTTCGCCAAAATGACCGCCTCCAGCCTGAACTGGCGGGCATATTCATCGGTTGTGAAGAGGTTTTCTTTCAGGGCTATTTCCACACCGAGGTTCTCGTCCAGGGCGCGGTAAACAGATCCCATGCCTCCCTGGCCGAGGATTTCCACAATGCGATAACGCTTGTGCAATAATGTGCCGCGTTCAAGAGCCATAAATGATCGTGTCCAAACCTAGAGCACTTATTATATCAACCGTTCCGACCGACAGCCATTCTGAACAGTTACATTTGCGTTACACCTGCCTGAACGCACAGATTATGCCTTTTCCGCAAGCTTCAGGCGCAGAAAAGCCCACGGTGCACCTCCAGATACCCAGGCCCCGATGAACGCGTAGCGCAGGTAGCGTAAGGAGTATGGCAGAAAGCCATCCCCTTCCGGAAAGATGAATTTCAACCCATATCTAATTGCCAGAACACCGATAAGCCCCAGCAAGGTTCGCAAGACCAACTGCCAGAACGGACCAGATGTCTTGAATCCCCCCAGCTTTTCCAGCCAGACGAGACCCACAGCCAACCCGAACAATGTCCCGGCGGTAGTCAGAGATCCTTCCATGGTGACAGCTTCGCCTGCAAATTCTGCCCACGCTGCAGGCGGCTGCCATCCGCCGGTCGTCAACCAGAAATACGGGATGGCAACAAACAGGATCATGGCCAGCGAAACCAGGAAGGCGACCAGGACCTGCTGCGCAGCCGTACGTTTCCGCAACCAAGCTGCCCCTCGCCCCCACAAGCCCACCACCAGGAGGAGCAACAGGGCACCGACTGACCAGCCCAGCAGGACATCATGCGGGAAGTGGACGCCCAGATACATCCGTGAGAACCCGATCAGGAAGATGACCAGCACGACCAACAACCAGACCCAGCCTTTGCGGAGCCAGACAGCCACCATCCCCCAGATGCTTACAGCAGTCTGCGAGTGGCCCGATGGCACGCCGAATGATGTCTCTGCGGCGAGCCCCTTGACCGCCTCACTGTACCAGTAGGGCCGCGGCCCATGGAATACAAGTTTCAACCCGCCGTTCAGGCAGTCGCTGAACATCAAGATGAATGCCACCTGGATGCCCAACTGGGAGTTGATGCACCAGTATATGACCGGCAGACAAAGCATGAAGAAGTCTTCTGTGCCCAGGAAGGAAAAGAACTCCATTGGTGCGGTCAGCCAGTCTCCCAAGCCCTGCAAAGCAACGATCCATTGTACGCCCAGGTCCCAAATTGTTTCCATAGAACTCCTCCTCGAGAATTGACGGTTGGTCGGTATTTATTGTACACTCAATGCATGGATAGTGCACCAAAAAGGTGGTGGGATTTTCCTTCCGCCCTGCTGCTCATCATGGCAATTACGGTATCAGCGGGCCGGCTAGATATCACCGAATGGACGAAATACCTGATCCTCGGCCTGGTGATGGGAGTCCTGGGAACTATTCTGGGACTGGCGTTGGGGGTCAGCCGGTTCACCCGCCGGGCGGTCTGGGCGCTATCCTTTGGGTATACGCTGATCATCATCCCGCTCCAATTGACCGCGGTTGTCGGGACGCGCATCCTGGTCTTATCGGATGAACTCAGGATCGTCGGCGAACGCCTGGCTTTATCGATCGCCGCCCTGGTTGACCGCCAGCCTGTAGAGGATCCCCTTTTCTTCCTGACCCTGGTCATGGCTGGATACTGGATCATCGGCCTGACCGCAGGGTACTATCTTAAAAGGCATGCCAACTACCTCGCTGCCGTCCTTCCCGCGGGTCTGGTCATGCTTATCATCCATCTCGCAGATCGTTCAACAACAGCGTATGTCTGGTTCCTGGCCGTCTATGCCTTCCTGGTACTGCTCCTGCTGGGCCGGATGGATTATTACAACAAACGCAAGGCCTGGGTCAAGGGACGGTTCTGGATCGTTCCCGATTCACACACCCACATCTTCCGGGGCCTGTTCATCACCACGCTGGTCATCGTCCTGGTTGCCTGGACGATTCCAAATTCCATCTCCAGCCTGGCCACCCTTGCGGCCTACTGGCAACGGGTCACAACACCGCTCGAGGAATTGAGCGAGCGGATCTCAGATGCCTTCGCCTCGGTCGAGGCCGGCGGGGACAGCGCGGGCGAGTTCTACGGCGACACGCTGGCCCTAGGAACCGCCACGCCAAACAGCAGGGCCGTCGTCTTCTCCGTTCTGGCGCCGGTGCTCGAAGACTGGCCCGCCCGTTTCTACTGGCGCGGGCGAGTCTATGACCGCTTCGAAAACAGCCGCTGGGTCAGCGATGGGTATTCCCGCGAGGAGTTCGTCCCCGGCCACGGCAACCTCGCCTTGGTCGGATTCGAGACTGCGGTCGTTGCAGAGTTCATTTTCACCTCCCGGTTCATGGACCAATCCCTGCTCTACACCCCCACCCGCCCGCTCTGGGTCGACCAGCCGGGACAGATCTCCCTCTTCTACACCACCACGGGTGCAAAAGACCCGCTGGCCTGGTATGCCAACCCCCACCTGACTTCCAACGATACTTATACGGTGCGCACCGAGGTCATCAACCCGACAACCTTCCAGTTGCGTGAAGCAGGGCAGGACTATCCCGAATGGGTTACTGACAGATACCTGCAATTGCCGGACGATTTCTCGCCCCGGGTGCGCGCCCTGGCCGAGGAACTCGCTGCGGACCTGGAAACGCCTTACGAAAAAGCTGCCGCAATCACGTTCTACCTGCGCAGGACGATCCGCTACTCCACGACCATCCCCCAGCGACCCGACACGCGCGACCCGATGGATTGGTTCCTCTTCGACCAGCAGAAAGGATTCTGCAACTATTACGCTTCTGCCGAAGTGTTGATGCTGCGATCTGTCGGGGTCCCCGCCCGGTTGGCAGTCGGGTTTGCCCAAGGCCAGTTCAACGCCTCCACAGACACATACACCGTCACCTGGATGGATACCCATGCCTGGCCGGAGGTCTACTTCCCGGGGATCGGTTGGGTGGAATTCGAACCTACGGCCAACCAGCCTCCGCTCAACCGGCCGCGCGGCCTGGACCCCGGCCAGGAAACCGCCCGGGACTTCACTCCACCCGCTCCAGATGTGGATGAGCCGACCTTCGGGATTGCCGGCGTTCAAGACCCAACCGGCGATACCCCCGGGGGAGAGACAACAGCAGAGCAAGGTCAGCCCTTTTCATTCCACCTTCCGGTCGAGTTCAGTATCGGCCTGGCCGGGATTGTGCTTCTCCTGGTTGTCTGGCTGCTGGACCGGCGCTATTTCGTCATCCGTCGCTTCCCTATCCACATCAACACCATCCTGGCAAGGAATGAGATCGAGTCCCCGGACTGGCTCACCCGCTGGGTGGCCTGGGTTGAATTACTGCCGGTGGAACGGGATTTTGCTGCAATCAACTGGAGCCTGAGAAGGATGAAAAACCCGCCGCAAGTCCACGCCACAGCCGCTGAACGGGCAGGCAAACTTAAACAACTTCTCCCCAACGCCGCCTCGGAAATCGAGAGCCTGGCGAGCGAACACGAGACCGCCATGTACACTCCAGAGCCGGCCAACGAAGCCCGCGCCCGGTCCGCCAGCCTGGTCATCCGCTGGCGGACCGTGCAGGCCCTCCTGCGCGACCGGTTCCAACCGGTTTTCAACCTATTTAGCCAATCGAGATGAACAATGGACAATGAAGCCCAAAAAACCCTCCTTGACGAAAGAATCCTGGCATTGAGCAAGCTGGCCGGGCAGATCCGCTCGGCGGTGCAACCCGTGCGCCACAGCCTGGCCCCGAACACACTCGAGAATATCTCCCACCTGGAAACCACCCTGTTCCAGTTGAGCCGCCAGGTGACCGCCTTCGAAGAAGAGCGCAACAAGCTGCTGGCGCTGGCAGACACGACCCAGGCGGTCAACTCATCGCTGGAACTGGACGAGGTCCTGCGTCTGGTCATGGACACAATCGTCCGGCTGACAGAAGCGGAACGCGGCTTCCTTATGCTGCGGGATGTGCGCGGCGAGATGGTCACCCGCATCGCCCGCAACTGGGAGCAGGAATCGATCAACTCATCTGAGTTGACTATCAGCCGGACCATCATCCAGCGGGTGATCGACTCCGGCGAACCCGTCCTGACCACCAATGCCCAGGAAGATCCGCGCTTCGGCGGACAGGAGAGCATCGTCGCCTACAACCTGCGCTCGATCCTGTGCGTCCCACTGAAAGTCAAGGCCGAGATCATCGGCGTCCTCTATGCCGACAACCGCATCCGCTCCGGCATCTTCAACGAGGCGGAGCGCGACCTTCTGGCAGTCTTCGCCAACCAGGCCGCCATCGCCATCGAGAATGCCCGGCTATTTGCCTCCGTGCGGCGGACGTTGGCGGAGGTGACGGAACTGAAGAACCTGATGGACAATGTCTTCGCATCTATCATCAGCGGGGTCATCACCGCCGATATCCGCGACCAGATCACCCTGTGCAACCGGGCTGCCGAGACGATTCTCGGGCAGAGCGCCAGCGAGGTCATTGGCCACCGTTTGGACGAGGTCCTGTCCTCGCTCGCTAAAGACCTGTATCCGCACCTCGCCATGGTGCGCACGACGGAAAAGCCCATCGTCGGCCTGGAGTTGACCCACACCTTGCCCGAGCGAGGCCCGGTGGACTGGAGACTGAACCTGTCACCGCTCAAGGACGCCAATGAAAGCACCCAGGGGGTGGCCATCGTAGTGGACGACATGACCGAGCACAAACGCCTGGTAGCGCAGCGCCGCCTGCTCGAGCGGATGGTCTCGCCTGCCGTCATCGCCCAGATCGACCCCGACAGTTTGCAGATTGGCGGCACGCGGGTCGAGTTGACCATCCTGTTCGCCGACATTCGCGGGTTTACCACCTACAGCGAGAAGCATTCCCCGGAGGAACTGGTTTCCGTCCTGAACCGCTACCTGGCTGCCGGTGCCGAAGCAGTGCTCGAGCAGGAGGGCACGGTGGACAAATTCCTCGGCGACGCAGTCATGGCCTGGTTCAATGCTCCGATCCCCCAACCAGACCATACCCTGCGGGCTGTCAAGGCCGCCCTGTCGCTGCGCGCCGCGGTCGAAAAGTTGTATTCCGAACTACCGGCTCCAGCCCATCTGGCTTTCGGCGTGGGCATCCATTACGGCGAGGCCGTCATCGGCTGGATCGGCACTGAAAGAAGGCTGGAATTCACCGCGATCGGCGACAGCGTCAACACCGCCAAGCGCATTCAGGAGAACTCGTCCCGCAACCAGATCCTGATCAGCAGGGAGGCCTACGAGCGCGTCGAGGACAAGGTCGATGCCCAGCCGTACGCCCCGCTGGAGGTCAAGGGAAAAAGAAAAATAGTCGATGTGCTCGAGGTGGTGGGATTACGCTAAGCTGTGCTCAAGCGGGAATGAATGGAGATGACCGGCAAGCCATTCGGCGATCAGATGCCAATGGAATCAGCCTTGCAGAGCCAGTGAACCTCCGCAAGGCTGATTCTTTCAGGCTATTAATATCCTAGCCACCTGACAGTTTCAGATGGAATACCGAATAAGCCTATCAACCACATCCGCCAGGGACTAAAGTCCCAGGCTCAGAGTTAAGCCCGCTAAAGCGGGCTGCTTTTAGCCGTCTTTAGACGGCTTCCGCTGTGAGCCGGGGGATTCATCCTCCGGCGTAAGGCATGCCGATGCCAATTCTGGCAAAGTGTCAGGTGGCTAGTAAATATCCTCTTATCCCTGATCGAAAATCCGCACGACCAACTGGACCAGTTGCTCCATGCCCTTCTCCAACGGTCCAGTCTGGATGTATTCATGCACCGTGTGGGCCGCCCCGCCCCGGGTCAGGCCGACCGTCACCGCCGGCAGTCCCAAGCTGAGCGGGATGTTGGCATCGGTGGAACCGATCGCCAGCACCGGGGAAAAGCCCTGGCTGCGCAAACAATCTCCGGCCAGCAAGACCAGCGGGTGGCCCGCCGGGATCTCGCCTGCAGGGCGACGACCGATCACTTCAACTGTGATCTCCACCCCCGGGCGGACAACCCCACCCGCCAGGCGTTCGACATCCGCCGCCAGGGTGGCCAGGGTCTCCACCCCCTCGGAGCGCAGGTCGAGTTCGAACGCGGCCTCTGCAGCAATGGTGTTGACAGAGGTCCCACCGCCGATCATCCCGACGTTGAGGGTAGTGCGTGGAGCGGGTGGCAGTTCCAACTGACCGAGCTGCGTCACAAGGCCAGCCAGTTCGTGGATCGCCGACGGCTGACCATAATCGATCCAGGAATGCCCGCCGGCTGTCCGGGCGGTAACCCGGTAGCGCTTCACCCCCAGCGCCCGGTGGTAAACCTGGCCCAGAGCCATGCCCTCAAGGATGATGTACCCGATCGGCCCGGAACCGAAACGGTCGACCACGGCCTTCATACCGCACAGGTCTCCCAACCCCTCCTCACCGACGTTGGCAACCAGCCACAGGTCACCTGGCAATTGAAAGCCATCCCGGCGCAACTGCCAGACCAGGCCGAATAACCCAGCCAGGCCGAGTGAGTTATCACCGATGCCGGGACCGTAAATCCGGTCAGGTTCGCGCCTGATGCGCAGATCGGTATCACCGGGGAAGACGGTGTCCAGGTGAGCGCTGACGACCGCCGCCCGTCCGTCCTCGGATCCAGACAGGCGCGCATAGACATTGCCTGCCTCGTCTAGGCTAACATCCGCAAGGCCCTCCGCCTGGAACCTTCGGCGGATGGATTCCGCCCGGGTCGCCTCATCAAAGGTCGGCGCAGGGATTTGCTGGATGGCGACTGCCAGGTCGAGGATCTGCGTGAGAATGGTCATACGGATCGCACCATCCCGGCCAGAGATTCCAGCCGCGCCTGGGCCAGGCCAGGTGCGGCCTCAGGCGCATGGAACACACCAATGCCCTCAGCAACCATAGAGGCGGAAACAGTACCGCACAGGGCAGCGTGCAATGGGTCGTAGGCTTGGTAGTACCCTGCCAGGAAACCGCCGCAGAAAGCATCACCCACACCCATCAGGTCGACCAGCCGCACCGGGTAGGCAGGGATCTCCCAGCGTTTCTGGCCGGCGCGGTCATAAAGCAACGTGCCGCCCCCCGCACGCCTCACCAGGATGAGCTCGCAGCCGAAGGAGGCCAACGATTCGATCATCTGCCAGAGGTCATCGGTCTTGCCCCAGAAAAGCTTGCGTATTTGTGTCTCGGCCACCTGGAAAGCAGTCAACCCGTTAAGCAGGGCGCGGATCTCATCCAGGGTAATAGCGTTGATATACGCCGGGGATGGGTCGAGGGTCAATGTAGTGACACCCGCTTGCCGGAATGTCGTCAGCATCCGGTTGTGGGTCGCGTAGTCCATTGGGCAGAGATGGACAGCCCGGGCAAGTAGATAGCCGGCCGGGACATCCACCGGGCGCGGTGAGGTGAGTTGGGGGATCTTGCGATCATCGACCGGCTCTTTGACCGGCTGGTAACCTAGCAACGCCTTTGGGAAGGGCAGACCAAGCCGGGAAAAATGGGCCACAGGATTGTTCAGGTGGAAGGTGTGCAGGTCGGTGCTGGCCTGAAAGTAACGCAGGTCAAGGTGCTCGGCGAGGATGCGAATCCCATCGGTGTCCCAACCGCAGGCCTGGAACAGCCGCAACCATCCGTGCGGGTAATCCTCCCCCACCCGGCCAACCAGCCCGACCGGTCCCTTCCAGACGGTCAGCCCAGCGGCTGCATAGAGCATGTTCCCGCCAGGGATGTCGATCAAAGGCTGGCCTGCAAAGGGTAACAGATAGTCGCGGCGCAGGCAACCGGTGAGGACGAAATCAGGTTCCATCGCTGGGATCAATAGCGGAAGACATCGTCAGCAGCGTCTGCCTGCCCGGAATCGAGCGGCAGGATGAAGGTGAAATTGCTTCCCTTGTTCTCCATGCTCTCGGCCCAGATTCGCCCGCTATGCAGCTCGATCATCACTTTTGCGACTGAGAGCCCCAGCCCCATTCCGCCATGCCTGCGGGTCAGATGCGACTCAACCTGGAAGAAGCGCTCGAAGATACGCGGCAGATCGGCCGCCGGGATGCCAACCCCATCATCGATCACGGCAACCTTGACATATCCCGGGATGCGCTCGGCGATGATGAAGATGTGCCCTTCCGGATTGGTGAAGGTAATCGCGTTCTTAACCAGGCTGCTCAAGGCCAGGCTGATCTTGGTCGCGTCGCCATCGACCATCAGGTCATCCTCGCCCACATCCATGCGCAGGCCGAGATTCTTCTGCCTGACTTCCTCAGCGAATGCCTCGGTCACTTCTTCGACGATCCGCCTGATGGAAATGCTCCGCCTGCGGACGGTGGCTACCCCAAATTGGACATTATCCATGGTCCCGAAACTGTCGATGATCTCTTTCAGGCGCATGGCGTTGCGGGCGATGACTTCCATCTGGTTGCGGTGCTCGTCGCCGACCACTTCGCAAAGGAAGGTCGAGTGGCCGAGGATCAGGCCAAGCGGGGTGCGCAACTCGTGCGAAGCAATGGCAATGAAATCGGACTTCATCCGGTCGAGCTGTGACATCTCATCCAGAGACTGGCGGACCTTATCCACCAGGCGTGTGTTCTCGAGCGCAATCGCGGTCTGCGAGGCGAGCGTCTCTAGAATTGTGAGGTCGTCTTCGGTATAATGGGCGTGGTTTGCCTTGTTGACCGCCTCCAACACGCCGAGGGCTTCCCCCTTGTAGACGATCGGGACCGCCAGGATCGAGCGGGTTTGGAAATCTGTCGCCTGGTCCGCGGCTTTGAAATGGCGCGGCTCTGCCGAAACATCGGCGACGACAGCCGGCTTGACATTTTCGAACACCCAGCCAGCCACGCTGGCGTTGATCGGTACTTTCACCATCTTGAGGGCATCGCGGTGGAACCAGGGAACCGCCAGGAAGCCCAGGTGTGTCCCCCCATCCTCCGGCTCGAGGACCGAGGCCACCTCGCTGCCGGTCAACTCGGTGGCGACGGATATGACTGATTGCAGGAACGGGTCCAGATCGAGGGAAGCGCTCAGGTTGCGGCTCACCTCAAGCAATCGTTCCAAGCGTTGGATGCGTTCGTTATCGGCCATGGTCTCTACAAGTCAACAGGTTAAATCGATTATACTGCTCTGATTATACAACGGGCTAACCACAACAGGTCGAATTTGAAGGAGAACAAGATGAGCAAGAAAAAAGTTCGCGTGGCAATTATCGGCGTCGGCAACTGCGCATCCTCCCTCGTTCAGGGTGTCCAATTCTACAAAGACACGCCGGATGACGCGACTGTCCCGGGGCTGATGCATGTCAACCTGGGCGGGTACCACATCCGCGACATTGAATTCACCCTTGGTGTCGACGTCGTCGATACCAAGGTCGGCAAGGACCTGGCGGAAGCCATCTTCGCCTTCCCAAACAATACGGTCAAGTTCTCGGATGTCCCCGGACTCTCTGTGCCGGTAGTGCGCGGCATGACCCATGATGGCCTGGGCAAATACCTGTCCCAGATCCTCAAGAAAGCCCCCGGCCCGACGGCGGATATCATCGGCCTGCTCAAGAAAACCAAGACCGACGTGGTCGTCTCCTTTCTGCCGGTTGGTTCGGAAATGGCGACGAAATGGTATGTGGAACAGGTGCTCGAAGCCGGCTGCGCTTTTGTCAACGCCATCCCGGTCTTCATCGCCTCGTCTGAGTACTGGGCCAAGCGATTCAAAGAAAGAGGCCTGCCGATCATCGGCGATGACATCAAGTCTCAGGTCGGCGCGACCATCCTGCACCGCGTCCTGACCAGCCTGTTCGTCGACCGGGGCGTGCGGGTCGACCGCACTTACCAGTTGAACTTTGGCGGCAACACCGACTTTCTGAACATGCTCGAACGGGAACGGCTCGAATCCAAGAAGATCTCGAAGACCGGCGCGGTCACGTCCATGCTCCCCTACCAGTTGCCGGAGACTGACGTCCATGTCGGCCCGAGCGACCACGTGCCGTGGCTGACCGACCGCAAATGGTGTTACATCCGCATGGAAGGGACGACCTTCGGCGATGTGCCCCTCAACGTGGAGGTCAAGCTGGAGGTCTGGGACTCGCCCAATTCCGCCGGGGTGATCATCGATGCCGTCCGCTGTGCCAAGCTGGCCCTCGACCGCGGCCTGGCCGGCCCCCTGGTCGGCCCTTCGTCCTATTTCATGAAGACCCCGCCCAAGCAAGTCAAGGACGACATTGCGCGCACGATGACCGAAGCCTTCATCCGCGGGGAAAACCCTGAATAGCACCTCAAGAGACGCCGCTGTCGGCTTCTCACTTTTCCCGAACAGATAAATGAAACTGCTGCGCAATCCCACCCTGCTGCTGGTTGCCCTGCTGACCGCCTGCGCGCCCGCTCCGCTCGCGACGCCAGCTCCGACCGCCACTGCCACTGCCACAATCACAGCGACGGCCACCGCGACGACCACCCCGACCAGCACTTCCACCCGCACCCCGCCCCTCCTGCCGGAGAGCTTCCGGACCGGGCTGCTGAACCCGGTAGACCTGCCGCACAGTTACATCACGGATGCCTGCCAGTACCTGCAGGCGAAATGGTCTTCGGTGAACAGCGCGCCGGGGACAGTGGTCATGGTGATCATGTTCCACTCGATCACCCAGGATGAAGCAAGCGGGCCGAACCAGATCTCCGCCTCGCGCTTCCACGACCTGATCGCCCGCCTCAGGCAGTCCGGGTTCGAGGCCATCACCACCTTGCAGTTGGCTGACTTCCTGGAGGCGAACGCCCGCATCCCGCCGCGCTCCGTCCTCCTGGTGGTGGACGACCGCCATTACGCCCAGTACTTCAACACCTACTTCCGCCCGTACTGGGAGCAATACGGCTGGCCGGTGGTCAACGCCTGGATCAGTCACCCGGAGACGAACCTGCTGCTCTGGCAGGAGAACGAAGCCCTTGCCGCCGAAGGCTGGGTGGACTACCAAGCGCACGGCGTCATCCACAACATCAAAATCAGCGAAACCTCCAGCGAGGAATACATCCTTGGTGAACTGGAAGGCGCGATCGAAGCATTCGAACAGCACTTCGCCAACGCCCCAATCGGGTTTATCTGGCCACTAGGCGGGTTCACCCCGCGGGCGGTCGAACTGGCCCGCCAGGCGGGTTACCGGCTGGGGTTCACCGTCAACCCGCGCGGCCCGCTGATGTTCAACTGGGTCCCGCAGTCAGACGGGCCGGACCCGCAACGTCCAAGCTACCTGCCCGAGGGTCCGTCCGGCGACCCGCTGCTGACCCTGCCGCGCTACTGGAATACAGATGCCGTCATCCACTTGCAGACCGTCATCCAGATCAGCGAACAGGCCGCAGCCTACGCCGCGGCCAACCGCCCAGTGGAACTTGAGTATTACGACATCGTCTGCGCCTCGGAACACGGCCCGATCCCCTGAGGAAGACCAAAAACATGGACATGCCGCCCTGCATTTTCTGCCAGATCATCTCCGGGGAGAATCCCGCCCGGATCGTCTACCGTGACGAGCAGGTCACGGTATTCCATGACATCCGCTCCGCCACACCCGTCCACCTGCTGATCGTCCCCAACAAGCATATTCCCTCGGTGAACCATCTCTCCCCGCAGGACGAATCGCTGGTTGGGCACATGATCTCGGTCGCCCGGCAGGTTGCCATCGCGGAGGGAATCCATGAAAAAGGTTACCGTCTGATCATCAACACCGGCTCGCATGGCGGGCAGACCGTTTTCCACCTGCATATCCATCTGCTCGGCGGGCGGCGGATGCGTTTTCCCCTGGGCTAGGTGATGTCAATTCACCTGTCATCCTGGCTCGAGAGGAGTTTTCAGACTGAACACAAAAGACCTCTGCACATAAAGCAGAGGTCAACGACGAGTGATCTGGGTAGGGGGATTGGTATTCCCAGAATGCGGGACTTGCCTCGTTTAGATTATTTCCGCAAACGCCAGGCGTAAATACCCAGCCCAACTCCAGCCAGCAGCATCAGCGCCCCGACGATCCCAAGCAGCGGCGACCTGGGGTTCGCCTGCTCATCGACGGGGGACGTCCTGGCCTGGGCGCCGAAGGGGATGAAAATCGTATCTCCTGGCGCAACTTCCAGGCTGAAGGTCAGCGCGGTGGTCGGGTTGAACTCCTCCGGGACAGCAGCGCTGACGGTGTAATCCCCCTCAGGCACGTTCTCGAAACAGGTCCGTACGGGTTCCTCGGTGTCCAGGTCGATGGCCGCGACAGTCTCGCGGGCCTGGGAATAGGAGCCGTCATCGCTGGTGATGCTGACCGCCCCCCCGGCAATCCCCAGTTCGATCTCCTGGCGCAGGCCGTCGCCGTTCATATCGGCGTACAGGAGGACGCAGACCTCCGCCCCACCGGTATTCGCCTGGGTCGGGGTTGCCTCCACCAGCGTTGGCGTTGGGGATGGCCCCGTCGTTGGCGTGGACTCTACAGGTCCGCCCACGCCAACGATCAATTGCTGGTCGGCAACGATCGAGCAGTTCTCATCCAGACGGTTGGCCTGACGGATGTAGTCCACCGAAATGGACATCAACAAGGCAATCTTGACACAATTATCACCAGGCTGGACGATGTAGATGATCTGGCCATTCGGCTGGGGCGTGGGGGTCGTATAGCTTTGCACCTGCCCGGCGGGCGCGGCAGTCGCAGGCAATGACAGCACCATCAAGACGATACCGGTCAGGATCAAGCCAAGGACAAGGATCGGTCGGGTTTTCATAGGACAGTACCTGGGACGATTATATCATCCCGGTGACACAGGTTCGAAGTGTGCCGATGGGTCACCATCAAGGTGAGCACCCCTTCATCTCCTGGATCTATGGCCAAATCGTAATACTGTCCAGTTACTTCATCAGATATGTAAATCCTCCGCTGAGACGGTCTGGCTTTGTTATAATGCAGGTGCAAATTCCATTTCAGGAGCGCAGCATGCCACTTCAAGTCATCGTCGGTGCCCAGTGGGGCGATGAAGGCAAGGGTCGGATCGTGGACTGGTTCGCCACCCGGGCCGAGGTTGCTGCCCGTTTCAACGGCGGCGACAACGCCGGTCATACCGTGACCGTGGGCGAGCAGATCTTCAAGCTGCACCTGCTTCCCTCCGGGATCATCCACCCGCATGTCATCGCGGTCCTGGGCAACGGCATGGTGGTCAACCCGCGCACCCTGCTCGAAGAGATGGACATGTTGCGTCAGTCCGGCATCCCCGTCAGCCCGGAAAGGCTGCGCATCTCATACGCCGCCCACATCATCACCCCTGCCCACCAGGCACTCGACAAAGCGATAGACGCTGCCCGCGGTACGGGCCTGATCGGCACCACCGGACGCGGCATCGGCCCGGCCTACACCGACAAGGCCACCCGCCGCGGACTGCGCATGGCCGACCTGCTCTCCGCGGACTTTGGCGAAAAGGTCGCCGACCACATCCAGGAAGCCAACCGCAGCCTGGAGATGCTCGCCGCCCCGCCCCTGGACCCCGCCCCGGTATGCGATTCCTACCGCCAGTACGCCGCCCAACTGGGGGAATACGTCGCCGACGCCTCAGCGGAGTTGCATGCCGCCCTGCAAGCCGGCAAGACTGTCCTGGCCGAGGGCGCTCAGGGCACGCTGCTCGACCTCGACTTTGGCACCTATCCCTTTGTGACCAGCTCGGCTACGACCGCTCCCGGCGCGCTGACCGGTCTGGGCTTGGGCCTGGATGCCGCTCAGGGTGCCCGCGTCACTGGCGTGGTCAAGGCTTTCCAGACCCGGGTCGGTTCGGGACCCTTCCCCACCGAGGTCTTCGACGAACTGGCCCTGCGGCTGCGCGGCACCGGCGAACAGCCGTGGGATGAATACGGCACCACCACCGGGCGGCCGCGCCGCGTCGGCTGGCTGGACGGCGTCCTGCTGCGTTACGCCGCACGGGTCAACGGCCTGACCGATCTCGCCGTAACCAAGCTGGACATCCTCACCGGGTTCGAATCGATCAAACTCTGCAATGCCTACCGCCACGGCGACCAGGTACTCCGCGACCTGCCCTTCGGCCCGGCGGACCTCTCCCCCTACCAGCCGGTCTACGAGGAACTCCCCGGCTGGAGCGATGACATCCAGGCGGCGCGCAAATGGGACGACCTGCCTGCCAACGCCCGCCTTTTCCTTGAACGCATCGCCATCCTGACCGGACTGCCGGTGCGGCTGGTCAGCGTCGGCCCGGAGCGCGAGCAGATCGCTGAAGCTGGCTGACCCCCACTCACATTACCTCTAATAAAAAGACCACCTCCCGGGAGGTGGTCTCTTCTTTCTTGCCTATCTGCCGTAGCGTTTACGGATCTCCGGAAGGAAATACTCATCGAAGAATCTGTCGATGTCGTATTCCGGCTGCCAGCCCCAGTCGGCCCGGGCCTGCGCATCGTCCACATCCTCTGGCCAGGAATCGACAATCCCCTGGCGGCGCTGGTTCGATTCGAAGCTGATCTGCGCCTCTGGGAAAGCCTTCTCTGCCCGCTGGCGGAACTGATCGGCTGTCAGGCTGAACGCATCGATGTTGTAGACCATGCGGGTCAGGCTGGTGCGCTGTGCCTTGGTCAACAGCAGCAGGGCCTTGATCGCATCCGGCATAGCCATGAACGAGATCTTGGTGTCCGGGCGGACGAAGCAGGCGTACGGTTTGCCCTGGGCGGCCATATGGAGCATCTCAGGTCCGTAATCGCTCGTACCGCCGCTCGGTAGGGTGAAGGCGCTGATCAAGCCGGGGAAGCGGATCGAGCGGAAATCGAGCATCACCGGAGGGTCGGGGTCGAGGTGTTTCTGCCCGTAGTACAGGCTGTAGTACACGCCCAGCTTCTCGCAATAGAGCTTGTTGCAGCCATACATCGTGTGCGGCAGGTTCCATTCATCCTCCTGCACCCGTCCGGCGGAACGTTTAGCGGCGATGTCCGGGAAACCATAGGCGGCGATCGAACTGGGGAACAGGAACTTGACCGCCTTGGCGTACTTCTCAGACTTGAAGGCAGCCAGCATCAGCAACTGCATCGTCCCCTCGACATTGATCCGGTGCGCCTCCTCGGTGGCAACCTCGGCCTTGGACGAGAGCGAAGCCGCCAGGTGGAAAATGACCTCGAAGTTGTAGTCGTAGAACTGCTTGACCCGGTAGACCAGGTCCCCCTGGACATGCTCGGCGGAAAGACCCCGGATCGCCTCAGGGAGCGGCTGCAGGTCGGTAGTCACGATCTGGTACCCGCCATCTTCTGACAGCCCCTGGACAAGTGCCTGCCCAATCTCGCCGCATGCTCCGGTGACCAGGACAGCTTTTCGACTCATAAATCACTCCTTTATGCTAGAATGAGGTTCACGCCCAAAGACGCACAAGCTTATTGTACAATACCTGGCCTAAAAACTGCTCCGCTGTTTGCCACCAAGATCGTGGATTAAACTCACGTGATTCCATCCCGTTCACCCAATCTGTATGCGCCAGCCTCTCTGGCCAAGTTAACCGGCCTGCTGGCCTGCTGCAGCCTGCTGCTGGCGGGATGCATTGGGATCCAGCCGCAACCCCTGCCGACGGCTCCCCCCCCGGGACCGGAGACACCCACAGCAACCATCCAGTGGTTCCCGGCGACCAACACATCCACGCCGATCCCGACGGTTATCGTCGAACCCACCCCGGGGGCGCTCCCCGGCCTGGGCGAGTCACTGCTGACTGATCCCTTCGACGACCCCTCGCGCTGGACGACCGCCCGGTCAGCCAACGCCAGCGCAATCGTCGAACGTGACCGGTTGACGCTCACCATCACTGGCCAGACGGTGACTTACCTGTTCAGCCTGCGAGTTGAACCGATCCTGACCGATTTCCTCGCCGAGGTGACCGTCAACCTGAGCCTGTGCCGCGGCCGCAGCCAGTATGGCATCCTCTTCCGGGTCATGGGTCAACAGGACTACTACCGCTACGCGGTCAACTGCCAGGGTGAAGCCCGCCTGGAACGCGTCCGCGGCGGGGCGGCCTTCCCGCTTCAAGACTGGATCCCCAGCGCAGACGCCCCTCCTGGCGCGCCCGCGGATGTCCGCATTGGGGTCTGGGCAGCCGGGAGTGAGATGCGCTTCACCCTGAACGGCAAGTACCAATTCAGCGTGCGCGACCCGGTCTTTCACCAAGGGACCCTGGGGCTGTTCATCCTCTCAAGCAACGGGAACCCGGTCACCGCCGGTTTCCAGGATCTCTCCATCCGGGCGGTCTCCTACGTCAGCCCGACGCCGGCGTTGACCCCGTCCGGGACTCCCACCCCCTCGCGCACCCCGGTCTCGACACCCTGACCGGGAAAAGGATGCCACAGACCATGCCCGTCAAAAACCGTCTCAATGACCTGGACCCGAAGACCTGGCTCAAGTTCCAGAAATCCTGGTTCATCCACAACCCCCCGCCACGCAAGAAAGGGGTGCTCGTCCACCCGGCCAAATTCCCCGAGACCATGGCTCAGGAGTTCATCGAGTTCTTCACCAAGCAGGGACAGACCGTGCTCGACCCGATGGCCGGCACCGGGTCGGCGCTTGTAGCTGCGCTGCGCTGTGGGCGGAATTCCTATGGCATCGAACTGAACTCTAAATACGCCGACATCGCCAGACAGATCATCCAGGATGAGCGCACCGCTCTGGGTGCTGCGGTTGCCGGTCTGAAAGCGGAGATCATCCAGGACGATGCAGCCAGTGCCGGCGGGCATGGCCTCCCGGTCATCGACTACGTGCTCACCTCGCCGCCTTACTGGGACATGCTCCGCGCCCGCGGTGCCGAGACCCAGAAGAAGCGCCGCTCCGCCGCGGACCTGGATGTCTTCTACTCCGACGATCCGAACGACGTGGGTAATATCCACGACTACGAGCAGTTCGTCAGCAGGCTGGTCGCCATCTATGCCGGGTTGAAACCGTTGCTGGGCGAGAAAGCCTACCTGACGATCATCGTCAAGAACGTCAAGAAGGGTGGCAGGATCTACCCGCTCGCCTGGGACCTGGGCGCTGAACTCGGCAAGATCTACACGCTCAAAGACGAGAAGGTCTGGTGCCAGGACAACCAGTCGTTGGCCCCTTATGGGCTGGGCTCCGCCTGGGTGAGCAACACTTTCCACCACTATTGTCTCCAGTTCAGGAACGAGCAGGGGCCGACCGTCCCTCCGGGATAGATGATCACCGCCTCTGACCTGATCCACCTGCCCTATACCCCCGACCTTACCGAGGGCGGCATCGCCTATGCCTGCCGCTCGCTGGCCTACACCTACGACCGCATGGGCGGCGCGCCCCCAGACCGCCTGCGACGCATCGCCGCCGGGGTGGCAGTGGAACTGGCCTTCCGGCGGCACCTTGCCGCCCAGGAAGTCCCCTTCGATGTCCTCGGGGCGACCCCCTTCACCGCCCCCGACCGCTACGATGTCTCGCTCGGCGGCCACCGCTGCGACATCAAGAGCTTCTTGATCACCCACCGCGACCAGATCCGCCAGATCCGCGCCCAACCGGAGCTGGTCCTGGATGCCCCGGCGCTCGTCCCGCTGGACCAATTCACTAGCGAGGGACATCACTCCCAGGATATCTACACCTTCGCCTTCCTGCTCGGCCTGACCACAGCATCCCAGGGCGACCTGCGTAGAGCCATCGACGCCGGGAAACCGGCCTTCCTTATCCACGCCCTGGCGGAAACCTGGGCGCGACCGAAACTCTGGTTACCCTTGGAAGACCTGGCCCTCAAAAGCGAGTGCGCCAGTTCCATCCGGGTCGAGATCGGCGGCATGGACGGGGGGCGGGCGTTCGTCACATCCCGGATCGAACTACCACCCAAGACGCGGATAGCTATCGGGGAGACCTTCCATAGCCTGGCCTATATCCATCCCGAGCGCCTCCCCGATGCCCGCATCGGCATCCATTGCCCGCGCCTCGGTGAGGCGACCATCCTCCACACCCATGAATGGGGCAATATCTGGGTCTATGGCATGGACATCCTGCTGGCCGGCTGGTTGACGCACGAGGCGTTCCGCTGCAAGGCACATGTCCTGCCGGTAGGGAGTCGCACCTTCCAGTACGCCCGCACGCGAACCAAGAATCTGGCCGTGCCGATGGCCAACTTGCAGCCCCTGGGGGGCCTGTTCGAGCGGGTCCGGGCCTGGGGAAAAGAAAGAGAATCGGGGGAATATGACCACCGCGCCGGTCAGGGGAATTTGGGATGATCCACAAACGGTTCGGCGCAAACATAGACATCGACCTGGCCACGCCGGAGGGCTTGATCTCCTGGTAACAGGACGCCTGTCCCTGGAACCAGGCCGAGGGCGGAACCATGATTTGACGCATTCACCCGGGTATGGTATCATCCCGGCTACAATCAAATAGCCCCAATCGGCACTCTTATCCAGAGAGGCGGAGGGACCGGCCCGATGATGCCTCGACAACCGGTCGGCGTAAGCCGAACACGGTGCCAATTCCGGCAGTATGGTGACCCAGGTGGTCGCCTGCATTCTGGAAGATGAGAGGGCAGCCGTAAACTTCACAATTGCCCTTTCACGATTTCCGGAGGGGCAATTTCATTTCCAAGAGGTGAACCCTTATGAGTATTACGTTTATGTCATCCCCCAAGCTTGTCTTCACATCCGAATCGGTGACCGAAGGCCATCCAGACAAGCTCTGCGACCAGATCTCAGACGCCGTGCTGGACGCCTGCCTGGAGCAGGACCCGTTCTCGCGGGTCGCCTGCGAGACCGCCACCAAGACCGGGTTTGTCATGCTGCTGGGCGAGATCACCACCCGGGCGCAGATCAACTACGACGAGCTGGCCCGCAAGGTCATCCTCGAGATCGGTTACGACCGGGCCAAGAAGGGCTTCGACGGCAACACCTGCGGCGTGCTGATCGCCATGGCCAAACAGTCCGGTGACATCGCCATGGGCGTGGACAAGGCCCTCGAAGCCAAGACCGGCGAGACACCTGCACTTGCGCCAGGTGCAAGTGTGACCGAGGCCGAGGTGGACGCCATCGGCGCCGGCGACCAGGGCATGATGTTCGGCTACGCCTGCAACGAGACCCCGCAACTGATGCCGATGCCGATCTACCTGGCTCACAAACTGACCCGGCGGCTGGCTGAGTTGCGCAAGGACGAGACCCTCGAATGGCTGCGCCCGGACGGCAAGTCCCAGGTAACGGTCGAGTACGCCTTCGGGAAACCCAAACGCATCGACACGGTCCTGGTCAGCACCCAGCACGCCCCTGAGATCTCTCAAAAGGACATCCGCGCCGCCATCATCGAGCATGTCATCATGCCCTCGATGCCAGCAGACATGGTCGACAAGGACTTGAAGGTCTACGTCAACCCGACCGGTCGTTTCGTCATCGGCGGCCCGCAGGGAGATGCCGGCCTGACCGGGCGCAAGATCATCGTCGACACCTACGGCGGGATGGGCCGCCACGGCGGCGGCGCCTTCTCGGGCAAGGACCCGACCAAGGTCGACCGCTCGGCCGCCTACGCCGCCCGCTGGGCTGCCAAGAATATCGTCGCTGCCGGCCTGGCCGACCGCTGCGAGATCCAGGTGGCCTACGCCATCGGCGTGGCTCACCCGCTCTCGGTCAACGTCGAGACCTTCGGGACCGGCAAGCTGGCCGATGACAAGATCGCCGCTCTGATTCTCGAACATTTCGACCTGCGCCCCGGCGCGATCATCCGCGACCTCGACCTGCGCCGCCCGCTCTACCGCAAGACGGCCGCTTACGGTCACTTCGGCCGCGACGACATCCAATTCCCCTGGGAGGAGATGGACAAGGCCGCGACGCTCAAAGCCGCCGCCGGGTTGTAGAAACTTGACCTAGCGTATAAAAGTCCCCGCCACGGATGAGTTGGCGGGGACTTCAGGTTCTATGAACAACAAGCTAAAGATCATTCACCACGGCAAGGTCACGGCCGCTCCAGCCCGTGGGCATGCAATAAGCCATCATTCCTCATCAACTCGTCCGTCGGCCCATCGGCCACGATCCGGCCCTCGTCCATGACCACCATGCGCGGGAACAGTTCGCGCACCATGGCCAGGTCATGCGAGGAGACCAGCATGGTCAGCGGCAGGTCACGCAGCAGGTTGATGAATGCCCGCCGGGCGCGCGGGTCGAGTCCGGCAGTGGGTTCATCCAGCACCAGGACTTCAGGGTTCATCGAAAGGACAGTGGCAATGGCAATGCGTTTCTTTTCACCCGTGCTCAGATGGTGCGAAACGCGCCGGGCGTAGGATTGCATCGAAACGGCGGCCAAGGCCGAGGTCACGCGGGCTGCCACTTCGTCCGGTCCCAGCCCCTGGTAGAGCGGGCCGAAGGCCACATCCTCGTAAACCGTCGGCGAGAACAATTGGTCATCCGGGTTCTGGAACACCAATCCCACGGCGGCGCGCACTCGGCCAAGTGTCTTCTCACTCACTTCCAGCCCGCAGACCGTCACCCGCCCCTGACCAGTCAGGATCCCGTTCAGGTGCAAAACCAGCGTGGATTTGCCCGCCCCATTTGGTCCCACCAGGGCCACCTTTTCGCCGGGGGCAATATGTAGGGAAACGTCCGCCAGCGCCGGATGACCGTCGGGGTAGGAAAAAGAAAGTTGTTCAACTTCAATTGAATGGTGCATATCGTTAACCCCAGAACAGGATTCCAAAGGAAAGCAGCAGGCCAAGCAAGGCCAGGCCTGCCAACAGCGCGCCCCAGGTTACGCCGGTCATGGGCGGGAGCGGCAGGAGGCGGACTTCGCCGTCGTAACCGCGTGAGAGCATGGCGACGTAGATGCGGTCACTGCGTTCGAAGGCCCGCAGGAACAGGTTGCCGGCCATGCCACCGGTGACGCGCGCCCGCCACATTATGCTCCCCCCGAACCGTCGGCCTGCCTTCGCGCCCACACCCGACCGCGCCGCCCGGGCGCGCATCAGACGCAGGGCTTCATCCACCAGTACAAACAGATAACGCCACATCAGCCCGAACATACCCACCAGCAGGCGCGGGATGCCCACCGCCCGCATGGCTTGCAGCAACTCCGGGAAGGGCGTGGAGGCGGCCATCACGATTGCCGCCTGCACCGAGAGCCAGGACTTGAGCGCCACGCTGACGAAGCGCGCCAGTCCCTCGGCGTGGGCGATCATCGTCCAGGAACCAATGGGAAAGGAGAACAGCACCGTCTCGCCGTTGGTAAAAATGACCGGAAAAGCCGCCAGCACAAACGGCAAGGCCAGCAAGGCACGTTTCAAGATATAACCGATTCCCAACCCGGACAGGATCTCAACCGACAGGATCAAGGCGAAGAGCAACACGTAGACCGGCCAGGCAGCCACCGGCGTCAGCGAGGTCGTCAGGATGAAAGCTACCGTCAGCACGAATTTAACGCGCCCGTCTAGTGCATGGATGGGGCTGGTGCGCGGCCGGTAGGGGTCAAGGAAGTGGATATGCATAAGAATACAACCGGGGCGCAACGCGGCTGGTTCGGCTGTGTTGCGCCCCTATAAGTTTGATTATACTTTCAAAATTATGCTTTCTTGCCCCGCCGCATGGAAGCTACGCCTAGCGCCACCCCAAAGACGATCAGCATACCGATGATGCCTGCCACGATGGTTGCCAGGGCCTCATTCGAAATGCCCGGGAAGATATAATCGGGGATCATGTTGTAGAGTGGGGCACGCGCTGCATCGAGGAAACCCTTCTGCTCGGCCACCCACTCCAGGCCGTCGGGATGGGCCGAAGCCAGCGGGGAGAATACCGCCAGCAGGGCGGCGATACCCAGGCCAAAAATCCAGACTGCCGCGCCACCTTTGGGAGCCGTCTCGCCAGTGCGGAACAGGTCGCGCCGTGCCGCGTACAGGAAAGCTAGCGCACCGACGGTGATCAATCCCTCGCCGATGCCGATGATCATGTGTATCCCGCCCATGGCCGGGACAGCGATGTTGGCCGGTGATGTGCCTGAAAGAGCCAGTTCCAGGGCACAGGCTAACGAAGCGATAACTATTGAGAACCAAGCCGCCGAGGCCCCGCCGACGAAAACGCCCCACGACTTACCGCGGGCGAGTTTCTGGATGCTGGTGTACACAAAGTATGAAACCGTAACGCCGATGACAGCCATATTGAACAGGTTGGCTCCCAGGGCCAGCAGGCCGCCGTCTTGGAAGATCAGCGCCTGGATGCTGACCACGGTGGTCATGACGATGACCGCGGCCCACGGGCCGAGCAGGATGGTGGCAAGCGCCGCACCCAACAGGTGACCAGACGTGCCACCCGTGACCGAGAAATTGAGCATCTGCCCAGCAAAGATGGCTGCTGCCAGTACGCCCATCAGCGGCACCTGGCGTTCACCCAGGTCCTTGCCGACGCGCCGCAGGGCGTAGGCCACGGCGATGACGGAGATCACCCAAAAAACGACCGAGACTAGGGTGGAAAGGAACCCATCCGGGATGTGCATGGATTCAGGTGAATAATGCATGTATCTCACTCCTTCTTAAATTAATCCGCTCTCTGTTTACACACAGTACACAGGCCGGGGATGGTCAGGTGGCCGGAGGTCAGGCGGAAACCGGTGGCGGCTTCGACCTGGGCGTAGAATTGCGCCACCAGCGCGTGATCCAGCGGCGCGGTCCGCCCGCAGGCCCGGCAGACCATGTGGTGATGCTCGCCAGCGGTCAGCTCGTAGGCCAGGTGGCTGTTCTCCCCGCCGGCGGGGACGACCGCGCCGTTCTCGGCCAGGAACTCTAGCGTGCGATAGACCGTCGCCTCTGTCAGGCCGGGCATGACGCCCACTGTCCGCTCGAAGACCTGGGTCGGGGAGAGATGCCCACCGTCGTGGAGCACCTGCAGGATGGCCAGGCGCTGGGGGGTGATGCGGAAACCGCGTTCGCGCAGTTGTTGAGAGATGACGGCAGTACAACTCATAGCATTCCTTATTGCAATAATTATCAATAAAGATTATATACAATTAATTGCACTTTGTCAACCGCCCCGCGGGTGTTAAAACAAAAACCGGCGGAGATGTTCCGCCAGCCATTTATTTGACCTCACGATTTATGGCTCCCATTGGAAGTGGATCAAGCTGAACACATATGGCTGGCCCGCAACGTACTCCACCCCCACCAGCCAGACGCGCCAGTCCAGGTCAACCCCGGGAGTGCCTGGCTTGGTCACTACATAATAGACTTTATTGGCAATTAGAAAAAACGTCCCGAAGGTTGCAGTCGGGCGCTTAAATTACTCGAAATAATCCTTCGGGACGGTGCTTATATGTTATCACCGATAATGTCTAATAATTAAGCCGCCCGTATTCCTCCGGCCAGGACAAGCGGGGATACAAGGGTCAGGACAGCCAGGACAAATCGTCTCATGAGAACGTTCCTTACATGCCAGATGCGATTAAGTCAGAATAATTGCGGCTGGTCCGGGGGGGTGCGCAGGCGCTTCTGCGGGAGAAAGACCGGCATGCGGGTGGGGATGCCGTACTGGCGGCAGAATTCGCCCAGACCGGCCTCCAGGCGGGGGAGTTCCTGAGCCGGGGCGAAATACTGCCCGCCGAAAGCCTGCTCGTAGCGGGTGCGCAGGCCGGGGAAGTGGATATCCAGCTTGCGATAGTAATACTCACGCTGGCGGTCGCGCAGGGTCATACCGAAGGATGGGATGATGTAGCCGGCGCCGTTCTCGGCAGCCAGGTGGACGACCCGGCGGATATCCTCGAGGTGATCCTCGATGAAGGGCAGGACCGGCATCAGCGTGACGCCGGTCAGGACCCCGGCCTGGCTGAACTCCCTGAGGGCTTCGAGCCGCCGGGATGGGGCTGGCGCGCCTGGTTCCAGCTTCCTGGCGAGGTCGTCGTCTGCCGTGGTAAGCGTGAATGTCACCGCGGCGTAAGTTCTCTCCTGGATGGCGGCAAACAGGTCCAGGTCGCGCCGCACCAGGTCGGATTTGGTGATCGTGTGCACCGGGAAACCGGCCTCGGCGATGATTTCGAGCGCCCGGCGGGTCAGTTGTAGCTCCGCCTCAAGCGGCATATAGGGGTCGTTCATCGACCCGGTGCCGATCGTACCGATGACACGCTTGCCCTTCAGTTCTTTGCGGAGCAGTTCGATGGCATTGGCTTTGACCAGCACTTCACCGTTGAAATCCTCGATCTGGTAGCACTCGGAACGCGAGTCGCAGTAGATGCACTGGTGCTGGCAGCCGCGGTACAGGTTCATGTTGTAGTAGAGGCCGAACCAGTCGTCGGTTCCTTTGACGCGGGCGAGCAGGGTCTTGGCCTGGATCTGCTTGACTTTCATAGCCGGGGGTCATTCCTGAGAGGCGGCCATCTCCCGATACAGGAACCAGGCGCCTTTGCGGTCATCGGCGGACTTGATCGCCCGGTCATAGTACAGGTCGAAGACCTGGCCGGTGTCGACCCGGACCCGAAAGAAAAAACGCCCCACCCCGAGTGAGCCGCGCCGTGAAGCGACCGCGGCGTGGGCGGGTTGCATGTTGCGGGCAACCCTGCCGCGGCGGGAAAAATCGGTCCACTCGGACAGGTTCTCCTCAACCCGGTATTCCTGCCCTTCCCAAGTGAATCCGTCCGGGCATGGCGGGGTCTTGACGCGCAGCGGAGGCTGGTCGAAATGGACTTCGATCTGCTCATCGATAAACCGCAGGGGCGTGAAATTCTGGCCCGGGCTCACTCCTGATCCTCCTCCTGATAGCCAGAATCCAAGTGCGCGGCCGCTTTGCGCCCCAACCGGTCGAGGATCTGCTGGACGAGTGCGCTCGGGTCCACTTCCCGGTCATAGCCTGACCCCCGCCTGGAGACGTACGCCGCCACCGCCAAGGCATACTCGGTGAAGGCGATGTCATAGGAAAGCATTTTGAATGTATTGCTCTCGAGGCCAGCCTCGCGCTCGGATGTGCGTAACTGGGGGTGGTCACGGTTGAGGGTAATGACCCCTTCCTGCGGGTCATAGCGCGCCCGGGGTTCTTGCGACCCATTGCGGACATAGCGAATCTCGAACGCTACAGGCGCCGCCCGGCGTGGGCGGGCGGCCTTGCGGGTCGGTCCCAGACCCAGCAGTCGGCGCACCCAGGCAAAGCCGCGCCGGAATACCGACGACGAGGGCGGCTTCCCGGCGGATTTTGCCGGCCTATCGCCGGAGTCTTGCACGGGCGCGGCTCGCTTGCGGGCACCGGGCAGGCTGGCCCAGGGGTAGGCATCCTGCAGGACGAGGAAATCATCATCGAGGAACGTCTTGATATCCACCGCCACCTTGTGGAGCAGGCGCTGTTCCCTGGCGAGCCGCCGGCGGCGTTCCCGGGCGGCGAGTTTCTTGAGCACCTCATCGAGGCAGTCGCCCAACCAGGCCTCCAGCGCCCGGACCTTCGGATTCTGCGGGTTGAGTGTCAGGTTGCGGGTGTTATCAAAGGCCGGGACCGGGCCATGGTCATCATCCAAGCCAGGTACCTCGACCTCGCCGAAGACATACTCAACGAGCGGCTCCCGGCTCCGCCCGGCCAGGGTGGTGGCATGTAGATAGCCATGGCACAGGATAGCGATGACGTTGTCTTCGCGGCCAAGCGGCTCCGCGCTGACCCGCAGAGTGCAGTCAGCCTGCCCGATCAGCGTGAGGACAGAGTCCGGCGGCTGGAAGGTGTAGGTTGAATCCACCCTGGGCATCCGGTAGCGGCAGGCCGTGCCGTTGACGATAATCTTGTGGGAACGCAGGTGCTGGCCGAACAGCTTTTCCAGGTACAGGCGGGTCTCCTCAGGGCTTGCCTCCCCCACGATCTGGTCGCGCACATGCACAACCGTCCCGGCAGGGTCGCCGGTCTTCTGGTTGACGACCAGCTCACGAACCGGGATTGGCTCTCCGTTCTGGGCAGCCTCCACATCGACGCGCTGCAACTCGACGATGTTGCGCAGATTGTCCTTCACAGTCTCGATGCGCAGATGGTTGGCGACCCCGAAGGCGGCGGACTTCCCGGTGCCGAACTTGCCGCGCACCGTCCGGCCGCGCTTACGTTGGATGTTCTCGCCATGCATCTGAAAGAAGTTGGAAAGCTCCGCGTAGGTCATCCCGGCGCCGTTGTCAGTGATGGAGATCTGCTCCGCACTGATTCGGACCTCACAGCGCACTGGCTTGCCCGATTTGGCGTTATCAACCGCGTTGGTGACGTATTCCGCCACCACCTTTGGCACCGAGTTGAAATAGGCCGCGTTCTGGAGCAGATCGCGGGCCACATGGGACGTAACCCGCAGGCGTTGCCGGGGAGCGGGTTTCCGGCCCGGCAGACTTTCCCGCAGCTGGTCGAAGAGGCCGAACAGGCCGCTACGTTTCTTTTCCTGGCTCATTCTCGCCTCTCACCGCCGGCGCCCGATGGACTGCTGCATGCACGGACCATTCCTGTGCAAACAAAACATAAGCCATTTACCTGACCAGCCACCAGAACAACAAGCCCGCCAGCAAAGCCAGCCCGGCGCCGAAGAAGAAGGGGGCCGAGGCGCCGAACCCCTCCCAGCCGAAGGCACCCTGCCAGAGCAGGCCCGCCAGCGCTGAAGCGGGAAAGGCGGTCAGCCCGACAGCGGCGTGATAGAGGCCATAGGCGGCGCCGTGCTTCTCCGCCGGGACCAGGTCGGCGATCAGCGCCTTGGCGACCCCCTCGGCGGCCGCGTAGTAGACTCCGTAGAGCGCAAACAGCACCCAAACCTGCCAGCCGGTCTGCGAAAGGGCAAAGCCAAGGTAGACCAGCCCGTAGGCCAGCCAGCCAGCGATGATAAGCTTACGCCGGCCGATCTTATCAGACAGCGCGCCGAGCGGCCCGGAGAGGGCTGCGTAGACCAGGTTGAAGGTCATCAGCATGGCCATCACCTGCAGAAGGGTCAACCCGCGTTCCTGGCCGCGCAGGATGATGAAGGCGTCGGATGAGTTGCCCAGGGTAAACAGGACCACAACCAGCAAAAAGGCCCGGAAACGCCGGTCCATGCTCTTAAGGCCCAGCGCCGGGGCTTGCGACTTCCCGGCGACTCCCACTTCGCGCGCCCCGACAGCCAGGACGAGTACCGCCAGTGCCGCCGGGACGATGCTGACCAGGACGACGATCTGGAACGTCTGCCGGGTCAACTCGGCCGCGCCGGACTGGGTCAGCCAGATGATCAAGGCGGCCAGGCCGAGGCCGATAAACGCCCCGGCGGTATCCCCGGCGCGGTGCAGGCCAAACGCCAGGCCGCGCTGCTTCTCATCGATCGAACCGGCCACCAGCGCGTCGCGCGGCGCGGAGCGGATGCCCTTGCCCAACCGGTCGGCAAAGCGGACACCCAGCACCCAGCCCCAAGTGCTGGCAAAGTAAAGGAAGGGCTTGGCCAGGGTGGAGAAGCCGTAGCCGAGCACGGTCAGCCATTTGCGCTTCCCGAGCCGGTCGGACAGGGCCCCGGAGTAGACCTTCATCAGGCTGGCGGTCGTCTCGGCCAGCCCCTCGATGAGTCCGATGATGGCGGTGCCGGTGCGGAGCACATTGGCCAGGAAGAACGGGATCAGGTTGATGATCATCTCCGAGGAGATGTCGGTCAGGAAGGATGTAGCCGTCACCACCCAGACGTTGCGCGGCAGGCGGCGCAGGCCGGTCTTGCTTTCCATGCCTATTTGCCCTCTTTCAACAAGCCCGGCTGGTTCTTCTTGAACCAGGCTTTCAACGGGCTGTCATTCCAGCTGGTGAAGAAAGGCACCAGGGAGATGGTCGGCTGGGAAAGCAGAGTCGGTCTTTCGATGGCGGTGTCTTTCAGCACCAGGCCAAAGTCGATCCGCCGCTTGTCTTTCAGGTCGATCTCGCCCACCTTGAGGACCTGCTCCCAAGGGACGCGGGTGATCTTGAGGAAATCGTAGTGGTGGAATTCCTGCAGAGTGAGTTCCAGGCGGGAGTAGAAGAATTTATAGAATGCTTCCACGGTCAGGTAGCCGAAGCCCATGGCAAGGACGACGAAGAACCACCAGGCGTTCCAAAACTGTTCGGCGTCCGTACCATAGCGTGAATAGGCCTGGATGAGACAGGATCCACCGAAGACGAGGAAGATGAGCGCCTGGGCTATCAGGGAGCCGCGGCGTTTGAGATGGAATGTCTGTGAGTCTGGGGAAGGCTTTGCTGTCATGGCACCTCCAAGGTTTTGCAGAACGATATCATGGAAACAGGCGCCGCGCCCTGACCTCTGCCACCGCATCCGCACGGTAGCGGTACAGGCGCGCCGGGCGCCCCTCGCCGCTGCGCAGCCGCGGCATCTCTTCGATAATCCCCGAGGCAAGCATCCGCCGGCGGAAGTTGCGCTTGTCCAGGGTCTCGCCGAGGATGATCTCGTAGGTATGCTGGAGTTCGGAGAGGGTGAACTCATCCGGTAGCAACTGGAACCCGACCGCGGAGTACTCCAGCTTGTAGCGCAGCCGGCGCAGGGCGTAGGCCAGGACCTCGGCATGGTCGTCAGCCAGCGGGGGCAGGTCTGCCACCGGGAACCAGTTGGCTGCCCCCGCCGGGCACGGGCGCGCTTCCGCCGGGACCAGGGCAAAGTAGACCACCCGGACAGGCTGCCCGGCCTCGCCATATGTATAGAGCTGCTCCAGGTAGGTGCCGCGGCGGTCGATCAGCAGGGCAATCAGCCGCTCGGCAGCGTCCTCGAGTGACTCGCCCACGCCCAGTGGTGCGCCCGGCAAGCTCCCCGGCGTGCCGGGGAGCAACAGTGCCTGGAGGGACTCTTCTTGCAGGCGGAACAGGACGGCCGCAACGACCAGCGGCAGGCTATTCATGCCTGGATTGTATCACGGGTGGATTGGCCCAAGAAATCCACTGGATGTTTACGAAATGAGCCAAAATCCTGCGGGTCACTCGCAACGCCCTGTTCGAACCGGGGTATACTCAGGCTGGCGGCACCAACCACCCAGCCTGCCTGTCAGATAAACGGATGCGCCCCTCAGTGACTCTCCCCGAAATCACAGCCGAGTTCGCTTATTTCCAAACCCGGATGCAGGACGGCAACAAGGATTACCAGTTGATCCGCCAGCACCTGGATTTTGCCTCGGCGCGTGTCCTGGAAGTCGGTTGCGGTAGCGGCGGGAAGGCGGTCTTCTTCAGCACGCTGGGGTGCACCTCGGTCACCGGCATGGACATCCACCCGGATGTCGCCCTGGGCCCGGGGTTCTCCGAATGCATCCCCGGGCGAGGCAAAATCCACTTTGTACAAAGCGATGTCGAGGCGTTGCCTTTCCCGGCTGGGGCGTTCGACCTCGTCCTGGCACACGACGTCATGGAGCACCTGCAGGAGCCCGAGGCCGCGCTTGCGGAAATCCAGCGGGTCCTGGCTGCGGACGGCTGCCTGTCGGTCATCATGCCGCATTACTACGGCTTGAGCGGCAATCATCTCTGGAACTACTTCGGTGGCCGATTTTGGAGATACCTGCACCCCCATCTGATCATCCCTAGTCCGCTGCTCAAACGCATGGTCGTCTCACAAGGCCGGAAGCGTGGTTATTCGCAAAGGCAGATCGACGAGGAATGGGACCAGTACCTGGCGCTCAACCGCCTGCCCATAAGAACCTTGCTGGCGTGGATTGGCGAGAAATTCGAGTTCGCCCATTTCACTTACCGACACGGCGCGCTCAAGCCAATCGTAGCGCGAGTACCGAAACTAGCGGAGCTGTTCTCTTACGGGATCGTGCTGGTTGCACGCAAGAAGCAAGCCTAATCCCCCCGGTGCTGATGAAAATACGATCCCCCCACCCGCCCTGAGTTTGGCAACTCTGAAGGGATGGGGGGATCGAGTGCGTGTTTAAGTTTGATCCTGGCCGGAACCAGGTGACTATCGCTTACTCCAGGCTGCCGGTGGCCAGGGCTTTCTTGACCTCGCCAATGGCCTTGGTGATCTGGATCTCGCGCGGGCAGGCCAGGGTGCAGTTGAAAATGGTGTGGCAGCGCCAGACGCCGAAGAGGTCGTTCATGATCTTCAGGCGCTCCTCGGCAGCCTTATCGCGGCTGTCGAAGATGAAGCGGTGCGTAGCGACGATGGCGGCCGGGCCGAGGTACTGGTCATTGGCCCAGAAGGACGGACAAGAGGTGGTGCAGCAGGCGCACAGGATGCACTTGGTTGTGTCGTCATAACGCAGGCGGTCTGCAGGGCTCTGGTAGCGCTCCTGTGCCGGTTCAGGCTCGTCGTTGATGAAATACGGCTTGACCGCCCGGAAGTTGTCGAAGAACGGCTCCATATCCACGATCAGGTCCTTGAGCACGCTCAGGCCGAGGATCGGTTCGACGGTGATTTTCGTCCCAACGTCCCGGACCAGGGTCTTGCAGGCCAGGCGGTTCATCCCGTTGATCCGCATGGCGTCGGACCCGCAGATGCCATGGGCGCACGACCGGCGGAACGAGAGCGTGCCGTCCTGGTAGCCTTTGACCTTCTCGAGCAGGTCGAGGATGCGGTCGGTCGGGTCGGCATCCAGCTTGTAGGTCACATAATGTGCCTTTTTGTCCTTCTCCGGGTTGTAGCGGAAGATTTTTAGTTTGACCTGCATGGCTGCCTCCTAGTAGGTCCGTACCTTGGGCTGGTACTTGGTGATGACGACCGGCTTGTAATCCAGCCTGACCTTGCCGTCTTCGCCCATCCAGACCAGGGTGTGCTTGAGCCATTTCTTGTCGTCGCGGTCGGGGTAATCCTCGCGGGCATGACCGCCGCGGCTCTCCTTGCGGGCCAGCGCCGAGACCGTGGTGACCTCCGCCAGGTCGAGCAGGTTTTTCAGCTCCCAGGCGTTGATCAGGTCCAGGTTGAAGATCTTGCCGGTGTCCTGAACGCGGACGTGTTTCATGCGTTCCTTGAGTTCGCGGACTTTGTCGAGCGCGTTCTGCATCCCGGCCTCGATGCGGAATACGCCCATATCGTCGAACATGACCTTCTTCATCTCGGCGGCAATGTCGAAGGCGTTCTCGGTGCCATCCGAGGTCAGGTAGACGTCGAACTGGGAGCGGGCGAAGCCGGTCGGGTCCGCCGGCAGGGGCTGGTAGGCAACCCCCTTGGCGAACTCGGCGGCGCGCAGGCCGGCGTACTTGCCGAAGACCACCAGGTCGAGCAGCGAGTTGGTCCCCAGGCGGTTCGCGCCGTGGACCGAGACGCAGGCCACCTCGCCAGCCGCGTAGACGCCCGGCAGGACGGTGTTCTTGCGGTCGGTGACGACTTCGCCGTACTTGTTGGTCGGGATGCCGCCCATGGTGTAATGCGCGGTCGGCTGGATCGGCATCGGCTGGGTGATCGGGTCCACACCCAGGTAGACCCGGCAGAAATCGATGATGTCGGGGAGCTTGGTCAGGATCTCCTCCCCGGTAACCCGGTAGGGGCTGCCGTCCGGACGGGTGCGGCCGTCGATGGCGGCGTACTTGTTGACGTTCTCCGGGCGCACGTCCAGGTAGACGTAGTTCTTGCCATTGACGCCGCGCCCCTCGCGGATCTCGAGGTAGATCGCCCGGCTGATGACATCGCGCGAGGCCAGGTCCTTGACCGTGGGGGCATAGGTCTCCATGAAGCGCTCGCCCTTGCCGTTGAGCAGGATGCCGCCCTCGCCGCGCACGCCCTCGGTGATGAGGATACCGAGCTTGTAGATGCCGGTGGGGTGGAACTGGAAGAACTCCATGTCCTCAGCGGGGATGCCGCGCCGCAGGGCGATTGCAATCCCGTCGCCGGAGAAGGCGTAGGCATTGGAGGTGATTTCCCAGATGCGGCCGTGACCGCCGGTGGCGATGATGACCGCCTTGGCCTGGAAGACGTGCATCTCGCCAGTGGCCAGTTCGATCGCCACCACGCCGGCTGCCGCGCCGTTGTGCATCAGCATGTCCACCACCTGGAACTCGTCGTAGAAGGTGACATTGTTCTTGATGCACTGCTGGTAGAGGGTCTGCAGGATCATGTGCCCGGTGCGGTCGGCGGCATGGCAGGCGCGGCCCACCGGCTTGCCGGTGATGTTGTTGGTATGGCCGCCGAAGGGACGCTGGGAGATCTTCCCGTCCGGCGTCCGGTCGAACGGCAGGCCCATGTGCTCCAGTTCGTAGATGGCCGGGATGGCCTCCGCGCACATGAACTCGATGGCATCCTGGTCGCCGAGGTAGTCGGAACCTTTGACCGAGTCGTAGGTATGCCATTCGACATGGTCCTCTTCCTCGTTGCCCAGCGCCGCGCCGATGCCGCCTTGGGCGGTACCGGTGTGCGAGCGGGTCGGGTACAGTTTGCTGATCACAGCCGTCTTGGCCGTCCGCGAGGCGTACAGGCCGGCCATCAGGCCGGCGCCGCCTGCGCCAACGATCAGGACTTCGAATTGGTGAATTTTCATACGACTGCTCCTACGAAGTCACAATCACGTAAATGCCGACGATAATCATGAACAGCCAGACCAGGAAGATCAGGCCGCGCAACATGACCCGCAGCCAGGTGGGGTTGAGGAAGTCCTCAATGACCACCCGCAGGCCGTTCAGGCCGTGGGTCCCGGCGAAAAAGACGAACAGGATGGCGATGATCTGCCAGAAAGCCCCACCCCAGGCATCCAGGTCGACGACATCGGTCGTGGCGACGTGGCTCGGGTTGGGCATGAAAGTCCAGCGCAGCAGGGCTTCCAGGTTCATCTGCTCGCGGGCGCCCATGAGCAGGGCGGCGCTGATCCCGATGATGGCAAACAGGTACATCGTCAGCGCGGACAGGCGGGTGAACAGCCACATCAGGTAGTCGAGGTTGAAGCCTCTTTGGGGAACGGTTCTCGCTTTCATCCCAGCCTCCTTAACCGCCCAGCCCGTTGCTGACCATCAGGAAGACGGCCAGCCCGAAGATGGGCAGGAAGATGAACCACTCCAGCCAGATCGCCTCGCGCTGGTGTTCGAGCAGGCTCGGCCAGAGATCCAGGATGACGATCCGCAGGCCGTTGATGGCATGGAACAATGCAAAGAAGAAGATGAAGATCTGGAAGATCCAGCTTTCGTAGATGGTGTTAATGAAAATCCCGGCGTCGCTCCCGAACTGCTGGGTCAGGAAAGATGCCAGGATATGCAGCGCGACAAAGACCACGATTCCCAGGCCGCTGATGCGGTGCAGGATATAGGTCAACATCGGACCCTTGCCCTGGTAGCGCAGGCCCGCCATCAGGCCAACATTCCGTTTTAGGCCCATCTATGCCTCCTTCGTCATAGGTTGGATTGAGGACTGAGAACATTATCCCATTCTTGAATCCATGTGGAGAAGTGACAATACTCATGGATTATTCGTTCCAGACATCCTGATAGGTTCCAGCCGGATTCCGGCCCCTGCGCGGAGAGAGCGATTCCCGCCGGGAGGAATATCTCCTATAATACTAGCATGAAACCGATACTTTACGAAAGCCTTCAGGACGAAGGCTTGGAAAGCCAGGTTGCAGACCGTTACCGGGCCGAGGTCGATGCGCTTGCGCGCCTGGGATTCCGCAGACTGGGGCTGTATGGCGAAACGCTGATCCCGGCCGGGGTGCTGCTGCTCTTCCCAGTGGTGATCGCCATGCTGCTCAAGAAGGAGGTCCTGGCCTGGCGCGGGTTCCTGCGGATCACCTTTGCCTACCCGTTGATGGTCCACCACGAGGAGCAGGCCTACGCCCTGCCGCTGGGAATGGGAGTCAAGTTCTATACCCGCCTGATGGATGAGACCCTGGTCATCACTGCCAACTTTCCGAGCGAGGAGATTGCCAACATGATAACCAAGGTCTACAAATCCTCAAGTAAATCCGGGATCGAGACTGCCTGGCAGGGCCACCGCGAACACGTGGACAGCTTCATCCAGGGAGGCAAAGCGGTCGACGGCTGGGTCAGCATGGAGAAATTTATGGCCCTCTCCTCCCGTGAAGATGCGGAGATGATCTGAACGACCACAGCACGTGCTTACAACCCTCCTTGACGCCTGTCCCGGCGTATGTTACAAAGTGCTGCGCAAAAAAACCGACCTACCATTTCGGTTTCCGCTGGTAATCCGAGAACTGCATGTTCGCTATTTCTTGCAAAGAGCAGTATATGCTCTCCAGCCCTGCGAAAAAGGGCAGGAAGGAACCTCTATGGCTGAATTCAAGCGTGCGACCCGCTACCGGGTGGCTTACCACCCCGGCGAACCTGGCCGGGGCCACCCCGGCGGCGCGAAAGCAAGCAAAACCGATCTGATCGTGGTCCTGGAAGGCGGATCTTCACACTCCTATCCAGGCCTCGCTCCGGATGCTGCCCATCATCTGATCGACCTGCTGCGCAATGAAGACCCGGTCTGGGTCGACCGGCAGTCGGGGATGTTGATCGTCGCCGATGAACCGGTCGGGGCCGGGGAACAACCCTGAACCCGGCATAGTGATTAAACTCATTTCCTGGCTGTGTTCTGGGGCACAATCTCATGACGGTTGTAACTTGCAGCACTCCGTAGGGCTTTTTATAATTACATAGGCTGTATAATTTTTGAATGCATATCGTCGGCATCTCTTAAAGAAGCAGGTTGATGCCTTGTGTTGTCACCCACTCCAGGCCCCTTCCCGCCAAGACCGGGGGCAGGAATAATCGGCGTTCTTGCGCGGTTAATCGCAACACCCGGTTACTCTGTATTCACCACAGGAGGTTTGCATGGCAGGTTCTCATCATGGTAGCGCAGGTGGCTACCACCACATCAGCCGGCGCGACTTCGTCAAGTTGACGACGGCCGTACTGGGCAGCATCATGGGAGCGGTGATCGGCATCCCGGTCATCGGCTACCTGATTGACCCGGCGTTGAAGCAACGCGAGACCGATGTCTGGATCCCGCTCGGTACGCTGGAGAAGTATGAAATCGGCAAACCGACCCTCTTCACCTTCACCCGCACCAAGGTCAACGGTTGGGAGAAGACGGTTACAAGCTACGGCGTCTTTATCATCCCAACATCGGCACAGGACGTGAGCGTGGTCTCCAACCAGTGCACGCACCTCTCCTGCCGGGTCAACTGGGACGAGGCAACCCAGACTTACCTCTGCCCCTGCCACGATGCCACCTTCGGCCTGACCGGCGAAGTGCTGACCGGCCCGCCTCCCCGTCCGCTGGATATGTACGAGACCAAGGTCGAGGATGAAGAACTGTTCCTCCACCTCCTGGAAGGATGAACCCTATGTGGAAAAAACTCTTCGCCTGGCTGGATGAACGTCTCGGTCTCACCGAGATGTACACCTATTTCCTCGACCGCCCGGAACCGAAAGGGAACTGGTGGAACACGCTCGGCTCGGCCAGCCTGTTCCTGTTCCTGCTCCAGGGCGCCACGGGCATCTTCCTGACGATCTACTACACGCCCTCGCCTGACCATGCCTACGACAGCATCCAGTACATCATGAACGGCGTGGCCTTCGGCTGGCTGATCCGCGGCATCCATCACTGGGGCGCGAGCCTGATGGTCGTGGTGGTCTTCATCCACATGCTCCGCGTCTTCGTCACCGCTTCATACAGGTACCCGCGCGAGTTGACCTGGCTGATCGGCGTCGGCCTGCTCCTGCTGACCCTCGGCATGGGCTTCACCGGCTACCTGCTGCCCTGGAACCAGAAAGCCTTCTGGGCAACCACGGTCGGCACGTCCATTGCCGGGACGGTCCCCTTCGTCGGCTCATTCATCGAACAAGTCCTGCGCGGCGGCCCGGACCTGAGCGCGCTGACGCTCTCCCGGTTCTTCTCCGCCCACATCTGGATCCTGCCAGCCCTGCTCGGTGGCATGATCGGCGTGCACGTCTGGCTGGTCATCAAGCACGGTGAGTCGCAATTCCCGAGCGTGGAAGACTAAGGAGCGTGGCCATGAAAGAACAACAGAAAAAGCAAATCAAGGAACGCTACGAGCAATCTCTCCAGAATGGTGAGCGTTTCTGGCCAGACAGCATCTTCAAAGACCTGCTCGTCGCCTTCGGCATCTTCATCCTGCTGATCCTGCTGGCGACCTTCGTAGGTGTCCCTGGCGAGCCCAAGGCTGACCCGAACGACACTGCCTATATCCCGCGCCCGGAATGGTACTTCCTGTTCCTGTTCCAGATGCTCAAGTACTTCCCCGGGAGCATCGAGTGGGTCGGAACAGCGATCATCCCGTTCATTGCCATCGGGGTCCTGTTCCTGCTCCCGTTCCTCGACAAGAACCCGTACCGCTATTATGCCAAGCGCAAGGTGGCCCTGGCTGCGATGGGCGCCACCGTCTTCGGCATTGTGGCGCTGACGATCATGGCAGTGGTCAGCACGCCGCCGATGGATGAAGTAGAAGTCGCCTCCTCCGTCTCGGAGCAGATCGTCCTCGGCCAGGACCTGTACTCCGTCTACTGCGCTGAATGCCACGCCCCCGAGGGCGAGGGTGGTGAGGTGGTCGGTGTCGAGGGATACGAGGGTGTCATCCTCGAACCGCTCAACTCTCCGGACGTGATGTACACCTATAATGACGAATCGCTCGCCCTGGTCATTGCTTATGGCCAGCAGGTCTCCGACCCCGGGATGCCCGGCTTCGGCCGCGCCTACGGTGGCGAACTCAGCCCCGGCGAGCTCGATTACCTGGTCGCCTTTATGCGCTACACCTGGGATGACCGCGCCGAACTGCCCGCGGACGCCGCAGCTGCCGCCGCCATCCCGCCCCTCGGTCCGGACGAGGTCCCATCCTACGATGTCCACATCCAGGCCCTGGTCAAGCGCTACTGCTTCTCCTGTCACCGCCCGGGGAAGGACAACAACAACTACCTGATGACTTCCTATGAAGAGATCCTGACCACAGGCGACAATGTGGACTTCAATATCATCGCCGGCGATCTGAATTCCTACTCCATCCTGGTGATCAATGGCAACGAGATCCTCGATGAAGCCACCGGCGATGTGCTCATCCACCAGATGCCGCCATCCAAGTTGATGAAACCTGAATACATCGACGCGCTGACCCGCTGGATCATGGCCGGCATGCCCCGGACTGCGGAAGAGGCGGCCGCACTCGCGCCCACTGCGACCCAACCCCCGGCAGCTACGCCAACACCATAACCCCTTCCTAGACTAAAAAGTCACCTCACATTGAGGTGACTTTTTTTATTATCCAACTTGCTCTCAAGCTGGGGGCCGGACGCCGCCGATGATCGCAATCGCGCCGATGGCGGTCAGCAGCAGCCAGAAGAGCAGCATCAGCCAATTCAACAGCTTGCGTGCCCGGGCACCCTTGAGATAGTCGAAAAGCACTTGGCGCAGGCCATTGACGCCGTGCGAGAAGGCGAACGCCAACAGGAACATGTCGTAGATCCGCCAACCCCAGGTCGCCCAGCGCATCGAGACATAGTCCAGGCTCAGGTTGTGCCCGCCGGTGATCAGCGCCTGGATGATGGCATGCACCCAGACCAGAGGGATGAGCAGGATTGCGCTGTAACGCATCCATTTCCAGGCAATCGCGTCGTACCCCGCAGTCCGGTTTGTGTCATCGGTCATGGTTGTCATCTTGCCTCCTAGCCTCCCCCGAACAGGCCGAAGCCATATTTGAGCATCTGATAGCCCATGATGGCCAGGGCTGGCAGCCAGAGGATGAAGGCGATAATTAAAACCACCGGGGTTGCTTTGCGGGAGGCCTGTTTGGTCCACAAGTCCGGGCGGAACAGGTCGAGGTAGGCGATCCGCAGGCCATTGACCCCATGGTAGACCACGAAATAGGCGATCAGGATCTCGGCAACCATGATGACCGGGTTACGGAACAACACGACCAATTTGTCATACCACTGGGGCATGAAGAACACCGTCGCCGTGGTGGCAATGTGCAGGGTCAGGAAGGCCAGGGTCGCAAGTCCGGCGATACGGTGGAGCATGAAAGCAAATTGGCCGCGGGCGTTATAGGAAGCATACCCGGAAAAAGCTTTACGGATGTAATCACTCATCACCACCTCCGTATCAGTTGTGCGGAGTAGTTCTCCCCATGATTATCCCATATGTTGGATGACCGCCGCCCCAAACTCGGAACATTTGACCTCCTGCGCCTCGGGCATCAGGCGGGCGAAGTCGTAGGTGACCGTTTTGGCGTCGATCGCGCCCTGCATGCCTTTGACGATCAGGTCAGCAGCTTCCGTCCAGCCCATGTAACGCAACATCATCTCCCCGGAAAGGATGACCGAGCCGGGGTTGACCTTGTCCAGATCGGCGTACTTGGGCGCTGTGCCGTGGGTAGCCTCGAAGATGGCATGGCCGGTCTCGTAGTTGATGTTCGCGCCGGGGGCGATGCCGATCCCGCCGACCTGGGCGGCCAGCGCGTCGGACAGGTAGTCACCGTTCAGGTTCATGGTGGCGATCACGTCGTAATCCTTCGGGCGGATGAGCACGAACTGAAGGGTGACGTCGGCGATCGAGTCCTTGATCAGCAACTTGGATTTCCACTTGCCGTCGCCGTGCGTCGGCCACAAGGCCAGCGCCTCTTCTACTTCGCTTTTGATCTCCGCCTGTTGGTCCGGGGACATCATCTCGAAGCCGGGATCGATCAACCTGGCATTCGCTTCGACAGACAGCCCCGGGTCCTTCTCCCTGTTGCCCAGGATCCAGGATTCGCGCTCGGTGACGATGGCATTCCGGAATTCGCGCTTGGCGAGCTTGTAGCCCCAGTCCTTGAAGGCGCCTTCGGTGAACTTCATGATGTTGCCTTTGTGGACCAGGTTGACGCTCCTGCGTTTGTTCTCCAACGCCCAGTGGATGGCCGCCCGCACCAGGCGTTCGGTCCCTTCGGCCGAGACAGGTTTCAGGCCGATCCCGACCGTATCCGGGAAACGCATCTTGGCATATTCCTTGGGGAAAGCTTCGGCGAACAGTTGCTTGAACTTCCTGCTCTCATCGCTGCCATCCGCAAACTCGATCCCGGCATAGATGTCCTCGGTGTTCTCGCGGAAGATGACCATATCCACATTTTCAGGGTTACGCACCGGTGACGGTACGCCGTCGAAGTAACGCACCGGACGCAGGCAGACATATAGATCGAGCAATTTGCGCAAAGCAACATTAAGCGAACGGATGCCCCCGCCGATAGGCGTGGTCAGCGGGCCTTTGATGCCGACCAGGAACTCGCGGAATGCCTCCACGGTTTCATCCGGGAGCCAGGTGTTTAACTGCTTGAACGATTTTTCCCCGGCGTAGACTTCCATCCAATGGATTTTCCGCCTGCCGTTGTATGCCTTCTCCACCGCGGCGTCGAATACGTCGACAGAGGCGCGCCAGATATCCCGACCCGTGCCATCTCCTTCCACGAACGGGATGATCGGGCTCTCCGGGACCTGCAACTTGCCATCTTTTATCGTGATCCTCTTTCCCTCGGGGGGAATTTGAACATTTCTATACGCCATAGCCCTCTCCTGATCGTACCAGTGCAAGCGCCTGAAGGCAATCCATTCAGGGCAATGTCACCAGTTGTACACAGATAATTTTGGTCAGAATTATAACAAACAACTTTCATTAGATGCACGGGGGGAGAATTTGTCGCGAAAAAGAGGTCCGACAGCGTCTGACGAAGAAGGTCATTGCTGCGGTTTTTAATAGTGCATCGACTTCAATAGTTATCCAACTCCAACAAAATGCCTTTTACCAGCATGTCTTCAATGTGGATTCCCTTCGTACAGGGTCTGTTGGCAGTCTACATTACCCAGATCATAAAGATCAGCGCGCATCTGGTAAATCACCACGGAATCAAAAATAAGTGGTCTTATCGTGATGCATCAAAGCCAAATGTTACTATGTGGGTATCGTTGCATCAAAGCGAAATGTTACCGTGATATTTTCCAAAGTTTGGCGACTTTCTCGTCGATCGAGTTTCTGAGTTGGACTGGGTTAAGCTGGACATACAAGTT
>JBDRPT010000126.1:0-7161 GCA_043826785.1 Chloroflexota bacterium | reverse complement strand
TGGTCATAGCTAAACCTCCTGTGAGTGGAATGGGCGTTCACAGGAAATATAGCCCCGATCGGGACAAAATATGAGATTCTAGAAAATCTGGTGGGAAGAGCGAGAGTCTTAACTTACCTGCGCGAAGCGCTTAGTTCAACTGCTTATATCTGGCATTTGCCATAAAAGTGTATAATTTATGTATCGTTCCACCTAAAATGCAAAAACCTTTCCACCAACCAATTATTTCTTGAGCAGAATCCGTTCTGTGTAAGACGCTTTGAGTGGTCATAATGCAAAATTCCTGCATGACCGACTATGTGCAGATTACGCCCTCCCATGAAGAAAATACAACAACCCGTTTATTATTCCCGTAATGTCTTAGATAAAGAGAATGATCCCTGAAACGGGTCTGATGAGGACCCTGTTTCAGCGGTAAAGATTGCTTGCACAGGCCTGCTTAACATGCTATAATCTGGTCACTATTCCCGCTTGGCTCATCGTAGCAGATGCAAGTTGATCCTTTGTAACGAAAACCCACCTACTTAAAATATCATAGAACACAGTGACCCGTCCTGGGGGCGTGGCCTCGTGTTTGGCTCGAGATTCATATTCCATATTCCATTGAGATAAAAATGAACATCCTTGAACTTGAAAATAAACCTCTTGAGGAGCTTCGCGCCCTGGCAAAGGAGCACGAAGTGCCTAACGGCCATCGCCTGAAGAAAGAGGCCTTGGTCATCCGTATCTGCCAGGCTGATGCGGCCCGCCAGGGCCTGGAGGTGCGCGGCGGCATCCTCGAGATCATGAGCGAAGGGATCGGTTTCCTGCGCTCGGAACGTTACCAGGTCAGTGAGACGGATGTCTACGTCTCGCAGGCGCAGCTAAGACGACACGAACTGCGCTCAGGCGACCTGATCACCGGCCACGTCCGCCCGCCGCGCGAGTCGGAACGGCACTGGGGCCTGGTCAAAGTAGAGACCGTCAACGGCCTGGACCCGGAAGAAGCCCGCCGCCGGCCAAGGTTCGAGGACATGACCCCGATTTTCCCCGACCGCCGTTTTGACCTGGAGACGGAAGGGGATATCCTGGCTACCCGCTTGATCAACCTGGTGACCCCGATCGGCCGCGGCCAGCGCGGCCTGATCGTCTCTCCCCCCAAGGCCGGCAAGACGACCATCCTGAAACAGATCGCCAACGCGATCTCCAAACAGTACCCGGATGTCCACCTTATGGTCGCGTTGATTGGCGAGCGCCCTGAGGAAGTGACCGATATGGACCGCTCGGTGGATGCCGAGGTGATCGCTTCCACTTTTGATGAGCCGGTGACCTCACACGTCCGCACTGCTGAAATCGCCCTGGACCGGGCCAAGCGCCTGGTGGAGATCGGCCGCCATGTAGTCATCCTGATGGACTCGATCACCCGCCTGGCGCGGGCGTACAACCTGGTCGTCAACCCATCCGGGCGGACGCTATCAGGTGGTATGGACCCATCCGCCCTCTACCCGCCCAAACATTTCTTCGGCGCTGCCCGTAATCTCGAAGAAGGCGGTTCGCTGACGATCATCGCCACCTGCCTGGTCGACACAGGCTCGCGCCTGGACGACGTGGTCTATGAAGAGTTCAAGGGAACCGGCAACATGGAACTCCATCTCTCCCGGAAGCTTCAAGAGCGACGCATCTTCCCGGCCGTGGACATCGAGCGCTCGTCCACCCGGCGGGAGGACCTGCTCCTCGGCCCCGATATCCTCCAGCGGGTCTGGCTGATGCGCCGGATGCACATCCAGATGATATCTCCACAACCCCAGGGGGCGGGGATGGACTCGGCGGTGGCAACCGAGGCGATCCTGCAGCGGATATCGCGGACGAAGAACAACCAGGAATTTCTAGAAAAGTTGACAGAAGAACTATGAGTTTTATCGGTAAATTAATCCATTCCCCACGTGGGTTTACCCTGATTTCATGGGGTCTGACAGCCGTCATCGTCGCTGCTCTCGCCGCTTTGGCAATCTGGAAAATGTCCCTGCCAGAGGGTCCTTCGGCCACAATCGAGCCGATTCCCACCCAGGCGAATAGCGATCCAATCGACCAGCCTGAATATCCAGATGTCGCCAGCCAGGGCGGGATCCACCGGTCGGCATCCCTGCAGACCAATATCCCTGAGCGCCCGCGTTACACCATCGTTGAATACACCGTCAGTACCGGTGATTCGATCTTCAAGATCGCCCGGGATTTCGATGTCGAACCGGAGACCGTCCTGTGGGCGAATTTCGATATCCTTAATGATAGCCCGGATAGCATTCGCATTGGCCAGACATTGAAGATCCCCCCTGTCGATGGTGTCTATTATCAGTGGCAGGAAGGTGATACCCTGGAATCGATTGCCGATGAGTTCGAGGTCACGCCTGATGACATCCTCAGCTGGCCGGGAAACAACATCGACCTGACCGATCCAGAGATCGCCCAGGGGACCTTTATCATGGTTCCGGGGGGTGAGCGCGAGTTCATCCAATGGATCATCCCGACCATCGCCAGGGGAAGTTCCGGGACGGCGGGCGTGGGCGGCAGCTCCTGCGGAGGTGGATTGGTCGGTTCGGGAGGATTTGTCTGGCCGGCCTACAATCATTATCTGACCGGTAATGATTACTGGTCGGGGCACCTCGCCATTGACATTTCCGCCGATACGGGCGCGACCATTCTGGCTGCTGATACCGGCGTTGTCACCATGGCCCAGGGTGGCTGGAACTATGGTTATGGGAACGTGATCATGATCGACCATGGGAACGGTTACGCGACCCTTTATGCCCACTTGAGCCAGATCAATGTATCGGTCTGTCAAAGCGTTTACCAGGGCCAATTGATCGGCCTCTCGGGCAACACGGGCAACTCCTTTGGCTCCCACCTCCATTTCGAAGTCCGTCTGAACGGTGTTAATGTCAACCCCTGGTATGTTCTCCCACCTCCATAATCATCATTGTCTTAGAAGTATCCCCATACAATCATGAATGAGCGGGATCTGCAGAAGTTGCTCGCACCTTTGGGCGTAGGCCAAGTCCGGCTTTATGAGACGGTCAGCTCGACCAATGACATTGCCCTGGCTTGGGCGGCTGAAAGCGCCTCCGGGCTCTCGCTGGTGTTCGCCGAGGAGCAGACCGCCGGTCGCGGCAGGGGGGAGCGGAGTTGGTATTCGCCACGAGGGGCTTCGCTGGCCTTCAGCCTGATCTTGTCCCCGATTGTCGAAGATCCAGCCGATGTGACCCTGGTTACCGGGTTGGGGGCGTTGGCGGTACACGAAGCACTCGTGGAATTGAATCTTACACCCGCGATCAAATGGCCGAATGACGTCTTGCTCGGTAGCAAGAAGGTCTCCGGCGTCCTGGTGGAAGCCATCTGGACCGGTGCTGCGCTGGACCGCCTGGTGCTTGGCATCGGGGTGAATGTCAGACCCGAATCGGTGCCAGCGACCGGGTTGTTGAATTTCCCAGCCACCTGCCTGGATATCGAGACGGGAACGCTGGTCGACCGGTATGCATTACTAAAGTCGATCCTCTCCCAGCTCGTCCTATGGTCCCCGCGGGTGGGTAGTGCCCAATTCTTGCATGCCTGGGAGCAACGCCTGGCCTATCGAGGCGAATGGGTCCAGGTCGAGCGGGAAGGCACTCCCGCACTCGAAGGTGTCGCAGTCGGCCTGGATCGCGATGGCGCTCTGCGCTTGCAGACATCCGCTGGGGTGGTGCATCCTGTCCGCTTGGGCGAGGTCAAGCTGAGACCGCTTGTATGATATACTTGGGCCCTAAGTACATTCATTGAGGTGACTCATGCTGGATCACTTGCACGAGCAGGCATCTACAACTCCTTTTGTTCCAGACGAGGAGACTCCCCCTGAAGAAAAACCAAAGAAATTTGACGAGCCGCACCGGGCGCGGAGCAATTTCCTCGGGATGAATGCCCAACAACGCTTCATTCTGACACTATTGCTCTTCATGGTGGTCTGTCTGCTTGGCATCATGTTCCTGTTGATCGCTGGAAAAGTTGTCCTGCCATTCCTGTTCTAGGAAAGCGCTGTTCTGCAAAAATGACCCACCCCCCAGCATTTAAACCTTACTTGGATGGTGTATGTGAGCTAACGTAAGGCGGCTGAGAGCGGTATGCAAGTGACTGAGCGGAGTCTTGATCCTGAGGCTCCGCTTTCTTATTCGTTGGCAACAGGATTGGAACAACCAGGGGATCAGGGAAACGAAAAGAGACCTCCGGGAGGTCTCTTTTTTTTTATCATCAACGACACTTCTCGAAGTTGAGATGAGTCGTACTGCTCATTAACCCTGCTATTTTTCCAGGGGGAGGTCGATCTGTTGGTCCGCTTCCGTGGCTGGTTTGTCGGACCCATTCAGCTCTTCCCCGGCTTTTTTGATTGCCAGCTGGGATATGCGAGCCAGCGAGACGACTTTGTCACCGGGCTTGACATTCATCATCCGTACGCCACGGGTGGCTCGTCCGGATTGTTTGATGTCTTTTACTTTTGCCCGTAAGATGACCCCGTTTGCCGAGATGATTGTCAGGTCATCGCTCGCCTGGATCACCCGGGCAGCAGATATGACCCCGACCTTGGCTGTTGCTCCCTTGGTGATGGTCAAGACGCCGCCCGTGGCCCGGTTCTTGGCCGGGTAGTTGTCGAGCGGAGTACGCTTCCCGTAGCCTCCGGAAGTGACGATAACCAGCTCGCCGTCCGCCTCGATCACATCCATACTGGCAACTTTATCTTTCCCCTTGAGGCGGATCCCGGTTACGCCCCCAGCGGTGCGGCCCATCGGGCGGACAGCGTCCTCGCAGAACCTGAGCGCCTGTCCGAGTTCGGTGACCAGGATGACGTCATCGGTGCCGCTGGTCAGGCGCGCCCAACTAAGGTCATCACCTTCGTCCAGCTTGATAGCAATAATCCCGGAAGGGCGCACGGAGGATAGCTCAGATAACTCCATGCGTTTGATCCTTCCGTTGCGCGTAGCCAAGGTAATGTATTCAGCGATATCAAAATTAGGAACGGACACTGCGGCGGTGATGGTCTCGCCCGGGTCAAGCGAGAGCACATTGACCAGGGGGATGCCCTTGGCCGCCCGATCCGCATCCGGGATCTGGTACACCTTTTCAGAGTAGACTTTGCCCCGGTCGGAGAAGAAAAGCATCGTGTGCAGCGAGCGGGCAGGGATGATGGTCATGATCTCGTCTTCTTCTTTGGTGGTATGGCCGGTAACGCCTCTTCCACCCAAACCCTGCGAACGGAAGGCGGTTGCTGCCACCCGCTTGATATACCCGTTCTGGGTCAGGCTGATCAGGACAGCCTCGTCCGGGACGAGATCGCTCTCGCTGAGTTCTTCTTTTGCATCGATAGCGATGTGAGTGCGGCGCTCATCACCATAGGTTTCGGAGAGGGCGCGCAAATCCTCCTGGATGAGGGTGAGAATTTTTTTAGGGTGGGCGAGCAGGTCTTCCAGGGTTGCGATCTGTTCTTTGATCTGCTTATGTTCATTTTCGATCTTCTGACGTTCGAGGGCAGCCAAGCGGCGTAACTGCATGTCGAGAATTGCCTGGGCCTGAATCTCGGACAACTTAAACCGCTTCATCAACCGTTCCTTGGCAACATCCGCATCCGGGGATTGCCGGATCGTACTGATGACATCGTCCAGGTTTGCTAAAGCGATGAGCAATCCATCCAGGATATGGGCGCGGTGGCGCGCTTTCTCCAGCTCGTGCTGAGATCTGCGGGTGATGACCTGAATGCGGTGCTCGATGAATAATTGCAGGCAGCGTTTCAATGGCAGCAGGCGGGGCTCACCGTCTACAAGGGCCAACATCTGGACACCAAACGTAGATTGGAGTGGAGTATATTTGTATAACTGGTTGAGGACTCTACGGGGTTGGCTGCCCCGCTTGAGCTCGATGACAATGCTCATCCCCCGGCGGTCGGATTCATCGCGCAAGTCCGAGATCGAATCGATCCGGCCACCTCTGACCAATTCGGCGATCCGCTCGATCAAGCCGGCCTTATTGACCTGGAACGGTAGCTCGGTGATCACGATCCGGTTCCGGTTGCCGGCCTCCTCGATATGAGCCAGACCTCGGACGACGATCCGTCCCTTCCCGGATCCGTAAGCATGTTCGATCCCCTCTTTGCCTATGATCACCCCCCCGGTGGGGAAGTCCGGTCCGGGGACGAATTTCATCAGGTATTCCACCGGAATATCGTCGATGCTGTCGTAGTTGGTGATCAGATAGATGATCGCGGCCAGGAGTTCTTTCAGGTTATGCGGGGGGATGTTCGTGGCCATACCGACGGCGATCCCGGAGGTCCCGTTGAGTAAAAGGTTTGGCAGGCGGGCGGGCAGTACCTTGGGCTCCTGGAGTGAGCCGTCGAAATTGTCGCTGAAATCGACGGTCGCTTTGTCGATGTCCACCAGCAATTCCTCAGCCATTTTGTGGAGCTTGGCTTCGGTGTAGCGCATTGCTGCCGGAGCGTCCCCATCCACGGAGCCGAAGTTCCCTTGACCATGAACGAGCAAGTATCGCATCGAGAAGTCTTGGGCCATCCGTGCCATGGCCTCGTAAACTGAGGCATCGCCGTGGGGGTGATACTTCCCCAGGACTTCACCGACGATACGGGCAGATTTCTTGAAGGAAGTGTTGGAGCGCAGGCCCAAGTCATGCATCGCAAAGAGGATCCGCCTGTGGACGGGCTTGAGCCCATCGCGGGCATCCGGCAATGCCCGGGCGACGATGACCGACATGGCATAGTCAAGATAGGCCGAGCGCATCTGTTCATCGATGTCTGCCATCTGCACGGTGCCAATAACCTGCTTGGCGGATTCCGGCGGCAGACCGTTGGTTTCAGGTTCTTCCATAGGCTTTCCTCATCATATAGGGGCGCAGTCTTCTGCGCCCCTACGGGGTGTTCGTCCAGAAAGATGATTATACCCCAAGCGGTTCGGCTTGCCAAATCCATACTGGGCGTGTATAATCCGCCTGCTTGTTCGGGGCGTGGCTCAGCCCGGTTAGAGCGCACGGTTCGGGTCCGTGAGGACGGCGGTTCAATTCCGCCCGCCCCGACTGAAAACCGCCGATTGTGAAAGTCGGCGGTTTTACTACATTAGGACTTATGCACTTCAAGATGGTGGGGGTGTGGTGGGCTGG
>JBDRPT010000125.1:0-26800 GCA_043826785.1 Chloroflexota bacterium | reverse complement strand
TGGTCATAGCTAAACCTCCTGTGAGTGGAATGGGCGTTCACAGGAAATATAGCCCCGATCGGGACAAAATATGAGATTCTAGAAAATCTGGTGGGAAGAGCGAGAGTCTTAACTTACCTGCGCGAAGCGCTTAGTTCAACTATTCTTATGCGGAAACCTTCTTTATAAGATAATGATTTGGCGGGTTTATGCGGAAGGGTTCCGCTTGCTGCTTCTTGCATGAATATGTGAACTGTGAACAAACAAAACGCCCGTAATTACAGTCATCTTGATTCACGTCTTGATGCAGCACTCCGTAAGTACCTTTATACAATTATAGATGTCTCCCGTGTAAATGACAATAGAGCCGCCTGCCCGCTGGAAAACGTAAATCTGACCCCTTCACCCAGGCCAAAAAAAGCTTTGCCAGTACAGCGCAACCTTGCCCACAAAACACTCCTTCTGCGGCGCGCAAGGATCCTGCCTGGATGGAGCCCTCCGCTTCATCACTGTTCCCCAACAAGCGCCGCCCCAAAGCCATGGGCGCCTAGGAAATCCGGGCCTTCATCACCCGCCTCGCCACCGGGCGCAGCCTCTCCGCATCCACCCCCAGCCAGGTCATTAGCGGGGTTTTTTGCGGGTCACCTCGCCCGGCCTTTATGGTATAGTACGTAGGTCACTATCCCTGACGCCCATTTTTATGCGGACAGGAGCTGACCTGCTGATCCCGGTGAAATATCCGTCGAGGAGGATGAAGATGAATGCGAAGACCAAGATGTTTTCTTTCATGATCATTGGCTTGGTCCTGTTGTCGGCCTGCGGCTTACAACCCACCGCAACGCCGCTGGCGGCGGCGACTGTCGATCCGGCCAGTCAGAATCAGGGCGGGAACACAGGCTCGATCTGGCCGCAGTCTGCGTTGGACCCTCTCCCGGCCGAGGCCCAGCGGGTCGAATTCCAAGCGGAGGATGGCACCCAGCTTGTCGGCAGGTATTATCCGGCTAAAGCCAATCCCGCGCCGGTGGTGGTCTTGATGCACTGGGCCGGCGGAAGCATGACCGATTGGGAACGGGTGGGTATGGTTGCCTGGCTGGCAAACCGCTCCGGGGCGTTGCCAGACCCGGTCTTTGCAAGCCAGACCGGCGGTCGCTTTGATACGCCTTATGGATTTCCGGTCATGCCCGGCGCGCTCAGTTTTAACGTCTTTATCTTCGACTTCCGCAACTTCGGCGAGAGCGAGCAATTCCCCGGCGAATCCTTTGCAGACCTGGCCCCTGGCTGGCTGATGGATGCCCGCGCCGCCTATGCTGTCGCCCGCACCTTGCCAGGGGCGGATGCCAATCGAGTGGTCGGGATCGGGGCGAGCATCGGTGCCGACGCGGTCGTCGATGCCTGCGGGGATGGTTGCATCGGCGCATTTTCCATCTCCCCGGGAGATTTCCTCGCCGTGGAATATCGCCAGGCTGTCCGCAGCGCAGGCCAAACCGGCCGGCAGGTCTGGTGCGTTGCGTCGGTGGATGATCCCGCCTCTGCGCAGGCGTGCCAGGGGGCGGATGCGCCGTTCTATCGCCAGTTCATCTACAACCGGGGCGGTCACGGGATGGAGTTGTTTATGATGGAGACCAACCTGCGGCCTTCCCTCGGCCAGTACCTGCTCGATTTTCTCATCCAGGTGTTTGGGATCAGTTAGCGCCTGGGTCGACGATTGGCAAAGATGAAACCCTCCGCGCTGCCAGATATCACAATCCTCCCGCTGACCCCGGAAAGATGGCCGGATTTCGAAGACCTGTTTGGCCCCCGGGGCGCCTGCGGGGGCTGCTGGTGCATGTTTTGGAGGCTGCCCCGCAAGGATTTCCTGTCCACCAGGGGGGATGTCAACCGCATGCTCCAGAAACAGAACGTCGACTCGGGACTGACCCCGGGGTTGCTGGCATTCATCGATCAGGACCCGGTCGGCTGGTGCGCTGTCGCCCCCCGCCAGGAGTACCCCGGCCTGGCCCGCTCGCGGATCTTGAAACCGGTCGATGACCAACCGGTCTGGTCGGTGACCTGTTTTTTCGTGCACAAAGATCACCGCAGACAGGGAGTGACCATTGCCTTGCTCAAGGGCTGTATTGAGTTCGTCGCCGCACGCGATGGGAAGATCATCGAAGGATACCCGGTGGAAGCCCGCCAGGAGAATGAACCCCCTGTGTTCGTCTACACCGGGCTTGCCTCTGCGTTCCGGCAGGCTGGCTTCAGCGAAGTGGCCCGGCGGTCAGAAAAGCGGCCGATCATGCGTTATAAAATCGAGGCTGACCTGACCCATCCGGATGCCGTCCCGGGCAAATAGAGTACAATACCCCCCGTGCAAATCAACGAATCTGTGATCGCTTCAGCAGAGAGCCTGCGGCCCACCCAGGTGGTCGTCAATCTCACCCGCCTGGTCCGGAATATTACCAAGATCCGGGCGATGGTAGCCCCGGCCAGGGTGATGCTGGTGGTCAAAGCAAATGCCTATGGACATGGGTTGGTCGAGGTCGCGCGCCACCTGGATTCTCATGCCGACTACATCGGGGTGGCTGTATTGGAGGAAGGGATTTACCTGCGCGAACTGGGGATCCAATCACCGATCCTGGTGTTGGGAGGCATCTGGGGCGACCAGATCCCCCAATACCTGCAGCACAAGCTGACCCTGACCGCATCCTCGGTAGAGCGCCTCGAGCAGATCAATGCGATTGCCGGGGCGATGGACGTGGTCGCCAAAGTCCACCTGAAGATCGACACCGGGATGGAACGGATCGGTGTCCATTACTATAACGCCCACCTGATCCAGGCAGCGGCCTTGAAATGCGAGCATGTCCTAATCGAGGGGATCTATTCCCATTTCGCCAATGCCGATTCAGCTGACTTAACCCACGCCCGGCTGCAATTGGAACGCTTCGATGAAGTCGTCCGGTTCTATGAAAAGAACAGCCTCCCCGTCCCGCTGCGTCACTTTGCAAACTCGGCGGCAGTCCTGCAACTGCCGGAGAGCCATTATGAAATGGTCCGCCCGGGCATCTTGTTATACGGTGTTTACCCAAACGCGGAAATCCAACGCAGTGTGCCGGTCGAGCCCTGCCTGGAATGGAAGTCACGGGTGGTCTACTTCAAGGTTGTCAGGCCCGGTCACCCGGTAAGTTACGGCTCGACCTGGCAATCGGATCATGATGTCCGCGTGGTGACCGTGCCGGTTGGCTATGGCGACGGATATTTCCGGAGCATGTCCAACCAGGCCCAGGTCATCATCCGGGGGAAAAAATACCCCCAGATTGGGCAGGTCTGTATGGACCAGGTGATGGTCAATCTCGAGATGGGAACTGCTTACAATGGCGATGAAGTGATCTTGATCGGGGAATCTGAGGGTGGGTCCATCACGGTATCCGATCTGGCCGGGTGGGCTGGAACGATCCCTTATGAGATTCTTACCAACATCAATACCCGTGTGCCAAGAATTTATGTCACAGAGGAAGAATAATCCATGAATGATGGTCGCGACCAGCCGGTAGTCAGGCTCAGCCTGGAAAGTGTGAAATGTTTTCTGGCGACACATTGGAAGGTATACCTTTTGTTTTTCCTCATCGCCGGCCTGGTTGTATTCCTTGACCAGTGGACAAAGGGCATTGTCCGGCTGCATGTGCCTCTGGGCGCAGATTGGATGCCCTGGGATTGGTTGGCTCCGCTTGCCCGTGTCCGCCACTGGTATAACACCGGGGCGGCTTTTGGATTATTTCAAGGTCATGCCTGGGTATTCATGCTGCTGGCAGTGCTCGTCTCCAGTCTGCTGGTCTATTACATTCCACAGACAACCCCACAGGATTGGCCCATGCGCCTGGCGATGGCCCTCTGGTTGGGTGGTGCCATCGGTAACCTGATAGACCGGATCCGGTTTGATGGTCGGGTGACGGATTTCATCTCGGTGGGCACGTTCCCGGTCTTCAACATCGCCGATAGCAGCATCAGTATCGGTGTGGCCGTCATGATCCTGTGGGTATGGCTTCAAGAGCGGGCCAACAAACGGATAAAAATGCAGCAGCTTGCGATCAATAGCGATCAGGACAGTCAAGCCGATATCAAGGGTAGTAGCGAGAGTGGGTGACAGGCAGGAATGTTTTATCTATGCTGATGATGACTCCGCAAGGCTCGATGTCTTCCTTGTCGAGCGACTGGCGGAGTTTTCCCGGGCCCGGTTGCAAGGACTGATCCGCGCCGGCTTAGTCAAAGTCGACGGAGAAGTCGATCTCAAGACAGGCAGGAAGCTCGAGCGTGGCGCCAGGGTGGAGGTGCGCATACCGCCGCCCATCCCGAGCACATTGGTGGGGGAAGACATCCCCCTCGAAATCATTCACGAAGACGACAACCTGATTGTCATCAATAAACCTGCCGGCATGGTCGTTCATCCATCCCCGGGCCACTATTCAGGGACCCTGGTACACGCGGTGATCGGGCATGTCCCGGATCTGAAAGGTATCGGGGGGGAAGAACGACCTGGCGTAGTCCATCGTCTTGATAAAGAGACTTCAGGTCTGATCGTGATTGCCAAGAATGAGAGCTCTCATCGTTGGCTGCAAGACCAGTTTAAATCCCGCTCGGTAGAAAAAACGTATCTCGCCCTCGTGGATGGGAGCCCACCGACGCCCATCGGCAGGGTTGAGGCGCCCATCGGCAGGAATAGCTCCCATCGCAAATTGATGGCTGTCGTCCCGGAGGGCAAGGGCCGCGAAGCTGTCACCGAGTATCGGACGCTCGAACTTTTCGGGGAGCATGCTTTGCTCCAGGTCCATCCGTTGACCGGCCGTACCCATCAGATCCGCGTCCACATGGCCTTCCTGGGCTGTCCGGTCGCGGGAGATCGGGTTTACGGTAAGCGCAAGTCCACTGTCGAGATAAGCCGTCATTTCCTGCACGCGGCGCGCCTGCAGATCACCCTGCCGGGTGAAGACCATCCCAAAAATTTCGAGGCACCATTGCCTGAAGATTTGCAATTCGTTCTCGACCAACTTCGAAATCCATAGGATGCACCCATGACTGACTTTATCGACCTGCGTTCGGATACCGTCACCCAGCCTACTCCGGCAATGCGTGAAGCGATGGCTGTGGCCAGGGTCGGGGATGATGTCTATCGGGAAGACCCCCTGGTGAATGAACTGGAGGCCATGTCGGCAGAATTAACCGGCAAGGAAGCCGGCTTGTTCGTCCCTTCGGGCACCATGGGCAACCTGGCGGCGGTCCTGGCCCACTGCGGGAGAGGTGATGAGGTCATCCTGGGCAACAAGGCGCATACGTTCCTCTACGAAGCAGGTGGTATTTCCGTGTTGGGTGGAATCCATTCCCACCAATTGCCAAACCAGGCGGATGGGTCCTTGGAAATCGAGGCCATCCGCGCCGCGATCCGGCCAGACGATGTCCATGCCCCGATCACCCGTCTGATCTGCCTCGAAAATACACACAACCGTTGTGGTGGAACCTACCAGACGCCAGCCTATACCCGCCTGGTGAGTGAATTCGCCCACCAGAGCGGCTTGTTTATCCATCTGGATGGGGCGAGAGTATTCAATGCTGCCGTCGCCCAGGGGGTCAACGTTAAGGAAATCACGAAGCACGTTGATTCGGTTACGTTTTGTTTGAGCAAGGGGTTGTGCGCGCCGGTAGGCTCCATTCTGTGCGGTTCGAACGAAACGATTGCCCGAGGCCGGCGGATGCGCAAGATCCTGGGAGGAGGGATGCGCCAGGCAGGTATTTTGGCCGCGGCGGGGATTGTCGCCTTAGAGACCATGATCGATCGCCTGGCGGAGGATCATGCGCGGGCCAAAAGACTGGCGGATGGGTTGAACGAGATTGAGGGCATTTCACTCGATCCGGAGACTCCCGCAACCAATATGATCTTCTTGACGATCTCTGCAGGTCTTACATGGACAGCGACCGAATTCGCAACCCGCCTGAAGGAACGGGGTATATTGGTAGGCCCTACCGGGGAACGCCAGATACGCATGGTCGCCCATTATTGGATCGATGACCGGGCTATCGAATACACACTCGTCGCGATCAGGGATCTTGTTGGTAAGCCGGGATAGGCGTAATCATTGACCCGGGGAGTTGCGTTATAATTCTGGCATAGTTGGTTACAATGTAAGGGAATTCTTTGAAAATGGAAATTACTTTGGAGTTGATCGATCGCATCAGTACAGCTATCCGTTCAAGGGTCGATCTGTCCCCCCGGGTGGGGATCATCCTTGGCACCGGCCTCGGCGGAGTAGCCGATGCGGTTACGGATGCAGTCACGATTCCGTACACCGATCTCCCTGAGTGGCCAACCTCGACAGTGATCGGACATGCTGGCAGGTTGGTTATTGGTACGCTGGAGGGGCAAAGCATTCTGGTGATGCAGGGCCGGGTCCATTACTATGAAGGCTATTCCATGGCCCAGGTGACACTTCCTGTGCGGGTGATGCAGCGATTGGGGATCGAGATCATGATCGTGACAAACGCTGCCGGGGCGATAAACCCCGAGTTCCTCCCCGGAGATGTCATGCTGATCACCGACAACTTGAACCTGGTAGCAATGATGGGTTTGAACCCACTGATCGGCATGAACCTGGATGAATTTGGCCCGCGCTTTCCAGATATGAGTCAATCTTATGATCGCGAATTGGGCGTGCTTGCCCGTCAGGTCGCGGTGGACAACCAGATCGTTCTTCGCGAAGGTGTCTACGCCGGACTTAGCGGGCCTTCGTTCGAATCTCCGGCCGATCTGCGTTTCTTGCAGACCATCGGGGCAGATGCGGTAGGCATGTCCACCATCCCTGAAGTAATCGTAGCCCGGCATGGGAACACCCGGGCGCTTGGCTTCTCGGGGATCAGCAACAAGGCCAACCTGGACGGGAATACCCTGACGACCCATGAAGAAGTCCTCGATGCTGGCAGGGTCCTCGCTCCGAAATTGGAAACGATTATCCGCGGTGTGCTGCGCTTGATCTGAACCGGCCTGAAGATGGTTACCATTCTCCAATTCTTTGGATCGAACGCGGTTCTTGTTTATGCGATCCTGTTGTTGGGATTGCTGTTTGCTCTGCGAAACCTTTGGGTCCTGCTGCTGGAACGGCAATCGGCAGTTTTTGGCCTTGAAAAAGTTTTGTTGCGCAGGAGGATCTCATGGGCAACCGGGATCGTAATTATTATTGTCTGCCTCGCGATTGCAGAATTGGTCTTGGATGCGTATTTATTGCCGAGTTTACCAGCCCTGGCAATCGTTCAAACTCCGACAATCGGCCTGGGAGCAGTTCCCACCGGCACCTTTTCGCCTGATGCATTGACGACGCCGGGCAGTCAAACGCCGCAGGCTACCTTGGGTACAGAAGTAAGCGGTTGTATTCCCGGGCAGGTGATGATCACTTCGCCGGAGCCCGGACAGCGTATCAGCGGACAAATCACCATCCGCGGGACTGCCGACATCCCTAATTTTGGATTTTACAAGTACGAAGTCGCCCCTGCAGGTACAGCCCTATGGTCGACAATCCAGGCTGGTCGCGAGGCCAGGCAGGATGGCGAGCTAGGCTCCTGGTTCACGGGTGAATTGACCCCCGGAGACTACTTGCTCAGGCTGGTGGTAACCGACAACCAGGGCAACGCTCTGCCTCCATGTGTCGTTCCTGTACAGATTGTACGTTAATTAGGATAAAAATGCCTGAAGTCCAAATCCGTTCCGTGGTTGCCACTGATTTACCCATCTTGATGGCCATCGATCACGCTTGCAAGACAGATTACGTCTGGCAGATGGATTTACAGCCACAAGAGGACCAGGTCAGTGTAGCGTTTCGCGAGATGCGCCTGCCGCGTAGTGTGACGGTGGAATACTCGCGCCCGGTTTCTTCTCTTGCCGATGAATGGAGTCGGAAAGTGGGTATGCTTGTCGCCATCTTGGACAAGCAGCAGGTAGGCTATACGCGGATCACCGACAGGGTCGTCCCCAGGACTGCCTGGATTACCGACCTGGTGGTCGCTCCCCGGTTCAGGAAGATGGGTATTGGCACGGCACTGATCATGTCGGCCCAAAATTGGGCACTGGAGCGGAAAAACCTGCGGATATTCCTTGAGATGTCATCGAAACAGCATCCGGCCATCTCTTTGGCACAGAAAATAGGTTACGAATTCTGTGGGTACAATGACCATTATTATGCCAATCAAGATATTACCTTGTTCTTTGGACGCACACTTCGCTAACTGAAGATAAAATAATGGTAATGGTAAAGGTAAGGCAGGTATGATTACTGGTTGGATGTACGACGTATTGGTGGGGATCATCACCATCAATCAAATCCTTACAGCCGGCATAGCAATACTGGCTTTTTCGCTTTTCTTCTACGCGCTCTCTTTCAACCTTCGTGATCGTGTAGCCCGTTCTTTTGCCATCATCCTGCTTTGTGTTGTCGTCGTCTTCACCTCTGAAGCGCTGGAAGGCGCAACTGACGACTTTTTATTTGCAGATCTGCTGCTACGCTTTGAATGGGTGGGGTTAGTATTTTTACCGTCTGCTTACCTGCACTTATCCGATGCATTACTGGTTACCACCGGGAGGCCCTCCCTGGGTCGGCGTCGATTATTGATCCGGGTGATGTACATCGTCTCGGCAGGTTTCTTGCTCCTGTTGGCAGTTGGTCATTTACTTGGGCCGGTAGTCACACAAGGCCAACCCGCCCCGCATCTCGAACGTACCGTCTGGACGGAAGTATTTACTTTTTTCTATCTCGCGGTAATGTTATTGGCGTGGCTCAACTTCGCCCGGGCTTTCCAGAGGGTGTTGACCCGCTCGGGTCGCAGGCGGATGCTTTATCTCCTGGCGGGGGCAACTGCCCCTGCATTGGGTTCGTTCCCTTACTTGCTCTATGGGTCGACAATTGCAGTAAACCATCCCTTCATCTTCTGGGGGATTGCCACATTGAGCAACCTCCTCGTCGGTGGCTTGATCATCTTGATGGCATATGCGGTGGCGTTCTTTGGAGTTTCCTGGCCAGACCGGGTAGTAAAAAGCCGCCTGTTCAAATGGATTATGCGTGGACCGGTCACCGCATCTGTCGCGCTGGGTGTGATGACGATCGTCCGGCGTGTGGGTGAGTACTTTGGAACTGTATATTCCGGCGCAGTCCCGGCCGCGATGGTCGTGACCGTCTTGCTGATGGAACATACAATCACGATAATCGCTCCGTTTTGGGAGCGGCTTATCTTTTATGGTCGGGACCGTGCCGATCTGGCTCTGCTTCAATCCCTGGAGGAACGGTTGATCACCCAGGGTGACCTGCGCCAATTCCTCGAAGCCGTCCTGGCAGCGGTCAGGGATCATATGCAGGCAGCCCTGGCATTCGTTGCTGCCCTGGATGGGGAGCGATTGTCCTTGATCGTTGCTGCGGGCAATACACATCTCTTACAGGAGTCGAGCTTCTCCGGAGCATTGGAGACTGTCCGGCTGAATGGTAACGGTGATCAGCAGGAATATATCTGGGGAGATTTCTGGTTGTTTCCCCTCTACCAACCGGCTGACACGGTCGAGGGGGAACCGATCCTGCTTGGATTAATGGGCGTTTCTCGCCGATCGGATGAAATCCTTGTCCCCGACCAACGCCAATCGTTGGCGATGCTCATCCGCCGGGCCGCTCAGGCTCTCCAAGACAGAAATTTGCAGCAACGTGTCTTTCGATCCCTGGAAGATTTGCGTCCCCAGGTTGATATGTTCCAAAGGCTGCGGGCTGTCGGACGGTATGACAGCAAGGCGGGTTTGCTCGAGACATCCCTGCCACCTGATGCTGACTTGACGAATTGGGTCAAGGACGCATTGACCCATTATTGGGGCGGACCCAAGTTGTCGCAAAGCCCGCTGTTACAACTTCATATAGTCCAACAGGCATCCAGGGAACATAACGATAACCAATCCAACGCGCTGCGGGCAGTTCTTCGCCGGGCGGTGGATGGGGTCCGGCCGGAAGGCGAGCGGCGTTTTACTGCTGAATGGATTTTGTATAATATTCTTGAGATGAAATTCATCGAAGGGCGCAAAGTCCGCGAGGTTGCATCCCGGCTGGCGATGTCTGAGGCTGACCTATACCGGAAACAGCGGGTTGCCATAGAAGAGGTCGCCCGCTCGATCATGGATTTGGAGCACCAGACTCACGTAAGTACGCTTGGGAAGGAGGTAGGATAAATTCATGGGTAATAATCCATATTTCGATCTGGAGATTCCTGCCCAGGATGAGGGTTGGTGGGCATCAGTTCTGGATGATGAGGAAAGTCATGGCGGAGTTCCAGGAGCTCGTTCAACCCAATCCGAGGATCAAGATCGTGGCGTTTTGGACTGGGATCGGGCGATGGAACTATTTACACGGGATGAGATCATCGTTCTGGCGGTGACTGGTTTTAACCGCGGGGGACTACTCGTCGAAGGAGATCGCCTGTATGGATTTGTTCCGTGTTCCCATCTCGTGGATTTGCCAGCATCGACTGGCCTCGATCTGCGCGATGACTGTCTGTCTGCCTACATTGATCGCAAATTGCAGTTGAAGGTGATCGAATGTGTTCCGGGAGAAAGCCGGCTGGTGTTTTCAGAACGGGCGGCCCGGGCTGAGGCAGGCAAAAGGACTGAGATTTTCAACACCCTGCAACCTGGGGACCTGGTTTCTGGCGAGGTAACCAATGTAACTGATTTCGGAGGGTTCGTGGACCTCGGTGGTGTTGAGGGTCTCATCCACATCTCTGAATTGTCATGGGGGCGGGTAGCTCACCCAAGCCAGATCATTCAGGTCGGACAACGGGTCGATGTCCTGGTGTTGGATGTCGCACCGGAGCGTTGTCGAGTTGCCTTGAGTCTCAAGCGGTTGTTCCCGAACCCATGGGATTCCGCTGAAGGCCGATACCCGATCGACTGTGTCGTACCGGCGGAAATCACCGCGTTGGTTCCCTTTGGGGCTTTTGCTCGTCTAGAAGAAGGCCTGGAAGGCTTGATCCATACTTCCGAGATACCGTTAGCCCCGGGTGGAGATATCAAGGATTTGCTCCAGTCTGGCCAACGGGTCAATGTCCGGGTATTGCAGGTGGATGTCTCCCGGCAGAGGCTCGGTCTGAGTATGCGGGTCGACGACTGATATGCCAGCCGCGAACCGGAAAAAGGAACCTTCGTCTGGACCCGAAATCGGTGATGATCACCTGCTGAGCGGGTGGATGGACCGCCTGTCGAGATTCCTGTCCCACTTCGGGCGTTTCATGTGGGATGCTCTGGGGGTTCTCCTATTGGCCTTTGCAGTGATGACTCTACTGGGTATATTTGGCCTTTCACATGGAATCCTGCTGGATCATTGGGTAACCTTCCTCAAGGTATGGTTTGGATGGGGAGGCATCTTCATTCCCATCAGCTCTGTAGCCGGAGGCTATCTATGCTTTCGGCGTGGACGCCATCCTGTGGACCTGCGTTGGGGGCAGGTAATTGCCATTGAGCTTGCCCTGTTCATGAACCTGGCGATCCTCTCCATATCGGGCGGAAATTCCCTCCACGAAGCAGAAATTGGCTGGTGGGGTGGGCGGATCGGGTGGGGACTTTCTTCTTTTGTAAACAGGTTTGTTGGTCCGGTTGGGGGCGCGATCCTCATCTCTCTGATCTGGCTGATGATGGTGATGGGCGCTTTTAGGTTATGGCAGAGACTCGAATCTTGGTTGCTCAGACAAGCAGGGGATCCGGTTGTTAGCGGAGACCAAATCCCTGATCAGGCTTCCGCAGTTATCCGTCAACCAGCGCAGGAGGGGGGGGTCAAACCGGTGGTCGACAAGAGGAAGGTAATTCCTCCGGAATACCGAAAGTCGTTCAAGGTGACCGAGCGACAGGACGAGCGGCCGGAGGAACCACCACAACGTGGTGAACGTCTCCCCCAGATGAATATCCTCTCTGACGAAGTTAATGTTCGCCCAGACGAGAGGCATATCAACCAGACTGCGGGTTTAATCGAGAAGACTCTCGCCGAATTCGGCATTCCGGCCAAAGTGGTCGGTTTCCGGGTCGGTCCCACCGTGACCCAATTTGCCGTACAACCCGGGTTTATCAAGAAACCGGGCTCTTCCGAGGATGACCCTCATATGTTGAAAGTGCGCGTGGCCCAGATCGCTGGATTACAGAAGGATTTGGCCCTCGCCCTGGCTGCTGAGCGCCTGCGGATCGAGGCACCGGTTCCAGGCCGAGCATATGTCGGCATCGAGGTTCCAAATGCCCGTTCAATGACTGTTTGCTTGAGACCAATACTAGAGAGTGAACCGTTTTACAGGTTGAAATCGCCTCTCGGTATTGCCCTGGGCAGGGACGTCTCTGGGAACCCTGTTGTTGCAGATCTGACCCGTATGCCTCACCTGCTGATCGCTGGTACAACCGGTTCAGGGAAGTCGGTTTGCATCATGGCTATCGCCGCCTGTCTGGCAATGAATAATACCCCTCAAGAGTTGCGTCTTGTGATGATCGATTCCAAGATGGTGGAGTTGATCCGGTTTAATGGTCTGGCGCACCTCTATGGGAAGGTGGAGACCGATGTTCAACGGATCATGGGAGTCCTTCGCTGGGTCGTAGTCGAGATGGAGCACCGTTATAAGTTGCTCGAAGCTGCCAAAGCCCGGGATATCGGTTCTTACAACCAGCGTCTTGCGCGCCGGAAGGATGCTCAACCTCTGCCGCGAATCGTGATCTTGATCGACGAACTCGCCGATTTGATGATGTCTGCACCCGATCAGACGGAACATAACCTTGTCCGCCTGGCGCAGATGGCCCGGGCGACGGGGATTCACCTGGTTGTAGCGACTCAACGCCCGAGCACAGACATTGTCACAGGGTTGATCAAAGCAAATTTCCCTGCACGGATATCCTTTTCGGTTGCCTCTCAGATCGATTCGCGGGTCATCCTCGATGGTCCGGGAGCTGAAACGCTTCTCGGGCGGGGGGATATGCTCTTTTTGAATCCAGAAGTAGGCAACCCGGTCCGCGCCCAAGGGATCATGGTCACAGACCAGGAGGTGGAACGCATCATCGCCTACTGGCAGAAAGAATTCCCCGAGAACTCCGAGCGCCCGCCGTGGGAATCGCTGCTTTCCCAGACGGAAGTGGACAGCGATGATGTCTTGATCGAGCAGGCGATCACTGTGTTGAAGAAAGAGGGCCGGGCCAGCGCATCGCTGTTGCAAAGACGCTTGAGGATAGGCTACCCTCGTGCGGCCCGGTTACTGGACCAGTTGGAAGAGATGGGTGTCGTCGGACCATCCACTAGTGGTGGTCGGGACCGGGAAGTGCTTCTCGATCCAGATCTGGACTTGGACGAGGATGATGTTGAAAGGTGATCCTGATTGCCTTTATGGTATGATTGCCCAGTTTTATAACCGAGGATGGAGAGCGTTCATTGGATCAAAGGCCTGAACAGACATCAATGACATTTGCAAACCGCATGCGGGGTTGGTTTCGATGGCTAATCTTTCCGCTCGCACAGTTTTTTAACCGACTGGGGATTCCTCCGAATACAATGACGCTGTTCGGCCTGGCCGGTACGGTATTGGCCGCGGTCCTGGTGGCTTATGGCCAGATGACCTGGGGGGGGATTGTGCTCCTGTTCATGGGCCCGATCGATGCATTGGACGGGACGATGGCCCGGTTGCGCGGAGAGGCAACCGACTGGGGCGCTTTCGTGGATTCTGTCACCGACCGCTATGCGGAGCTCATCGTTTTCCTCGGTTTTTCCCTTCATTACCTTAGGCAAGGAGAACCCCTTGGAGTTGCACTGGCTTACCTTGCAGCAGCTGGATCCGTGCTTGTATCTTATGTAAAAGCGCGCGCTGATGCATCCCGGTTGGATGCAGATGTCGGGGTCCTCACCCGGGTAGAAAGATACCTGGTATTGATCCCGGGTTTGATTTTTAATCAACCAATGCTGGTTTGCTGGATCATCGCCGTTTTCGCAAATTTCACGGCTTTACAACGCATCTTCCAGGTCAGGCGGGATGCATACCGGAAGCTAGCCCAACAGAAGGAGTCATAATATGCCGAATGGATTTGATATCCCCGTACCGTTTTTAGGGACGACATTTCACATTTATTTTTATGGTATCTTGATCACCCTCGGGGTGATCGCAGCCGCGACCCTCGGGCATTTCGAGGCCAAACGTCGCGGGCAGGATACAGAGATCATCTGGGATGCCCTTTTCTGGGTTGTCCTGGCGGGGATCATCGGGGCGAGACTGTGGCATGTCTTCACTCCTACCCAGACACTGGTCGAGGAGCAGAACATCACCACAATGTACTACTTGACCCATCCCCTTGATATCATCAACATCCGCAAAGGCGGCCTGGGAATCCCGGGCGCGATCATAGGAGGAGCAATCGCCTTATGGTTGTACTCCCGCAAGAAGAAGATAGCTTTCCTGGCCTGGGCGGATATCATTGCGCCAGGTGTGGCATTGGCCCAGGCGATCGGCCGCTGGGGCAACTTCTTCAACCAGGAACTTTATGGTTCACCGACGAACCTGCCCTGGAAAATAGCCATTGATCCTATCCATCGCCTTTCGGGTTTTGAGAGTTTCGAATATTTCCATCCCTTGTTCCTGTATGAGTCGCTCTGGAATTTCATGAATATGGCGATTCTGCTCTGGCTTGCTCGAAAGTTTGCCGACCGGATGAAAGAAGGGGATCTGTTACTGATCTTTTCGGGTTTTTACGCAATCGGCCGTTTCTTCCTTGACTTTTTACGGCTGGACTATGCTGTTGTCGGTGGGATCAACATCAACCAGACCATCATGGCGGTCATCGCCCTCGTGGCGATTGGATTGCTCTTGTGGCGGCATGGCCTCATCCAAAAGCTGATCCGAAAAAATACCCCGGAAGAATAATCGAACTGTAAATGAACAAGACGAGACGACTGTGATCCAATGTGAAGACCTGAGCAAGCAATTTGGAGATTATTGGGCAGTCAACGGGATCGACCTTACTGTCCAGCCCGGACAGGTTCTGGCGTTGTTAGGCCAAAACGGCGCCGGTAAGACCACCACAGTCAGGATGTTGACCTCCGTTCTGGCGCCCACTCGCGGCAGGGCGATTATCGGTGGCCACGATGTAACCAAAGCCCCCGAAAAAGTACGCGCCCAGGTCGGAGTCTTGACCGAACAGCATGGTCTGTATCTGCGCATGTCTGGAAAAGAATATCTGGATTTCTTCGCGAAAATTTATTCGCTCGGGCCAGATCTGCGGAAGAAGCGGACCAACGAATTGCTGGAGTACTTCGGGTTGGCGCATGCTGCCAATCAGAATATTGGCCAGTATTCCAAGGGGATGCGCCAGAAATTGGCCCTGGCGCGCACGTTGATCCACGAACCGCCGGTTCTCTTATTGGATGAACCGACCTCCGCGATGGACCCGGAGAGTGCCCGTCTTGTGCGGCGGGCGATCGCGGGCCTGCGCTCCCAAAAACGGACGATCATCATCTGCACCCATAATCTTGTCGAAGCGGAATTGCTCGCCGATCATATCGCCATCATCTATCAAGGGCGGATCCTGATCCGCGGTACCGTTGCGGAACTTAAACAGAAGATCCTTGGACCGGCCGAGTATGAGATCAGGACAGTCGGCAGGTTGCCGGTGAAGAAATTGGAGCTCCCACCCGGTGTCCGCCAGACGGGCACGGACTCGCATGTACTGCGAGTCCGTGTGGATGATCCGAGCAGAGACAATCCCAGGTTGATCGATCGTTTGATCGCCCAGAAGATCTCCATTATGACATTTCAGGAGGTCCCACGTACCCTGGAAGATGTTTATCTCGCTGCCATGAAAGGGGTCGGGGATGGTTAGACACTGGATCGACGCACTGCGCCCCGCATTGTTGATCGCCAAACGAGAGCTGCGCGATCAATTGCGGGATTGGCGGATCATTTTTCCGATCATCTTCCTGACCCTGATATCACCACTGTTGATGAACCTGGCGGCAAAAGAAGCGATGAATTTTGCCGAGCGCTATGGAACACCTCTGATCGCTGAGCGCCTGGTTCCGTTCCTCTTGCTTGTAGTCGGTTTTTTCCCGATCACCGTCTCGCTTGTGATTGCCCTCGAAGCGTTCGTCGGCGAAAAAGAGCGGGGGACCATAGAACCATTGTTGAGCAGTCCCCTGGAGGACTGGCAGCTCTATTTGGGCAAGCTGCTTGCATCAACCAGCGCCCCTCTCAGCACGGCTTATATCGGTATTGGAGTTTACCTCATCGGTCTCTACGTGCAGGCAATCCCGATCCCCGAACCGGTGCGTTTGTTGCAGATCCTGCTGTTAACGACGGTCCAGGCATTCTTGATGGTCAGCGGGGCGATCGTGATCTCAACACAGGCGACCTCGATACGTTCAGCAAACCTGATGGCGTCTTTTATCGTCATCCCAATGGCATTGCTGATCCAGGGCGAGAGTGTGTTGATGTTCTGGGGGAACGACACAACCCTCTGGCTGGCGATCGTAGCTGTCTCCATCTTGGCTGCCCTCCTTGCCAGGGTTGGCCTGGCCCATTTCCAGCGGGAGGCTCTACTCGGCCGAGAGATCGATGTGCTCAATTTCCGTTGGATCTGGCGGACATTTTGGAGCGCCTTCGCTGGGGAGTCAAAGTCTATCTTATCTTGGTATCGAAATATCCTGCCACAGGTATTGAAGAAACAAAAACGAGCTAATCTGATCCTGGGCTTGCTGGGAGTAGCGACATCGATTGCCAGTTTCATTTGGTTATCTAGCACGGCTGAGTATATCACCGGCAACATCTCCCCGGATGAATTGTCCACTGTCCTGGAAACCGGCCTCGGGTCGTTGGCGGAATTCCAAACCAATAATGGGATCCTGTATATCTTTGGTCATAACCTTCAGGCGCTCATCGTAATCTTCTTTCTGGGCATGTTCTCTTTTGGCGTTCTGGGAGTCCTGGCTTTTCTAGCCAATATGGGTTTGATCGGAGGTGTCTTGGGGTTAGTGGAACTCTTGGGTCTATCTCCAACCAAGATGGCGGTCTACGGATTGTTGCCTCATGGGGTATTTGAACTCCCGGCACTCGTTTTATCCAGCGCGGCTGTTCTATCTATCGGGGCGGTATTGGTCACACCAGATTCACAACGTTCCTTGGGAGAAGTATTTTTGGAGGGATTGGCAGATTGGATGAAGATTGTCCTTGGTTTGGTCATCCCCTTATTGGCAATTGCTGCAATCATCGAGGTATGGGTTACTCCTGTCCTATTGTCCCTGGTCCTTAAATCGGTGTAGGATTATAAGAAGGATGTTCCTGTGCCAAGATTAATCTTTTTGGGTACCTCAAACGCGATCCCAGACAAAGAACATGAGAACACCCACATGGTTGTTGTCGCTGATAATCGGGTGGTCCTCGTGGATTGTGTTAGCAACCCGATCCTTCGCCTGGAGGAAGTTGGTGTCGATTTTAATGATTTAACCGACCTGATTTTGACACACTTCCACCCCGACCACGTTTCCGGGGTGCCACAATTGCTGATGAATATGTGGTTGATGGGCCGGACTCGACCTTTGAATGTCTATGGCTTACATTACACCCTTGACCGGGTAGAGGATTTGATGGGCTTTTACTCATGGTCAGAATGGCCAAACTTTTTCCCGGTTATTTTTTTCAGGCTCCCGGCGAAGGAGTTGACAACTGTCCTCGACGATAACGAAATGCGCATCCTGGCATCCCCGGTTAAACACATGATCCCGAATATCGGTCTTCGGTTTGAGTTCAAGAAAACCAATAAGTCAGTGGCGTATTCGTGTGATACTGAACCGTGCGATGAAGTGATCCGCCTCGCCAGCGGTGTGGATGTGTTGATCCACGAGGCATCCGGTCCATTTGTCGGGCACTCATCACCTGCGCAAGCAGGAAGTATTGCCAGTGATGCTCAAGTCGGTGCACTGTATCTGATCCATTATCCGACCGGCAAGTATGCAATGGGGGATCTGGAACCTGAAGCGATGAAAACCTTCACAGGTTCCGTAAAGATGGCAGCTGACTACATGGTGATCGATCTAAACAGAAATAAATAATCCCCCGTCAAATCCCCCGTTACCAGCCTTTGATAAATTCGTCCCACTCTCCATTCTCATGGAGGTGTCTGCCAAAAATATAATTGGCGTTTGTTGGTGGTTCCTTTGGGTACCTGAGCAATGACATGTGGACGTCCTCAGGCCGGTGTCCACCCTTTCTGTGGTTGCAGTTAGGGCAGGCAGCAACGATGTTTGTCCAGAGATGGCCACCGCCTAAATGTTTTGGCAGGACATGGTCAAGGGTGAGGTCATTGGAATGACGGCCGCAGTATTGGCATGTATAATTATCCCGCCGGAAGACTTCTCGGCGGGTCAGTTTAACCCTCGGGCGGGGACGGTGGACCATGTTCTCTAGCCTGATGACTGACGGGCGTGGAAACACCTGTGTGATGCTATGGACATAGCCTCGTCCATTGACGACCATGGCTGCTTTTCCGGCGATAAGTAAACCGAGCGCCCGCCGCGTATTGCAGATATTGATCGGCTCAAAATTCGCATTCAGGACCAGTACTGGCGCTTTCATGGTGGCTCCAAGATAATGGGCGTATTATAGCACACGAAGGAAAATCAAATGCAGGTCTTAATTGCAGGTGGTTCGGGAACGATTGGCGAGGCCATCACCCATTCCCTGGTCTCTGATGGGTGTTCGGTGATGATCTTGACCCGCAATCCAGCCAGGGTGAAGGAAACGGACAAGATAACTGCAATTCGGTGGGACGGGAAAACAGCAGATGGATGGAAGGATGTCATCGAACGTACGGATGCAATCCTCAACCTGGTAGGTGAAAACTTGTCTACCTGGCCTTGGACGGAAACCCAGAAAAGACGGTTCCTCGAAAGCAGGATTCATGCTGGTAAGGCGATCCTCGCCGCGGTTTCTTCTGCCCGGAGGCGCCCCAAAGTGCTCATCCAGGCATCTGGTATTAATCACTATGGAATAAAAGGGGCGGTTGCTGACGAGACATCCCCGCCTGGCGATGATTTTCTGGCCAAATTGACGCTAGCTTGGGAAGATTCAACCCGAGGCGTAGAAGAACTCGGGGTTCGCAGGGTGGTAACCCGTCTCGCTGTCGTTCTTGCGAAGGGTTCGGGGCTCCTGCCGCTGATGTCTCTTCCGGTTCGCTTATTCCTCGGTGGTAAGTTGGGGACCGGTCGTCAGGCCGTTCCATGGGTCCATATCCAGGATGTGGTCCATGCTTTGCAATTTTTCCTCGATAATGGGCAGACCCAGGGTGCTTATAATTTGATCGCGCCGACACAGGTTTCGAACGCCGATTTCTACCGGCTATTGGCTCAAACCCTCAAACGTCCGTACTGGTTGCCGGTCCCGTCATTCCTGCTTAAGCTGGCTTTGGGTGAAATGGCAACATTGGTTGTGGATGGCCGTTATGCAGTTCCGCGGCGCCTGATGGATGCTGGCTACAAGTTCAGTTTTGAAAACGCCGCGGCTGCTTTAGCCGATCTCTTGGGATAAGCCCATTGGTGGATAACCCCCGAAGAATGGCTGACTGCTTTGAGGATATAGATTTGCTGTATAATACCGCTTGATGATGGTCAACCTTGAAAATGCCGATTATTATTTCTAAACCCACTTTGCTGCGGCTTAGGATGACGCGCCTGCCGCAGCAGGCGCGTCATCATGTTTACAAGTCATGTGACTGCGGAGGCGCTGATGAAGATTGAAGAACAAGTATCCCTGATCATGCAGGGCACGGAGTATGGCGATGAGCAGCTCTCACAGGCCATGCAGGCTGAACTACGCCAGCGGCTGCTCGATGTGCAGAAGGAGAACCGGCCCTTGCGGGTGTATTGTGGATACGATCCCACCTCTACCGATTTGCATCTCGGGCATACGATCACGATGCGGAAATTGCGCCAGTTCCAAGACCTGGGGCATGAAGTCACCTTCCTTATCGGCAACTATACGGCTTTGGTAGGGGATCCATCCGACAAAAATAAGGCGCGGCCGGTCCTGACCGAGGAACAGGTCGCTGAGAATGGTCTTACTTATGCCGAACAGGCATTTCGTGTCCTCGACCGAGAAAAGACCCGGGTTCGTTACAACGGTGAATGGTTATCCGAGCTTACCCTGGTTGATTTGATCCGTCTTGGCCAGAATTTCACCGTACAACAATTCCTTGCCCGTGAGAATTTTGCCAAGCGGCTTGAATCCGGAGAACCGATCTATTTACATGAAACGTTCTATGCCTTGATGCAGGGGTATGATGCCGCAGCCATGCAGACGGATGTTCAAGTTGGGGGGACAGACCAACTGTTCAATATTATCGTCGCGGGGCGCAAGCTGCAGGAGGCTTTAGGTCAGAAACCGCTCGTCGGGATCATCTGCGGAATCCTCCCCGGGACTGATGGTGTCCAGCGGATGTCCAAATCCACAGGGAATATCATCCCGATAAATACCGGGGCTGACGATATGTACGGAAAAGTCATGAGCATTCCCGACCAAGCTATGGGCGTCTTCTTCCGGTTGGTGACCCGCCTGACACCCGCCGAGATCGACAAGATTGAGCAGGATATTGAAAAGGGGACTCTCCATCCCCGCGATGCCAAGATGAAACTGGCAGGCGAAATAACCAGCATCTTCTATGGGGAACAGGATACCCGCTCATCTGAAGAGGCTTTTATCAGCTTGTTCCAGCACCGTGACAGGCCTGAAGAAATGCCGGAGTTTTGCCTCCAAGCGGGTCAAAGCGTCATTGATGTGCTCGTAGCAGCCGGGGTGATCTCGAGTCGCAGTGAGGGCCGCAGGTTGATTGACCAGCGCGGGGTCCGCCTGGATGGGGAAATCCTGGAGGATCCACATGCGCCGTTCCCGCGGCCAGGAGTGTTGCAAGTGGGGAAACGTCAATTCGTTAGAGTAAGATGAGCGAACCTATGCCCGGATACGAAGAGGTTCCGGGCAACGAATTTAGACTCTCTCGCCATCTAGTACCCGGATATGCTAAAGGTGATGATGTGATTTTGAGTTTTTCCGCCTTTTCCGGATGCTAAGGCCGCAGGATGGAATTGAGCATCTCGATGCCCATCACCCGCGCCCTCCCGGGGAATTCCCCCTCCAGGAGGACGACCAAGCTTAACGGCGTCCCTTGCCAGTCTGGCAATGTACCCCCAAGATACCATGTATAGCTGAATGGACCCTGTCCGGTTGACCCGATCCATCCCCAGGATAGTTGACCTTGCTCTGCGTGGGCTTCTGCTGTGGCGCGAGCGGTGGAAGGCTCAAATACTTGCACGCTTTCGCTCAGGTTGTTCAGAACAACCCAGCCCTGTTCGGGCGTCCTGACAGCCAATTCTATCAGTGGCCTGGGCATGGCCCCGTTTTGGCTGAGGGTTGCGGCAGCCAAAGCCAATTGTAGGGGGCTGATGAGCAGTTCGCCTCCCGGCTCAGAGGCATCAGAGAGTTCCAATCGAAGCTCAGGAAGTTCAAAAAAGCCCAACCTCTCAAAAAGGAGAATGCTTTCCTGGTTGCCCGGGACCTCTCCGATTCCGGCTGCGTGGTAAAACGGGATCAGCGCTGAACCGGGAGGATATTGTCCCTGGGTGGCCCGGTTGAGCAGGGGGGTATTAGGATCATTGAACAGATCCGCGGCGATCGCTTCCAGGTTGTTGGGATCATAGGTCGGATGCGAAGCTAGGGCCAGGATTTCCCCGGTGCTGGCGTTGATCAGAACCAGGGCTCCGCCATGTCCCTTGAGAAGATTATCCGCGGTACTTTGTAAGGTCAGGTCGATACTTAAGCGGACATCCAGACCTGGCGGGGGCTGGCCATAGAGCAGGTGCTGCCATGTGATGAGGCTGGCGGGGTTGCCCTGGAGACCCCTCAAATAGGGGTCAAGGCTGGCTTCGAGACCTGCCTGTCCGTACGTGGGTTGCGTATAGCCAGTTGTGGCGGCAAGTTGTGGATACAGATACACGCGGACATAACTCCCAGGATTGCCTTCAGAGATGTTAATCGGCGTATTGCGTCGATCTAGCAGGGAGCCACGTTGAACGTACCGGTCGGCGATGGAACGCCTTGCATTGTCGGTCCTGGTGAGCAGGTCTGGCCCACGCACTATTGCCCACCAGCCATAGACCAGCGCCAAGGCTGATAGCCCAGCCCCAAGCAAACCAGTTAATACAAGTTGTGGTTGATGGAATCCAAGTTTGGCCGGAGGTTTTTCTGTTTGACTGCTAATGATTATCAAAAGAAACAGGGCTGCGAATGAAGTCAGCAGGGAAGAGCCACCGTACGAAAGGAAAGGCAATGTTACACCCGTGAGGGGAAGCAGGCGGATGTTCCCGCCGATGATTAATATGCTTTGAATTGCGATGAAGGCAGTAACCCCGGTCGCAAGCAACCTGCGGAACTGGTCTGGGGCCTGAAGTGCTACCCGGATCCCTCTCGCGCTAAGAATTGCGATCAGGATAAAGAGAGCCAGGCTGCCGGTCAGACCCATTTCCTCCCCGATTGCTGCGAAAATAAAATCGGAAATTGTAACCGGGACAAGGCTGGGACTGCCGATGCCTGGACCTCGTCCGAAGACACCCCCGTTGGCGATTGCCAGCAGCGATTGGACGATCTGGTATGATCTTCCACTTGGGTCTATCCAGGGATTGATCCACGAATCGATTCGCAAACGGACCACCGCGAACGAGAAATACCCTATCAGTCCGGCCACCGTGATAGAAGATAAACTGACGAGTAGGATCCGTTTCCGGCCAACGCTGATATAAAGGATGACGGTATAGATCAGAAGGAAAATTGAGGCAGTACCAAGGTCGCGTTGGACCAGCAGCAGCAACAAAGCGATCCCGGTGAAAATAAATGTTGGCACAAACAGGGAGAATGGTCGCAGATTGAACGGTTGTCGATCTGTCAAAAATGCTGCCAGGAAAATGATCAGGATCAGCTTGAGTGGTTCTGATGGTTGCAAGTATATCCCGCAACAACCTAGCCATAAGCGCGGACCATTTCCAAGAGGATTGGTTCCAAAGATCAAAGTCATTGCAGTCAGGATCAAGCCTGCCGACAAGATGATGTATTTATATTTATAGAGAATGCGCAAATCGGATGGATAGCGTAACAACATATATGTGCTCAACCCTGCTATGAATAACCAGATGGTTTGCCGGTATCCAAAGTATGGATCCAAACGCCAGATTGTCATCAGTCCCCAGCCGACAAGCAAACAAGCAATCGGCAGCAGGTATGGGTCAGCATCCGCTTGGTGGCGACGGATTTGATAGTGAAGGATTAACGTTGTGACCAGCCATATGGAAAAACCAACCCAATGCTCCCAGCGGTAGATTGTGTCAAAGGTTCGCTCGCGAACTGCTGGGGCAAGTGTCAGGGCGATGCTGTAGAACAACATAAAAATAACCGCCAGCAGGACCAAGCGGTTTTGAACCTGGGTTGTTGATGTGGTTGCCCTACTATTTGTCATGAACCTTTGACGATGTTACAGTATTTTCGTATCGTCATCATTGTACTTACCCTGACGCGATTTTTCCCTTAACGGGTTTGCGGATAGTTTGCATGAGACCTGTGTGTTTCCACACCGGATGGTGTCTCCGGTAGTGATCACCGTTGGTGTGACCACGTACTCGTTATTCAAATAGGTTCCATTCTTGGAATTTAAATCTTCCAGCCACCACTGATTGTGGTGATAACTTAAGCGTGCGTGGATTGCAGATATGGCATCATCGTTGATCGGAAATTCACAGGTCGGATCTCGCCCAAAGGTGACTTGGGTTTGGTTAAAGTAATGAGTTTCTGCTGGAAGGTTGGGTAAAGCTAGCGTCAATTGAAGCTGGGGAGCTTTGGTAACCGCCAATAACTCTGCCTGTTGCTTAACATGGTTCCAGATTGTCCAGAGCGCCCAGGCGATGAAGGCGTAGAGAACTACTGCAAGCAAAAAACGCAGGAGCAGGAAGATGATTGCACTCATTCATTCTCTTCTTTGTTCCCTTGCCCCGATGGGAAGATGGCAGTTGGCCGCTCAGACGAGACGCTGGTTCCCGGTGTAGTCTTGTCTTGTACCGGGGGTGCTGATGGGTAATCTTGACCGAAGATGATGGTGACCCCGGCTAATGAAATGACATCTCCAGGATAGAGAATAGATTGATTTGTCCGTTCACCGTTGACAAATGTACCACCAGATGAGTCCAGGTCAAAAATTACAAAATTGGCCTTGATGACCCGAAGTTGGGAATGATAGCGCGAGACCCGGGGATCATCTATGACGAGATGGTTATCCAGCCGTCTTCCGATATTAGTAACCGACTGTGTCAGGGGGATGATCCTGGTCCCACCGATGATTAGAAACGCGTTCTTCGGCACGAGCTCTGTGGCTGGTTGTTCGCCCGAGTCCGCCGCCATGGCTTGGGTATCAGGAATGCTTTCGGCGCTGAATGAGGCCAGGATACGGATCTCTCCTGCGGCGATGTTTGTGTCCACGGCGGTTGTGACTGTGGGTTTGTTGGGGAAGTTGATCTCCGCCTCAGCTCCAACGATCTGGAGTGCAGCCGCAAATTCTTCGAGTAAGTGGGGGTCTGCCCGCCATTCGGTCATCGTTGTCGGATGAGCCACGATGACATAGACGTTCGGTGCGGTGGATTGCTCATCGATCACTTTGATGTTTGAATGCAGCGCGGCTGCAAGTTGTTGCGCGACCTTTTCTTTATTGGATTGGCCGGGCAAGTATTTCATTAAGTGAATCTCAAGCAGAGACTGAAGGCGAGATTCGATTTTATCGATGTTTTTCATATTACATTCCACCAATGGTTCAATTATAGAGGCGAGATACCAATTTCGCAAGCCTGAATCCCAAAAAAAGGAGCGGCTTATCAGGCCGCTCTGGAGGGTCATACCGATTTCTGTCCACAATTGGGACAGGTTTGGTCGTCTCCTTTGAGGACAAACCCACACTTCAGGCAGGTTCGCGGTTGGACCGCTCCCATTGGCGCGCCACAGGCGATGCAGTTTGGCTCACCGACCGGGTTTGCGGTTGCGCAATATTCACATGTCAAGCGACTCAAACGTTCGGAGAGTTCATGGCTGGCTCCGGCAACTTTTGCCACCTGGGCTACAATCTGCCAGACTCGGTCTGCAAGCTGTAAATTAGAGATGTCTTGAGCCAGGTCGTCGAGGCGGCCGAGGATGTTCAAGGGGTTGATGAGCGTTGAGATCGCGGTGGTACCCAGGCTGGCAGCAACGCCAAGCCATTCTGGTTGCCCGACTTGAACGAAAACGCCGTCTTGATGGCGTTGGGCATTTACCGCCAAGGCGGTCTTGCCACCTGATTGCGCTCCATGGGCGGATGCTATTTGGACGGTGATGTTTTCATCCGATCCCAGCACTTGCGTGCGCAGGTTGCCCTGGTTGAATGCTGCCACCAGTGCGTTGGCGATATCGATGGGAGTGATGTTGCCGTGAAAGATGCGTCTCTCCATGGTCATATGGATTATAATCGCTTTGTCTGGTCCTTGGAAAAATGAGTTCTTAGATATATACGAACAGGAAATTTGGAAAGTTTCTCTTAATGCCTACGAAGATAAAAAATTTGCTCCCTGTGCTAGTGTTGGCAGTCGCCATCGGTTTGACAATGATCAGCCCGGTACATGCCTCTGTGGTTGCCCAGCAACCAACCGGCTCGGTCCCAACCGTTACCGGGACGCCTCCGGGACCGATTGTCACGGTGACTTATCCCGAGCAGATCAATGTCCGCGCCGGGCCGCATTCAGTCTACTATCAGCCGATTGGGGTATTGCTTCCAGGAGAAAAAGCCCCCGCTCTGGGTCGGACAGCCGGCGGTGAGTGGATCCAGATTGCCTACCCGGGGGTCCCGGGTGGTGTTGGCTGGGTGTATGCCCCCCTGGTCTCTCTGACGACAGGATTCCTCCCGATCATCGAACCGCCTCCAACAGCAACCCCACCGACCACGCCGACGATCGACCCAACCCTGGTTGCCGCATTCCAGGTCCCGTTGACCCCGACTCGACTGCCGACCTTCACGCCCCCGGCACCCCTGGAGATTCCCACCTTCACAGCCGCAGCGGGGACGGGATCGGGCGTCCCGATGGGGTTAATCATCCTGGGCCTGGCATTTATCGGTCTTTTTGGGGCTTTCATCTCCTTCCTGCGCGGAAGGTAGCTCGAAGTTGGCAGGGTTGAAAAGGGCCGGGGTAGTTCCCGGCCCTTTCGTTGTTTCATCCACAACTTCCTGATTCGCAACTACACGACGGTGCAGTATTCGGGTTGGTTACCATAAACCCCTGGCCGCGCTCGTCATCGATAAAATCAAGCGTTGCGCCTTGCATGTGTTGGATCGAAATCTCGTCGACCAGGACCCTGACCCCGTCTGCCTCGAACGAAGTATCGGTATCCTGGGGGTTATTATCCAAGGCCATCCCATACTGCAGGCCGGAGCAAGTCCTGCCGGCAACATAGACCCTGAGGGCATATTCTGCCCCGAGGTCTTTTTCCTTAAGTAAGTCTTGCACAGCTTGGATGGCTGTCGGTGTCAGGGTTACGACGGTGGACTCTACCTGGGTTGTCATCCTATCTCCTATATTTATCAATTTCGACAGGCTTTGGTGCATGAATAGTTGACAAAAGAGGCGTGAGTATGTAGATTTGGGTTTATGCCTAAACACACAACAACACACTCACGCCGAAAAACATTATACCGTGTCCAGAACTGGCCTGAATACGACAAAGCGCTGGTGCA
>JBDRPT010000124.1:0-10719 GCA_043826785.1 Chloroflexota bacterium | reverse complement strand
CCCAACCACCCTTGGCGAAAAGGTTTTGCATCACCCCTGTCTAAACGAAATGCCCCTCAAGGGGACATCTCTGCTTCCCACGATTAGGGGACATTTCTACTTTGTCATCCTTGGTGACATTTTAACTTTGGGTTGACAGGGGGCGTTCAGGGCGCGGATGGATGCAGGCGGGTTCACCCAGGCCGACTTCGGGGTTACCGGTCAGCGTGTCAACAGTTGGATTACTGCTTCTTGCATAAATTTGTGAACTTTGAACAAACAAAACGCCCGTAGCTAGAGTAATCTTGGTTCACATCTTTATGCAGCACACAGTTAGTTGATGGATTACCGCATCGTATCCATCGCCATGGCAGTGGCGGAACTACTGCTCTTGCCGCTTGCGCTTCAGTTGCTCTTCCACTTCCAGTTGGTCCTTTCGGCGCTGTTCTCGCTTTTCTCCCTGCTCCTGATCCAGATCCAACCGTTCCTTCTGGCGCTGTTTTCGTCCCTGTTCCTGCACCTTCTCAATCTGCAGCTGGTCCTTTTGGCGCTGTTTTCGTTCCTGTTCCTGCTGGTCCTGTTGTATTTTTTGTTTCTCACTCATCGGTTTATCCTTCTTGATAGCAAAGTTTACCTAAATTCCTGGCTTGTCGAATTCGGCTTACCGAAATCCAGGTTCATTGTACCCTGAAGACGAGAGATGTTCTCAAATCCTATTCGCTGTCTTTCCCCCTCTTGGCGGGATCTGCAGGTCCCATCACCACGCGGACCTCGTGCTGCCGGCCATCGTCAGACAACGGAATCCAGCTGTCCGGCAGAGATATTCCGTTGAGCAGGACCTGGCGGACGCCGCGATTGACACCCTGCGGGTTCTCGACGCGGACCAGGTAAGGCGTCCTGCCAAATCGGTAGGTCAGCTGGAAACCGGGCCAATTCCCGGGAATGCAGGGGTCGATCTTTAACCCATCCCCCTGGCGGGTGAGGCCCAGGATGGCTTCGATGCCCAGGCGGTACATCCAGCCGGCGGAGCCGGTGTACCCGGTCCAACCGCCTGTTCCGGTGTGTGGGGGTTGGCTGTAGATGTCGGCGGCAATCCCATAAGGCTCGACCATGTAGCGGGCCGCTTTTTCGGGCGTGTCGGCGTGATAGACGGGGTTCAGCAGGCGGAACAGCGCCCCGGCGCGGTCCCCCTGACCGAGCGTGGCAAATGCCCAGGCAACCCAGATGGCAGCATGGGTGTACTGTCCGCCGTTTTCGCGTACACCCGGGGGATAGCCCTTGATGTAACCGGGGTCGCGGGCGGTTTTATCGAAGGGAGGTGCAAGCAGCAGGATCAAACGGTCGCTCTCGCGGACCAGGAGTTGATCGACAGATTCCATCGCCCGGGCCACCCGCAGCGGATCGGCGGCTTGCGATAGGACTGCCCAGGATTGGGCAATGGAATCGATCCGGCATTCGTCGTCCTCGTTCGAGCCCAGCCGGGCGCCGTCGTCGTAGAAGGCGCGCAGGTACCAGTCCCCGTCCCAGGCGTGCTGCTCCAGGGCCTGGGCCAGGCGGGCCGCCTGCCGGCGGTACGGCTCGGGGTCATCCTGCCTCTGCATGCAGAGCGAGGCGAAACGCATCAAGGTGGCATGCAGGAACCATCCCAGCCAGACGCTCTCGCCGACTCCTTCCCGGCCCACCCGGTTCATCCCGTCGTTCCAATCGCCTGAGCCGATCAGCGGCAGCCCGTGCGCGCCTGAAGTTGCACCCTTTTCTATTGCCCGGCGGCAATGTTCATAAAGCGTAAACCCCTCGGCCGTGGCTTCATATTGGCCGTAGCGTTCGGCTTCCTCCGCCTTGAGCGGTTCTGCCATCAGGAAGGGGACCTTCTCGTCCAGGATGGAGCCATCCCCGCTGACCGCAACGTACTCCGCGGTGACGAAGGGCAGCCAGAGCAGGTCATCTGAAAAGCGGGTGCGCACACCCCGCCCGGAAGGTGGGTGCCACCAGTGCAGGACGTCGCCCGCTTCGAACTGGCGGCGGGCGGCGTTCAGGATCTGCTCGCGCGCCAGCCCCGGACTGGCGTGCAGTACGGCCAGCACGTCCTGGAGCTGGTCCCGGAACCCGAAGGCTCCGCCGGATTGGTACAGCGCCGTCCGTCCCCACAGCCGGCAGCTGATGGTCTGGTAGAGCAGCCAGCGGTTGAGCATCATGTCCATGCCCGCATCGGGTGTCTGAACGGTGATCCCGGTCAGGAGGTCCTCCCAGGATCGAAGCAGGGCCTGCCAGGCCAGCTCAATTTGACCCTCAGCCTGGTATTTGCTGATCAGCGCAAGGCTATCCTCCCGATCGGCACCCTCGCCGAGCAGGAAAAAGACCTCTTCCACCTGGCTGGGGGCAAGATCGACGTGCAGCTGGATCGCGGCGCAGGGATCCAGCCCGGCGCGGACCTTGCTCGCCAGCCCGATCCGTCCGAGCGCGGCCGGGAGGCGCAGGCTGCCCAGGCGGCCCAAAAATTCGCTGCGGTCCGCGGTCAGGCCGTGCGGTTTTTTGTTGGCGGCCATAAAGGCCACCCGCTCGCTGAACTCGGCGTTGTAACGGTTGCTCGCCAGCAGGGCATGCCGGGCAGAGTCGAACTCCGGCACGATATAAGCCTGATTTGGTTCACGGGTGGTGCCCAGCACCCATTCAGCGTAGAATGTCACCGTGACGCGCCTCGGCCGAGCCCACAGGTTTTCCAGGCGCAGGTGGGCAATTTTCACCGGCGCCTCGGCTGCGGCGAACAGGCGCAGGCGCTGGTTCAGGCCGTGGCTCTGGCTCTCGAAGGTCGAATAGCCTGCCCCGTGGCGGATCGTACAGGCGCTCTCCGCGCCAGCCGGCAGCGGAGTGGGCGACCAGACCAGGCCCGTTTCTTCGTCCCGCAGGTAGAGCGCCTCCCCCGGCAGGTCCGTCAACGGGTCATTCCGCCAGGGTGTCAGCCGGTTCTCGCCGCTGTTCCCGGCCCAGGTGGAGCCGGAGCCGGCTTCGGAGACCAGGAAGCCAAACTGCGGGTTGGCGATCACGTTCACCCACGGCCGGGGTGTATTCTGGCCGGGTTGGAGGTAGATGACGTACTCCCGCCCGTCCGGGCTGAAGCCCCCCAGGCCATTGTCCATCTGCAGGTCGGTCGGACGAGCCAGCGGGGGCGTCGGTTCGGGATCCTGGGCAATCGCGAGAGCGGGCGTGAAGGCCGGCAGGCGGATGGGGCGGGCGGTCAGGCGCCGGGCATGTTCCGCCAGGGTCCCCTTTTTTTGATCAAGAATAACGCCGGCAACTGCCTCCAGCAAAATCCGGTCGTCTTTCGAGATCTGGTCGCTGCGCAACACGAAAATGCCATCGCGCTGGTTCAACCACACATCCGCACCCATCAAGGCAACCTGCCGCCGGATTTGATTTTGCAGGTCCAGCGCATAACCCGAATCCTGCTCGTTCAGGATGACCAGGTTGACCTTGATCCGCCGGTTGCGCCAGTAGGTGTAAGCCTGCAGGGCTTGCACCAATAACGGGTTGTCGCCATCGTGAACACGGACGAGCAGGACCGGATAATCACCGGAGATACCGTGGGCCCATAAGCCGGATTGCCCCTTTATGTTTTTCGCCAGGGCCTCCGGGGAGGCGCGCAGGGCTGCGGATGGATAGAGCATTGCGGAAAGGAGCTGCTGAATGTGTTCCACCGCAGCGGTATCCAGCCCCAGGTCGACCAGTTCCCTTTCGCTGTGAGCGCGCGCATCGTCGAAGGCGCGGTTGATGGCCTGCGTCGACTGGTAACGGGCCACCAGCTCCAGCGCATCTGGGCGCGTGGCTGCCGCCAGGGTGATGAAAGTGACCTGGGTGCGGGTGTGCGGCTTAAGCTCGATCTCCTGCGCCAGGGATAGGATCGGGTCGAGCGTCCCGCCGACCGTTCCGGAAAGATGGTTGTCCTTTCCCTGGAGTACCCCCGGCGTCTTGGGCGTCTGGCCCCGCCCCAGGAAACGGGCCCGGTCGCTCTCATATTCGCCGGTGACTTTATAACCCGGCCCGACCACCAGGGCGTGGGCCAGGAAAACGGGCTTTTCATCTGCCGAGCGGAGGCGGCGTTGGAACAAGAGCGCATTCCCCTCCGCAAGGTATTCGCTCTCGATAAAGAGTTTGTTGAATGCCGGATGGCGCCGGTCGACGGCCTGCGGGGCGAGGGCGACCTCGCCGTAGCTGGTAAGCTTCAGCCGCCGGGGCCGGTCGCTGTCATTCAGGAGCGTCACCCGCCGGACCTCAACCTCGTCAGCCCCGACAGTGATCTCGGTGCGCAGGGAAACGCCCTGGTCCCAGCGACGGAACTCGACCTTGTGCGGGTAGTACAGGATTTCCTGGGATTCATGCAGACACCCGATCGGCTGGCAGGTCGCCGACCAGAGCGCACCGCTTTCCAGGTCCTGGAGATAGATCCACGTTCCCCAGGCGTCCAGGGTGGTATCGGCCTGCCAGCGCGTCAGGGCAAGATCCTCCCACTGGCTGTAGCCACCCCCGGCATTGGTGATCAGGGTGCCGTAACGCCCCTGGGAAAGGAAATGGACCTGCGGAACGGGGCTGTCGGCAGGAACGCGCCAGGGGACGAGCGCCACGGATCTTTGGCCTGGTCGTACTCCAGACGGTTCTTCCGGGTGGGGATACTCGAAATGCGGGCTTTGGGGGATCTTTTCCTGAAGGAGCAGTTCGACACTCTGGATGCGTTCGTCAGCATGGAAACGCCGGACCATGCGATGATCCGAAAGATAATTGCAGGCAGCCAGCAGGATCATGCCCTGGTGATGGGCCATATAGGATTGGACGATTGCGTGCTGCTGGTCCGGGGGCAGGCGTGTCCGGGTGTAGTCGAGTGCTTCGTAAAAACCAAACCGGCCGAGCATGTTTAGATTTTCCAGGCGGGCCATGTTGGCCAGCACGGCTTGTGGCCGCAGGGAGAGGGCGATCATTGACGCATACGGGGCGATGACGACCTCCTCGGAGAGGTCGCGTTTGAAGCCGAGGTCGGGCACACCGAAGGCGTGGTACTGGTAGTTCATGCTGGCATCGAAGGCGAAGTAGCCCGATTCAGACATGCCCCAGGGAACGTGCTTTTGTTGAGCGTAGCCCACCTGGGCATCGATTGCAACTTGGCAACTGTCGGACAGAAAAGTCTCAGCGTAATTCCTGGTGAGCAGGCCGGGCATGAGATATTCGAACATCGTGCCGCTCCAGGAGAGCAACACCTGTCTCCCGTTCACTCTCGTGACAGGCCGCCCCAGGTGCAACCAGTGGCTTTGGGGAACGTCACCTTTTGCAATGGCGACCAGGCTGGCGATGCGCGCTTCGGAGGCGAGCAAATCATAATAGCTTGTGTCCAACTTTTCAGTCGTGGCATTGTATCCGATGTGGAACACGTGGCGTTGCTCGTCAAACAGGAACTTGAAATCCATTGCCTCGACGTAACCATCTGCTTGCTTCGCCAGGTCGCGATATCCGACCAGGAGGGTGCCTGTTCTTAACCTGGCGGACGTCAGGTCTGCCTCCAGCCTGCGACACCAGTCGCGCGCCTCCTCGACCAGGTCTGTGGGATCAGGACTGCCGTCCAGTCGCGCCACTAACCGGGTCAGGCTACTTTTAATACCGTCGTAGGCCAGTACCGCTTCCCCGAGAGCCGGGAGACCGGCAGGCAGGCTGTCCAGGAAATCCTGCCAGGCGTGCAGGGCTGGATTTCCTACCCGGGCAAACAGCCTGGGCGGCTGGTTCAAAGTGCTCAGCCAGGGTGCCAGTAATTTGATATTGCGCTGCATGCTGATCAATTGCTGCTGCAGCCTATCCAGGTAGAGCCGCAGATCGCTGAGGGTCTCTTGATCCAGATTGGGATAGTCGCTGTCAAGAAATTCCATCAGGTGCCGGGAAATCCGATAGCGCCCCTCGCTGACGAGCCAGGCGAGCAAGCTGGTCCAGGCCCCGGGGTTATCCTGGGCGGCGGCTATGCGCTCGTAAATGCTGTCCAGCTCAACCTCGAAGGGTTCGAGGGTCGAGCCGGGGTTGTTTACCTCCAGGTCTTTCAATATGTTGGAGATGATATCCAGGATGACGAGCAATCCCTGCCACTGCTCTGCGCCGACGATGGGTGCATCTGCCAGGGCAAGGCAGCCCTGTTTGAGGGCGATCAGGCAGGCGGCCAGGTTGCCGCTGTCTATTGTTGAGATATAGCGGGGCGGCAGTGGGGTCAGGGTCTGGGTATCGTACCAGTTCAACAGGTGACCGCGGTAATGTTCCAGCCTGTCCATATTCTCGAAAGTGGAACGCAGGCGCATGGCCAGTTCGAGCAGACCGATATAGCCCAGATCATGGGCCGATAGAATAGACAACAGGAACATACCGATATTGGTTGGAGTCGTGTAGTGGGCGACACTGCCGCGCGGGTATTCCTGGAAATGGTCAGGTGGCAACCAGTGATCGTCCGGACCGGCAAATTGCTCGAAGAAAGCCCAGGTACGTCTGGCCAGGCGCCGGATCTGTTTGTCCTGGGCTGCGGATAGCGGCGCGGAGGTGTGCATGATGGGCTGGCTGATCCAGTAGGCAACCTGGGGAGAGATGCTCCAGGCGAGAAGCAGGGGAGCCGCCAGCCACAGATAAGAGGGGTGTACCATCGCGACGGCAAACCCCAGGAGGGCGCTGACAGCCAGGGAAGACGTCAGCCGCCCCCAGGCCTTTTGCCAGGTAAATATTCTCGATGAGCGGGCGATCTGCGCGGCCGTCGTCCACTGCAGCAGGTTCCTGCGGGCGACCAGCACGCGGGTCAGGGTGACCCCAATCGCAGTCAGCGCCAGCCAGGCTTCATAGGGCATAAAGAGGATACTCAGTGCCCAGCGCATGACCGGGAGTCTGCTGGGATCGAGCAACCCTTTCAGCGAAAGCTGTCCAAGATTCTTCTTTATGTGCTCGATAGCTTGTAGGACGATAGGCACGGCGGGCGTCAGGAGTACCAGCAAAGTCCACAGCAGGGGTGAACCGGGCAGGAACAGCCAACCGGCGGCAACAAAGAAAAGAGTTGCCGGGGCCTGTAAACTGCGCCGCAGGTTATCGAAAATTTTCCAGCGGTTGATCAGCGACAACCGGTTGGGGGCTAAGCCCTGTTCGGTTTGGACGACCGGGAACAACCAGGGCAGCAGCTGCCAATCGCCACGGATCCAACGGTTCATGCGGCTGGCATAGCTCAGGTAGCCTGCCGGATATTCCTCGTAAAGGAGGATGTCGGTGACCAGCGCGGCGCGTCCGTAGATCCCCTCAAAAAGGTCGTGGCTGAGCAGGGTGTTGTTCCTGACCTGATCTGCCAGGCTTCTCTCAAAGCCGGTCACGTCATAAATACCTTTGCCGACGTAACTGCCCTCTCCGAACAGATCCTGATATACGTCCGAAACAGCCAGCGTGTACAGATCAAAACCGGCATTCCCGGCAAATATCCGCGAAAACCGAGAGCGGTTCGCGCTGGCCGGTTTGATCTCGACGCGGGGTTGCAGGATCGTATACCCGGCGCGGACCGAGAGGCCGTCGGCAGCAAATTCTGCCCGGTTGAGGGGGTGGGCCAGGGTTGCGACCAGGCGGCCGGCGCTGCCCTGCGGCAGGGATGTATCTGCATCCAGAGTGATCACATATTGGATCTCGGGCAGAACGGTGAGATCGCCCACCTGGGTGGTATGGGATGTCTGCCCGGCGTTCATCACCAGCCGATTGAATTCAACCAGCTTGCCGCGCTTGCGTTCCCAGCCCATCCAGACCCCTTCGGACGGGTTCCAGACCCGCTCCCGGTGACCCAGGTAAAAGGGAGAGGCGCCCTCATACTTGTGATTGAGGCTTTCGATCCCGGCGATTGCCTGGGAGAGCAGGTTTTCATCCTCCGGCATCTGCTGTGCCGGGGCATCGGTGAAGTCGGTCAGGAGGGCGAACGTCAATTGGGGATCGGGGTTGCGCAGGAAGTGGAGTTCCAGCTCCTGCAGCAAGGAGTTGAGTTCATTGACGTTTTCCAGCAGGGTCGGAATGACAACCATCGTGCGATAGCCTGCCGGGATGCCTTCCGAAAAGTCCATCCGCGCCAGGGTGCGCGGGGGCATCTGGTGCGTGATGATCCAGTGGACCAGGATAATCGCAGCATCCAGCGCCAGCCCGCTCCCGAGCAGGCCGGTGAGAATCAACTGGGCTGGAGAACCGCCTGAGACCCGGGAATAAGCCAGCAGTCCCGCGACGATCAGCAGGGTGAGAATGCCGGTACTTCCCAGATAGGTAAAGGTAGGCTGGGCGAGGACCCATCGCCGCAGGCGTGCGTTCAGAGGCGGCCGGTAGCCGATGCTTATTTCAAGCGCGGAAAGGCCCGCATCGATCAGATAAAAACCGACATGCGTTTTCCGGTCTGGATTTTGGATGGCGGCCTGGGGTACATCTTGAGCCTTGCGGGCGAATGCGATTGCAGCCCGGGCGACGGTTTCTTCGCTGCGGCCGGAATTTCGGGCCAGCTCTTCCACCACACTGCGATATTTGTTCCGGGTGTCAAAATCCATGTTTGCATAGATTCCCGCCGGATCATCGCAAAGAATCTGCTCGATGCGGCTGGTTTGCTCGAAGAATTCTTTCCAATCTGTAGCAGATAACAGCCGCAGGCTGAGAAAACAATTGGCGACGATGACTTCATTCGGCAGCGCGGGGGAGACAGGCAGGCTGGGTTGCGCATCCAACCCTGCCGGCGGATCGATCCCTGCGATCGCGGCGACTGCCGCGGCCAGGCGCTCCAAAGTCCCGATGCGCAGCATGGTCGGTAATGCCCACAGTTCTCCAACCGTCAATGGGGTAACCTGCTGATAATCCTGCACGAAGGTCGCGACTTGAGCCAGGTCAAGCTGACCCTGGCGATGGGCGACCAACTCCCACGCCAGGGCAAATATGCGTGGGTAGCTCCTTAGCGCCGTTGCATCCAGTATGGGCAGTTGGTCGAGATAGCTTTTGGGGAGATCTTCCTTGATCTGGCGGAATGTCTGTTCGATAACGTAGAAGTTATCCAACATCCATTCGCTTGCCCGGGAAAAAACCGGGTCTTTCAAGGATGTGGCCCTGAAATATTGATAAGCAGCCTGCAAGGTCTGTTTCCAACCGGGCAGATGCTTGATTAATCGGGCTTTTTGTTGACGACTTCTCGCCCCACCCGTGTGATTTTCTGCCAGGCGGTGGGCAAGTTGTTCCAGCCGCACTCCTGCATCTGAGCTGGCTTCTTTGGAAGTGTGGACGGGGGACACCTGCATGGGTTAATCCTATGAGTGTTCCCGCGGTGTCATCTCGATGATAGCCGGCTCTTCTTTGGCGGGCAGGTCTTGCACGATCAACAGCGGCACCTTGCTGTACAGGACAAAATTGTTGACCATGCCTCCATAGGGCCATTGGTTATACCCCGAATAGCCGTGCGCACTGAGCGCGACCATGTCGACGGCTTCCTTTTCTGCCAGCTCATGCAGGGCTGCGGCGGCGTTATCGCTGGTCAACAGGTGGGTTTGTACAGCGATGCCATCCAGGGGTGAATGCAGGCGCACCTGATCGAGATAGCGGATGGCTTCCTCCCGATTGCGGGTCACAAATCGGTTGGATAATTCCACATCTTCACGCGCCAGGGGCAATTGGCGGGCCATTTCCGGTGTTTTCACGACGTGCACAATGTGGATCCAGGATTGGTGAAAACGGGCCAGAAGCGTGACCATGGGCAAGACGTTTTCCGCCCGCCGGGAGCCATCCAGCGGCAGCATGATTCGTTTGTACTGTCCTTCGATCAACTCACTGGACGGCGGCTGATGCGCACGGATGATAAGCACGGAGGTGGGCGCACTAAATATGATTTTTTGGGTGACGCTGCTGATTCCCCATTGACTTAACCCGCTGCGTCCATGACTGCTCAGGATGATCAGTTTCATCCCCCGGCTTTGCGAAAACTCTGTGATCGATTCCGCCACCAACCCTTCCAAAACAGCGGCCTCGACCCGCAGGCCGGCTTTTTCAAGTCGTGCGGCTGTCTTTTCCAGGTACAGCTTTGCCCCGGTCTTATCGATCTGCCAGTTGACCAGGTCTAATAACTGTGTATTTTCACTGGCCTGGTTCCTGTCCAGGACGCGCAGCAGGACTACTTTAGCATCGAAAGCGCGGGCGATTGCGACCGCATGCGGCAGGGCGCATTCGGCCAGCAGAGAACCGTCTAATGGGACTAGAACAGGATCGAACATGGGTGCCTCCCTTCGATATCACTTGTGCCGGGGTATACCAGGCTGGGTCAAGGTTTACTGCCGCACCGATGAATATGTGTTCTATGAAAACTTCGAAATCCCCGATGTAACAGGTGTCATGGTGCCCATCTTGATCCAGCCCACAGCAATACCTTACAAGTATACCCTCTTTATCGCCCTGGCTTTGGTTCGATCAAGCCAGCCAGGGTTGGCTGCTGGAGGATGGCTGGTGGTTTGCACCCCCGGGCGCAGGCCGAACCCGGGGGGAGTGGCCAAAAAGATTGGCTCATAAGCATCTCACTGCAGAGATCGCGGAGTTCGCCGAAAAAACCAAGGAAATCTCTGCGCTCTCAGCGTACTCCGCGGTAGAAACACAGGAAGAGCCCACAATAATAGCCACTCCCCCCTCAATTTGGGAGTGGCTACTTTAGTGGGCTAACGAAGTCGATCAAGTGGGCAGGATAAGCTGGATATC
>JBDRPT010000123.1:0-5823 GCA_043826785.1 Chloroflexota bacterium | reverse complement strand
AAATTTTTAAAACCTAAAAAACCCCAAAAAAATTCCCAACAACCCAACACCGTGGGGGGGGGGGGTGGGGGGGGCGTTCTCCCCCCCCCCACCACACCCCCGAATCCTATCCAACTGCGTAACTCCTAATAATAGCCCTTTGTCTGGTGACATGTCACAGCTTTTTTAGTGTCAAGTATAACTTTCCCACCCAAAAAAGAGGGGATAAACTTATAAGTTGAATATCATTGGCCATTACAGGCTATCAGCCTGTCAATATCCACAAGGAGTTTAAACAATATGGAACGACCCAAGATCACGATTGATGGGAACGAGGCAACAGCCTCGACAGCTCATCGCATTAACGAAGTCATCGCAATCTACCCGATCACGCCATCTTCGAACATGGGCGAGTTTGCGGATGAATGGTCAGCCCTCAAGCATAAGAACATCTGGGGAACTGTTCCCTTGGTAGTGGAAATGCAATCCGAGGGTGGCGCGGCAGGAGCAGTCCATGGCGCCCTGCAGACCGGTTCGCTGACCACCACTTTCACCGCCAGCCAAGGTTTGTTGTTAATGATCCCCAATATGTACAAGATCGCCGGTGAACTGACCCCGACCGTGTTCCACGTCTCTGCCCGCACAGTGGCGACCCATGCCCTCTCCATCTTCGGCGACCACTCCGATGTCATGGCCTGCCGCCAGACCGGATGGGCAATGATGCCATCTGGATCTGTCCAGGAAGCTCATGATTTTGCTCTAATCGCGCAAGCCGCTTCGTTAGAGTCGCGCGTGCCATTCATCCATTTCTTCGACGGGTTCCGCACTTCGCATCAGGTTGAAAAGATCGAGCAATTAAGCGATGATGACCTGCGCGCCATGATCGATGACGACCTCGTCCGCCAGCACCGCGCCCGAGCATTATCTCCCGACCGGCCGGTCATCCGCGGGACAGCCCAGAACCCGGATGTGTTCTTCCAGGCTCGCGAGACCTCGACGCCATTTTATGCAGCGATCCCCGGGATTGTCGAGAAGGCGATGAACAAGTTCGCCAAGTTGACCGGACGCCAGTATCATCTATTCGACTACATCGGCGCAGCGGATGCCGAACGGGTGGTTGTCATCATGGCTTCCGGCGGTGAGACCACCGAGGCGACCGTGCGCTACTTGGTCGACCGTGGGGAAAAAGTGGGGGTCATTCGTATCCACCTTTACCGCCCGTTCTCAATTGCCCACTTTGTCCGTGCACTGCCGAAATCGGTAAAAAGCATCGCCGTTCTCGACCGGACAAAAGAGCCCGGTGCAATTGGGGATCCCCTTTATATGGATGTCGTTAATGCACTGGCCGAGGCTGGACAAAGGGAAATCAACGTGATTGGTGGCCGCTACGGGCTCTCATCCAAGGAATTTACCCCGGCGATGGTCAAAGCAGTCTACGATGAAATGGCTAAGACTTCTCCGAAAAATCATTTCCTCATCGGTATCATGGATGATGTATCTAATTCCAGCCTGGACTACGACCCGACATTCTCTGTGGAACATGCCGAAACCGTGCGCTGCGTATTCCTTGGCCTCGGTGCTGACGGAACCGTGGGCGCCAATAAGAACTCGATCAAGATCATCGGGGAAGAAACCGAAAACAACGCCCAGGGTTATTTTGTCTACGATTCAAAGAAGGCTGGCACTCTGACCGTCTCGCATCTGCGCTTCGGCCCCAAACCGATCCAGGCCCCTTACTTGATCACGCCCAATACTGCTAACTTTGTAGCCTGTCACCAGTTCAATTTCCTGGAGCGCTTCGATATCCTCAAATATGCCCAACTTGGCGGCGTATTCCTGCTGAACAGCATCTTCGGACCCGAGGATGTTTGGGACAACCTGCCCCGTGAAACCCAGAAAAACATCATTGATAAGAAACTAAAATTGTATGTCATCAACGCCTACGATGTCGCCGAAAAAACCGGGATGGGTAACCGCATCAACACGATCATGCAGACTTGCTTCTTTGCCATTTCCGGCATCCTGCCACGCGAGGAAGCCATTACCCAGATCAAGAAAGCCATCGAGAAGACATATGGGAAGCGTGGTGAAGCCGTTGTTCAGATGAATTTCGAAGCGGTTGACCAGACCTTGGCCAATATGTACGAGGTCAAAGTCCCAGAAAAAGTCACCAGCACGATCACGCGCCGCGATCCCGTTCCAGCGGAAGCCCCCGCTTTTGTCCGCGATGTACTCGGGCGAATGATCGCTTTCGATGGTGATAACCTGCCAGTGTCGGCAATGCCGGTCGATGGTACCTTCCCGACCAACACGACCAAATGGGAAAAACGCAACATCGCCTTGGAGATTCCGGTCTGGGAGCCTGACCTGTGCATCCAGTGTGGCAAGTGTGTCTTCGTCTGTCCGCACGCATCTATCCGTCACAACGTTTATGATAAGAAATATCTCAAGGGTGCCCCGGCCACGTTCAAATCCATGGACGCCAAATTTAAGGAATTCCCGGGAATGGCTTATACCGTCCAGGTGGCGCCGGAGGACTGCACCGGTTGCACCCTCTGCGTGGAGGCCTGCCCGGCCAAGGACAAGACCCAGGTCGGACGCAAGGCGCTCAATATGGCTGTTCAACCGCCGCTGCGCGAACCGGAAGCAGCCAACTGGGAGTTCTACATCTCCCTGCCCGAAGTCGATCGCACCGCCATCAACCTCAGCACGGTCAAGAACTCGCAGTTGCTCGAGCCGCTCTTCGAATTTTCCGGAGCCTGCGGTGGATGCGGCGAGACACCGTATGTCAAATTGCTATCGCAGCTATTCGGCGACCGGGCAATCATCGCCAACGCAACCGGCTGCTCGTCAATCTATGGGGGTAACCTGCCGACCACCCCATGGGCGGTAAACAAATCCGGGCGCGGCCCGACCTGGTCGAACTCACTCTTCGAGGACAATGCCGAGTTCGGTCTCGGTTTCCGCCTGTCACTGGACAAGCAGGTGGAATATATCCATGATATCCTGCCACAGTTCAGCGCAGAATTCGGACAAGAACTCGTCGACGACCTGCTAAAAGCCGACCAGTCCAGCCAAGCCGGGATTAAGGTCCAGCGCGAACGCGTGGAAATCCTCAAGAACCGGCTTGCCAACTCCAAAAATCCGCAGGCGAAGAACCTGATTTCCGTGGCTGATGCCCTGGTCAAAAAATCGGTCTGGATCCTGGGGGGGGATGGATGGGCCTACGACATCGGCTATGGCGGGCTCGACCATGTCCTGGCATCCGGTCGCAACGTGAACATCCTGGTCCTTGACACCGAAGTTTACTCCAATACCGGTGGCCAGGCTTCCAAGGCAACCCCACGCGGAGCGGTTGCAAAATTTGCAGCCCAAGGCAAAGGCAGTTCCAAAAAGGACCTCGGCCTGATCGCCATGGCCTACGGATCTGTCTATGTCGCCCGGGTGGCCATGGGCGCCAACGATCAGCACACGCTGAAGGCCTTCCTGGAAGCAGAATCCTACGACGGCCCATCCCTGATCATCTCCTATAGCCATTGCATCGCCCATGGGATCGACATGGCAAAGGGCCTCGACCAGCAGAAACTTGCCGTCCAGAGTGGTCTCTGGCCCCTCTACCGCTATGACCCACGTCTGGCTGCTGACGGCAAAAATCCACTGGTTATCGACTACAAAGAACCGACTATCTCAGCAGAACAGTACATGTACAACGAGACACGGTTCCGCATGCTGGTGCAGTCAGATGAAAACCGCGCCGAGAAATTGCTAAAACAGGCGCGCGAAGATGCCAAGAACCGCTGGTCATTCTACTCACAAATGGCTGCCATGCACTACGGTGACCAGCTCGAACAATCGTAACCTGTTATCTGGCGGATAGAGGTTACCCCTATCCGCCAGCCAATCAATTGTGTATCGCGAAGGGAGACCATTATGATAGACCTGACAACTACTTATCTTGGCTTGAATCTCAAGACCCCTCTCGTCGCATCATCATCCCCGCTCTCAGAAAGAGTGGAAACGATCCAACAACTGGAAGAAGCGGGGATCGGGGCCGTTGTCCTGTATTCCCTCTTCGAGGAACAGATCATCCATGAAAGCCTGGAACTGGACCACTATCTCGACTACGGTACCTACTCCTTTGCTGAGGCTCTGACCTACCTCCCGGATACAGGCCGATACAGCACCGGCCCTGAAAAATATCTACACCACATCAGCCGGGTAAAAGAAGTCGTCAAAATCCCGATCATCGGCAGCCTGAATGGGGTCTCTGCTGGGGGTTGGACTGAATATGCCCAACGGATCGAAGATGCTGGCGCTGATGCCCTCGAATTGAATATCTACTACCTGCCTTTCGACCCCAACCGGACCAGTATTGAGCTTGAGAAAACGTATATCGACCTGGTTGCCAATGTTAAATCCAAGATAAAAATCCCGCTGGCGGTTAAACTAAGCCCATATTTCACCGGAATTGCCAATGTCATGCGCAATCTGGTGACCGCAGGCGCAGATGGTCTGGTCCTCTTCAACCGGTTCTATCAACCCGATTTTGACTTGGAGGCACTGGAAGTCGTCCCCAGTCTGGTGCTCAGCACCTCCCGGGAATTGCGCATGCCCCTGCGTTGGATCGCACTGCTCTATGGGCAGGTTGATGCCGATTTAGCCCTGACAACCGGCGTCCATACGGCAGAAGATGCGCTCAAAGCGATGATGGCCGGAGCCAGCGTGGCGATGATGGCATCCGAACTGCTAGCCAATGGGCCTGGACGAGCAGGAGAGATCCTGGCAGAGATCAAAACATGGATGGAAACACATGAGTATGAATCCATCCAGCAGATGAAGGGCAGCATGAGCGCACAGGCAGTCCGTGAGCCACACGCCTTACGGCGGTCTAATTACATCAAGGTGTTGAATTCCTTTGGGCACCTTCCTTGAACCTGATTACGGATATCAAATAGCCCCTGCAAAATTGCAGGGGCTGATAATTTCTGGAAGGCGGAATTTGGATTATTCGGTTGTTTCCATCTCACCACTGGTCTTTTTCTGGCGATATGTGATCCTGCCACGCGTCAGATCGTACGGGGAGATTTCGACTTTGACCCGGTCACCGAGCAGAATGCGGATGTAATACTTGCGCATTTTGCCCGAGAGATACGCCAAGACATCATGCCCATTATCGAGCCGGACCCGGAATTGGGTCCCGGGTAGAGCTTCGAACACAGTCCCCTCGACCTGAATTTTATCTTCCTCTTTCGCCATAAAACCTCCAAATCCACTTTCCGACCAGCAAAAGGATCATTCCATATCCCGGGGTTGGCGTCGGCGGATGCGACGGATTGCCTTTTTCTTCTCCATGCGACGTTGTTCACTCTTGGACACAAACCAACGCTTGCGTCGTATCGTGCTCAAAACGCCGCTTTTGACGACTTTTTTGCGAAACCGCTTGAGTAACATGTCTTGTGATTCATTATTGCGTAAGGTAACGCTCGTCATATCTCTCACCTCCTTCCCAAGGAAGGGTAATAAAAACTCGGCTACTCACAGACTCAGCCGAGGCAAGGGCAACATCCAGGATTGCATGAGTATTCGCTAATCGATAATCGCTATACACACTCCTTGACTGCCGGGAAACGGATAAAAGGCAATCTTGCACTGGCTGGTCTGTAAACGGGTCTATTATACTACACTAATGGATTTCTTGCGAAGAGCGCATTGCCTCAAATAGAATCTTACTATTGGTAATATCGTTGCCTCAGAAAGAATGTTACCTTATGACGGAGCCGAAAGGCGCCGGAGGAGAACATGATGAGTCAACGAAGCAAGCGAGAATTGTTTGAGGCGATCCGT
>JBDRPT010000122.1:0-32568 GCA_043826785.1 Chloroflexota bacterium | reverse complement strand
CCTTATCCGTTCGTAGTCTTCCACCTTTTTCATCTCCTTGCCTCCGCTCTTATTGTGCCGGAGTTCTTATGATTTAGGTGGGCTCACTTTCAATGTTAAATCCTCCCCCAGGTGGGCTCGTTTTCAATGTTAAAACACAATCTTCTGCATGAGACATATTGGACAGTATATAGTACTTCCAGAGACCGGGCTCCGGTAGTACGTTATTCTTATCCAATTGCATGGTACATTACCTCTGCAAGGCGTCCGGTTGTCAACATCCAGGGTCAAGAATAATCGATTATCCTGTTCTCAGCCAGCGGATGCTGTTGGAACGGCACTGCGGGCAGATGCGCTCGGTGTTGGTCTTGTAGACGCCCGACCAGCGCTTGTCGCAGCGCAGGCAGTGGAATTCCGCCTGCTGGCCTTCGTCTGCGGTCCGGGGGTTGCGCGGGCTGGGCACTTTGGTTTCCGCCAGCGATGCCCGGGCCTGGGCGATCTCTTCCAGGCTCACGCCCTGGCGTTTCTTCTCCGCTTCCTTCATGATGGTCTGCCAGCGGGCGCCCTCGGCAGCCGAGCACCATTCCAGCAGCAAGCGGTCCGGGCGCAGGCTGGCTTTCTCCAGCCCGTCCCACAGGCCGTCCAACCGGCGGGTCGTCGAGCGGTTGGCGTCCAGGTAGTGACAGTCCACATAATGGCAGCCGGAGACCAGCACCACGGGTGCGCCTTTGCGGAAGGCATACCAGACGAACTCAGGGCTGACCCGCCCTGAGCACATCGTCCGGATGATGCGGGCGTTGGGTGGGTAGGCCATCCGGCTGACCCCGGCCGTGTCCGCTCCGGCATACGAGCACCAGTTGCAGGCAAAGGTGACGATGGAATCCTGCGGGTCCTGCTCCAGGATGGCGTCCATCTGGGCGTAGATGGCCTGGTCGGAGAAGTGGCGCATGGCGATCGCCCCGTACTTGCATTCCGCCGCGCAGGTGCCACACCCGGTACAGGCCGCGCTGGTCACCCGGGCGACCTGTTTCTTCTCCCAGGTGATGGCGCTGAAGGGGCAGACCCCGGCGCAAAGGCCGCACAGCTTGCACAAATCCTCGTCGACCACGGCGGTGATCGCCTCGACGGTCAGCTTGCTTTTGTTGAGCAGGATCGCGGCGCGCGAGGCGGATGCGCTCGCCTGGGTGACGCTCTCGCGCACGTCCTTGGGGCTCTCGGCGCAGCCGGCAATGAACACCCCCTTGGTGGGCGTGTCCACCGGGCGCAGCTTGGGATGGGCCTCCTTCAGGAAACCGCTCGGCGACCTGGACAGGCTGACCATCTGGCGGACTGTCTCGGTGGTGGCTGCCGGTTTGGCCCCCACGGCAAGCACCAGCATGTCGAACTCATGGGTCTCCAGGCGGTTGCCGGTGGTGTTCTCCACGGTGACCCACAGGTTGCCGCTGGCCGGGTCCTCGCGCACCTCCCCCGGCAAGCCGCGAATATAGCGTACGCCGTTGCTCTTGCTGCGCATCAGCAATTCCTCGAATCCCTTGCCAAAAGCGCGCAGGTCCATATAGAAGATGACGACATCCGTGTCCGGGTAGTTGTCTTTCAGGTATTGGGCGGCCTTGATGCTGTTCATGCAGCAGATGTTCGAACAGTAGGGGTTGCCCTGCTCGGGGTTGTTGGTGCGCGAACCGACGCACTGGATGAAGCCGATCCTGTCCGGCTTGCGCAGGTCGCCTGGGCGGCCCAGGTGACCCTCCAGCGGCCCGCCTGTGCAGATCAGGCGCTCGAACTCCAGGCTGGTGACGACGTTGGGGAAGCGGGTGTAGCCATACTCATCCAGGGCAGTCGGGTCGTAGACGTCCATGCCGGTGGCGACGGTGATGGTACCGACCTCGACGTTCAGGATCTGGTCCTGCATGTCGAAGTCGATGCATTTCTTTTCACAGGCCTCGATGCACTTGCCACAAGCGATCGGATTCTGGCCCAGGCATTCGTCGGCGTTGACGATGTAGGCAGACGGGACTGCTTGTGGGAACGGGATGTGGATGGCCTTACGGCTGCCCAGGCCGATCTGGAACTCGTCTGGGACCACGATCGGGCAGACCGCGCTGCAATCCCCGCAGGAGGTGCACTGGGTCTCGTCCACGTAACGGGCTTTCTTGCGGATGCGGGCCTTGAAGTTGCCGACGTAGCCAGAGACATCTTCGACCTCTGCGTAGGTCAGGAGTGTGATGTTGGGATGTCGACCGACATCCATCATTTTTGGTCCGAGAATTCATATGCTGCATTCGATATCCGGATAGACCTTGTCCAACTGGGCCATGATGCCGCCGATCGATGGTTTGCGCTCGACCAGGGTTACCGGGTGCCCGGCGTCGGCAAGGTCGAGGGCAGCCTGGATGCCGGCCACACCTGCGCCGATGACCAGCGCCGCGTCGGTGACGGCGATCTGCTCCTCGTCCTGGGGGTAGAGCCAGTTGGCCCGGGCAACCGCCACCTTGACGATGCCTTTTGCTTTACCCGTGGCCGCTTCCCGGTCGTTGGGGGTCACCCAGGAACAATGCTCACGGATGTTGGCCATCTCGAGCAGGTAGGGGTTGAGCCCGGCGCCCTGGATGCAGGTCCGAAAGATCGGCTCGTAGGTTGCTGGCGAACAGGAGGCCACCACCACTCGGTTGAGGTTTTGTTCGCGGATCGTCCGCTGGATCTCCTGCTGGCCGGGGTCGGCGCAGGTATATTTGTTGCGAACCGCGGTGACGACGCCCGGCAAGGCCTCGGCATAGACGCGTACAGCTTCGGTGTCGACGGGCCCGGCGATGTTCGAACCACAATCACATACAAAGACACCTATACGTAGGTTATCAGTTCCCAACGGATACCTCCTGTGCTGCGGCCTGTTGCGCTGCAGCAGTAATTTTCTCAGCAACCAGGGTTGTCAGGTCGCGGATCTGGATGTCGATCCGCTCGCCCCGGATGGGGTCATTCTGGGCGCATTTCAAGTGGATCTGGCATTTCAGGCAGGCAGTGATGAGCAGCTCTGCTCCGGTGGCGCGGGCTTCCTCCAGGCGTTCGACCTGGATGTTCTTGCTCACCTGTCCGCAAGACCGCCAGCAGCTCGTCCCGCAGCATTGGCTGGAACTGGCGTGGCGGGGCATCTCAAAGAGATCGAAGCCAAGTCCGGCAATAATCTGCCTGGGGGCATCGTAGATGCCTAGGTGACGGCCAAGCCGGCACGGGTCCTGGTAGGTGACCTGGGTGGCATGCGTCTCAGTCGAGTCAGGCAGAGGCACCCCGCTCTGAGTCAGCAGTTCAGTCAGGTGCAGGACCTCCAGCCCGTGAGGGCCGGCATGGAGGGGATAGTCAACCCTGAGCGTGCGGGTGCATTCCGGGCAGGTGGTCACGATCCGTTTGGCGCCGGTGGCCTTGATCCTTTCCAGGTTCAATGCCGCCAGGGCCTGGAAGGTCTCCCTGTCGCCCTCCCAGAACTGGTCATGGCCGCAGCAGCGTTCATCAGGCATGACCTGCGGTTTGACCCCCAGATAATTCAGGATCCTGACTGCAGAGCGGGCGATTTCGATTGTCTCGACGCCGAGTTTCCTGAACATGGGGTCGTAGTAGGGTATACAACCGACAAAGAACAACGTATCCGAATCGTCCGAGACCTCCAGGTCATCGCTCAACCAGCCCAGGCGGTTCTGACGCATGTCGGGGTTGGCCATCATCCGACTCCAGGTCTGGATCATTTCGCTGTGGGTGCAATCCCCGCTGCGGTAGTCTTGCCTGGCCAGGTCCCGGGCCTCGCAGATGAATTCGGAAAAATGGACGGATGATGGGCAGGTCTCACTGCAACGCCGGCAGGTCAGGCACGACCAGAACAGCGGCTCGTCCATCACCGCGTCGATGCCGCGATGGAGCGATTTCTCGATCAATGTGCGCGGGCTGGTATGGCGGCGCGTTTCCCAGCGGCTGACCGGGCAGGTGGCGCCGCACTTGCCGCAATCGAGACAGACCCACAGGTGGTTCTTTTTGACCAGTTCTAGCAGTGTGTTCATCCTGTTTCCCGGATCCCAGCGAGCCCGGCCACGAAGCGCACTACTATTTCGACAAAACCTTCGCCGTCACCGGCAGTGACCCAATCCAATTTGAACTGTTCATCCCGGTAACCGAGCAGGGTGGCCAGCTCTTTCGCTTCTGCGAATGCCTCCTCGGCGCGCCGGTTGCCAGATTCGAAGTGACACTCTCCCGCAGGACAGCCCAGCAGCAGGACGCCAGCGGCCCCATTTTCGAAGGCTTTCAAGACGATCCCCGGGCTGAGTTGACCCAGGCACATCACCTTCAGGGGCAGGATCGAAGGCGGGTAGCTCAAACGCTGCACACCGGCCGTCTCCAGGCCGTGATAGGCGTTCCAGTTACAGGTGAACACGATGACCTTCGGGTCTGCCATTCCTTCTACCTCCTCAAGTCACGAACGCTTTGAGCATGGCCTGGATTTCTGCATCGCTCGAGTACCCGGCCGTGATCGCCCCGGAGGGGCAGCGCGCCGCGCATGTCCCACAGCCGGTGCAGATGGCCGGATCGATCCACGAGTAGATGCGGTCCTTTGCGAAGACCATCAATGATGGCGCGCCGAACTCGCAGGTCTCGACACAGGTGCTGCATGACCGGCAACGCTGCGGGTCGACGATGGCCGCGGCCGGCAGGCGGGTCTGGACGCGTCCCAGCCAGGCGGCGAGGCGTCCGGCAGCCGCCGCGCCGGTCAGGGCTGGATCGCGTTCCGGGTCGCAGAAGAAGACACCCGGGCGATGGGTATCCACGCCGCCCCAAGACGGAACACCCCTGGGAGCAGTTTTCTGGGGTACAAAGGCAGCCTGCAATTCTCCTGCCTCCTGGGCATCGCGAGGGGCAAGGACCAGCGTAGATGCCATCCAGGACTGGTCACCCTTCTGGACGATGAACTGTCCCGCGGCGCGCCTGACCTGGGCCGGGGGTTTCCTGAGCACAACGGCGGATATACCCTGCCTGGCGAGCATCTTTTTGCATACGGCCGCGGCTGTCCCCCGGCCGAGGATCAATGCCGTCCTCTCCTGGGGTTGCGCCAACGCTGCCCTGCTGGATGGCGTCCGCAGGCTGGCGACGGTGGCGGCGATGAGGCTGGCGGCTTTGGATGTGGCCGCTGCGGGGTCATCGGCATGCACCCAGGCACACTGCTCGCGGATGTTGACGAACTCGAAGCGGGCGGTCCGGGCCTTGTCGTGACCGTCGGCCTGGGTGAACAGGCCCAGGTTGCCCTTGCAGCGGATGCGCTGGAAGGTGCAACTAAAGCAGACCTGGTCGAGGGAGCAGCACGAGCAGGCGGCAAGGACAGCGCCGTCCAGGTGGTAGTCTTCGACCGCGGCGTGGATGGACCGGGCAGCCTCGGAAGAGCAGGCGAAGGGCAGCGTCTGGGTGTGGGCGACACCGGGGAGGCCGGCGGCCAGAGTGTGGACGGCTTTGTTGTCGATGATACGGGCGATCTCGTCGCCGCACTGGCAGAGGAAGACGCCGATGCGGGCAGGGGGATGTTCCGGGGCAGGGTGATCGGTCAGGGGTTGGGCTTTGGTCCGGGTGGGGAGGCTTGCCATGACCTGTGCGGCTGCGGCTGAGGCGGCCAGGGGATCGTGGGGTTCGATGTGCAGAATGGCAGGCGATGTGGGGAGCGGCGGGAGATGGGTGAGGGGGGGTTCTGCAGCAATGAGGATCGCGGCGACATCGAGGTCGCTGAAGGTCTCGCACTGGTCGTGGGTGATGGCCCCGGGTTGGCAGACCTGGACGCAGGCCTGGCACTCGCTGCACGGTCCGCAGGCAAGGCAACGCCGGGCCTCGGCAACCGCCTGCTCGGCCGTATAGCCCAATTCCACCTCGGCGAAGCTGGTCCGTCGCTGGCTCAACGGGATGGTCGCCACCCGGGTGCGCTTGACGGGAACGCGTTCCGCCGCAGACAACTCGCGCCGGGCGATGGGCACCTCGCGGTCGTCAACGACGATCTCCTTCGGCAACAGCCCGCGCAGGTACATGTCGATCGATGCCGCGGCCTGCTTGCCCATGCCGATCGCCTCGATGACGACCATTTTGTCGCTGGTCACAGCATCGCCCACGGCAAAGACGCCCGGACGGCTGGTCATGAAACTGACGTCAGCCACGTTGATGCGCTCGTTGCGGGTGATGGCGATGGCATGTTCCTCGCCCAGGAAGCTCAAGTCAGGGGACTGGCCGATGGCCAGGACGACCATATCCAGGTCGACGACAAACTCGCTCCCGGCGATGGGCACCGGCCGGCGGCGACCGCTGGCATCCGGCTCGCCCAGCTTCATGCGGATGCACTCCAGCCCGTTGACGCCGGCTTGCGCATCACCCAGCAGGCGCACCGGCGAGACCAGGAATTCCATCCCGACACCTTCGTGTTCGGCATCCTCGATCTCCTCCGCCATGGCGGGCATCTCTGTCCGTGTGCGCCGGTAGAGAATGCGCACGTCTCTGACGCCCAGCCGCTTGAGCGACCGGGAGACATCCATGGCTGTATTCCCACCGCCGAGGACAGCCACCCGGGTGCTCTTCCCCCGGCGGATCATTTTCTTTATGCTGGCGGTCAGGCCAGGGTCGTCGATCCTTTGGGAGAGGTTGATGGCTTGCAGCAAATCGATGCCATGGACCACCCCGGGGAGTTCCTCGCCAGGGATATGCAGGTTCTGGCTCCGGTGGGCGCCAATTGCCAGGCAGACGGCGCGGTAGCCCTGGTCGAACAGGTCATCCAGGGTGAACTCGCCGCCCGGGCCGATGGCCGTGTTCAGGCGGACTTCGACGCCCAACTCCTGTATCTGGCGGTATTCGCGGGCGATCACCTCGCCCGGCAGGCGGTACTCAGGGATGCCGACGGCCATCATCCCACCGATGACAGGCAGCTTCTCGAAGACCGTCACCTGGTAACCCAGGCGCGCCAACCGGTCGGCGACTGCCATCCCGCCCGGCCCGGCGCCGACGATGGCCACCCGGTCAGCTTTGCTGTCGGGATCCTCCCCTTTCGAGGCAGGTGCCGGCCTCCCCTGGGACAGCTCCCAGTCGGCGACGAAGCGTTTGAGCAAGCGCACAGCGACCGGGGCATCGAATTCCGCCCGGCGGCAGTTGAACTCACAGGGGTGGGTGCAGACGCGCCCGCAGATGCCCGGGAACGGGATTGCCACCTGCACCAGGTCGATCGCCTCCTGGAAGCGCCCTTGTGCAATCAGGGCGACGTATCCCTGCACGTGGATGCCCCCCGGGCAGGTGTTCGCGCAAGGCGGCTTGCCTTCTTTTACGATGGCCATGCATCCAGGCTGGCTGTCGATGTAGATCGCCTTGTGGTTCGTGCCCGGCACGGTCACCGGGCAGACTTCGACACACTTACCGCAGGCGGTGCACTTCGACAGATCCACGTAACGCGGGTGGCGGCGCAGTTCGACGTGCAACCGGCCGGGCTTCTTTTCGGCGCGGTTGAGCTGTGTGTTCGTCCAGACAGTGATGTTGGCGTGTCTGGCCACTTCGAGCAAGCGGGTCCTGAGCAGGTGCTGGCCGTCGCTGTTGACCAGGAAGGGAGACGGCTCGATCAGGTGGACGGGGTTGCCCGCATCCGCCAGATCCATGGCGGCCTGGGTTCCGGCCAGGCTGCCGCCGATGATCAGTACACCTTTGTTCACGCTGCCCTTCCTCCTAGGTGGTTCGCGGCGCTATTTAGCAAGTTCGACCTCGGTCTGGACCTCGGGTCAGGTTGCGCACCTGCAACCCATTTGGAGCCAGGTTGGCTTGAATACCTGCATCTGCCAGACCCCTGGCTGTGGTCGATGATGAGAGTCTCCTGGCTCAAAGCGGGTTCCCTGTTACGGTTCGCGGCCGAGTTCCAACCCCTTCTGGTAACCGATCTCGAAGACTTTCAGGTTCAACTCCACTGCCCGGGCAGGGACGGATTCGGTCACCGCCTGGCGCATGGCTTCTTTACTGACCACGCCGACAATAGCCGTCCAGAAGCCGAGCATGACGGTGTTGGCTGCCCGGACGTTGCCCGCCCCTTCGGCGATCTCGGTGGCCGGGATGCCAAAGGTGGCGATATCGCTGCGGTGGTCGCGAGGCAGGTTGACCAGGCCTTCATCGATCATCAACACGCCCTGTGGAGCCAGGGTGGGGATGTACTTGGCATACGCCCCCTGGGACATGATGATCATGCTGGCCGGCTGGATCAAGTGGGGATGGTGGATCGGGTCGCTGGCGATGACCACCTGCGAGCCCGCCGATCCGCCGCGCGCTTCAGGGCCGTAGCTCTGGGTGAAACAGGCTTCCAGGCCATCGTAGATGGCGGCAGCCTGGCCGATGATCCGCCCGGCGCTGATGATACCCTGGCCGCCGAAGCCGCCTAGTTGGACCTCGACGCGCGGGATCTTTTCGCCGCGGGCGGGAAGTTGGACCCGTTTGTCGAGGGCTTCCCGCTCAGCCAGCCACAGTTTCTCCGCCTGGGAGTTTATGGTGTCCATCGCATCCTTGAGACAAGGCTTGGCCTCGTCCAGGAATTTACCTTCGGGGATCACGGTGATCTCCCCTTTTTCATTGACCTTCACATCAGAATCCTTGGGGTGGGCGCCGTGCAGGGTGATGCCCACCTTCTGGTAGTATTTCATCGTCTCCAGGCCGCGCCGGCCGAGCTTTTCCGGATCCAGGCCGCGGCCTTCCGGGTTCCAGCGGGCATAAGCGGTGGAGCAGGGGGCGATCACTTCGACGAAGCTGAATCCGGGATGGGTCAGGGCTTCGCGCAGGGTCCACTCGAGCTGGCGGGCGTGCAGGACCGTCCAACGGGCAACGAATGAGGCGCCGCTGGCCGCGGCCAGGTAAGGCAGGTTGAAGGGGTACTCGAAGTTGCCATACTGGCTGGTCACGGAGCGGGCTTCGTGGGGAGTCGTCGGACCGACCTGGCCACCGGTCATCCCGTAGTTGAAATTGTTGACGCAGATGACGGTGATGTCCAGGTTGCGCCTGGCGGCATGGATGAAGTGGTTGCCGCCGATGCCGGCGATGTCCCCATCTCCCGAGACGACGACCACCTTCAGGTCCGGGTTGGCCAGCTTGAGGCCCGAGGCGAAGGGCAGCGCCCGTCCGTGGGTGGTGTGGAAGGAATCCAGGCGCACGTAACCGGCGACCCGGCCGGTGCAGCCGATGCCCGAGACGACCGCGACCTTGTCCATGTCCCAGCCTTCGTTCTTCTGCAGCCATTGCAGGGCGCCGATGAATGTGGTCAGGGCGGTGCCCAGGCCGCAGCCCTGGCACCAGATGTGGGGCAGCCGCTCGCTGCGCAGCAATTCGTCCATCGGGTGCAGGCCGGTGACCCAGTCGCTGGCCTGCGGCGCTTCATAGCCCAGCACCCTCAAGCGTTCACTGCGTTCCATCTTTTCTTCAGGCATGCTCATTCCTCCATGGTCTCGCCGGGCGCGCTGGCGACGTGCTCCAGATCCTGGACGGGGCGTCCGGCTGCCTGGCGGATGACATTCAGGACGTGGTGGGGCTCCAACACGTCCCCGCCGGCGCGGTTGGCGCCGAGCACCAGGGCCTGACCCGCAGCGCAGCGTTCGACCTCGCCGCGGATCTGGCCCATGTTGATCTCGGGGACGACGAAGGCGCGGATCCCGCGGGCCAGCTGGCGGATGCGCTCCTCCGGGAACGGCCAGACGGTGACCAGCTTGAGAACCCCGACGCGGATGCCTTCCTGACGGGCCTGTTCGACCGGCCACAGCGATGTGCGCGCAGAAATGCCATAGGCGACCACAACGACCTCGGCATCCTCCAGATTTTGTTCATCCAACGTGATGATGTCGTCACGATGGAGGCGGATCTTATCGATCAGGCGGGAGACATTCCACTCGTGCACCCTGGCGTTCATCGCCGGGTAGCCGCGCTCGTCGTGGGTCAGACCGGTGACATGGATGCGGTAGCCCTCGCCCGCGGCGGTCATCGGGGAGACGTAGCCGCTGTCCCTCGTCGGGCTGTCGCGGTAAATGCGGAAATGGTCCGGTTCGACATCGCCTTGATGCACCTGCGGGCGGTTGCTGATCTCGACCTCGTCCGGGGGCGGGATGACCACCTTCTCGGTCATGTGGCCCACCTCGGCATCAGTCATCAACAGCACCGGGGTGCGGTATTTTTCGGAGAGGTTGAAGGCGCGGATGGTCAGGTCGAAGAGTTCCTGCGGTGAGGCAGGGCAGAGGGCGATGATCTCGTAGTCGCCGTGTGAGCCCCAGCGGGCCTGCATCATGTCTGCCTGACCGACCAGGGTGGGCAGGCCGGTGGAGGGGCCGCCGCGCTGGACATCGACGACTACGCAGGGTGTCTCGAGCATGATCCCCAGGCCCAGGTTTTCCATCATCAGGGAGAACCCCGGCCCGCTGGTGGCAGTCATCGACTTGACCCCTGCCCAGGACGCGCCCAGGATGGCGTTCATCGAGGCGAGCTCATCTTCCATTTGAATGTAAATCCCGCCGACCTGGGGCAGCCGCACGGACATCTGTTCGGCGATCTCGGTGGCGGGGGTGATCGGGTAACCTGCAAAGAAACGGCATCCGGCCAGGATCGCCCCTTCGGCGCAGGCGTGGTCGCCGAGCATGAAGTGGGACCCGGTCAACAGTCCGCGGCCGGTGCTCATGGCTGCGACTCCCTGGCGTGGATGGGGACAACCTTTTCCGGGGAGTGCGCTCCGCCATCCTCGACATAGATGGCAAAGTCCGGACACAGCAGGGCGCACAGGCCGCAATTGACGCAGTTCAGGTCGTCGCTGGTCTCGGGGGGGTGATAGCCTTTGGAGTTCGTGCGCGCCGACATGGACAGCAGGTCCCGGGGGCAGAACTCCACGCAGAAACCGCATCCCTTGCACCGTTCTTCGATGACATGAACGATACCGTGGGTGATGAGAATACGGTCCCGATCAAGCGGTTGTCTCCAGTAGTTCATGGACGCTCCTCGACACAACTTGTTCGTGACTCACGGCCCGGTTGAGGCGGGCCGAGGATGATCTGCAACTTCTCAATAAGGAGGCAGCCCCCCTTCCCCGGCTTATTAGACATTATCAGTGATAACATATAAGCACCGTCCCGAAGGATTATTTCGAGTAATTTAAGCGCCCGACTGCAACCTTCGGGACGTTTTTTCTAATTGCCAAAAAGTCTATTGATGATTGTTATTAAAATATTGTACATCATCCCGTTTTGGGGATTTAGGGCCGAATGTAACCTTTCGGTGATTACTCTTGTCGAAGGAATCGAGGACGAAAATGCGCCGGGCGGCTATGAGAGTCAATTCCCGGCGGTCTACAGACTGCCGGGAAGATGTACGGATCGACGCGATCATACCCTGCGCTCTCAAGGATGCGTTGCTCAGTGGGAAAGGGTTTTCTGTAACCCTTCCTGCATCAATATGAACGCATCCACCACCCGCGGGTCGAAGTGAGTGCCAGACTGCTCGCGGATGTATGCGATGGCCTTGTCTTTGCTCCAGGCTTTACGGTAGGGCCGGTCGGAGATCAGCGCATCCCAGACATCGATGATGGCAAAGATGCGCGCCGCGAGCGGGATCTGTTCCCCGGAGAGGCTGCGCGGGTACCCGCTGCCATCCCATTTTTCATGATGACAGTAGGGAATGTCGAGGGCCGGGCGCAGGAAAGCCACAGGCACCAGCATCTCGTAGGCGCTGACCGGGTGTTGGCGCATCACATCCCACTCCTCGTCGGTCAGCGGGCCGGTCTTGTGCAGGATATTGTCGGGAACGGCGATCTTGCCGATGTCGTGCAGCATCGCCCCGCGGCGGAGATGTTCGAGGTCTCCCTCGTTGATATTGAGCATCTGGGCCAGTTGCAGGGTCAGTTCGGTGACCCGCAGGGTGTGGCCCTCGGTCTCTTTATCACGGGCATCCATTGCCTGTGACCAGCCCTGGATGGTGGCATCGTAGGCCAGCATCAGGTCGAAGTTGCTGCGTTGCAGTTCGTCGAACAGACGGGAAGTGTCGATGGCGATGGCGGCCTGGCCGGCGAGCGTCTCGAGGAAGTTCAACCATTCCGAATCCGGTCGTACCGCTGAGCGGTGGTAGATCTCGAGGACTCCCTGGATGCGGCCTTTGGAGACCAGCGGCACGCCATGGTAGGCCTGGAAGCCCTCATCGGCGAGGCTGGGTTGGGAGGGGACAAGCCCGCGCAGCGCATCGGGTTGGTTGAGATCGGGAATGCTGAGCATTCGCCGGTTGAGCACGATCTGGCCTGCCAGCCCGGACCCCATCCGCACCTGGAGGCCCTCCACGGACCGGGCATTGAAGCCACGCCCGCTGATGTATTCGAGCGCCTGCAGGCCAGGGTTGAACAGCAGGATCGCGGCAGCATCCGCATTGAGCTGATTCATGACATGGTCGAGCAGGATGTTGAGCGTGACGCGCAGGTCCACACTGGCGCTGATGGCCAGGTCGATGGCGTGCAGGGCGTACAGGCGCTGCAGGCGCTGCTGGGTCTCACTGAACAGGCGTGCATTCTCGATGGTCACCGCGGCAGTGTTGGCCACCAGGGTCAGCAGTCCGATATCGTCATTGCTGAAGCGGTTGAGGCGGTAACTCTGTACCTGGATCAGCCCGATGACCTTGCCCTGGGCGTTCATCGGGACATAGATGGCAGACTGGGCGTTCTTGTCCGCGTCACCGACCCGGGCGCGAATGGGTGTCTGCGGGCCTGCCTGCAAGTCGTTGACGATCAGCGGTTCTGCGTCGAGAATGACCTGGCTCTGGTGGCCTTTGCCGCTGGCATCCAGCGGCAGGCTGGGCAGATTCCCGGGGTCGATGAAATTGCCGTCGAAATGGCCGCTGGCACAGTGGATCAGTTGCTGTTGCGGATCGTAGAGCGAGATGAATAACCCGCAGATGTCGGGCAGCAGGTCGTACAGGGATAGCGCCAGGCGCTTGTAGACTTGCTCCAACTCGAGGGTCTCGGAGAGCGAGCGGCCGATGTCGGCGACCACGGCCAACTGGCCGACGTGTTGCTCGGTTTTTTCGTGCAGGGTGGTGCGCTGGATGGCGTTGGCGCTGATATTGGCGATGGCAGTCAACAAATCGAGTTCTGCATCATTGATCGGGAGTTCCCGTCCGATCCAGAGGCAGCCGATGGTACCCTGGGGGGTGGTCAGGGGAACACAGGCCACGGCAGTCAGGTTGAGGAGCGAATCCGTGTGGGTCATGAGCGGGTCTTCGTGGGCGTTTTCATGGACATACGGCAGGCCGTCCTGGATTACCTGGCCGCTGATCCCCTCGCCTTCGTCCAGGCGGGTGCCGGTGGAGGCCGCCCATTTCCCGTAGCCCAGCTCGATCACGGTCTCCCAGGTGAGTGGATCGCGCATGGCCAGGGATGCTCCGCCGGCCTGGAAGAGGTTGCAGACCTGGTCGAGGATCACCGGCAGCATCTCCGCCCGGGACTGGGCTTTGCGCATCGCAGCCGAGACCTGGGTCAGGGCGCTGAGCTCCTCCGCCCGCCGGCGGGTATCCATGAGTAATCGGGCGCTGTAGACCGCGCCCGCGGCCGCGCTGGCGAAGAGCGAGAGCAGGCGGCTGTCTTCCTCGCTGAAGCGCGGGCTGGCCTGCCCTTCGATGTGTTGGTGGAAGACGCTAATGACGCCGAGCAGTTCCCCGCTGTAGAGCATGGGCACTGCGATGACGGTCGAAAAGGGGATCCCATCGTATTGGTGTGAACGGCCTTCCCAGTTGGAATAATCATCGACGAGGACCGGCTGGCGGCTTTGCGCCGCCCGGCCGGAAGCCCCTTCGCCGAGTGCGAGCCGGACGCCGAGCGGGATGCGCGCTTCCGATGTCGCCGCGCCTTCTAGTTCATTACAATCTGGATGGAATAGATATATTTCGCCGCCGGGAGCATTGAGCAGGGCCGTGGCCTGGCGGGTGATGATCTCGATCACGCTCTCGATCTCGGTTGCCCCGCTGAGCTGGTGGGTGATCTCATACAGGCTGGCGAATTGACCGGCGCGGCCTTCCGCTTCCTGGTAGAGGCCGGCGTTATGGATGGCGATCGCTGCCTGCCGGGCCAGGGTGTTGAGCAGGTTCTCGTCCTGCTGGCTGAAGGCGGCCGGTTCGCTGCTTTCCACTGCGATGACGCCGATCACCTCGGCGCCGATCATCAACGGAGCATATAAACCGGACTGGACGCCGGGGGAGGTCTCGATGTACTGCGGAAATTGCTTTACATCGTCGGCGCGCACCGATTGCTTGTGCTGGAAGACCCAGCCGCTCATGCCCTGGTCTGTCCGCGAGACGAGCGTCTTCCATTGAGATGCCAACGCTTCCATCGCCTCGGGGCTGGACCCGCGCTGGTTGTAGGCGGCAAGTTCGAGCTCGGCGCTGCTCTTCTTGAGCAGGCGGATGGCGACAGATTCCCAACCCAGTTTCTCGGTCATCAGCTCGACCATCTTGCGGGTGACAGCCTGCGGGTCGAGCATCTGGGTGAAGGCCAGGCTGCTCTCGTAGAGGATCTCGAGGTCGTTCAAGCGCCGGCGGGTCTCTTCGAAGAGGCGCGCGTTCTGGAGCGCCAGGGTGGCCTGGCCGGTGTAAGCCTTGAGCAGCTCGGCATGTTCGGGCTTGTAGAAGCCCGCCTCGGCCTTGTCCACCGAGAAGAAGGCGATGACCTCATCGTCGACCACGACCGGGGCTCCCGCCCAGGATTTCATGAAACCGGCTGACTCGATATCCACCCAGCCGGGATAGATGCTCACATCCGGGATGACCATTGGCTGGCGGTGTTCGGCCATCCACTTCAGGTTCTCGGTGGAATCCAGGTCGAACTCCAGCCCGGTGAGCTGCTCTGCAAGGCCGGCCTTGTAGCTGTCGTACCCGTGGGTCCGCTCGATGCGCACCCGGCCTGTTTTGCGGTCCAGCATCATCAGGCTGGCGCCATCGAAGGGCACCACCCGCTCGAGACCTGCCAACATCCGGTCCAGCCCGGCGTCGAAGTCCAGGGTTGCGCTCAGCGAGGCCCCGGCAGCGAGCGCATCCCGCAAGGCCTCCGCCAGTTGGCGTTGGGTGTGCTCGGCTGCGAACAGGCGCGCATTCTCGATTGCAATTGCGCCCTCCGAGGCCAGGGTTTCGAGCAGCACCAGGTCATCGGAGGTATACATCCCGGGCTGGAAGCTCTGGACGGAGAGCGCTCCGACCACCTTTTTGCCGGCCTGGAGCGGGATGGCCAGGATCGAACGAGTGCGTTTCGAACCGCCGTAGAGTACGGGTTGGAGATCGCTCTCTTTCTCAGAATCGCTGATCCAGAGTATTTTTTGGGTGCGGATGACGTGGCCGGAGTAACCCATCCCGGCAGGGATGGCCATATTGGGGAAGCGTTGCTCGCCTTCGGTCAGGTAGACTGCCTGAAGCTCGTCCCTGAGCGGGTCAGCCAGGACGATGGTGAAATTATCGACCGGCATCATTTTTTCGGCGGCGTGGTGCAGGGACAGATAGACATTTTCCAGGTCGTTGCCGGCGCTGACGATCTCCTGGCTGGCCTGGTGCAGGGCGGCGTTGCGTTCCGCCATCCTCACAGCTTGCTGGTACTGGCGGGTGTTTTCGATCGCCACCGCGGCCTGGGCGGCAATGGTTGCCAGCAGGCGTTCATCCTGCTCGGAGAACGCATCTTTCAGTACGCTCTCAATAGCAATCGACCCGATGACCCGCTCGCCGACTTGCAGCGGCACATACAATCCTGAGCGGATCTCGGGGAAGGTTTTAATGTAGCGCGGATCTGCGCGCACATCCCCGCTGCGGACGTTCTCCCCCTTCTGGAACACCCAACCGCTCAACCCTTTGTTGAGTTTGGAGATCTTCTTTTCTAGCCGGTGGATATGGGCATCGTACTCCGCTTGGGTCAGGCCGGGTTGGCTGAAGGCCAGGATCTTCAGCGTCTCTTTCTGTGGGTCGTACAGCCGGATGACGGCATGGTGCCAGGCGAGTTTCTGGCCGAGTAATTCCAGGATGCGGTCGGCGAGCTCTTCCGGGGAGAGCAGCTGGTTGACCGCCCTGCTGTTTTCGTACAGCACCTCCAGGTCGGTTGCCCGGCGGCGGATCTCCTCCTCGGCGTTCTTTCGCCCGGTGATGTCGCGCGCCACCCACAAGACATGGTTCTGCTCGATGGGCATGATGACTGCATCGAACCAGAATGTGTCTGCGCCAATTGGCAGCTCGTATTCCAGGTGGCCTTCTTGCTGCGTTTCTATCGCCTGGGAGATCGCGGCCAGGATCTGCTCGGCTGTCGGACCGGGCAGCAGCTCCGTCACTGTGCGTCCGAGCAGGTCATCTGGTGGCTTGTAGAGCAGGTCGGGTTTGGTGGGGGCGATCTCGAGGTAGCGGCCCTCGGCATCGTAGACGATGATCACGTCGCTCATGGCGTTGAACAGCGCCCGCAGCCTGGCCTCGGAGGAACGCAGCGCCTCTTCAGCCTGCCTGCGGTCGGTGATATCGGTGATCGTGCCGACATACCCGCTGACCTTGCCGCCGGCATCCATCTCGGGGGCGGCCTGCCCCATCACCCAGGCGATCGTCCCGTCCGGGCGCAGGAATCGGTATTCGGACCTCGTTGCATGCTGGCTCCCGACCGAGCTATCCCAGCCACCAGTGACCTTTTCACGGTCCTCCGGGTGGACTGCCTGCAGCCAGCCAGTTCCCATGGCGGCTTCAGGGGACAGGCCGGAGATCTCGCACCAGCGTGGGTTGACATAAGTGGTCAGCCCCTGGGCGTCGGTGCGGAAGATGCCCACCGGGGAGATCTCGGCCAGCGCCTGGTAACGCAATTCGCTTTCCTTGAGCGCCTGCTCGGCCAATTTGCGTTCGGTGATATCGTACATGACCCCCTGCCAGGCCAGCGGCGTACCGTCCTCGTCCCGGGTCAGCACGGCCTCGTCTCGCAACCAGATTAGCCTGCCGTCCGGGGTTATGGACCGGTATTCCGAAACGAATTTCTCGCCTGTCTGGGAGGTCCGTTCGTCCTCGGCGAAGACGTGTTGCTGGTCATCTGGATGGATGATGCGACGCCACAGGTCAGGATCCTCGATCCAGGCTTCCGCAGAATAGCCAATTATCGATTCCGCCTGTGGACTGACATATGTGGTTCTTCCATCGATGGATTCGGTATATACAACCGCCGGGACCTGCTCTACCAGCAGGCGGAACTTAGCCTCGGCGTCGATCAGCGCCGCCTCATTCGCCTTCCGTTCGGTGATATCACGCACAGTGCTTTGGATGTGCAGCGGTCGGCCCTTGGCGTCCCGAACCAGCTCGGCGTTGATCTCCACCGGGATGATGGCGCCCACTTTATCACGATAGAGGCGTTCGTATGGCAGGACATGTTCCCCGTCCAGGAGTTGTTTCAGCACCTGGCTGGATTGCGGCTCTTCAGCCGTGTAGTCGCGGTACGAAAGCTGTTGGATCTCTTCCAAGCGATAACCGAGTAGATCAGCCGCCCGCTGGTTGGCGATGAGGACGCAACCCTCCAGGTCCATGATGAATATGGCGTCCTGCTGCTGGTCGAACAGCGAGCGGTATCGGATTTCTGCTTCCAGGCGCTCGGCCTCGAGCTGTTTTCGCTCCGAGATGTCGCGCACGCTGGCCTGGAGCAACCTCTTCGCTCCAATCTGGACCCTGTTCAGGCTGACCTCGGCGTCGAAGAGCGAGCCGTCTGCCCGGCGGTGCAGCCATTCGAAGAATTGTGCCTCTCCGGAGAGGGCTTTCTTGATATACTCACGCGCCATTGCCCGCGAGGAGCGGCCGTTGGGTTGTTTGGGCGGCGAGAATTCGCCATACGGGGGCTTGCCAAGCAGTCGCTCGGCGTCTACCCCATACAACTCCTGGGCGGCAGGGTTGCCCGCGATGAACAGGTCGCCATCCAGGATGAGCAGGGCGTCGCGGGCGGATTCGAACAGGCCGCGGTAACGTTCCTCGCTGGTGGCCAGGGCTTCGCGGGCCTGTTTGCTCTCGCTGATGTCGCTGGCCACGATCAGGATGAGGGCTCTCCCTCTGCTCTCGATGACACTGGCTGACACGTATACATCTACCAAAGAACGATCCTTGCGCCGCCACTGGCGCTCGCCGATGATCAGCGTGCCTTGTGCCAGGATTTGCTCCATGTTGCCATTTATGGCTTCTTTGTCGGTATCCACCAGGTCATAGATCGTCAGGCCGGTGATCTCCGCGCTCGAATATCCCAACAATGCTTGGAACCTGGGATTTGCATTGACCAGCCTGCGGGTTTCCGGGTCCAGCAGGTAGATCGCCTCGGCGGATTGGTCGAACAGGGTCCGGTAGAGTTCTTCGCTCTCGCGCAGGGCGGTCTCGGCGCGCCACTGCTCGGTGATGTCGCGGGCGTAGCCGCGCACGACCGGGATGGCAAGGCCTTCGCTGCGCAGCGTGTTGTGGAACTGCCAGATGCGCTTTCCCCCGGATTTGGTGACGATCTTGAGCAGCCCTTCAGCGACCCCATCGCGGCGGACCGTCTCCAGGTAGGCGGCGAAGTTCCTGGCCGATTCGGGCGCCAGGAAATCACCGAAACTCTGGCCGAGCATTTCATCGATGGTATACCCGGTGAGATCGATGGCGGCCTGGTTGACGGAAAGCAGCCGCCCTTCCAGATCGTGGGTGCAGATGAACTCGCGGATGTTCTCTATCAGGTCGCGGTAGCGCTCTTCGTTCTCCTTGAGGACCTGGGAAATGTCCCGCTTATCGAGCGCATGCTGGATGGAGAGCAACAACCGGTCGATATCGAAAGGCTTCTGGAAGTAAGAATACGCCCCGGCGTTGACTGCCTCGATGGCTGAATCCTGCGATGCGTGGCCGGTGAGCAGGATGCACTGGGTCCCCGGCGAGCGCTCCTTGATGGCGCCTAAGACCTCCAGCCCGGGCATGTCTTCCAGGCGCAGGTCGATCAGGGCTACGGCGATCTCCTGCTCGGCGATAAGCTCCAGGGCCTGCTGGCCCTTTCCGAAGGAAATGGGTTCGTATCCTTTGACACGCAGGATATCCGCCAGGGTTTTCCGCAGGCGGGGGTCATCATCCAGGATGAGGATGCGATCGGGCGTACTCATCATGAGCCTTCCTCAAACATAATATAAACCTGACATCAAGGTTGTGCCGGAAGATGGCAGGGTAAGTATATTGTGAAACTGCTTCCTTCGCCGGGGGTGCTGCGGGCATCGATCCGCCCGCCGTTGGCCTGGGCCAGTTTCCTGGCGATGGGCAGGCCCAGGCCGATGCCGCGGGCTTTGGTGCTGAAGAGCGGTTCGAAAAGCTGATCGATGAATTCGGGCAGCACTCCGGTTCCGGTGTCGATGATATGCAGTGCAATGGCAGGCTGGGCGGGGTTCTGCGGAGAATCAAGAGTCGCTTTTTCTGCCCGGATGGTCAGCCTGCCGCCCTGCGGCATCGCCTGGTAGGCGTTGATCAGCAGGTTGCCAAGCGCCTGTTCGATCTGCCTGTGGTCGACATGTACAGGCGGCAGGCGGGCGGGCAGGTGCAATCTGACCTGGATGTCTGCAGGCGGCGGAGAAACTCCCAGGGATCGTTCCACCAGTTCGGGGACGGAGACGGGTCCCCGGTCCGGTTGGAGCGGGTGGCTGAAATCCAGCAGGCCGCGGATGATCTTCTCGGCGATCTGGCTTTCATCTTCTATGATGCTGAAATATTCATTCACCTTCGGGTCGGTCTGCGGCAGGATACCGCGCAGGTAGAAGACCGCGTTGGAGATGACGCCCAACGGGTTGCGCAGTTCGTGGCCGATGCCGGCTGCCAGCCTGCCCAGCACTGCCAGGCGCTCTTCCTGCACCAGTTGTTCCTGGGCGAGGCGCAGCTCGCGGGTGCGTTCCTCGACGAGGGATTCCAGTTCGCTGTTGAGCCTGCGGATTCGTTCCTCCACACGTTGCCGTTCGGTGATGTCATGCAGGATGCAGTGGGCGCGTTGGAAGGTTCCCCGGCTGTCGGTGCTGATCCGGCCCTCCACCTCAAAGGAGATCACGTTTCCGTCGCGGGAGAGCATGTCGAATTCGCCGCCATGGGTTGAACCACTATCGATGAAGGCGGGGAAACGAACGATCAACAATTCTTTGCTCTCCGGGGTCAGGAAATCAGCCATCGGCTGCCCGATGACTTCGTCTTTGGTATAACCCAGCTTTGCCAGCCAGGCGTCGTTCACCTCGAGGATGCGCCCATCTGAATTCAGGGAGTGATAGGGTACCGGCGACTGTTCGTAGAGCAGGCGGAAATGGGCCTCGCTCTCGAGCAGGGCTTTTTGGGCTGCCCGCTCGGCGCTCTGGTCGCGAAAGACCAGCACCACGCCGATGATCTTCCCGGCGTCATCGTGGATCGGCGCGCCGCTGTCGGCAATCGGCGTCTCGTGACCGCCACGGGTGATCAGCAGGGAGTGGTTGGCCAGGCCAACCACCAGACCCTCGCGGAGTACTTTCTTGACCGGGTTTTCCGCTGATTGGCGGGTCTGCTCGTTGACAATCTGGAAGACTTCCTCAAGCGGGCGACCGGTCGCATCCGCCCCTTTCCAACCGGTGAGGGCTTCGGCCACTGGGTTGAACAGTTCCACCCGCCCTTTGGCATCCGTGGCGATCACGGCATCTCCGATGCTCATCAAGGTGACGCCGAAACGCGCCTCACTGGCCCGCCGGGCAGCTTCAGCCTGGAACAGTGCCTTGAAGTGGGCTTTTTCAGCGCGCTGCCAGAAACCACCCGCGAGCGCAACTGCAACGACCGTGAACCCGAACATCAACCCCACGATCAAGACCGAGCGCGTCCGCCAGACGGCCATGGCTTCGTCCATGTCCACCTTGGCCACCAGATACCAGGGCGAATCAGGCACCGGTCCGATGACCGCCAGCACTTCCACACCCCGGTAGTCCGGTCCCTGGACCACGCCCACCGTGCCCAACACGGCCATGACGGCGGGGCTGTCTGTCTGGCTGAGCGGGATATGCAGGCGCAGGGCGGTATTGGTCTGGTGGCGCAATTCGTTCAGGAAGAGCGCCTCGTCTCCGGCGCGGCGCACCAGCAGGAACTCGGCAGTCTCGCTCTCCGCCGGCCAGGACTGGATCAGCGGGTAGAGGTGGTCGTCGGCGCAGCTCTGCAGGACGACCGCGCCTACCGGCGTTCCATCCCTGGGGTCGTAAAACGGGGCGATGACATCCAGATGGATATCGCCATCGTCATCGCTATGCAGATCGGTCAACTGGGGTGTGGCTGAGCCCAGGGCGACCCCCAGGCTCTCGACAGCCTGCGGTTGCAGGTTCGTATCCCGACCGGTCAGGCTCAGGCGCACCTGGCCGGCGGTATCGACCAGCAGGACATCAGCATAACCGTAATGTTCTTGCAGCGAGTGAAAACGGACCAGGATCTTCTCGGTCAATTCCGGGTCCGGGTTTTCCAGCCATCCGGTCAGGTTTTCGACCAAGAATGGGCCTTCCATGAAGACGGCGGCATCGGCGAGGCGTTCGCTCCGCCAGGCGGCGATCTGGTCGGTCTTCAACCGGGCGATGATGGCCAGGTTGGTCTCGGCCTCCCGGCGGAGAGACTGCTGCTGAGCGCGGATAAACCAGATCCCTCCGCTCAGGATGATCAAAACGGACAGGAGGCTGAACGCGGCGGTGCGGACCATGGAGGGACGACGGTTCACAATCTTGTTCCTATGGGTTCAACAGGGCACGCAACTGCTGCACCCTGATCTCCTCGAGCGTCTTCAACATGTCGGCGATCACCAGCGGTTTGTACAGGCAGGCGTAGGCATGCAGGTCGAGGGCGTGCTGGATGGCCCCTGCCATCTCCTTGCGGTAGCCGGTGACCAGCAGGACGGGCATGCTGGGGTGCCGCTGGCGTAATTCCTTCAACACATCCAGGCCGTTGATCTGATTGAGTTTCATGTCCAGCATGACCACTTGGGTGTCTGCCTGGATCGTATCCACGGCGCTGTACGGATCTGTGACTTTGGTGACGCGGAATCCGCGCAGCTCGAGCAGGTCGCCGAGCGTCTTGCAGAAATTCGGGTCGTCATCCACCACGGCGATCGAGGGGGTCTTTGCCAGCGAGGCGAAGAAGGTCAACAACTGCTGGATGTCGAGCGGTTTTTCCACCGCGGCGACAACGCCGGTTTCGAGCCCCTGGCGGATGAGTTCCTCGGCGGCATAGGCTGTCATCAGCACAACCGGAAGGCCGGGACGGATCTTGCAGATCTCCCGGTGCAGTTCCACACCGTCCATGCCGGGCATCTTGATGTCGGTCAGGACGCAGTCGAAGGCCTGGCTTTTAATGCTATCGAGGGCCTCCGGACCGGAGGAGGCCTCGACGGCTTCATAGCCGTTCAAGACCAGGATGTCTACAAGCGTGCGTGTCATCCGGCGGTCGTCATCGACGACCAGGATGCGCAGGGGTTGGTTCATTTCTTCTCCTTACTCACCGGTAAGATAACGGTAAAGGTACTTCCTTTTCCAGGTTTGCTGCGCACCTCGATCCGGCCGCCGTTGGCCTCGACCAGTTTCCTGGCGATGGGCAGGCCCATCCCGATGCCGCGCGCCCGGGTTGTGTAGAGCGGCTCGAAAAGCCTGGGGTTGTTCGCGGCGGGGATGCCCTCGCCGGTATCGGTGATCGCGATGGCAACCTTCCCGGCCCGTTTTTCCGCCTGGATGGATAGCGCGCCCCCGGCCGGCATGGCCTGGCAGGCATTGAGGATCAGGTTGCCAAGCGCCTGGGTGACCATGCGGGGATCGGCGAAGATCTCCGGCAGGTGGGCAGGGTACTGTGTCGATAGGGAGACCTGACCGGGCAGGGGGGTCTTGTCCAGCGCTTGTTGGACGATCTCCGCGATTATCAGCGGCTCCGGGTCGGGCTGGGGAAGGTGGCTGTAATCCAGCAGGTCGGTGACAATCTTGTCGGCGGCCCAGCCCTCACTTTCGATGATGTCGATATATTCTTTGACTTTCGGGTCGGCATCCGGCTGGATCGAGCGCAGGTAATAGACAGCGTTCGAGATGACACTGTGCGGATTGCGCAACTCGTGGGCGACGCCGGCGGCCACCTGGCCCAGCGCGGCCAGCCGCTCCTGGATGATGATCTGTTCCTGGGCAGCACGCAATTCCTGCGTCCGGTCGGCTACCATTTCTTCCAGTTTCTCAGAATAGGCTTTGATGGTTTCCTGGGCATGTTTCTGGGCAGAGATATCGCGGGAAAGCGAGCCGAGCATGAACCCCCTGGCGGTCTTGATCGGGAAGATGCTTCCCTGGAGGTGGCGGTGTGAGCCGTCTGGGTGATCGTACTCCCGCTCTATGATCTCTCCGCTGCGGGGCAGGTCGCCGGTTCTGACCGCATTCAGCAAGACCTCCTTCAGCTTTTGCAACCCTTCAGGTGTCCTCTGGCCGGCAGGCATGAGGCGGTGTTGCACTTCCCAGATGGGTTGGCCCAGCACCTCGATAGCCTCGATTCCGGTGACCGCCTGCATACTGGTGTTCCATTCGATCAGCCTGCCCTGCTCATCGGTCAGGGCGATGCCGTCGGAGGCCTGCCTGACCACGCCGCGGAATTTCTGCTCGCTTTCGCTCAGCGAGGCGGTTTGTGCCCGCACCCGGGCGCGCAGGATGGCCACAGCGCCAAAGAGCAACCCAACCCACGCCAGCAGGCCACCAAACACCCAGGGCAACCACCAGGGCGGCTTCCAGACCAGGGCTTGAGATTCCAGCCATTGGTTCAGAGCGAGGTTGTAGGGTGAATTCGGCTCGCTTTTCCACTGGCCCAGGTAGGTATCGATGGTTTCCAGGATGGCCGTGTGCTGGCCTTTGGTGGCTGCATAGCGCAGCGTGATCGGAGAGTAAATGATCGGCGACTGCTCCAACTGGTAGTCTGCTTCGTGCAATACTCCATACAGGCGGGCAACAACCCCCGCGTCGACCGCTCCGCTCTGCACCATTGCGAAAGCCTGGGCGTAGTCTTGCGCGGCGATGAATTCTGATTCGATCCCGAGACGGGTCAACAGGTCCTGGAGCCCAAGCGTGTAAACGTCCTCGTTCACCGCGGCGATGGTCAAGCCATCCAACTCGAGCAGCGATTGGATCGTGATCCCGGAGCGGGTGTAGACGGTGCCCCAGTTGACGAAATACGCCTCGGAGTTGAAATCAAAGCGCTCGGTGCGCGCTTCCGTATAGGCGATTGCGCCCATCAGGTCGATCTGCCCGCTCGCGAGCATTTCGAGACACTGGGTCCATTCACAGGGCACAAATTCCAACTGCCAGTGCTCTTCTTGGGCGATCGCCCGCAGGATGTCCACCACCAGGCCCTGGGCGACCCCGTCATCGTCGCTGAAACTGAGCGGGGGGTTCTGGTAAAGGCCGACGCGCAGATGAACGGCTTGGGCGAACGCTGCCTGCCCGGGGAGCAGCAACAGGAGTAAAAGCCCGAGCAAGGCGATCAATTGTTTTATGCGGTTCTTCAGCCTCATAGCATTTCCTTACCCCGGATATCCGGGTGATTTTCAGCGCAACTGGAGTTCAAGAACATGCCCATTATAGCCTGTTACGAAATCATGTTGCGATCGCCCGCAGGATCGACAGGAGCAGAGGGATATTGAGCGGCTTTTCGAGGAAGGCCAGCGCACCCTGTTCCCTGCCACGGACGATGAGATCATGGTCGGCATATGCGGTGATCAAGATGACCGGGATGGGGCCGTATTTTTCCTTGATCACCTGCTGGAATTCCACCCCGTTCATCCCCTGCATGCGGATGTCGGTCACCACGCAATGGAACTGATTGGTTTCCAGTTTTTCCAGCCCGTCCAGGGCCGAGCTGGTCGTCTCGGCATTGTAGCCGGAGGCAGCCAGGATATCGGCCAGGGTGCGCATCATATTGACGTCATCGTCCACGATCAAGACACGGAAAGGCTTATCCACGCGCCAGCTCCTCGATGGGCAGGGTGACGGTGAAGGTGGTGCCCTTATCCAGCTCACTCCTGGTTTCGATGCGGCCCATGTTGGCCTCGACCAGCTTGCGGCAGACGGCCAGTCCCAGGCCGGTGCCCTTGGTCTTGGTGGTGAAGAGCGGCTCGAAGAGCCGGGCCATGTTCTCGGGAGAGATGCCTGTGCCGGTGTCGCTGACCGCGATGGCGAGCATGTCCTTTTGCTTGCGGGCGGAGAGGCTCAATCGGCCTCCATTGGGCATGGCCTGGCAGGCATTGACGACCAGGTTGCTGAAGACCTGCTCGATGTGACCCGGGTCGACGAAGAGCGGCGGCAGGCTGGCCGGGACCTTCAGGGAGACGGTTATTCCTTTGGGGGCAGGGTAGCGCTCGAGGACACGCTTGATCAGGTCGGCGGCGGGGGTGGGCTCCCGGTCGGCGGACTTGGTCCGGGAGAACTCGAGCAGGTCGGTGATGATCTTGTCGGAGGTGTGGATCTCGGCTTCGAGGATGGCGAGGTATTCTATGACCATCTCATTGGCGTCGGGCTGGATGAGCTTGAGGAAGTAGACTGCGTTGGCCATCACGCCGAGGGGGTTGCGCAGTTCGTGGCCGACGCTCCCGGAGAGCTGGCCCAGCACGGCCAGTTTCTCCTGGCGGACGAGTTTCTCTTGGGTCTCGTGCAGTTCCAGTGTGCGCTCGGCCACCCTCTCCTCGAGGTGTTTAGAGAGGGTGCGGTAGCGGCTTTCGCTTTCCCGGATCTGGCGGGTCGAGATGCTGTGTTCGAGGTTCAGGAAAAAGACAATGGCGACGAACTGGGTGATGGTCGTCCCGGAAAAACCGAGAGCAAGGTTGCTGGGACCGAAGATCCCGAGCATGAAAGCCAGGGTTTGCGCATCCGCAAGCACGACCAGCGCCACCAGCCAGAGATAACTGCTGCGGGCAAAACCCCAGAAGACCTTGCGTTTGAACAGGGTGATGAAGGTGACCAGCAGGGCGATCAACGCCTGCACGATCACACCGGGGGAGACGCCGATTTCCAGGTTGGGGAGGATGAGTGGCAATGTTCCATAAGCGATGATCAGACCCGCGCCGATAAAGATGGTGCGGTACTTGATGGCATTGAAATACAATAACGCGCCGCAACCGACCAGGTAAGTGCCGAACCCAGCCAGAAGGCTGAACCAGTAATTCTCCATCTCCCCCCGGACGAGATGGGTGGACAAGCCCCAGGCTGAACCGGCCATGAGCGTCAACCAGCCAGCGCACAGGAGGATATACTTCCGCTCCCTTTTCTGCAGGAAGAGGTCGAGGAAGACCAGCGCCCCAATGAGACGGACGGCGGCCAGGATGGTCAGGCTGATGGTGAGAGTGTTGGATGTGTCCATTCTTGCAGGATTCTCCCGTTATTTTCAACACATTCGATTAGACACGCTCAGGTGACTCCTGAGGGTTATTTTTCACTGGCAGAGACACTGTAAACGTGGTCCCTTCTCCCGGCTCACTCCTGGTTTCGATGCGGCCCATGTTGGCCTCGACCAGCTTGCGGCAGACGGCCAGGCCCAGGCCGATGCCCTTGGTTTTGGTGGTGAAGAGCGGCTCGAAGAGCCGGGCCATGTTCTCGGGAGAGATGCCTGTGCCGGTGTCGCTGACCGCGATGGCGAGCATGTCCTTTTGCCTGCGGGCGGAGAGGCTCAATCGGCCTCCATTGGGCATGGCCTGGCAGGCATTGACGACCAGGTTGCCGAAGACCTGCTCGATGTGACCCGGGTCGACGAAGAGCGGCGGCAGGCTGGCCGGGACCTTCAGGGAGACGGTTATTCCTTCGGGGGCGGGGTAGCGCTCGAGGACACGCTTGATCAGGTCGGCGGCGGGGGTGGGCTCCCGGTCAACGGACTTGGTGCGCGAGAACTCGAGCAGGTCGGTGATGATCTTGTCGGAGGTGTGGATCTCGGCTTCGAGGATGGAGAGGTATTCTATGACCATCTCATTGGCGTCGGGCTGGATGAGCTTGAGCAAATAGACTGCGTTGGCCATCACGCCGAGGGGGTTGCGCAGTTCGTGGCCGACGCTCCCGGAGAGCTGGCCGAGGATGGCCAGTTTCTCCTGGCGGACGAGTTTCTCCTGGGCCTCGTGCAGTTCGCGGCTGCGTTGCTGCACTTCCATTTCCAATTTCTCGGAGTAGGATTTGATCGAATCTTCGCTGCGCTTGCGCAAGATGGACACGGCGATCTGGGACGAGACGAACTCCAACAGGCGCTGCTCGCGCTCGGTGTAGGCTCGGGGGTTGGTGTAATCCTGGATCACGACCGCACCGATGATCTCGTTTTCCACGATCAAGGGCGCTCCCAACCAGATTTTTGCACTGGCGCCGATCGTTTCAATTTCTCCGCTCCGTAACAACTCTTCATGCAAGGGAAAATCGCAAAGCAAAGACCGCCCCGTGCGCAGCACGTACGCGGTCAGGCCTTTGCCGGGGGGGATGGGTGAGGCATCTATGTCATAGTGGTCAACAGAGTATGGGAAGGTGAGCAGGTCGTTTTCACGGTCGTAAAGGGCGATGTAAAAATTATCGGCGATCATCACGGTTTGGATGATGGTGTGGATATTCTTGTAGAATTCATCCATGTTTACCGATTGATCAGCTGCCTGTGTGATCCAGAAGAGGGCATCCTGCAATATTCGAGCCTGCTTCTGGGCTGTGATGTCCTGGGCGGCTCCGTGGATGCGGGTCACCCGGCCTTGCGTCTCATCCCAGACCGGATGGGCGTGATCGCGCAGCCAGCGCACTTCCCCGTCCTTGCGCAGGATGCGGAACTCGCTGGAGTGGTCCTGCCGGGAGAGCAGGCGTTCCGCCCGTGCGCTGGCGATGGGCAGGTCTTCCGGGTGGATCATCCCCAGTACGCCGCCGCGTTGTTCATATTCCTGCTCGGTAAAGCCGGTGGTATGTTCGAACCCACCGGCAAGCCACGCCATGGTCAGAGAGCCATCGCTCTCGATGTTATAGGCATAGGCATAATCCGAGATCAGCTCGGAGATCTGGCGGTATCGCTCTTCACTTGCGCGCAGGGCTCCCTCGGCCTGGGTGCGCTCGGCCAGTTCCATCTGGGCTGTCGAGAAGAGGCGGGCGTTTTCGATTGCGATCGTCGCCAACCGGGCGAACTGGGTCAGGATAGAAAGATCTTCTTCTGAGAAGGTCTGGTTGGATCCGGATTCATGCCCCAGGCCAAGCACTCCCAGGATCCGCTCGGCGGAGAAAAGCGGTACGCCGATGACCGAGTAGAGCGTTCCCGGGGTGTAGTTGCTGATCCGACCGGGCCAGCGGTCGTAATCATTGACGATCAGGGGTTTGCCTGTCTGCCAGACGATTCCAGCGATCCCTTCGCCCAAATGCACTTGATGATCAATGGATTCTGCCAGGGCACCAAAGCCGACCCGCGGGATCAGTTCCCCGGTCTCTGGTTCGATCAGGTCGAGATAACCGGAGTTGGTGCGCATGAGCTGGCCGGCTCGCTTGACGATATTTTCCAGCAATGTGTCCAGGTCAAGCTGGGAGAGCAACTCAAGGGTGGTCTCTTGCAAGGCGGCCAGGAATTCATTCTGCCGGTGGAGGGATTCATCGGCCTGCTTGCGGGTGGTGATCTCCGTAAAAACAGCCAGGGAGCCGGCATACACTTTGTCCTCGCTGCGCGGGCTCCCGCTGACAAGAATGGTGATCCGCTTCCCATCCTTCCGCACCAGGTCGATCTCATAGCGGCTGGATCGTCCCTCTTCTCGAAGTTGATTGGCTGCGCGTAGGATAGGCTGTTGATCGGGGGGAATGATTGCGGTCGAACGCATGCCGATCAGCTCTTTCTCGGTGTACCCGAGCATCGCCGCCGCGGCCGGGTTGGCGAAGCTGATCTTCCCCTCGGTATCCTCCACAACGATCCCCTCGCCCATGTTTTTGATGATGTCCTGATGGAACCGGGTGAGTTCTTTAAGCGCGTCCTCGGTCTTGATGCGTGCGCTGATATCGCGAATCGCGGCAATGTGCACGGCTCGCCCGGCCTGGATGAAGAACCGGGCGGTGATCTCCACCGGGAAGCGGGTGCTGTCCTTTTTGCGGTGCCAGCGCAAGGGGATGGTGACCACCTGCTCAATGATTGGGGCTGTTGACCCGGTCACCTGGCGGGTCTGCTCGGGTTCTGCAGAAAGGTCGGTATTCTTCAATGCCAGGAGTTCATCACGTGAATACCCGTACAGGTCACAGGCGGCCTGGTTGGCCTGCAGGATCTGTCCGGATTTATTGTCGATCAGGAAGATGGCATCGGAACCGGCCTCGAACAATTGGCGGTAATTCTCCTCGCTTTGTCGCAGGGTGTCTTCACTCGCCTTGAGTCGCAATAAGGATTGGATGCGAGCAATCATCTCACGGTCGGTGACCGGGCGGGTGATGTAGCCATCTGCGCCGCTCTCCAACCCTTCCACCTGGCTGTCGCTGTCGATGCGCGTGCTGGAGAGGATGAGCACGAAGATCCCGGCCAAGTCTGGGTCGGTCTTGATCCGGTGGCAGACCTCAAACCCATCCATTTTGGGCATGGTGACGTCCAGTACCACCAGGTCGGGCCTGTGGGCGCGGGTCAACTGCAGGGCTTCTTCACCATCTTGTGCGCCAAACGTCTCGAAACCGGCGGATTCCAATGCCCGCCGGGTGGTGGCGAGGAGGATACGTTCATCGTCGGCGACGAGGATTTTCATGCGATCTTTCATGATGGGTCCTTAGATTCATGGGTTCGAGCCGTCTTCAGTCAGGTGTGCAGCCACTTCCTAATAATATTACATATAGGAGTTACGCAATTGGAAAGGATTCGGGGGTGTGGTGGGCTGGCGTAGCCAGCCCACCACACCCCACCCACTTGATGTGCGTAAGTCCTAACATAATTATGTCCTATTTTACAGGGAATTCCATTGCATATTTCGTGCATGTGCAGGGATTACGGAACTGTAAGGCTGGTATTTATGATGGCCCGTCTCTGTCTTATTGAGAACAAATACCACGATCTATATGGTCGGGAATTGATCTGGATTTTCTGGGAACCCAGACCGGGTTATTAAAACAAGGGACCTGCCAGGTGGCTACACCCGACAGGTCCCTTGTTGTTTTTTAGACAGCTTCCGCCGACTCAGTCTTTTTCCAGATGGACGTCCCTTGGACGGTCGCCTTCGGAAAAACTGGATAGGACGATCAGGAGGTTCGCGACGGTATTGCCGATATTTCGCCAGCGATGCTCGAGGTGGGCTGAAAAGAGCAAGCTATCACCAGATTCCATCGCATAGGATTGGTTTTCGACCTGGTATTCGATGTGACCGCGCAGGCAAAATACAAACTCATGGCCGGTGTGGACCATGGAGCGTTCACCGCTGCCCGCACCGGTCTCCAGCGTCATGATGAAAGGTTCCACCCGGCCGATGAACTGTTCCCCGCCCAACCCTTCCCAGATGGCGCGTGGCAGGGCGACCCGCGTCCGTTCATCGGACTTGATGAAAACGATCCGTTTGCGTTCTGCACTTGGCACAAAGAAAGCCGTGATCGGCACATCCAATGCCTCGGCGAGTTTATACAGGGTGCTCACCGAGGGGGAGGTCTTGCCGCGCTCGATCATGCTGAGGGCATTGGCGGAGAGTCCGCTCTTCTGCGCCAGTGTCCGCATGGACATGCCGCGCTCTTCGCGCAGCTCGGTCAGGCGGCTGGCGACATCTACGGAAAGGGCTTCATGACCGAACTGATCCATCATGCCTCGAATTCATTGGTAGCTCCAATCGTATCACACCTGGAGGAGATGAAAAGCCCGTAAGCCGGGTGAGAGTCTTTGCGTCATGGGATTGACGGCTTCCATGGCAACACAAAAAAACACGCTGATGGCTCCATATGTCACTTAAATGTGACATAGTGCCACATTATTTGTGACAATGTTCACTTCCTGCTCATACCGGGTGAGGGAGTATTATATCTTATAAATATATGTCTATTCATATAAGGATATAAACATGGACTCTCATACTATCGCTCAGGAAGTATCCCTGCTCCACGCGGACCTCTGTTCCGCCCTGGCAGACCCGACCCGCCTGATCCTGCTCTATACCCTCGCTGACCGGCCGCAAAACGTCACGGAGTTGACCCAGGCGCTCAATCTCTCTCAGCCCACTGTTTCGCGTCATCTCAAAGTCTTGCGTGACCGCGGCCTGGTCATCACCGACCGGCAGGGGACAACAGTTCAATATGAACTTGCAGATAAGCGCATCATTACTGCGCTGGACCTGTTGCGCGCCGTCCTGCGGGATCGCATCCAGTACCGCGCCAGCTTGATCGTCCAAACTGAATCTTGACCACCCTCATATTCGAGGATTACCATGGAAAAAACGAAACCTTTCTGGATTCTCGGTGCGCTTGGTGTCTTCCTGGTGGTGCTTACCCCGCTGGCCTATTATTGGCCGCGAGTGAGTGCATCCGCGGGCGACCCCTGGGCGAATGTGCCGGACCACCCGGTCCATGTCAGCCATACGGATATTGTCCAGGGGCCTTTCGAAACACCCCAGGATGTGACCCGCGCCTGCCTGGCCTGCCACCCGGACGCAGCCGAACAGGTGATGCTGACCACCCATTGGACCTGGGAGAGCGAGCCCTTCGATGTCGCCTGGCGGGATGAGCCGGTGACGATTGGCAAAATAAACCAGATCAACAACTTTTGCATCAGCGCCCAGGGAAACCAGCGCAATTGCATGACCTGTCACATCGGATACGGCTGGGAAGAAAACGTCTCGTATGATTTCGAAGAACCGGCCAATGTGGATTGTCTGATTTGCCATGCCGATATGGATCTGTATATCAAGGACAATTATGGCAACCCTGCCCCAGGGGTTGACCTGCTCATTGCTGCCCAAAGCGTACGTACCCCAACCCGTGAGAACTGCGGCTCCTGTCACTTCAATGGTGGCGGCGGGAACAATGTCAAGCACGGGGATCTGGCAGAGTCGCTCTATTTTCCCGACCAGGAGATCGACGTCCATATGGGTGGCAGTGACTTTTTATGCATCGATTGCCACATCACTCAGGATCACAATATCCTCGGCCGGCTGGCTGTGGATAATATGGTGGTTGATCCGGATGAACAAGTGGCCTGCACGAGCTGCCATACCGAAAGGGTCCATCAAGATGAGCGCTTGAATGCTCACCTTCAGGCCATCGCCTGCCAGACCTGCCACATCCCGGCCATCGCTCTTGACGAACCGACCAAGACCTTCTGGGACTGGTCCACTTCCGGCCAGGACTTGCCTGAAGACCACTACACTTACCTGCGCATCAAGGGCACGTTCATCTACGAACAGAATTTCACGCCCACCTACCTGTGGTTCAACGGGAACCAGGAGTACCGTTACCGGGAGTGGCTATATTTATGGGCTAAAATAAGGCAATGAACACATGCCCATATTGCCACTCAACAACCCGCCAAAATAAAGCGGGCCAAACACAATCAGGATCACAACGTTACCGCTGTATGCACTGTCACCGGAAGTACACGCCAGAGCCCAAGCATCACGGCTACCCTGAAAGCTTGCGCAAACGA
>JBDRPT010000121.1:0-13119 GCA_043826785.1 Chloroflexota bacterium | reverse complement strand
CCTTATCCGTTCGTAGTCTTCCACCTTTTTCATCTCCTTGCCTCCGCTCTTATTGTGCCGGAGTTCTTATGATTTAGGTGGGCTCACTTTCAATGTTAAATCCTCCCCCAGGTGGGCTCGTTTTCAATGTTAAAACACAATTGGATGCAAATTTTCAAATAAAGCACGTAGATTACTACCGATGCCATATTCTTTCTTGTATTTATGATACAGACAACCGATCTCTTTTACTTCCAACGATTTTGTTATTTCCTGATCGCCAAGCCATTTGTCGAATTCAACATTAGATTTTCCAGCCATTGTATCCAAGCAAGTACATAGCAGGTAGATCTCTAAAGCGGGTAATTCCGACAGTATAAAGTCGTAAGAGTCACGCAAATCTGTATCAGAGAATTGGTTGACATTAACTTCGTAGTGCAATTTCTGAGTTACCCAAAGCCGTTTTGCTACTCGGTCTAGTTTCTGTCTGATCTCTTCAGACAAATCGTCATATTTCTTCTTAAAAGTAAGGCTATCTAATCCGCAACCAATGATTTTTTCGAGATCCATTCTTACCATCCCACGAAGCAAAAGATTATTCCATGCAAGATGATTGTAACAAAAAACCACGCACTTCAAAAGTGCGTGTACTCGTTCAGTATATATGAGACAAATGGGGATTCAGATCAGGGTAGTGCTTCTGAATATACTCTGCGGGTGTCAAACCGTCCAGGGATGGTCGCGCAACCGGCGACCATGATTGATGGGGGCGGATGTAGTTGTAGGTATTTTCCCAGTGCTGTAAAGCAGCATTGAGGGGTTACAGGCGCAGGTCATCCAAGTAGACTTCGTAGAACTCTTCCTGATGGGTGCGATGAGCGCGTTCGACATAGCCGTTGAGCTTTGGGGAGTGAGGTGGCAGGACGAAGAGTTGGATGTGACGCTGCCAGCAGTCGTCCGGCATCGTCATATGCCAGGAAGAACGCTACCTGCGAATGCCGGTAAAACGGGTGCTTCTTCGGGTTCATCAGGGAGCGGATGTCCATCCGCAACTGCGGGACCCATTGAGGAAAATCTGCGTAGATCTGGAACGGCAGGTTGATGAATTCATTTACCTGCCTTCGCTTGGAAAGGTCAATCTGGATGATATGCGTACGCGGGCTCCATTGGGATCATAGCTTCTTCAGGTATAGGCGATGGGTCTTGCAGAACGCGACCCCAAAGTTGGCCATTTCGCGCTGCATCGGATCGTTCTCGGCTCCAATTTGGACGACCTCGGCCTGCCGGTAGCGCGGGTTTTCAGTGACGGACTTGAACAGTTCGGAGTAGAGTATGGCTGTGCCACCGGAACCGCGGTATTCCGGCTTCAACCCGGCACCGTTAATGTTGATCCATTCGGTGCGGCGCAGTTCACGCAGGATTGCCAACCAGCCCAAAGGCCACAATCTCCCCCTTGTCTTCTGGAGCGCCGCAGACACATCCGGGTAGGCCAGCAGGAACCCGACCGGCTGCTCGTCCCTCAGGACGATCTTGACCAGGCGGGGGTCTGCCAGCCAGATCATCTGCCCTGTGATGGCATCCAGTTCTTGATCGGTCAGCGGATAGGTCGCGGAGGTGCCTTCCAGGGATTCGTTGTAGAGCGTCTTGAGATGCCTGACCAACCCGCGAAGTTCCTTGCGGGTCGTACACTGGGCAATGGACAACCCCCGCCGGAGGCGCAATTTCTCGGCAAGGGCGTGGATGCGGACCGGGAAATCCATGTCCGGGCTGATGTAACCCGAGACGATGTCGTTGCCAGGTTCAAAACCCAGGGCTTCGATCAGCCCGGGATAGTAAGGCAGGTTGTAGGGCAGGCCATACGCTGGTCGGTATTCGAACCCCTCGACCAGCAACCCGGAACCGTCCAGCGGGGTGAACCCCCTGGGGCCGGTCATCTCGGTTAGCCCACGGGCACGCGCCCAGGCAAAGCCCTGCTCGAACAGGCAGTTGGCTGCCTCGCGGTCGTTCTCGCATTCGAAAAGGTGGAAGAAGGCCGTCGCTGTGTTGTTGTATTCGTTGAACTTGCGATGATCCAGAACTGCCAGCCGCCCAACGGCACGCCCGTGCCGCCAGGCCAGGAAGAACGCGGCTGCAGAGTGCCGGTAGAAGGGATTGCGCCTCGGGTCGAGCATGCGACGGGCGTCCATCTCCAGGGGTGGCACCCACTGAGGGGTTGCGGCGTAGATACGAAAAGGCACGGCGAGGAATTCGCGCCGCTGCCTTTTCTCGAGCGGGTCGATCTGGATGATGTCCATCAACAGACAGGGTATCCGTCCGTGCAAAGGCTCATGCCTGCCGGGCCTGCTCCTGGATGGCACGCTCTTTCATCTGCTTGCGCAGGGAGAGGACGTCGCCGTCGATGAAGAACAACGCGCCCAGATAGAAAAAGAAACAGAGCAACCAGGTGGTCAGGCAGATAACCAGGATGGCCGTCTTCAGGTCGATGGCATCGGCGATGATCCCGGCCAGCAGGGGCGCAAGGGCGGCGCCGCTGTTTTCAATGAAATATTCGACCGCCTGGGCGGTGCTGCGCACCTCCGGTGGGGTTATGTCGAAGACTGTCGAGATGACGTTGGGCGAGGACATCGGCATGAATAGGGCGGTTAAAATCATCAGAATGAAGAAGGTGTCCCGGGATTCGACCGGAGTCTGTATGGCGAAGAACAGGAAGACCGCGCCCATCAGGACGCCCATGCTCGAGACCAGGATGCGCCCCTTCAAGGTGCGTTTGAAGGCCCAATCCCCGAGCAGGCCGCCGAGGAAGTAGCTCCCGGCCAGCACCAGGATGATCGGCGCCATGGTGAAGAGGATGCTGTTCTCGTCATAGAAACGCTCTTCGGCCAGGTAGGTGAAGAACCAGACAGTGATCACGTTCCAGGGGAAAACACCGGCGAAACCCTGCAGGAAGATGAACCACATGGTGCGCTTCTTGAGCACCTCGCGGGCCTGCGCCCAGGAGAAGCGGTACTGGCCGATCTCCATATCCTGCAATTCCGGTTCGGCCTGTCCACGTGGCATCTCCTTCACGCCGAAATAGATGGCAATGGCGACCAGGATGCCGAGCCCGCCGGTCAGGTAGAAGACCGAGCGCCAGCCTCCCAGGGCGGGGGCGACCATCAAGGCCAGGATCATGCCGATCAGGTAACCAATAGGCTGGGTCAGTTGCAACAGGCCGTAGATCTTGCCGCGCAGTTGGGGACCGAAGTAATCCGCTGCCAGGCTGTACAGCCCGGGGTAGGACGAGTCGTCGATGCCGGTGGAGGCGCGGCTGGCGGCGAAGAGGCGAAAGGTCGGTGCGATCGCGCTCAGCCAGGTCGTCGCCCCCCAGATGAACGAGGCCAGCGCCAGCAGTTTGGAGCGGGCGTAGCGGTCGTAGAGGTAGCCCCAGAGCGGGTACAGGACCGTACCGACGAGCATGGCACCGGTCATCACCGCACCCATCTGGGTCTTGGTGATGCCGAACTCAGCGATGATCTCAGGAATGAGCGGGTTGATCAGTTGTTTGTCGATCTGGTGCAGGAGCATGAAAGCCAGGAAGATCCCCACTACGACCCAACGATAAGCAGACTTTTTGCGTGGCATGGCAAGGCCTCCAGAGATGGGATTGATTGAAGTTTACATGAGAACACAGGTGAGGTCAAATGGATTCTGGCGCAGGTCGCAGCGCAGAGATCGAGGGCTGTGCCAATGCAACGCGGAGGCTGCCTGGAGCGGCCAGATTGCGTGGAGGCACCCGGCAGGCAGTTTGCACCTGCACCCATTAAACAGACAACCTCCCCAGAGGGGAGGCTGTCTGCAGAAATGTTCCAAAACATTACTTATCGATGAAGAAGAACACGCCGCCGACGATGGCGACCGCACCCATGATGTAATTATAGAAGGGGAAACTCAGGCCGAATGCGCTGAGGCCTACAAGGATGAGGTAGATGCCCAACAAGAGGATGCTGAGCTTCTTGGGGAGTTTCATGATTTTCTCCTTTGGTAATAAAATGCGACCAGCCGGATTGCCGGTCTACCGTTATAAACACCAAAACCCCACCCTGGTTACACCGTCCATGGTAAAATCGCGCCCATGTCCCACAGTATAAAAATCGCCGCCCTGGTCAACGCCCGACCCCAACAGGTCGAGGCGGTCATCCGCCTGCTCGACGAAGGCAACACAGTCCCGTTCATCGCCCGTTACCGCAAGGAGATGACCGGCTCGCTCGACGACGAGCAGGTGCGCATCGCCGCTGACGAGCTGGTTCGCCTGCGGGGCATCGACGATCGTCGCCAGACCATCCTGGCCTCGGTCGAGGAACAGGGCAAACTATCCCTTGAATTAAAAGCCGCAATCGAAGCCGCCGGGACGATGACCGCCCTGGAAGACCTGTATGCCCCCTACAAGCCCAAGCGTCGAACCCGCGCCATGGCTGCCCGCGAGAAGGGCCTCGAGGGACTGGCTGACCACATTCTCAAACAGTCGCTGACCCAGCGGCAGATCGAGGACATCGTCACCGAGTCGTACCTCAACGAGCAGGTCACCTCGGTGGAAGAGGCCCTGCAGGGTGGGCGTGACATCGTTGCCGAGGCGATCAGCGACCACGCCAACGTCCGCCAGGCGGTGCGTGCCAGGGCGCTCAGCTTCGCCAGGGTCAGCGCCGAGAAGGTCGCCGAAGCGGTCGACGAGAAACGCGTCTACGAATCGTATTATGCCTTCGAAGGGCGGGTGGACCGGCTGCAGCCACACCAGGTACTGGCCCTTAACCGCGGCGAGAAGGAGGACATCCTGCGGGTGCATGTCCACATCGACGAGCGCGATTGGCGCCCTGCCATCGCCAGCGAGTTCGAGGAGGATATCATCTCCCCCTTTGCAGACCAGATGACCCTGGCAATCGAGGATGCTGCCAAGCGGCTCTTGCTTCCGGCGATCGAACGCGACGTGCGCCGGGAACTCTCGGACAAGGCCGACGGCCACGCGATCAACGTCTTCGCCACCAACCTGCGTGCCCTGCTCAGCCAGCCGCCGCTGGTCGGGCATACCGTCCTGGGAATCGATCCCGGGTTCCGCACCGGCTGCAAGGTCGCCGTGGTCGACCCGACCGGGAAGTTGCTCGACAGCGGCACCATCTATCCAAACGAGCCAAAGAACGACTGGCAAGCCGCCCTGGCAACGCTTACCGAAATGGTCGAACGCCACGGCGTGACCCTGGTCACGATCGGAAACGGCACCGCCTCACGCGAGACCGAGAAACTGGTCGCCGAACTGACCCGTGCCGAGAGCGTTAAATACCTCATCGTCAACGAGGCAGGTGCTTCGGTCTATTCGGCCTCCGCCCTGGCCCGCCAGGAATTCCCCGACCTGGACGTCTCGATCCGCGGGGCAGTCTCGATCGCCCGCCGCGCCCAGGACCCGCTGGCCGAGCTGGTCAAGATCGACCCGAGGTCGATCGGCGTCGGCCTGTACCAGCACGACGTCGACCAGTCCGCCCTCAGCCACGCCCTGGACGGGGTTGTCGAGAGCGTGGTCAACGCTGTCGGTGTGGACGTCAACACCTCTTCCCCCGCCCTGCTGACCCACGTGGCCGGGATTGGCCCGAAACTGGCGACATCCATTGTCGCTCACCGGGATGCCAACGGCGCATTCAGGTCACGACAAGAATTACGCGCCGTCTCCGGCCTTGGGCCGAAGGCCTTCGAGCAGTCCGCCGGGTTCCTGCGCATCCGGTCTGGGGATGATCCGCTGGACACCTCGGCGATCCACCCGGAGAGTTACCCGATCGCCATGCAGGTGCTGGCCCGGGCCGGCCTGTCAGCGGACGTTCCACCCGCAGAGCGTAAACCTGCGTTGGAGGCCCTGGTTGAGCGCCTGCCCAGCGACGCCATGGCCGCCGACCTGGACTGCGGTGAACCAACCCTGAAGGACATCCTCGAACAGCTCGCCCGCCCGGGCCGCGACCCACGCCTGGAGGCACCCACGCCGATCCTGCGCACTGACGTGCTGGCAATGGAAGACCTGGTCGTCGGCATGACCCTGAAAGGCACCATCCGCAACGTGGTCGACTTCGGCGCATTCGTCGACATCGGCGTCAAACAGGACGGCCTGCTCCACCGCAGCCAGATCCCCTCAGGCACGTTGCTCAAGGTCGGCGATATCCTGGATGTCGAGGTGCTCAAGATCGAACCCGAGCGCGGCCGCATCGGGCTGGGCCTGGTAAAGTAAACCCATGCGCCTCCCGGTCAGCGAATGGCTGGCACGCCGCCGACCCGGCGGCGTTTGATTCCCGGCTTAAAACCTAGTACAATCACCCCCTATGGATTCAATCGTCGCCCCTGCGGAATTCACCCTCTCCCGCAAGCACAAGGCTGACCGGCGCGGCCCGGTCCGCTGGATCATCAGCCATGCCCTGCAGCAGTGGTGGCTGGTGATCATCATGGTCATCGGCGCAATCGGAAACGCCGCCCTGGCAGCCTACGTGCCGGTCTACACCGGCCAGGCTTTCAACGATGTGCTCGCCAACCCGCCGGTGACTACCAACCTTCTTTGGATCGCAATGATGATCGGCATCACGCAGCTGATCCGCGGCGTCCTGCAGTTGGGACGCAACTTCGGGGCGGAACTGATCGCCCAGAAGGTCGAGCGCGATATCCGTGACGAACTCTACATCTCCCTGCTCGGCAAGAGCATGACCTTCCACAACCTGCAGCCGGTGGGGGACACGATGGCCCGGGCCACCAACGACGTGCGCGAGGTCAATTACCTCTTCAGCCCCGGAGTGAACCTGGTCATCGGCTCGCTTGTATTCATCATCATGCCGTTCATCTTCGCCCCGCGTTACCACCCCAGCCTGGTACTGGCCCCGGCCATCTTCACGGTGATTTACTTCATCGTATTGGTCTGGTACCTGGGTGCCCTGGCGCCGATCACCGAACAGGTGCGCAAGACCTTCGGGAAGATGAACACCCACCTGGCCGAAGCCCTGGACGGGGTCGAAGTGATGAAGGGCGCCGCCCAGGAGGCGAGCGAAGTGCAGCGCTTCAACTACAACGCCAGCCAGGTGCGCAACGCGATGGTCATGCAAGGCGACCTCGAAGCCCGCCTGATCCCCTTGCTGCTGCTCGTCCTGACCACCGCCGGCGGACTATTGCATGCCATGTTGCTGTACAGCCAGGGCCTGCTGCGGACCGGTGACGTGGTGGCTTACTTCGGCCTGCTGACGATGCTCGAGTTCCCCACTTGGGCCTCGGTCTTCGCTTATTCGCAGATCTCGCTCGGGGTGGCCAGCGCCAGGCGCATCCTCGACCTGATCAATCGTGAGACCCATTTGGACCAGAACCAGGCTGGGATCACCGGCGACATTCAGGGCCGGGTCGAGTTCCGCGGTGTATCCTTCGGGTATGACGGGACCGGGGATGGCGAACAGGTTCTCAATGATATCTCCTTCACGGTCCAACCCGGGCAAACGGTCGCCATCGTCGGCCAGACCGGGTCGGGCAAGACAACCCTGGTCAAGCTGATCAACCGCACCTACGACATCACCTCCGGACAGGTGCTGGTCGACGGCGTCGAGGTCAAGGACTGGAACCTTGCTGCCCTGCGCCAGCAGATCTCGATCATCGAACAGGATATCTTCCTGTTCTCGCGCAGCATCGGGGAGAATATCGCCTTCGGAAAACCCGCCGTCGGTCAGGAAGGGATCGAGGCCGCCGCCCGGGCCGCCCAGGCGGACGAGTTCATCACCAGCTTCGAGGACGGGTTGGGGACAGTCATCGGCGAACGCGGCGTGACCCTCTCCGGCGGTCAGCGCCAGCGGCTGGCCCTGGCGCGGGCCTTCCTGACCGACCCGCGCATCCTTGTGCTGGACGACTCGACCAGTGCGATCGATTCGGCCACCGAGGACAAGATCCAACGGGCGATCGCCGCGGCCGCGAAGGGGCGCACCACCTTCATCATCACCCACCGCCTCTCGCAGATCCGTTGGGCAGACCTGATCATCGTCCTGCGCCAGGGCCGCATCGCCGCCATCGGCTCCCACGACGAGCTGATGACCTCATCCGAGGCCTACCGGAGGATATTCAGTGAATAGTGAGAGCGGCGCCCTGCGCAGCCTGCTTCATGCCAAGATCCACAAGGCCACCGTCACCCACGCCGACGTGAACTACATCGGCAGCATCACCATCGACCTTGACCTGCTCGAGCGGGTCGACCTGTGGCCCGGAGAACAGGTGATGGTGGTCAGCAATACCAGCGGAGCACGGTTGGAGACCTATGTCATCGCTGGGGAGCGCGGCTCAGGCATCATCGCCATGAACGGCGCCGCGGCGCACACCATCCACGTCGGCGAGGAGGTCATCATCATGGCCTTCAAGCTCAGCCAGGAGCCGATCGCCGCCCGGTCGATCCTGGTGGACCGGGACAACCGTTATCTCAGCGAGATCTAATCGCCCGGCGCAGAAGCATTGGGATTGTTCCAAAACCACTTCCGGGCTCCTTGCAACGACAACAACACGAAAGAATAAACGATCATGGGCTTTTTTGGTAACCTCGACCCCGAAAAATACGACCGCCAGTACTCCGACCGCGACCTGGTCCGGCGCATCTTCGCCTACCTCATACCCGAGCGCCGCCGGCTGATCCTGGTCTCGGTCCTGACTATGATCCTCTCGCTGGTCGGCGCGGCGCAGCCGCTGGTTGTCAGCCGGGGCATCGACATGCTTGGGGAGGACTCAGCGGCCCTGACCCTGGCGCTGATCCCGGGGGCGATCCTGCTGATCGGTCTGACCACCTGGGGGCTGAACTGGGTCCGCCGGGCGGTGACCGTGCGCGCCCTGGCAGATGTGATCCTCAACCTGCGCACCAAGGCCTTCCAGGCCGCCGCCGATCATGACCTGTCGTTCTACGACCAATTCTCCTCCGGGCGGATCGTCTCGCGGATCACCTCGGACACCAATGACTTCAGCCAGCTGGTCAACATCGTCACCGAGGTGGCCGCCCAGGTGCTCCAGGCGACCGTGCTGGGCGTGATCCTGGTGCGCACCGAGTGGCGCTTATCGCTCTACCTGTTCGCCTTTCTGCCGGTAATCTTCCTGGTGGCCTATGTCTTCCGCCGGCTGGCGCGCATGGCCACCCGCACCGGGATGCGCGCCATGGCCGACGTCAACGCGGCGATCAAAGAAACCGTCTCCGGGATCGCCATCGCCAAGAATTTCCGCCAGGAGAACGCCATCTTTGGGGATTTCGACAAAGCCAACCAGACCTCCTATAAGGTCAACGTGCGACGCGGCTTCGTGCTCTCGCTGGTTTTCCCGGTGCTGAACGCCACCATGGGTATCTTCGTCGCAATTCTGGTCTACTTCGGCGGGATGAACGCCGCCGCGGCGGTGGTCTCGGCCGGCGCCTGGTACCTGTTCATCATCAGCCTGGACCGTTTCCTCTGGCCGGTGATGAACCTCTCGGCCTTTTGGGCGCAGATCCAGTCTGGGCTGTCGGCGGCGGAGCGGGTCTTCGCCCTGATCGACGCCGAACCGGCCGTCGTCCAGAATGGCGACCGGAGCGTGCTGCCGCTAAAAGGCGAGATCCGCTTCGAGGACTTCTCCTTCCACTACACGGACAACGAGCCGGTGCTGGCCAGGTTCGACCTGGTGATCGCCCCTGGCGAAAGCCTGGCCATCGTCGGGCACACCGGGGCAGGCAAGTCCTCGATCGCCCGGCTGATCGCCCGCTTCTACGAATTCCAGGAGGGGCGGCTGCTGGTCGACGGGATGGACATCCGCTCGTTCAACCTGCAGTCCTACCGCCGCCAGTTGGGCATCGTCTCGCAGGTGCCATTCCTGTTCTCAGGGACGGTGGCTGAGAATATCCGTTACGCCTGCGGCGAGGCAGGCAGCAATTGCGCCAGCGATGAGGACATCCTGCGGATGGCACGCCGTATCGGCGAGGGCGAGTGGCTCGAGACACTGCCCGACGGCCTGGAAACCGAGGCGGGCGAGCGCGGCGGGCGGCTCTCGATGGGCCAACGCCAACTGGTGGCGCTGATGCGCGTGCTGATGCAGCGCCCGTCGATCTTCATCCTGGACGAGGCCACCGCCAGCATCGACCCGTTCACCGAGTGGCAGATCCAGCAGGCGCTTAACCTGATCCTCTCCGAAGCGACCAGCATCCTGATCGCCCACCGGCTCTCGACGGTCAGGGCTGCCGACCGGATCATCGTCCTGGAGCAGGGCGGGATCATCGAGGAGGGCGACCACAACGGCCTGTTGGCCCGCAATGGCCACTACGCCGGGCTGTACAATACCTACTTCCGCCACCAGTCGCTGGCCTACGTCGAGCAAGCCCGCCAGTTGGGGGTTGAGTAAAGTCACCAGGGGGAGAGAACCATAAGGTGGATAGCGGGAATTGAATCCGGGTGGGTGGTGTGCTATATTATTACCATGGAATACGGTAACAAGGAGAACCATGAAGACAACCTTTCGCCTGTTTGCTGTGTTCATCCTGCTGCTCTCCGCCTGCGCCATTTTCACCCCGTCACCAGCCCCATCCGCCCGCGCTCCAACCGCGCCGCCAACTGCCCAACCAACCAGGCTTCCAACCACGTTAGCAACCACAGCCCCAGGTGCCTCTGGCCAGGAAGGACTTAAAACAGAGTGGCGAACCGCGTTTACCAGCGGGCTTGTGTTGTTCGAAACATGTACGCTGATCTTCGAGACCCACGCTAATTACGGGCAAGGCGAGATCGATCTTACCGAGGCGACTACCGAAATGGCAATCGAGTCCGATTACCTCACCCTGGTGAATGGGTAGATCGTTGGTGAAGTCCCAAGCGAGGCGACCGGAGCCTACCTCTGGCGGTTGGAGACGGACCTGCGCACCCTGATCGAATTGTGGAGCCAGATGAAATCCGGCGATCCCGCCGCGGCGGAGATCAGCGACCCCTTGTCGGGTACCTGCGCCTCACTGAACAATACTCTGGGGGAGATCGCCAACGCCGCGCTTGCGGCCGGGCTGACCGAGGCCTCGCTCTCCGAACTGGAAGGGGAGATCGCGGACATGCTCGCTGAGCTCCGGGACAGCATCCTGGAATGATGGTTTTCCTACTTCAGGAATAATTACAACGGATTTAACATTCCCACAATGAAGGACGAACGATAAGATAGGGTATGGCTGATCCCGATCCCCCTAACTGGACGCCTGTCAACCCATCGCAGGTGATCCAAGAGTCCCAGCCTGTGCCTCTCAGCCCGGAACAAAAACTACCCGTCCCGCGGACATCGCTCCTGGGCGGGGACGAACTTGTGGTAGTACAGCTCGATAGGTAAATTTCGAGGAAGTCTTCCGTCCCGGAACGGCGAACACTTGTGATCGCAGTCAACCGACGCTAATCAAGAGACAATTATAGTGAGGGTCATCGCAATGCGCACATCCAAAACTACCTGGACCATCCTGGCCCTGATTGCCCTTGGCACTCTGGTGCGCAGCCTCCATCTCTTCTCCACCTCATTCGACGCACCGTTCCACCTGGGGGGATTGTTCTACGAATTCTCTCGCCAGATCCTGCAAAATCAATTCGTCTTACCTGGAACCATCCCTTACTATTCGCCTGGCGGCATCCCCTTTGCCTACCCTCCGCTTGGTTTTTACATCCAGGCCGCCATCCTTGGGCTGACCTCAGCACCCCCGTTTCTAACCGTCAACCTGCTGCCGCCGCTGTTGGCCGTGCTGGCCTTGCCGGCTTTCACCTGGATGGTCAGGGCACAGACGGACGACCCGCGCATCCGGGCAGCCGCCCTGTTCGCTTTCGCATTGATGCCGAGCGCTTTCATCAATCAAATCGAAGGGGCCGGCCTGGCAGATGCCTGCGGCGCCCTGGCTGTCATCCTCTACCTGGGCAGTCTCTTTCGCCTGGATAAGGACCCCCGGCCCCTCCCCGCTGTGTGGGCCGGGCTTTTCCTCGGGCTGTGTGTCCTCGCCAGCCCCGGCAGCGCCTACGCCTCAGCGCTTCTATCCATTCTCTTCTTCCTCAAGTTCCTCGGACGCGACCTGAAGAGACGCTCATTCCGCCAGACCGGCTGGCTGTTGCTGGCCGGATTGACCGGCATCCTCATCTCCGCCCCCTACTGGCTGACCGTCATCAGGGTTCACGGCGCGGGTATCTTCCTGAACTCCTTTCTAGGCCAGCATGACCCCGGATTGGTTCTCAGCCAGGCCAAATACATGCTCACCTTCAAGCCGGCGGACATGATCACTTTCGTGGGCGATGAGGGCCTCTATGGATTCTTGTTCGATTGGCTGATCTTTGCCGGCCTGCTGTGGGCAGTTCTGAACCGGCAGACTTTCCAGGTTATCATCTTTTTCGTCTTCTGGTTGATCCCGCGCGAAGGGAATTGGCTGGTCGCCATCCCGGCGGCCTGGCTGGCGGCTTACGGAATCGTTTACCTGCTCTGGCCATTGCTTCAGAAAGCCTTCGCGAGCAGGGTGAATCATCGCCCGCCACTGGCCCCGGGTATCCTGGCCATCGTTCTCATAATGCTGGCGGTTGCCAGCGCTGTTTATGCAGTGAACGATCTGAAAAGCCAGCCGGATCTACAGATCAGCGCGGCAGTCGTGGAAACCTTGCGCCAGGAACGGGGCAGCATTCCCGTCGAGGCGCGCGTCCTGGTGGTTGGCAATATCGCCCTGATCGAGTGGGCGCCGCACCTGCTCGAACGCGAGGTGCTAAACTGCGAATTCGGCCTGGAGTGGCAGCCGGACGAGTTGCGCCAAGCCCGACTCATCTACGCTGCGCTCGAAGCGGACGATCTCAGCGGGGCGATGGCGATCGTCCGTGGCTACAGCGGAGATACCCGCCTCTGGCTGGTCGGTGAACCGGAGAGGGTAGCCCGACTCATGGCAGCTGCCGGTCCGTCTGTGCATGTCGGCATACAAGCCCAGACGCCCGACCTGGTTTTTGCGATCGTCCAGGCAGAACCCTAGATTTTTCCTTACACTAAGTACAGTCACAAAAGTTATGATGGATGTGCCCCAATGACGGATAGGACTTTCTCGGGACATTGATTGACACGCTGGAAGAAATCATACGAAGCTTCGATTAGCACTTTAACAGTCTCAAATAGTTCGCAATGTGT
>JBDRPT010000120.1:0-3585 GCA_043826785.1 Chloroflexota bacterium | reverse complement strand
TGGGGACATCTGGAGGGCGAATGGAGCCCAGGGAGATTATGCGCTCTTCGCGCAGGGAGGCCGGTTGCTGTATGTACTCGATAGCGTCAACCTGCGCGACAAGCCGGCGTACCCGGAGAGCGTGGTCATCGGCAGCCTGGCCCCCGGCAGCCAGGTGACCTGGACCGGGCGGACCTGCAATGCGGACGGCATCCTCTGGTACCAGGTGGTCGATGCGCGCGGCCGGACCGGCTGGGCCAGCGCTCGCTACACCGACACTCTCGACCTGCCGCGCCAGGTCATCCCGACCCTGCCCACCACTCCAACCGGGTATACGCTGCGGAACGGTGTAAGGGCGGATGGCATTCAGTTTGTTTATTATATAGGAGCAAGTGATGTGGTCAGGATCGAGCCAATGCCACAAACTAAAACCACAAGTGATGCTGAACAATACTTAGATTTGGCTACCCATGAGGAGAGAAATAGAGGCATTGAGGTACCTAAATACAATCTGTGTGGCGCATTCTGCGCTGCCTATCTCAGCGGGAACAACATTGGAGATTTCCTGGATTTGTGGGAGGTACGTGAGCCCGCTGACTACAAAGTGGGTGTCACCGATAACCAACCATATATCATCGAGGTTGTGGAGGATATGGTGCGGATGTATGATATGACATACCATAGTTTTGATCGTACAGCGACGTTATTGCCATCCCAACTGCAAGCTGAGATCGCCAGCGGCAAGGTGTTGATCGCCGGGGTTGGTATCGGCAAGGGCGGTGTGCTAGCGACGGGAAATACCGGGCACTGGGTGGTCGTCAGGGATGTGACCATGAACCAGGATGGGGTCTGGGTGCATATCTATAACCCGTTCATGAACCGGTTCGAGATCTATGATTTCGTGACCTTCCGCTATGCTTTCAGGAACAGTAGTATGCTGTATTACACAGGCACCTGGGTTACGCGATAGAATGGATCCATCCGACATCCGGGAATACACCTCAATTATGTGGAGCAATGTTATGCGTAGATGTAATCAGCTTGCCAGATTGATTCCGAGGATTATCTGGATCCTCTTCGTTGTAGTCTCCCTTGGCTGCATCCCAGTAACAGACAGTGTGCCATCGGCGACTATTCCACCTACACTACCCGTACCTTCGCCAACCGTCACGGCTACAGCCCGGCCAACGCTTACGGCTACAGCTACATTAATTCCACTGCCTATACAAATTCAAGATCAAGGTATGATCCAAACCACAATCCACCCAGATTTCCTCGATCTGCAATCCGGGACCTATTTGATCTACTTGTCATATCACGATTCGGTTATCCGCTATATGTCCCTGGATGGCTCACGTCATGGACAGGTGATAGACTTGGTACAGAATGGGTTCAGCGTATCGGCTTTGTGGACACGTGCTACCTTCAGGGAAGTTGATGGTCAACCAACGGTGTTCATAACCCACTCCGAGAGACTAAGCGATTCAGAGACAGTGATGCGTATCGGGCTGTTCACCGGGGAAACTCGGACGTTTCAGATCGTTCCACAACCGGATGTGGATTATTGTGTCACCCATACAGGGTATGTCTCAAGGGATGGGCGCTGGCTGGCAGCCGATTGTGCCTGGCAGGGTAAACACTATATCTATATTGTGGATTTTGAATCAGGAGATGGGATGGGATTCTCCCCACGGGGTTATGATTATGAATGCAGAGACCCTGTTGAAGGTCATAGAAATTGGGAGTTCATCTGGGATCCTGAGAACAGGCTTCTCTCCTGGTGCAGTACCGGCTTCAATCGAGCCATCGAATGTCTCATCACTCCCCAGGGAGGAAATTACCAGTGTCAGGCGGGTGACTTCGACCGTGTGTTGAGCTGGTCTCCCGATGGCAGCATGGTAGCGTTCTTTCAGGATCTACAGAGTCCGACCGAGTCGTATTACTATCTTGATGATGCAGCCTGCTTGCAAAACCGGCAGACTTGTGGAGAGAAAGTGCGGATCTGCGATTCTCCCAATTGGGATAGTTGTTATTTTGCCTGGGATGGTTCGGGAGAAAACCTGGCAATTATCGGAGTGAGCAGTTCCAATCTTCAGGATTTTTATACCAATGTATATTTATTCAATATCGATGATGGCAGCACTGAGACATTGTTTGTAGGACAACCCGGATTTTGGCAATTGCTAGGCTTCTCGCCGGATAACCGGTGGGTGGTCTTCGATTTGAGTGATATTGCGCTCTTCTCATTGGACAGCCATCTCCTTCGCCGGACGCCGACCGTGGGCGAATTCCTTGGCTGGTATATAGTCCCATGATTTCTCTACAAATGTGACCATGAATGATCTCGGCAAACGAAAACAACCTGCCAGGTTGGTGTCCAGGATCCTCTGGAGTATCATCGTTGTGGTCGCGCCCCCGGCGACCATTGTAGTCTCCCCTGGCTTACTGCTTTGGCTTGCAAGCTGCGAGAAATGCTATAATTTATCATTCCTGATTAACCTTGAGCCGCATAAAGCCCTAAACGTTTGGGGTTTTATGCAAACCGCCCATAAGTTGTTACGAAGCACCCCGCAGGAGTACGAAGCACCCCGCAGGGGTAGACGATCCGCTCAAACGCGTGTTAGCACGACGAAATGTTAGCCTTAGCTCTTATGCATGCACGTGATTGGAAAGGAGGCACCAATGGATGAGGTAGTTCGCTTTACTCGAGAGAGCATTAGAAGAATTGAAAAACACCCGCAATTCATGGATTGGGTAAGCAAGTCTCGTCTTAAGGAATCCGATATCGTCGTTATCAACAATTCCTTTGTGTTCCGCGATGTGTCCACGAACAAATCCCAATTCTATTTGGCGCTTGAATATAAAAAGGATGGTCAACTCAAAGATCGGATATTTGTGGCTTCAGGCCTGGGGCGCATAAATAAGGATTTTAAGATATTCCAGGCGCAACATCCGAACCTTCCGAAACTTGTCGATTTATCTGACGCGATATCTTCCCAGCTCTCTGAGATTGGGCATATTGTGTTTGCCCTCATTGGCAAGGTAGACAACGATCTAGTAGTTGAAGAGGAATTTAGACAAGCTCGATTTACTACAATTGTTTGGAATCCTTCTCAAAATGAGCTACTTACTGCCGATGATGAGACTCTCTATGTTAGAGACACAACAAATGAAGATGAACTCTGGTCTGAACTAGTCACCCTTATGGAGAGGCTCAATCTTGATATCCCTGCCAAAATGAAAACTGAATTTGGCTCGGTGCTTGACAAGCTCCAATCTAAAGCAGTTTCTAGATTAAACCTTCCTTCTCCTGGCGAGGAAATTACTGAGGGTGTAACAGATGCGATCGTGGAGTTGCTCAAGGTGCAACGTGATTCTTATGCCAAGGCTCTAAAAGAATGCGGGGTAGATGATCCTTCCAGTAGTACTCTATTTAATGAAGTGCTTCGGATTTCCTACAACTTTGCTGTGTTTTAACATTGAAAACGAGCCCACCTGGGGGAGGATTTAACATTGAAAGTGAGCCCACCTAAATCATAAGAACTCCGGCACAATAAGAGCGGAGGCAAGGAGATGAAAAAGGTGGAAGACTACGAACGGATAAGG
>JBDRPT010000119.1:0-20054 GCA_043826785.1 Chloroflexota bacterium | reverse complement strand
TTCCCCTTGACGATACGAGGCCCGCATTTCTTCGCGGGGAGGAAATTGGATGGGAGGCATGTTTTCAATTATCGCAGGCATTTGTTTGATTCACAGTAATGTTTCATTTGAACATCGGTATGGCTGAATAGTTACGATTTTATATGGGAATTCTTCCTCGCTATGCAATTTTTTCCAAGCGGTCTGTAATATCAGTTTATCAGTTATACCTTCTGTATAAATGATTATTTGCCTTTCCACAACTGACGGAATATTAGCCAAAGGTATGTTCTTGTCTCGGCGGCTCAGATACTTAAGTTTTTCTCGAAAAATCTTATATATATGGTTGTCTGATCCTTTTACCATTTTTAAGAAATTTATCTTTCCCCGAACAACCTGTTTGAATGATGGGGTTTCACTTTCAGGGTTACGGTATTTTTGATTACTCTCGAATGTGGCATATTTGATTTGAGCAGATTCCAAATCAGTATTTTCCCAATCGTGTAACATGGCACGTATCTGCATGATATATTTTCTTCTCACGTTTGGAATTTTATTGACAGTGAGACCGGTAACTTCTTGGCGTTTATGGCGGGGAAAGGCTCTGGTTTTCTTTTGATTTATATCAAACCCATTTTCTTTGATTATTTTCTCTAGTTCATTGCCTAAAGTTACATCAAATCCCGGGCTTACAGATGCTATTTCCGAAGGAAATTCCAGTAAGGTGGTTGAAAATGTAATATCATCAGCATATCGTGTGTAAAAACATTTATATTGCCATGCTAAATCCTGTAATTGGCTGTCGAGCTTAGCACAAATCATATTCGAAATAATAGGTGACGTTGGAGCACCTTGCGGCAATTCATTTTTATAGCAACATATCTGTGCAAGTATTGTGGCGGCGGGCGCTGGTAATCTAAAGGGTTTGCCCATAAACATTCCCCGAACACGCCCAAAATTGATTGATGGGAAAAAATTTTCGAGGTCAATATTTAAAACCCAGTTCTTTTTTTGGTGCCGCTTGGCATTTTGGACAATGTTTCGTTCTCGAATAAACCCATAGGTCACAGGCTTGGGTATATAAACATTTTGAAGAACTTCATTGAGTCTTCCCTGTATTATCTTTATCGGGCGCGATGGCGAAGCTATTAATCTCATGCCCCCAGATTTTTTTGGAATTTCGAAGATTTTATATTTTTCTTCGTCAGGCGTTTTATAAATATGATAAACCAAACCAGAATAGCTATAATCCAGAATTTTTGCCACATCACGAGGACTTTTTAGTGATAAAAAAGCCAGGCGTTGTTCTTCGGGGGAACTGGAAATTAAATTATTGGCCATACCCTATTCAAAAGGCGCTTGTAGTTGAATTCCGCTTATCGCGCGTCAGCGAGTCAACAGCGACCAGCAATGTACTATCACGCCACCAAACCCACGGGGCGCATAAGGCGTAAACCTTACCAATAGACTGTCGCAGGAACTACAACAGTAAAGTTCAATTAATACTACAAGCGCCTTTTGTGAAATTATAAAGCATTTTGTAGAATTACCCCTGAATTTCGGGGCTGATTTATTCACAGTTGTCATCATCAATAAGTGACAGCCGTATTTTCAATAAATCGCTATAATCAACCATACAACTATTCTCTATTCAAGGAGTCCCCCATGTCCAAAACTGGCTGGATCACACAGGAAATCGAAAACCTGAAAACGCAGGGCCTGTACAACCGCATCCGCACGATCAGCTCGCCGCAGGGCGCCTGGCTGGTGGTCGACGGTAAGAAGGTGCTCAACTTCTGCTCGAACAACTACCTGGGGCTGGCCAACCATCCCAAACTCGTGGCTGCGGCCAAACAAGCCATCGATCAGTATGGTGTCGGCCCGGCAGCAGTGCGCTCGATCGCCGGTACGATGACCCTGCACGTCGAGCTCGAACAGCGCCTGGCGGCCTTCAAGGGCGTCGAAGCGGCGATCACCTTCCAGTCCGGTTTCCAGGCCAACACCGCGACCATCCCGGTCCTGGTCGGCAAGGAGGACGTCATCTTCTCCGACCGGCTCAACCATGCCAGCATCATCGACGGCTGCCGCCTCTCGGGAGCCAAGATCATCCCCTACGAGCACTGCGACCCGGCTTCGTTGGATGCAGTTATCAAGGAAAACCTTACACAGTACCGCCGGGGCATCGTCATTACCGACGGTGTCTTCAGCATGGACGGCGATGTGGCCCCGCTGCCCGAGATATTCGAGGTCACCCGGCGATATGACCTGCTGCTGATGGTGGATGACGCCCACGGCGAGGGCGTGCTCGGCAAGGGCGGGCGCGGCATCGTCGACCACTTCGGCCTGCACGGCAAAGTGGACGTGGAAGTGGGCACGCTCTCGAAGGCGTTCGGCGTGGTCGGCGGGGTAGTGGCCGGGAATGCGACCATCATCGAGTGGCTGCGCCAGCGCGGCCGTCCCTTCCTGTTCTCTTCCGCCGTCACCGTCCCCGACGCGGCTGCCTGTCTCGCCGCCCTGGACTTGCTCGAGGCCTCGACTGAACTGGTCGACCGGTTATGGGAGAATGCGCGCTATTTCAAAGCTGAGATGAAGGTCCTCGGCTTCGACACCGGGGTCAGCACGACTCCGATCACACCGGTCATGCTGGGTGAGGCGCCGCTGGCCCAGCAATTCAGCCGTGAGTTGTTCGAAGCCGGCGTCTTTGCGATGGCGCTCGGATTCCCGACCGTCCCGCAGGGCAAGGCCCGCATTCGGGTGATGATCTCCGCTGCCCACGAAAAAACCGACCTGAATTCCGGCCTGGAGGCTTTCGCCAAAGTGGGTAAGAAGTTGGGCGTCATCTAAGCACATAAAATGCGGTACAATTGGCAGGGCGACCGCTTGGTCGCCCTGTTTTTTCGTTGGATCTGGAGGTATCTATGTCGATCATGATGGTCTTTTCCCCTGAAGACTTGGTAAAGCTCCTGCTGGCCGTCGCGGTCGGGGCAGTCATCGGCTTTGAGCGTGAGTTGCACAGCAAGGCAGCCGGGCTGAGGACGATCACGCTGATCACCGTCGGCGCGACGATGTTCACCCTGATCTCGCTTAAACTCGTCGAGGAGAGCCGCATTGCAGCCAACATCGTCACCGGCGTCGGCTTCCTGGGCGCCGGGACGATCCTGTTCTCAGAAGGGAAGGTCAAGGGGCTGACCACCGCCTCATCCGTCTGGGCGTCGGCTTCCCTGGGGATGGCCATCGGTGTGGGCGAGTACGTGCTGGCGGGTGTGGCTACCCTGGTCATCCTGGCCGTTCTGGGGATCTTTGCACGGCTCGACCGCTGGCTGGACTTCCGCGGCCGGGAGACGCGCGCCTACCAGATCACCTACCTCGCCCGGGAGGCCAAGCACCAGGAGCTGGAGGCTCTCTTCAGCGAACACAAGATGCGCGTCCGCAGCCGCAAGCGGCTGAAAGAGGATAACTACTTGATTGGCCTGTGGGAACTGGAAGGAAAGGTTGCCAAACACACCAGCTTATCAGAAAAGCTATTAGCAGATCAGGAGATCTCCGAGTTGCATTATTAGTAAGTCTCTTGAAGAATAATCGTAGTGATAATCAGGCGGCGGGTGATCACCCGCCGCTTGCTATACCCGCACTGACAGGAAGATCTCGCCACAGGCGAGCGCATATTCCCCGCCTGTGCCTGCCGGGGTCAGATCCCACCAGGCAGAGAGCACCGAGTGGGCTACCGCCCAGGCATGGATACGCTTGCGGTCAAATCCAAGCAGATCACTCAAGATGGCAATCCGCCTGGCGGTGACCCGGGCAGCGTCTGGGAAGCGGATGAAATCATCCCATGGGTTCAACAGCAGGGGCGCGGGCTCGTATTCCGCCGGGCCGATCACCCCCTTCGGATCGATCGCCAGCCAGCCGCGCCCCGAGATCAGAATGTTGTAGTGATGACAGTCGCCGCGCAGCACAATCGGTGTGATCTCATCGGCGAAGAGGTCCTTGAGCAGGCCCTCCGCCGTCTCCACCAGCCGGGTCGGGAAAGGCCCTGTCCCGCCGTCGAAGCGAGGCCGCAGGTGGACCAACTCATCGAACCAGCCCCGCAGGGCGATGAATGGTTCTCCTGCGGGCGCAGGTTTCCACAGCCGTTTCATCACCCCGGCGGCGATGGCGGTCTGGGTTTCGTCGTCGCCGTGGGCGCAGAGCAGGGTGCCGGGTTGCAGGCGCTCGAGCAGGAACATGCCGGCCTCAGGGTCGGCTTCATAGATCTGGCAGGCGCCATCGCCAGCGTAAAGCTGCAGGGAGGCGACCTCGCTGGTCAACTCGCGGTTGGGGACGCCGATCTTCAGGATGCATTCGGTCCCATTGCCGCGGCGGGCGGGCGCGACGTAATTGTAGGAGAGGTTCCCGACCGGCTCCCCGGGCTCGATGTCCCAGCGGTGGGCCGCCTGGTCGATCAGGCCCGGCAGGTCCACCAGCCAGCGGCGGCCATCCTCCCCAAAGGCGAGCAGGATATTATCGACGAAAGCGGGGGGCAGGTTCACCGCTCAGGATGCCGTTTCTCGAAAGTGCAGTTGACCGTATCGCCTTCCCTGGCAAAGCCGGCCGCGACCAGGGTCTCCTCCAGCGCAGGGCCAACCGGGGCATGCCAGGCCACCTTGTGGCATCCATCCCGGGCAGCAACCCGGCGCGAATCCAGGAGCAGTGCGTCCAGGTCAGCAGCTGTGCAGGCAGCCAGCCCGATCATCGGGTGGGCGCCGATCTCATCTTCGTCGCCCCAGGTCACCAACAGCCCCTGCCTCCCACGCCACCAGACGATGTGGCTGTCTTCCCAGGACTCGATCGTGCGAAAGGATGTCTCGTTGGGGATCGCCACCCGCCAGCCGATGTCCAACAACCCGCCACCGAGGGCGAGTGACTCGGCCTGCAGGGCGAATGCCACCGCTTCAGGAATCTCGTCCCCAACCACGGACGTGAACGCATCCACCGGCTCGTCCAGCGCGGGCGCGGAGACGATCGCCATGTCCTGCCCGCGGCTGAACCCGTATATTTCGCAAAGATGATGGACCTTGACCCGCTGGGCGCTCGTCCACAGCCGGATGGTTCCATCGCCATGCTCGAGCCAGTGGTCATGGCAATAACCGTGCAGTAACGACCCGATCTTCTTGTCCTGATGATTCACGTCGACGCGCAGGCCTTCCAGCCACCACTGGCCGGGAGCCATATGCACCAGGCGGGCCAGCCCGATGGCATGGCCGGCGTATTCGGCCACGAACATCTCACTGTCTGTCTCCGCAAGCCAAAATGGCCAGGCATGATGAATGTAATCATTCCCATCCCAGATGTACTTGCAGAACTCGAGGATATCGGCTTCGTCTTGCGGCAGGTAAGGGCGGACGACGACCCGCGCGGAGGCAAAATCAGCCAGCATCGGACTTCTTCCTTCTCCTGGAAGGATACTGCTGCCAATGGACGCGTTCCGGGTTGTACTGGCTGCGGGCCGCCTTCTCCTCCGCCGGGTAACCGACATAGACCAGCCCCAGCGGGGTCACACGCTTCGGGATGGAAAGCACGTCCCGGACCACGGCGACAAAATTCGCCACCGGATGGACCCCCACCCAGACCGTCCCCAATCCCAGGCTGACTGCAGCCAGGAGGATGTTCTCGATCGCCGCGCTACAGTCCTGGACCCAGAACAGGCGGGCAGCAGGGTTCCTGCTGAGCTGCGGGTTGCCGCAGACGACAATCGCCAGCGGGGCATTACGGTTGCCAAAGAGCAGCCGCTTGCGGAACTGGGCCAGCTTCGCGGGGTCGGTGACGGCGATGAACTCCCACGGCTTGCAGTTCATCGCCGAGGGGGCGGCCATGGCAGCCTGCAGGAGCAGGTCCAGTTTCTCCGGCTCGACCGGCCGGTCCGTGTATTTGCGGATCGACCGGCGGCGGAAGATGGTCTCAAGAATGGAGTTCATCATGATTCGGCCCAGGGTAAGCCCGGGGGTTCTGCCGTGTGCGGACGGGAGAGCTATCCCGCTGGCAGAGTCGTTCAACCGGGGAAGAGCTTCGCATAGATCTCCGGGCAATATTGTTGCACCATCGCGCTGGTGATGCCGTTCTCCCGGCAGATCTCGGCATACAGGTCGGCGGAAGGCCGCTTGGTGCGCTTCTGGGTGGCCACATCCAACTCCCACAGGCCAAAGCGCTGCGTCCAGCCACGCTCCCATTCGAAGTTGTCCACCAGCGTCCAGTGGAAGAAGCCCTTGACCGGCCAGTTGAAATTCACCGCCCGCCAGATCTGGTGGATGTGCTCGACGATGTAGCGCGGACGGATGGAATCCTGGTCGTCCTCCACACCGTTTTCGGTGACCAGTATCGGCAGGCCGGGGAACTTGCCCACGACCCATTTCAGGCCCTCGAACATCCCGGCGGGTTCATTGGCGAGGAAGCCGGTCGCGCTCAGGTCGGCGTCTTCGGCGAAGAAATTGCGGCCGAAGAGGGTGGCGGGTCTGGTAATGTCGAAGGTGACAAAATCGCGGGTGTAGTAGTTGAACCCGAAATAGTCCTGGGTCCCCTTTGCTTCGGGGATGCGGACTGAGCCCAGTGGCGAACGCATCACGCCAGTCTCCAGGGCGGACGGGAACGGCAGGTTGATCCCATTGAATAGCGTAGATGTCACCAGCTTGTCCAATGGAGACCAGCCCCGGTAAGGCACTAACGAACGGTAATTCCAGGCGAACCCCACCCGGGTCTCCGGCTGGAGTGCATGGATGGCCCGGTAGGCCGCGGCATGGCCGCGGATGAGGTTGGCCATCACCCGCATGGCCAGCTTCAGGTCTCGTTTCCCCGGAGGAAAGGCGGCAACGCTGCCGGCGTAGCCGTTCAGGGCGTAGCCGTTCGGCTCGTTGACCGTGCACCACAGGCTGCAATATTCTTTCAACGCCTCGACCGTCTTGTGGACGAACTTCTCGAAGAGCGGGACGACTGCTTCGGTCTCCCAACCGCCGCGTTCGGCCAGCCAGAGCGGGTCGGTGAAATGGTGCAGGGTGACCATCGGGGTCATGCCGCGTTCACGCAGGCCGCGCAGGATGGCGCGGTAGCGCTCGAGGGCGCTCTCGTCCCAACGGTCCGGCTCGGGCTGGATGCGGCTCCATTCGACCGAAAGGCGATGGGCGTTCTGGCCGGCCTCGGCGGCGCGGTCGAAATCATCCTTCCAGCGCCCGCCCCACCAGTCGCAGGCCAGGCCGGATGTCCCGTTGGTGTGCCCGTCCTGTTCCCATTTCCACCACTGGTTGTTCGTATTGTTGCCCTCAACCTGGTGCGCAGCGGTGGCGCAGCCCCACAGGAAGCCGCGCGGGAAATGGAAAGATGCAGTTGGCATAGTACTCTCCTGGTTGTGTGTATCTATATTTTTCGTTTAAATATGCCCTGGATAGTGTGGAAGCATTCCTCCCGGGCCATCCAGGGTCTATTTTTCAGTCCGGGCCAGGTAAGCCAGGTACAGCGCCACCGAACCGGCAACGGCCGCATTGAGCGACTCGACCTGGCCGCCCATCGGCAGCCTGAGCAGGAAATCGCACTTGGAGCGCACCAGCGCCCGGATGCCCTCGCCCTCGCTCCCCACCACCACCGCCAGCCCGCCGTCCAGCCGGACATCTGAGAGGGGGCGCGACCCGGCGCCTTCGTCCAAGCCGACAGTCCACACGTCCGCTTGGCGGAGTTCGTCAATGGCCTGAGAGAGGTTCATCTGGGCGATGAGCAGGTGCTCGCACGCCCCGGAGGAGGCGTTCACCACCGCCGGGGTGACCTGCGCCGCCCGCGCCAAGGGGAGCAGGACGCCATGCACGCCAACCGCCTCCGCCGTACGGATCAACGTGCCCAGGTTCTGCGGGTCCTGGAGGCTGTCGAGGATTAAGACAAAAGGAGGCACACCGCGCTCCCGGGCCAGGTCGAGGATATCCACCAGGTTCGAGTAAGGATAGCCGCTCGCTTCGAGAAGAACGCCCTGGTGCCCCGGTTGGATGCGGTCCAGCCCGGCGCGCGGGGCGCTGAGGGTGGGGACATTCTGCTCCAGGGCCAGTTGGCGGATCTGGCTCAAGCGACCCTTCTCCTGGACCCCCTGGGCGATCTGCAGGCGGAAGTACTGCCGCCGCCCGGCGCGCAGGGTCTCATAGACAGCATTGCGGGAATAGATGAATTCCTTCATAGTGTGCAAAATGGGCTGGCAGCCTGGATGCGCTACCGGGCGATCAAAGCTACGATTACAGCGAAAATACCGAATACAAAAAGGGTCAAAGCCCAGGCATATTTTTCACGAAAGGAGTTTATCGTCACCCGGTCCGGATTTTCAGGGTGGTATAGCACCTGAAGGGTCTGACCATCCTGGTAGGGTGAAAAATTAGAGCGTGCAATCGAACGGTTGGTGAATTCGCGGCCCATGCTATCACGGAAGGTGTAGACAGCATAGAACTGTTTATTCCCATCCGAATCAAATTCGACTTCAACGCTGGCTACTGTAGCCTGTGCGGTGGAATATCCCCTGTAGCGTAATAAGGATGCGATCCATAGGATGATCGACAGGGTGAAGAAAAGCGTTGCTGCTAGAAAGGCCCATTCGCGGACAGACATTATTATGCTCCTTCTTTATTAGCCCATGAGTGGATAAAATGCGCCCCGCTCGATTTCCTCCACGGCTCTCCAGCGTTCCCGATAAGAACGGATGTCGCCTGTGTACATGATGTCATTATAGCATGTGACACTTCCGGCGCTGATAGACGCCCGGAGGTTAGGAGACCTCGCTTTGGATATTTTCTAGAAGAAACATGGCAAAAGTTAAGGAAAACTGTAGGATATGCAAAGCGACCCATGCCAGAGGCACAGGTCGCTGTTATTCTTATCTGAAACTTACGGGCCGACTACCACCAACTCGAACTCGAACGGCACGGGGTCGGGAATGCCGGCGAAGGGATCGAAAGTGATCCAGATGGTAACGGGAATGACCTGCCCCACTTCAAGCGCGGACAAGACCGTGTAGCCCTTACCCTGACTGAGCAGGAAGGTCTCCCCATCACCGGGACCACCGCCGCCCCCGCCAGCCTCCTGCAAGCTGACAACCCGAGCCGGGTCGGGGAACTCGACCTGCAGGTCGCGGTAGACGAACAAGTCGCGCACCCCGACCTGGTCCGCTACCAGGGCCATCGGCCCGCTGGCCTCGACATGGATGCTCAACTCGGCACGGGTCAAGCGGGCGCTGACGACGATGGTGACACCGGCGGGGGTGGTGATGGTGTCAGCCGCGTGGTACTGATAGGCCTGGAGCGTGGGGGTGGCGCAGCTCCCGACAAACAGGTAAAGTTCGAACGGCACAGGCTCGGGAATGCCGACATAGTCGTTAAAGGTCAGGTAGGTAGTAATGTGCGCCTCCTGGCCTGCGCTGAGAGGGGTGAGCAGGCGATAGGCGCGACCCTGCCCGAGGGTATCGAACGCACCCATCCCGCCACCCCCACCGCCGCCCCCGATCGGCTCCAGCTCAAGCGGGGTGCCATTCACCGAAGCGGCAAAGGCCACGTCAGTGAACATCGGGGGGATCTCGCCATTCGGGAACTGGTCGGAAAAACCTTCGGGGAAGGTGCCGTTCAAATTGAAAGTGAACTCCGTGCAGGTCAGGTCCCCGCTCGCTTCGAAGAGCATGCCATCCACCTCGATCGTGGCCGGGCCGAGGACCTGATAGCCCTCTCCGCCCGGGATATTCTCGCCGCGCGTCCTGAAAACGGCCGCGATTCCGATCGCCAGGACGATCAGCGCAGCAGCAGCGATCAGGGTGATTAAAAGCCGGATTAAAACTCTCATCGGTTGCCTCCGCAGTGAAACAGGTTTGCCGCCATTGTCAGCGGATTCGCCTATTTTTTCAACTGCGGATTCCCGCAAGCCAGCCGCCCGGGGGTCACCTGTGGATTCCCGCAGGCTGGATTCGGAGAGCTTCAACACTGCCTCGGTGCGCGAAGCCACACCCAGTTTGAGATAGATATTGCTCAAGTGGAACTCGACCGTGCGATTGGAAACGCCCAGCGTTGCAGCGATCTGCTTGTTGCTCCTGCCTTGCAACAACAGGTCGGCCACCTGCTTCTCACGTGGGCTGAAAGGTTCACTGACCATGCTGAACTTGATTGTACCGGTTGAGCACCTGTTTGGATAGGCGCGAAATCCCTGCCTGGAGTGCTGGTGCTATGAAACCGTCAAAGCGGGCGGCCTGCCCGCGCCGTATGTCTCGACCCAGTCGTCGAAATCAGAAGGGGGAAAGAGGTCATCGGGGAGGGTCATGGTCTCAATTACAGCAACTAGCGATGAGGTAAAATGTTCCAATAATCCCTTCTACCTGGTGACGATGCTCCGCGTCGTCACCGCCGCGGGGTGTTCCACACCCGAGCGTCGGACTCGCTCCTGCGGGCGCCGGTCGCGGTACGGGCGAGGAAGGATTTGGAAGGGCGATTGGGGAAATTATCAGCGGAGGAAAAATAAGACCGTGGCCTGTTTCTTACAACGATGCTCTGTGTCGTCAACACTACGCATAGAAAAAGGGCGGACCTTGTGTCCGCCCCAACGGTTTTACCAATGCCAGGTGGTCCCGTCCTTGCTGTCTTCGATGATCACGCCGAGTTCCTTGAGCTTATCGCGGATCATATCTGACATGGCCCACAGCTTCTGGGCACGCATCTCCGTCCGCACTTCGACCAGCAGGGCGATGAACTTGTCGGCGTCGCCGCCTGCGCCAGTCTTTTCGGCCAGGCGCAGGCCGAAAACGTCGGCCAGGCTGCGCAGGGTCTTCTGGGCCAGGTCGAGTTGGGCGGCAGTGGCGCCGGCATCGCGGGCAGTATTGATCGCCTTGACCAACTCGAACAGGGCGGCTATCGACCCGGCGGTGTTGAAGTCGTCGTCCATGGCTTCGCTGAAGGCTTGCTGGGTCGTCTCGGCCTGGGCCGCCAGGGCGGCAGCGGCATCCGGGTCCAATCCCGCCGCAGACGGGGAGGCAGGCCGCAGACCGGATTTGAGCCGTTCGACCGCCTTCTCGGCCGAGTCAAGCGATTCGTCGGTGAAGGCCAGCGGGGCACGGTAGCTGCCGGTCAGGATCAACATGCGCAGCACGTCGCCTTCACGGGTGGAGAGGAACTCGTCGATGGTGACCAGGTTGCCGAGCGATTTGGACATCTTCTCGCCGCTCAACTGCAGCATGCCGTTGTGGATCCAGTAGCGGGCGAACTCCTTGCCGGTGTACGACTCGGACTGGGCGATCTCGTTCTCGTGGTGCGGGAAGATCAGGTCGTTACCACCGCCGTGGATGTCGATCTGCTCGCCAAGGATGGCCAGGTTCATGGCCGAGCACTCGATGTGCCAGCCCGGCCGACCTTTGCTCCATGGTGAATCCCAGGCGGGTTCCCCCGGCTTGGCAGCCTTCCACAGGGCGAAGTCCATCGGGTGTTCCTTCTGCTCACCGACTTCGATGCGCGCTCCGGCCTGCATATCCTCAAGCTTGCGGCCGGAGAGCCGGCCATAGTCTTTGTCCCTCGTGACCCGGAAATAGACGTCGCCATTTTCGGCCGCGTAGGCGTAACCCTTGTCGACCAGGCCGGTGATCATCGCCTGGATCTCGTTCATTGTCTGGGTGGCGCGCGGGTTGGAGCTGGCCGGCATGACATTGAGGTCGGCCAGGTTGCGGCGGTAGTCTTCGATATAACCTTCGGCAAGTTTCAAGGGGTCGACGCCCATCTGATTGGCACGGTTGATGATCTTGTCATCCACGTCGGTGAAATTCATGACGAAACGGATATCATAACCGCGGTAGATCAGGTAGCGGCGGATGATGTCGAAGACCAGGGCCGACATGGCATGGCCGACATGGGCGTCGGAGTATACGGTCACACCGCAAACATACATCTTGACGACGCCGGGTTCAAGGGTCTGGAAATCTTCTTTCTTGCGGGTGAGCGTATTGTAGATGCGCAACATGGCTTTCTCCTGATAATGGTCGCCGGTTGCGCGACCATAAATGTGCTTGAATTATAACCAAAAAGGGCGGGCAAACCACGTCCCCCGGAGGCTTAAAAACAAGCGCGGCACTTGCGAACCGCGCTGCTCTGGTTGTGGAGCTGTGCCTGCCGGGGTTAATCTTCCGGCCTGGCGAAGATCATCCGCCCGGCGGCGGTTTGCAGCACCTTGGTAACAGTGACATCCTTGGTCTGGCCGATGAACTTGTTGCCGTGTTCGACCACCACCATCGTCCCATCGTCCATGTAGCCCACGCCCTGGTTGGCCTCCCTGCCCTCCTGGATGATACTGACCGTCATGATCTCTCCCGGCAGGACCACCGACTTGACCGCGTTGGTCAGCTCGTTGATGTTCAGGATCGGCACGCCCTGCAACTCGGCGATGCGGTTCAGGTTGTAGTCGTTGGTCACGATCGGGCATTTCAACTGGCGGGCCAGGACAACCAGCTTGTCATCCACATCACGCACGCCTTCCACATCGATGTCACTGATCCGCACCACCACCGCGGGAGACTTTTGCAGTTCCGCCAGCACCTCCATGCCGCGCCGGCCGCGCTGTCGGCGAACGTTATCGGATGAATCGGCGATATACTGAAGCTCGTTGAGCACGAAACGTGGGATCAGCAGCGTACCGGGCAGGAAGCCGGTGTTGGCAATATCGGCCACCCGGCCATCGATAATGACGCTCGTATCCAGCAGGACAGTCCGGCTGGCCGCCCCCCAGCCGCCAGGTCCGCCGCTCTCACGGCGGCCCGACAGACCGCTGAGGACGCTGGCAAAGTCGGTCTGACGCATGACAAAGATGGCAACACCGAAATAGCCGAAGATCAGGACGCCTACGAACGGCATGACCTTGCCAAACGGTTCCGGCAGGAGCGAGAGCGGAAAGGACAGCAAGGCCGCAACGATCAGGCCGACAACCAGCCCGACCAGGCCCGAGACGAGAGTCTCGGCGGAGAGCCGGCCAAGCAGGGCACGGACCCGGCGCATCGGGCGGGTGGTAAGATAGGGGCTGAGTACAAGCCCGAACAGCGCCCCGACCAGACCAAGCAGCAGGGTGTAGACAAGTTGATTCCCCGGGTTGGTCGTCATTCCCAGCCAGTTCCCCGTGCTTGCCCCCAGCAGGGCAAAGACGACCATGCCCACCAAGCGGATATAAAAATCAATACTCATGAGAATAACTCCTCGTAAAAATAAAAGATGATAACAAAATAAATGGTTTCCATTGATAATAGCACGGCTGGAATGGTACGTCAATCACCTGCTGAAGACCGGGCGGATTTCAACCGGGTTATCGGAAAGCAACACATCTTGGCTCGAAAGAGAGTCTGCTCCGGTGCCACTCGAACTTCAATAACCCCTCCCGGCCTGCAACCCCGGCAGCAGGGTAAAGAAAATTGATATAATCAGGCTCCAGCATCACTTTACCGGTATCAATGATGAGGATCCCATGGCACTCGACCGTTTTGGAAGAAAAATTCACTACCTGCGTATCAGCCTGACCGATCATTGTAACCTGCGCTGCCTGTATTGCATGCCCGAGGAGATGAGCTTCCGGCCGAACGCAGAGTTGATGCAGGACGATGAAATCCTGCTGCTAACACGTCTCTTCGCCAGCCTGGGTTTTGACAAGGTCCGCCTGACCGGGGGGGAACCGACCGTGCGCGCCAACATCGTCGCGCTGGTGGATGGCATCGCCCACACGGCAGGCATCCGCACAGTGACAATGACCACCAACGGCGTGTTGCTCGCAAGACTGGCTTCCCCTCTGGCCAAGGCCGGCCTGAAACGAGTCAACATCAGCATCGATACCCTTAACCCAGCCAAGTTCAAACGGCTGACGCGCTGGGGCGACATGGAAGACGTCTGGGATGGCATCCTGGCTGCCGAAAAGGCCGGGCTGACCCCGGTCAAGCTCAACGCCGTCATCGTGCGGGGGTACAATGAAGCGGACGCCGTCGACCTGGCCCGGCTGACGAAGGATCACCCCTGGCAGGTGCGTTTCATCGAAATGATGCCCTTCGGCGGCGCGACGGACTTCCAGACCGGCCAGATGGTCAGCGCGGCTGAGATCCAGGGGCGCATCGAGCAAGCTCTCGGTCCGCTGACACCGATCAATGGCAGCGAACTGGACGGGGAGGCGCGCGTCCTCCACATCCCGGGTGCGAACGGGGACATCGGGTTCATCTCATCGGTCACGGCCCCGTTCTGCGCCTCCTGCACCCGGGCGCGCCTGACCGCGGACGGACTCTTGCGGATGTGCCTGCTGCGCGAGTACGAGATCGACCTGCTCACCCCGCTGCGCGCTGGCGCCTCCCTGGATGCGTTGCGTAAACTGGTTCTAGACGCCGTCTGGAACAAGCCCTGGGGGCATGCCCTGGCCGAGGGCAAGATCCCCCTCAACCGGACGATGAGCGAGATCGGAGGCTAAATGTCATTCCACGGACTACGCGCCGTCTTCTTCGACCTGGACGGGACTCTCCGTCACACCCGCCCGATCTATGCCGACTTCTTCGCTGAGTACGTAGTGGGTCTGGGCCTGCCGGACAGCAACGATAACCGCCTGCGGGCAATGCGCTGGGAACACCACTACTGGGCCCAGTCGGTCGACCTGCTGGCCGACCTGGTTGCCTATCCGGAGATGGAAACCGCCTTCTGGCAGAACTACGCCCGCCGCCGCCTGGTCGCCTTCGGTTGTCCGCCAAAACGCGCCGAAGTTCTCTCCAACCAAGTGGCCGAGTATATCGAGGCGAACCGCCGGCCAGTTGGCTACCTCCCCGAAGACGTGCTGCCCACCCTGCAGGCTCTGCGGGAGCAGCAGACCCTGGTGGGGGTCATCTCCAACCGCATGGGCAGCCTGGAAGACGTGCTCGCCGAAATAGGCCTGGACGGTCTGGTTGACTTTTCGCTTGCCAGCGGACAGTTGGACTCCTGGAAACCGGACCCGGCCATCTTCGCCCACGCCCTGGATCAGCTCGGGATGACCCCGGAACAGACGATCTATGTGGGCGACAACTACTTTGCCGATGTTGTTGGAGCCCGGCGGGCGGGAATCCGGCCGGTGCTGCTCGACCCCCGGCGCATCTTCCATGACCCGGGTTGCCCGGTGATCGACAGGATCGGCGCTGTGCTCACCCTCATCGAGCACTGAACAGCGCTGAGTTCCTGATTGTGCCAAATAACACGCGACCCGTCGTTGGAACGACGGGTCGCAGTTGTTTTCAAGGGGTCGGATGCGTTGCAGCGGCCAGGGTCATTTCGCCCGGGCGACCGCTTCCTTCAGGGTCAGTCCGAGGCGGGTGATGCCCTCACGGATCGTGTCCGGCGTTGAGAATGAGAAGTTGATCCGCATGGTGTTCAACCCGCCCCCGTTTGGATGGAACGCGGTGCCGGGTACAAAGGCTACCTTGCGCTCGATGGCCACTTTAAGCACGTCGGCCGCGTCCATGCCCTCAGGCAGGATGCCCCACAGGAACATACCTCCGGCGGGATGGGTCCAGCGCATCTCGGAAGGGAAGACCTCGTCCATCATTTCCAGCATCACATCCCGGCGTTCCTTGTAGACCGAGCGGATGAAATCGACATGCTCATCCAGGAAACCCGCTTTGCCGACTTCGTAGGCGACCATCTGATTAAAGGTGGCCGTGTGCAGGTCGGCGGCCTGTTTGGCCTGGACAAGCTTGCGAATGACCTGTTCCGGGGCAATGACCCATGCCAGGCGGATGCCCGGGGCGAGCAGCTTGGAAAAGGTGCTCATGTAGATGACATTGCCGCTGTAGGTAAGGCCGTTCTTGCCTTGGTGCTCGGAGTCCAGCGACACGACCGAAGGCAGGTGCTCGCCGTCGAAGCGCAGCTGACCGTAGGGGTCATCCTCGATGATCGGGACGCCGTACTGGTCGGCGAGTTTGACCAGCCGCCGGCGCCGCTCCAGACTGAGGGTCGAGCCGGTCGGGTTCTGGAAATTGGGCAGGACGTAAATGAACTTCGGGCCTGTACGCAGGGCCTTCTCCAGTTCTTCCACGATCATGCCGTCCTCATCCGAAGGAACAGAGACATACTGCGCCCCATATGCGTTCCAGGCCTGCAGGGCACCGAGGTAGGTGGGCGATTCGACCACGATATGGTCGCCCTGGTTGATGAATACCCGGCCGATGAAATCCAGCCCCTGCTGGGAGCCGGAGGTAATCAGGATATTGTCTGGCGAGATGTTAATCCCGAAACGTTCGGCGTGGCGGGCGATCATCTCGCGCAGCGGGCGGTACCCTTCAGTGGTACTGTACTGCAAGGCCTGTGCGCCGAAGTTCTCCAGCGTATAGTTGCAGGCCTCCTGGAATTGTTTGACCGGGAAGACGTCCGGCGCGGGCAGTCCACCCGCGAAAGAGATAATATCCGGATTTTCGGTCAGTTTGAGCAGTTCCCGGATGACGGAACTGCCCATCCGCTGGGTGCGGTTCGCATAGCGGTATTCCCAGGGTGTTTGCATTCGTTCTCCTTATTGAAAGATGTCCCTACCCGCCTGACGAAAAAGCCTGGCAGGTGCGATTCACCTGTCAGGCTCTAGCTGACGTCAGGTCGTAAGGATAAAAAAGCCGATACCCGGCAATATGAGTAACATGGCATCCCAATCTTACCCCGTTTCTTGTAGAAAATCAACGACAAATGACCTGACCGGGCATGATACCTGTCAACACTCTTTATGACACCGGCAGCGGCAGGGTAAGGTACAACCGGCTGAGAAGCTGTACAATAGGGAAAATCCTGAAAACCCGGAGGCAGAGATGACCGAACCGCAATCCAAACACCCGCAGGTTGCCGTCTGGCTGGGACACATACGCGCCCTGGCCGTGGAGATCGGCCCGCGCGGCCCCACGCGTGAAGGCGAGCGCCGCGGCGCTGAGTACGCCCGTTTGCAGCTTGAGAAGATAGGCCTGCAGCCGGTTTGGGAGACCTTCCGCAGCGCCCGCTCGATCTTCCACCCCCACCTTCTCGGCGGGATCCTGATGCTGGTCGCTTTCGCCGTTTTCCCGCTGGCCGGGCGGGTCAGCGCGGCGTTCGCCGCCGGGTTGAGCCTGCTGGTGGTCATCTCCGAGCTGCAAGAACTCGGCTTCCAGAGCAACCTGTTCCGCATGCTGGTGCCGAAGGGGGAGAGCCAGAATGTCTACGCGATCATCCCGCCGAAGGGTGAGCACCGCCAGGACCTGGTGCTGGTCGGCCACGTGGACAGCCAGCGCACCCCGCTGATCTTCCGCACTCCGCGCTGGGTCAAAATCTACGACCGCTTCACCATGGTCGCGTTCGCCTCCTTTATCATCCAGATCGTGCTCTACGCCCTGGCCGCGGCCTTCGCCTGGACGTGGGCCTGGTACGCCTCGATCCCGACGGCGGTTTGCGCTGTGCTGCTGGTGGCAATGTGCCTCGAGGCCGAGTCGACTCCCTTCACGGCCGGAGCCAACGACAACGCCAGCGCTGTCGGCATGGTCCTGACCCTGGCGGAGCAACTCGCCAGGGCACCGCTGGCCAACACACGCATCTTTGCGGTCCTCACCGGGTGCGAAGAAGTGCAGCACTACGGGATGATCGATTGGTACCGGCGCCACCGCGGCGAGTTGAAAGCGCCAAGGGCGATCGTCTTCGAGATGCTCGGCTGCGCCGGACCGGCCTGGACGACGCGCGAGGGCATCATCGTCCCCTTCCGCAGCGACGCGGAGTTGACCCGGATGGCTGAGAAGCTGAGCGATGCCCACCCCGAGTGGCGCGCCTACCCGACGATGATCAGCGGGGGCAACTCCGAACTCTCCGACGCGGTCCGCTTCAAGGTACCGGCGATCACCCTCTTCGGGCTCAAACCCGACGGCGAGGCGCCCTTCTGGCACCAGCGCGGCGACACCTTCGACAAGCTCGACCCGGAGGTGATGGAGCGCACCTGGGAGTTCGGGCGCGCCCTGGTCCAGGAGATCGACAACTGACCCAGGCGACACTCGGTGTTTATCCAGATGAGCTACCAATTGGGTTCATTCTTTTCTGCGCCCAAGCCGCCATTGCAACCCCTTTGGGTTACTGCATTTTATCCAATTTTGTGCAATAATAGCGCTGTCCGATGGCAGCATCCGGCGACCGGACAGCCGAGCCATGCCAGCAAGGAGAAAGGATACAACCCATGAGCGAAAAAATCGAGTTCACCAAGAATTATTCGGATCAAAGCACCGAGAAGGGATTCCAGTTCGAATTCTACTGCGACCGCTGCGGCACGGGCTATCGCACCCGCTTCCAGGCCTCGGCGCTGGGAACGGTATCCAGTGCGCTGGATGCGGCCAGCAGCCTGCTTGGTGGAGTGTTCAACCGGGCGGCTGACCTGGGGGACCGGGCTCGGTCTGCGAGCTGGGAGAAGGCCCACGACGATGCTTTTTTAAAGGCAATGGAGGAGCTCAAACCCGACTTCGTCCAGTGCCCGCGCTGCTCCGGATGGGTCTGCCGCAAGAGCTGCTGGAACAGCAACAAGGGGCTATGCAAGGAATGCGCTCCCGACCTGGGGGTCGAGATGGCCGCTGCGCAGGCCAGCCGAACGGTCGAGGAGATCTGGGCCCACTCAAAAATGGCCGAGGAAGATCGGGAGATGCTGAAAGAGAAGAGTTGGCGCGAGGGTGTGCGTGCCACCTGCCCTAGCTGCAACGCGCCCCTGGCAGGCAAGGTCAAGTTCTGCCCGGATTGCGGGGCGAAGATCCAGGCCCAGCCGCACTGCACCGAGTGCGGGGCCAAGCTCAGCCCGGGGGCCAAGTTCTGCGCCGAATGCGGGGGCCAGGCCGCGGGTGGTTAGGCAGATGAGCTTGTTATGAAAAAAAAAGGAGACCAAGTCCATGGATCCGACAACGCTGGTGCTGGCCGTCATCGCGGTCATCTTGCTGGTGATCGCTTACTTCCAGGGGCGCGACCTGCCCATGGCCGGCTTGCTCTCCGCTGGGCGCACGCTATGGCGCAACCTGCCGGTCTTGCTGCTCGGCTTCGTCATCGCCGGGCTGGTCCAGTTCCTCGTCCCGCAGGAGGTGATCTCGCGCTGGCTGGGCGCCCAGTCTGGGGTCAAAGGAGTGCTTCTCGCCTGCCTGCTCGGCGGGTTGGTCCCCGGGGCTCCATACGCGACCTTCCCGCTGGTGGCAACTTTCTACCGCGCCGGGGCCAGCCTGGGGTCGGTGGTCGGGTTTGTGTCGGCCTGGTCGTTATGGTCGGTGACCCGCCTGCCGATCGAGATGGCCTTGATCGACCCGAAGGCCGCCCTGGTCCGCTTCGGGATCACCTTCCTGGTCCCGCCTTTGGCCGGCCTGGCTGCCCATGCCCTGGCGCGCTTCCTGTGAGGGTCATGACGCCGCCCCGTCGCCTGCTCGGAGCCGTTCAACCATTCGACGAAGATCGCGGTGATGGAGGTGAGGCGCAAGTAAGAGGAGGAATAAAGTGGCGGTTTTGCACAGCCCAGATACCTATCCGGCTTGTAACTATATTGAATGACAGAAAATCATCCATCATTTGTGGTGGTGGTGGTGGGATTATAATATACTCAAGGATCTGTTTGGCAGCGGGAAGCCCCCCTGCTTTTCACCTGCGGGATGATACAAGGAGTTGTTATGAACGCTGAAATTTTGGCAACCATCGTAACTGGGATTTTCGGTGCAATTATCACGCCGTTGGTAAAAGATGTCTTAATTCCATTGTGCCGGCATCACAGGATCAATCATGAGTCTCTTAAGACTTTTTTGCTGGCAATCGCCGGCGGCGCAACGGGTGTAATCATTGGGTATTTTATCGTAAGCCCTTTTTTTACACCCTGCTCGCCCCTGGCAACTACGTATGTTGAGATATCTTCCCCGGCTGCCGGCAGCACTATACCACGCCTAGTAATTGTGGAAGGCAAGACATGTAACCTCGAATGTGTTTTAACATTGAAAACGAGCCCACCTGGGGGAGGATTTAACATTGAAAGTGAGCCCACCTAAATCATAAGAACTCCGGCACAATAAGAGCGGAGGCAAGGAGATGAAAAAGGTGGAAGACTACGAACGGATAAGG
>JBDRPT010000118.1:0-18922 GCA_043826785.1 Chloroflexota bacterium | reverse complement strand
TCGCGCTGTCCTTATGCACTCTATTGCGCTATCCGTCTGTTCGTTTACTGCTTCAACAGCAGGCAACTTTACATGCAAAGATATCCAGCTTATCCTGCCCACTTGATCGACTTCGTTAGCCCACTAAAGTAGCCACTCCCTCGCAAGGCAACCCTGATAGGCAACCAACCCTTCTATGGTAAAATAGAACGACTGTTCTGCCAGCCACCCCAGGGACCCCCAAATGGAATTCAAACTGCAAGCCCCCTTCAAACCGACCGGCGACCAGCCGGAGGCGATCGCCAGCCTGGTCGCAGGAATCCGCCGCGGCAACCGGGACCAGGTCTTGCTCGGCGCGACCGCCACCGGCAAGACCTTCACCATCGCCTCGGTCATCCAGCAGTTGCAGATGCCGGCCCTGGTGATGGCCCACAACAAGACCCTGGCCGCCCAGCTCTACTCCGAGTTCCGCGAGTTCTTCCCCGAGAACGCGGTCGAGTACTTCGTCTCTTACTACGACTACTACCAGCCCGAGGCCTACGTGCCCCGCCACGACCTGTATATCGAAAAGGAGACCGATATCAACGAGGAGATCGAGCGCTTGCGCCTGGCGGCGACCACCTCGCTGGTCTCGCGCAAGGATGTGATCATCGTCGCCTCGGTCTCGTGCATCTACGGCCTGGGCTCCCCGGAGGCGTACGGCCGCGGCGCGGTCAACCTGCGCGTGGGCGAGATCACCCGCCGCAACGCCCTGATCCGTCAGCTGGTCGACGGGCAGTACCAGCGCAACGACATCGACCTGCGCCCCGGAACCTTCCGGGTGCGCGGCGACACGCTCGAGATCATCCCGGCCTACGAGGACAAGCGCGGCTTCCGGGTGACCTTCTTCGGCGACGAGGTCGAGCGGATCATGGAGTTCGTCCCGCTGACCGGCGAGATCCTCTCCGAACCGGAGACAGCCGACATCTACCCGGCCAAGCACTACCTGGCCAAGGAAGACCAGCTCCGCGATGCGATCGCGGATATCGAGGCCGAGCTGGAAGAGCGCATCCAACTATTCAAATCCAGCGGCAAACTGCTCGAAGCCCAGCGCATAGAACAACGCGCCCGCTATGACCTGGAGATGCTCCGTGAGGTCGGCTACTGCTCGGGGATCGAGAACTACTCCCGCCACCTCGACCGCCGGGCCCCCGGCACCCACCCCTGGACGATGATCGACTTCCTGCCCTCCGAGTACCTGCTCATCCTGGACGAGTCGCACATGACCGTCCCGCAGATCCGCGGCATGTACAACGGCGACCGCTCGCGCAAGGAGACCCTGGTCGAGTACGGCTTCCGCCTGCCATCAGCGCTCGATAACCGCCCGCTCAAGTTCGCCGAGTTCGAAAAGGTGAAGGGCTTCACCATCTACACCACCGCCACGCCGGGCCCCTACGAGATGGAGCGCGCCGACCAGGTCGTCGAGCAGATCATCCGCCCGACCGGGCTGGTCGACCCGCAGGTGGAAGTCCGCCCGACCAAGGGCCAGGTCGATGACCTGGTCAAGGAGATCCGCATCCGGGTCGAGCGCGGCGAGCGGATCCTGGTCACCACCCTGACCAAGCGCATGGCCGAGGACCTGGCCGACTACCTGATGGAGTTGGGCACCAAGGTGCATTACCTGCACTCGGAGGTCGAGACGCTCGAGCGGATCGGCATCCTGCGCGACCTGCGCCTGGGCGTGTTCGATGTCATCGTCGGGATCAACCTGCTCCGTGAGGGCCTCGACCTGCCCGAGGTCTCGCTGGTGGCGATTCTCGACGCCGACAAGGAAGGCTTCCTGCGCTCCGAGACCGCCCTGATCCAGACGATCGGCCGCGCCGCCCGGCATATCAATGGCCAGGTGATCATGTACGCCGACCGGGAGACCAACTCGATGCAGCGGGCCATCAGCGAGACCAATCGCCGCCGGGCGAAACAGGTCAGGTTCAACCAGGAACATGGCATCGTCCCGATCAGCATCAGCAAGGCGATCCGCGACCTGACCGACCAGCTCTCTTCGAAGGCGGTCGCCGAGTCCCGCCCGGATTACAAGGCGGGCAAGCTCGAAGCGCTCACCTCGCGGCGCGAGCTGGAACAGATCATCGCCGAGCTGACCAAACTGATGAAGGAAGCCGCCAAGAACCTCGAGTTCGAGCGCGCCGCCGCCCTGCGCGACGAAGTGTTCGAGTTGAAGGCGGTCCTGGCGGATGACGACTCGCTCAAACCATGGGAGAAGATCAGCCTGCTGGCCGGGCGCGAGGAATAATGCCCTTCGTCTGCGGGGCTCTGCCCCTCCGCTCAGGGCCATTTGCCTGCGTGTCAGTCCAGTTCCGCTCAGGGCCATCTGCCTGCGTGTCAGTCCAGTTCCGCTCGGGGGCACTTGGTCCCCCTTTTGTGTCGCAGAGCGGAGGGCCGAGCAACGTGAGGCCCGGAGACGAAGCGTGCACCGTTCCGCTCAGGGCCATTTGCCTGCGTGTCAGTCCAGTTCCGCTCGGGGGCACTTGGTCCCCCTTTTGTGTCGCAGAGCGGAGGGCCGAACAACGTGAGGCCCGGAGACGAAACATGCACCGCTCCGCTCAGGGCCATTTGCTTGCGTGTCAGTCCAGTTCCGCTCAGGGGCACTTGGTCCCCCTTTTGTGTCGCAGAGCGGAGGGCCGAACAACGTGAGGCCCGGAGACGAAGCGTGCATCGTTCCGCTCAGGGGCACTCGTCTGTGAGGGTGCGCAGTTCTCATTATGGTCATTGGGATGTAGGATGACAATGTCTGTCTATGTTTATATTGTCCTTTGTGCAGATGGGTCGTACTATACCGGAAGTACCAAAGATTTAGATCGCCGTTTACACGCCCATAATGCAGGCCTCGATCCGACAGCTTATACTTATCGCAGACGACCAGTAAAGATGGTGTGGTATGAAGAAGTCTCGTCGCTGGACGAGGCATTGTCCCATGAGCATCAGATCAAGGGGTGGTCTCGGGCCAAGAAGGAGGCATTGATTCGGGGGGATATCATAGGCATTCATGAGATTGTTCGTGCAGAACGCAAGCGGCGTGAAATCAGGAAACCTAAATCCCCTAAGTGTGGCTGAGCGGAGGGCCGAACAACGTGAGGTCCGCAGACGAAGCATGTGCCCTTCGTCTGCGGGGCTCTGCCCCTCCGCTCAGGGGCACCTGCTCCGTATCAGTCCAACTCCGCTCAGGGGCACTTAGACCCTCTTTTGTGTCGCAGAGCGGAGGGTCGAACAACGTGAGACCCGCAGACGAAGCGGGCACCCCTCCGCTCAGGGCCATCTGCTTTCCAGGCGGGAGGACTGACATCCAACCTGACCGGCGGCTTAAAGATTCCGCTTTTTAAGCTTGGAGGGATTGACTAGACATTCCCCCGGGAGTAGAATCGCTGGCATCCCATACTCGGGGCAGGGAATGCCTGTTTATCGCACGATCATCACGCATAAAGGTCTCAGCGAACCACGCGGCGCCCGGCTCGCCGCGGATGGGCGCCTGCTCGGATTCTCCGACCTTAGGCGCATCACCGTAGAAGACCTGTACTACCTCGAGGGCCAACTGACCCAGGACGACCTGCAACAGTTGGCTCTCCGCTTATTAACCGACCCGCTGACCCAGTCCGCTACCTGGGCGCAACTGCCCGAACCACAGGCGGACCCGCACGCGGACGGCACAGTCATCGAAGTGACCCTGCGCCACGGGGTCACCGACCCGGTCGCCGACGAGATCGTCCGTGCCGCGCCTCAGCTTGGCATCCACGCTGTCCGCCGGGCCTCGACGGGCACCCGCTACACCGTCCATGGCGCAAACGCAGCCACGGCGGAGGATCTGGCCCGGCGCCTGCTGGCCAACCCGGTCATCCAGCGCTGGACGGTCGGCGAGATCGAGCCTTCGTTCCCGCAAGACATTGTCTCAAGCGGGCAGGTCGAGCACATCGACCTGCGCGTCGATGATGACCACCTGCTGGCCATCTCGCAAGCGCGGCGCGCCGCCCTCGACCTGGCCGAGATGCAGGCCATGCGTGCTTATTGCGCAAGTGAATCCCGTCCCCTGACCGATGTCGAGTTCGAGGCCATCGCCCAGACCTGGTCCGAACACTGCTTCCACAAGACCTTCAAGGCTCGCATCAGCCTGGACGATGGGCAGGTCATCGACAGCCTGATCAAGACCTGCCTGCAGAGCGCCACCGAAGAGATCGCCGCCCCCTGGGTGCTCTCCGCTTTTGTGGACAACGCCGGGGTCATCGCCCTGGACGACGAACACGAAGTCTCGTTCAAGGTCGAGACGCATAACCACCCCTCAGCGATCGAGCCGTTTGGCGGGGCCAACACCGGGGTGGGGGGCGTGATCCGCGACGTGCTCGGAGTCTCGCACAAGCCGGTCGCCAATACCGACGTGCTCTGCTTTGGCATGCAGTCCGCCGGCTTCGAAGTGCTCCCGCCGGGTGTGCTCCACCCGCGCCGGGTCATGGCGGGGGTGGTGGCTGGTATCCAGGATTATGGCAACAAGATCGGCATCCCGACCGTCGGCGGGGCGATCCTGTTCGACCCGGGCTACGCCGCCAACCCGCTGGTCTTCTGCGGGACGGTTGGCATCGCACCGCGCGGATTGCACGTCCGCTCCCCGCGCCCGGGCGACCGGGTGATCGTCCTCGGCGGGCGCACCGGCCGCGACGGCCTGCGCGGCGCAACATTCTCTTCGATGACCATGGACGCCCAGACCGGCGCGGTCTCCGGGGCCTCGGTCCAGATCGGTAACCCGATCGTCGAGAAGGGGCTGGTGGACGTCATCATCCCGGCCCGGGACAAACGCCTGTACACCGCCATCACCGACTGTGGCGCAGGTGGGCTCTCGTCGGCGGTCGGGGAGATGTCCGCCCGGGCAGGCGCCGAGGTGGAGCTCTCCAGCGTGAAATTGAAATACCCGGGCCTGGCGCCCTGGGAGGTCTGGCTCTCCGAGGCCCAGGAACGGATGGTCCTGGCCGTGCCGCCCGTCCACCTGGCGCCTCTGCAGGCGTTGTGTGCCACCTACAACGTCGAACTGACCGATATCGGTGCATTTACCGCCTCCGGCCGGCTGGTCGTCCGCAACGAGGGCGAGATTGTCCTCGACCTGGCGAACGCCTTCCTGCACGGCGGCATCCCTCAGCGACAACTCAAAGCCATCCTTCCGCAACCCATCCCGACCGGTCAGCCAGGCGGCGATCGTCCATCGTCAAGCGTAAATTCCTCAGAAAACCTGCTCGAACTCCTGGCCCACCCCAATATCGCCTCCCGGGCGGAGGTGATCCGGCTCTACGACCACGAGGTCCAGGGCGGGACGGCGGTCAAGCCCTTGACCGGGGCGCACGACGACGGCCCGGCGGATGCCTGTGTGCTCAAGCCGGCAGGGGTCCGCGGGCTCACCGGGATCGTCCTGGCTCACGGGATCAACCCCGAGTACGGTAAGCGTGATGCCTATCGCATGGCGCTGGCGGCCATCGACGAGGCCATCCGCAACGCGGTCGCTGTCGGTGCGGACCCGGCCCGGATCGCACTGCTGGACAACTTCTGCTGGGGCGACCCGCTGCGTCCCGAGACCCTCGGCACGCTGGTCGGGGCAGCGCGTGGCTGTCATGATGGCGCTTTGCTTTATGGCACGCCGTTCATCTCCGGAAAGGACTCGCTCAACAATGAGTATCTTGGGGCGGACGGCCAGCGCCACGCCATCCCGCCGACCCTGCTCATCTCAGCCATCGGGGTGATGGCGGATGTGACCAAAGCAGTGACCCTGGACCTGAAAGAGCCGGGGAATCGCATCTACCTGGTCGGCGATTTTTCCCCGACCTTCGGGGGCTCGCACTTCGACCTGGTGGCAATGCCCCCCGGTCAATCGTCGGGCGAGCCGGTGCCAACTGTCAGCGAGAGGACGCCGAGTGTATACCGGGCGCTGCACCGGGCGATCGCTTCCGGCCTGGTTCGGTCGGCGCATGACCTGAGCGAGGGTGGGTTGGCGGTCGCCGCGGCCGAGATGTGCATCGCCGGGAGGCTGGGCGCTTTCCTGGAGCTGGATGGGCCGGACCCGGCCCGGGCGATGTTTGCCGAGACGACCGGCTGCCTGCTGGTCGAAGTCCGGGCGAAGAATGAGGCCAGGTTCAAACGCCGCTTCCGGGACCTGCCGCTGCGCAGGATCGGCCGCGTCGAGGCGGAACCGGTCATGGTTGTGAGCATGGCTGGAGAGGTATGTCTCTCGGTTTCGCTCGATGCGCTTATCGCTGCCTGGAAGACCCCGCTCCAATGAACGCTGATCCGACCTGAGCTGATGATGAAACCAAGAGCGCTGATCCTGCTTGCCCAAGGAACGAACCGCGACCACGACGTGGCCGAGGCCCTGTCCCTTGCCGGCGCGGACCCCGAGATCGTCCCGCTCAACCACCTGCGCGAGAAGCGGGGCTCCATCCAGGGCTACCAGATGCTCGTCCTCCCGGGTGGTTTCTCCTACGCCGACGCCCTCGGGGCGGGGAAGTTGTTCGCCATCGACCTGGAGGCGTATTTCAAGGAAGAAGTCGCCAATTTCGTCGCCCTCGGCAAGCCGGTCATCGGGATTTGCAATGGCTTTCAGGCCCTGGTCAAGGCGGGCATCCTGCCGGGGGCAGCCGAACCTAACGCGGCCGCCCCTCAGGCCACCCTGACCTTCAACGCTTGCGGCCACTTCGAATGCCGCTGGGTGACGCTGGAACCGGTCTCGGAGACCTGCATCTGGACGAAAGGGATGGCTGGACTGGTCACCTGTCCCGTGGCCCACGCTGAAGGCAACTTCCAGGTGCCGGACGAGGCGGTGCTTGCCACGCTTCAATCCCGGGGTCAGATCGCCCTGCGCTATGTCCGCCCCGATGGGACCCCTGCGGATGGCGCTTACCCGGCCAACCCGAACGGTTCCGCCGAGGACATCGCCGGGATCTGCAACCCGCTCGGCAATGTCCTTGGCCTGATGCCGCACCCGGAGAACCACATCCATCCCTGGCAGCACCCGCAGTGGACCCGGGGCGTATCCGGGCGGAGTGGTTTGGTGTTATTTGAGAATGGCGTCCAGTACGCCGCGTATCTTTAAACCGTGAGGTGATCGTGAACTCCAAGGAACCCCAATCAGACAGCGTTCCCCCTGGCTTTGACGGCTCCGATCTGCCCCTGCCCTGGAAAACATCCGGCAAGGTGCGCGATTGGTACGACCTGCCCGCGGGGCGGCGCCTGCTGGTGACCACCGACCGGCTCTCGGCCTTCGACCGCATCCTGGCCTGCGTCCCATACAAAGGCCAGGTGCTCAACCAACTGGCTGCCTGGTGGTTTGACCGAACGGGCGACATCCTCCCCAACCACATCATCTCCGTCCCGGACCCGAACGCCGCGGTCGTGACCCTCGTCGAGCCGATCATGGTCGAGGTGATCGTGCGCGGCTACATCACCGGGGTGACCTCCACGGCGCTATGGTACCGTTACTCGCTGGGCGAGCGCGATATTTACGGTTACCGTTTCCCCGAAGGCCTACGCAAGAATGCAGTCCTGCCCGCGCCGATCATCACACCGACGACAAAAGGGGGAGCCAGCGGCCACGACGAGCGCCTGACCTGCGCCGAGGTGACCGAAAAGGGCCTGCTCGATGCAGCCACCTGGGACCAGGTCCAGGCGGCGGCGCTGGCGATTTTCAAGCGCGGCCAGGAATTTGCCCGCAAGGCCGGCCTGATCCTGGTCGACACCAAGTACGAGTTCGGCCGGGCTCCAGACGGGCGGGTCCTGTTGATCGACGAGGTCCATACCCCGGATTCGTCCCGCTTTTGGAAGGCGGATAGCTATGTGGCGCGTTTCGCCGCCGGGGAGGAGCCGGAGAACTTCGATAAAGAGTTCGTCCGCATCGCTTATACCGAACAAGGCTACCGCGGCGACGGGGAGGCTCCGGCCATGCCCGCCGACCTGTGGATTGCGGCCAGCCAGCGATACATCCGCATCTATGAGTTGTTGACCGGGCAGGACTTCGTTCCAGGTGTTTACCCGGTCGGTCCGCGGCTCGAAGCGAACTTGCGCGTAGCCAATATATTAAAATGAAGGAAATCTGATGGAAAAACCCCTGGTCGTCATCCTGATGGGCTCCAAAGCCGACCTGGCGCATTGCCAGAAGATTGCCGAGGCGTGCGGCGAATTCGGCCTCGAGAGCGTTTTGCGGGTCGGATCGGCCCACAAGACCCCTGAACATGCCATCAAACTGCTGGCGGCATACGAGGCGGACCCGCGCCCGAAGGTCTACATCACCGTCGCCGGGCGCAGCAACGCCCTGAGCGGCTTTACCGATGGCTCGGTCAGCGCGCCGGTCATCGCCTGCCCACCGGCGTCCGATTTGTTCGGGGGAGCGGATATCTACTCTTCGTTGCGCATGCCCTCGGGCGTCGCCCCGGCGGTAGTGCTCGAGCCGGCCAACGCCGCTCTACTGGCGGCCAAGATCCTCGGGCTGGTCGATGCCGGGATACGGGCGGCGGTAGACCGTTCCCGCAAGCAGGCCGCAGATAAGATCCTGGAGGCCGACCAGTCCATCCGATGAACTCCTTCAGCGATGACAGCCCCCGGGAGGCATGCGGCATCATCGGCGTCTTCGCCCCGAACGAAGACGTGGCCCGGATGGCATTCTTCGGCCTGTTCGCCCTGCAGCACCGCGGCCAGGAGGCGGCCGGCATTGCCGTCTCCGATGGGACCGCGATGCGCCTGCACAAGGATATTGGCCTGGTCGCGCAGATATTCAACCCGACCAACCTGGCGACCTTGAAAGGTCATTACGCAGCCGGGCACACGCGCTATTCGACTACCGGGTCCTCCTCGATCCGCAACGCCCAGCCGTTCATGATAGAGACCGTCCATGGGCCGGTGGCGCTGGCCCACAACGGCAACCTGGTCAACTCGGGTGCCCTGCGGGCTGAGTTGATGCAAAATGGGATGGGATTCTCTTCGTCATCGGACAGCGAGGTGATGACGATGATGCTGGCCCGCAACGGCGGCGATGATTGGGTCGAGCGCATCCAGCATGCCATGGGCCGCTGGCAGGGGGCTTATTCGCTCGTCGTTCTAACCCGGGATTGCGTTTACGCGGCGCGTGACCCGTGGGGATTCCGCCCGTTGAGCCTGGGTCTACTACCCAGCGGTGGCTACGCGGTCGCCTCCGAGACGGGAGCCCTGCGCACCCTGGGATGCCAGGCGATACGCGAAGTCGCTCCAGGAGAGATCGTGACCCTTTCGGACAAAGCCCTGGTCGTGACCCAGGCGGTCCAACCCGCCGACCGGCTGGCCCGCTGTGTCTTCGAGATGATCTACTTTTCCCGCCCGGATACGGTCTGGGATGGGCGCAGCGTCCACCAGGTGCGTCAGAACCTGGGCAGGCAGTTGGCCCGCGAGTGTCCGACCGAGGCGGACGTGGTCATCCCGACCCCGGATTCGGCCATTCCGGCTGCCATCGGTTATGCCCTCGAAGCGGGGATACCCTACAATGATGGCTTTATCAAAAACCGCTACGTCGGGCGGACCTTCATCGAGCCGACCGATTCACTTCGTCAGCGCGGCGTGGCTTTGAAATTCAATGTCATCAACGAAAATGTGCTCGATAAGCGGGTCGTGATGATCGACGATTCGATCGTGCGCGGCAATACCACCGGACCGATCGTCAAACTTTTGTACGAGGCCGGAGCAGCCCAGGTCCACCTGCGGGTCACCTGTCCGCCGATCAAGAATCCCTGTTTTATGGGCGTCGACATGGGCAACTACGCCGACCTGATTGCCCACAATCGGACGGTCGAGCAGATCCGCGAGCACATCGGGGCGGATACGCTGCATTATCTCTCATTGGAGGGCATGATGCACGCCATCGGGCGGGAGGATGGCTATTGCCAGGCCTGCTTCACAGGGCAATACCCGCTGGATGTGGATTTGAATTCGGTCAAGACCGGGTTCGAGAGGGGGATTGTATAGGTTTGGCCACATTGTCCTCTAAATCAATGTTAATTTTCTGTGTTACTCCAGCCTCATCTCCGTGTTCTCTATGGCAGGAAAGGTGTCATTCATGAATGTCCTGCTTATCGGCTCGGGTGGTCGTGAACATGCCCTGGCATGGAAGGCTTCCCAATCGCCGAGATTGACGAAACTCTATAGCGCTCCAGGCAACCCCGGCACCGCCGCGCTGGGCGAGAACCTGGACTTGAGCGTTGATGATCACACAGCGATCCTGCGGACTTGCGAAACGAAAGCCATCGACCTGGTCATCGTCGGGCCGGAGACACCCCTGGCCATGGGCCTGGCGGACGACTTGGCCGCGGCTGGGTTCAAGATCTTCGGGCCGAGTCGGGCCGCGGCCGAGATCGAGGTCTCCAAGACGTTCTCCAAGCAATTCATGGAGCGACATCAGATCCCGACGGCGCGCTTCAGGGTATTCTCGCACTTCGATAAGGCTCTGGCTCATCTGCGCAAGATCGACTACCCGGTGGTCATCAAGGCATCCGGCCTGGCTGCCGGTAAGGGGGTGCTCATCCCCGAAGACAGGCGCCAGGCTGAGGCGGCGCTGCGCAGTGTGATGATCAGCCGGGAGTTTGGCCCTGCCGGGGACGAAGTTGTCATCGAAGAGCGTCTGAGCGGACCGGAACTCACCCTGTTGGCCTTCAGCGATGGGAGCACTGTCCGGGCAATGGTCGCCTCACAGGACCATAAGCGGGTATTCGACTACGATCAGGGATTGAATACCGGCGGTATGGGCGCCTATGCTCCCGCGCCGGGTTGCTCCGCTGAAACAGTCGCTGAACTGGTCCGGGTTGCCCTGCAACCAACGGTGGATGGGCTGCGGGATGAAGGCAGTCCCTTCATCGGCGTGCTCTACGGCGGGTTCATGATGACGACCGAGGGTCCACGGGTGATCGAATTCAACTGCAGGTTCGGCGACCCCGAGGCACAGGTCGTCCTGCCTTTACTAGAGTCAGACTTCCTCGAGATCGCCATGGCGTGTGTCGAAGGCCGTCTCGACCAGGTGGAGGTCTGCTGGAAGGACGGGGCCGCGGCCTGTGTGGTCCTGGCCTCCGCAGGGTATCCAGAAAAGCACCAGACAGGCTACCCTATCTCCGGGCTGGATACCGGTGGACCGGACACCTTTATCTTCCACTCGGGAACCAGGATGATCGCTGGGCAGGTCGTCACCTCCGGGGGACGTGTTCTTGGCGTCACCGGCTGGGGCGCGGATGTCCGCGCTGCCCTGGAGGCAGCCTATGGCCGGATCGAAACTATCCATTTCAAGGATATGCATTACCGCCGGGATATCGGCTGGCGGGCATTGTTGTCAACGGACGGATAAACGGACAAGCGGATTCAAACGGATTTGGTGGAGGCAGCATGGTGAAGGAACGCCCGGGTTATGTAGAAACACCTCTCGATGAATTGACTTTCAAGATCAATGGTTTTGGAATGCAAGTTCACCGAGAGTTAAAGACGGGGCATCCAGAGAAAATGTACCAACGCCGTCTGGCAGAAGTATGTCGTAATGCAGGCATGCAGGTTGAAATGGAGAAGCGTGTCGAAGTATGGGTCGGTGACCAGATGGTTGGCTACCTCTTTTTGGATTTGTGGATCGAGGAAAAACTGGTGGTTGAGTGCAAGGCGTTTTTCCATGAATTGACAAATAGTGATGTGGGTCAAGTGCTCACTTACTTGGTTGCTACGGGTGCACCTGTCGGATTGCTCCATAATTTCGGCCGCCGGACATTTCAGTTCAAGCGTATCCTGCCTCCCCGGCACGTACAGGAATGGCAGCAGTACTTATTCCGCTGTATCTGGACACCGCCAGGCAAGTCCCTTCCTCAAGAAAATTCTGAGGAAGCCAACAAGCCCATCCGGTTTTCCGTCTCAGCCCACCATCCAATCTCCTCATCCGATTCCGGCGCGAAATCAGGTTCTGTCCGTTTGTCCGCTTCAGAGTCCGATAACGACTCCGCTTCTGTCCGTTTGTCCATCCCAGAGTCCGATAACGACTCCGTTTCCGTCCGTTTGTCCGCTTTAGAGTCCGTTGACTACTCTGCTTCGGGTGTCGACATCGACGCCGGTAACAGGGCTGTGGAGTTGATGAAAGACGCCGTCCAATCCACTTACGGTCCGCAGGTCCTGGCCGGGATTGGGTCGTTTGGAGGGCTTTACGATGCCTCGGCACTCCAGGGGATGAAGTCCCCTGTGCTGGTCGCCTCCACGGATGGGGTCGGGACCAAGGTCAAGCTGGCTGTTCAGGCCGGGCGCTACCGCTCGATCGGGCATGACATCGTCAACCACTGCATCGACGACATTCTGGTCCAGGGCGCCCGGCCGCTGTTCTTCCTGGATTATTTTGCCACCTCCAGGCTTATCCCGCAGCTCGTGGCCGAGGTGGTGACCGGGGCGGCCGAGGCCTGCCGGGAGGCTGGGATAGCCTTGATCGGCGGCGAGACGGCTGAGATGCCCGGGGTCTACGCCGCGGGCGAGTTCGACCTGGCCGGCACGATCGTCGGTGTCGTCGAGCGGGAGATGATCCTGCCGCGTCAAGATATCCATCCTGGCGATGTCTTGATCGGGGTCCACTCCGATGGACCGCACACTAACGGGTACTCGCTTATCCGCAAAGTATTCGAGGAAGTTCCGCTCGATACTGTCTATCCCGAGATTGGCATCCCCCTGGTCGAGGCTTTGTTGGCCCCGCATCGCTCGTACCTGGATGTGCTTGGTCCGCACCTGGGTTCGATCAAAGCCATGGCGCACCTGACCGGCGGCGGGTTCATCGAGAACATCCCGCGCGTCCTGCCCGATGGGGTCGGCGCAGTCGTCCGAAGCGGCAGCTGGCCGGTCCCGCCGCTGTTCAGCCTGATCCAGGCCTGCGGCGAAGTGGACCTACTTGAGATGCACCGGGTATTCAACATGGGCATCGGCATGGTGGCCATCGTCGCACCGGGGGATGTGAAGGCGCTGCAGAAGGCCATCGGCGAAGAGACCTGGGTGATCGGGGAGTTGGTCGCCGGGAAAAAGAAAGTCATCTTGGAATAAGGGCAGATTTCTTAAACCTGAAAGGGTATCGAACATGAAAGAGCTACTTCTCCGCTATGGTATGAACCCGCACCAGACCCCGGCCCGGGGGTTTATGAAAGAGGGCAATTTACCTATTGCCGTGCTCAATGGCGTGCCCGGCTACATCAACCTGCTCGACGCCCTCAACGGCTGGCAGTTAGTGCGCGAACTTAATGGTGCCATCGACCTGCCGGCTGCGACCTCGTTCAAGCATGTCAGCCCGAGCGGCGCGGCGGTCGCGACCCCGCTGCCCGAGGTGCTGAAGAAAACCTATTTTGTCGATGACATGGAGCTCTCGCCCCTGGCAGAGGCATATGCCCGCGCCCGGGGTGCGGACCGCCTCTCCTCCTTCGGGGACTTCGTCGCCCTTTCGGAGATGGTCGACCTCCCCACTGCCAAGTTGCTCGCTCGCGAGGTCTCGGATGGGGTCATCGCCCCGGAATACTCTCCGCAGGCGCTTGAAGTCCTTAAAGAAAAGAAGGGCGGCAAGTATGTTGTCCTCAAGGTCGACCCGGACTATGAGCCCGGGCAGATGGAGAGCCGGGATGTCTTCGGCGTGACCCTCGAACAGCGCCGGGATGACCGCCTGGTGAGCCGCGATGATTTCAAGAACATCGTCACCACTGGGAAGGACCTGCCCGAGACGGCCATGCGCGACATGATCATCGCCTGGGTCACTCTCAAGTACACCCAGTCCAACTCGATCTGCTACGTGGTCGATGGTCAGGTGATCGGTGTGGGAGCGGGGCAACAATCGCGAATCCATTGTGCCCGGTTGGCCGGAGCCAAAGCCGACTTGTGGCGGCTGCGCCAGCACCCGCTCCTGCTCGATTTGCGAATCAAACCCGGGGTCCACCGAGCGGATCGGGACAATGCCATCGACCAATTCCTCCAGCCCGAGGTAACCTTGGCCGAGAAGGCCGCCTGGGGTGAAGCCTTTTCCGAGATGCCGGTACTGCTCACTCCGGCCGAGCGGCGGACCTGGTTGGACGGCATGTCCTGTGTGGTCCTCGGCTCGGACGCTTTCTTCCCGTTCCGCGATTCGATCGATCGGGCAGCGTTGAGCGGTGTGAAGTATGTGCTCCAGCCTGGAGGGTCGAATCGCGATGACCTTGTCATTCGCGCTTGCGACGAATACGGCATGACGATGGTCTTCTCGGGCGTTCGCTTGTTTCATCATTGATCGGTTGCTGAGACTTAGTGGCGTTGTTCCCCGGCAAGGAAATGTTGATGGATAATCGCCAACGGTTTGTCGTCTTGATCTCCGGCAGCGGGACCAACTTGCAGGCCATCCTGGATGCCTGCACCCGTGGCGACCTATCCGGCCAGGTTGTAGCGGTGATTGCGAATCAAGCCGATGCCTACGGGTTGGAACGAGCCAGGAAGGCAGGAGTCCCAGTGGTGGTGCTGGAGAAGGCTAGCGCTCAAGACCGCCAGGGGTACGATCTGACACTGGCCGAGATCGTCGCCGGCTATCACCCGGATTGGGTCGTGCTCGCCGGTTGGATGCGCATCCTGACCATAGCCTTCCTCGGTCGCTTTCCGGACCGGGTCATCAACCTGCACCCGGCCCTGCCCGGGGCCTTTCCCGGGACGCACGCAATCGAGCGCGCCTACCAGGACTGGCAGGAGGGAAAGATCGACCGCAGTGGCGTGATGGTCCATCTGGTTCCCGACGAGGGCGTCGATGTTGGCCCGGTGCTGGCGCAGGAGGAAATCCTCTTCCAAGCGGGCGAGACGTTGCAGGATTTTGAACAGCGCGTCCATGCGCTGGAGCACCGGCTTCTGGTGGAGACGTTAAAGAATATCACGGGCAATGCCGCCATGTTGTGATCCCCTGGAAAATTGTTTCTTCTAAGATCAAAATGAAACCACGGAGTCTTTATGCCTAAAGCGATACTTTCTGTCCATGACAAGACCGGTGTTGTTGACTTCGCCAGGGGACTTGTCCGCCTCGGTTGGACCTTGCTCGCATCGGGCGGCACCGCCAAGCTGCTCCTGCAGGACGGATTGCCGGTTACCGAGGTGGCTGAGTATACTGGCTCACCCGAGATCCTTGGCGGCCGGGTGAAGACCTTGCACCCGGCCATCCACGCGGGTTTGCTCGCCCGCCCGAATGAGGCAGATCAGCAACAATTGCTCAACCTGGGATGGGACTACATCGACCTGGTGGCCGTCAATCTCTATCCCTTCGAGGCGACGATAGCCAGGCCGGGCGTGACCCATGCGGAAGCCATCGAGAATATCGATATCGGTGGCGTGACCTTGATCCGGGCCGCGGCGAAGAATCATGAGCGCGTTATCCTTGTCTGCGATCCCGCCGATTACGCAGACGTCCTGGCGGCACTTCGCAGCAACGTTGGTGTGCCTGCAGAGATGCGCACACGGTTGGCCACCAAGGGGTTCAGAGTTACAGCCAGGTATGATGCTGAAATCGCTGGGTATCTGACCAAGGATGGGTCGTAATACCGATATACCCGCAATGGCGTTTATTTTCCCCCTGGCGAAAGATTTTCCTGAAGAGAGACGTGATTTCGCTTTTTGAGTTTAAGCGACGAAATCTAATCTTGCTGTGCCCGGATCAGGTCTGCGCCAAGGGAGGCCACCCGATCAAGGGCCGGGTCATCCATCTTCCCAAAAAATGCCAGGTAGAGCCCCCGGGGGCAGAAGAGCACAACCAGTTGATTGGCCTGTTGACCAATGGTGATCATCTTGAGGGGATTTTCTTCAGCCCAGGAGGCCAGGTGTTGGACGCTCTTCGAGTTGAGCAATTGTCTCGCGCCATCAGGATCGCTGGTGAAGGCGGAGAAATACGGATCGACTTGTGGGTCTAGGGGGACAAGCGCCTCGCTGAATTCTATGTAAGGAGTATCTTCTGCTGTGAATCCGTACATGGATATTGATTTCTGGAAGAGGGTCTTGGATAATGTGGCAATCATTCCCTCTGTCTGGGTCTTCTGGCCTTTAGCTTTTTGGGCGAGGAACAGGAATTTCTCCGGGAGGTTAAATTCGGTCGAATGCAGGCGGGTAATGGACGTACCGCTTTGGGCTGCTCCCTGGACCATCCAGCGGACGCCTTTGATGATCCGTTCTTCTTTCGGGGAATTTTCGAACGCGGCTTGGGTGATCTCAGCGGCGTGTTGAATCAACCCGGAGACCGATCCGATGCCGGACCCTGAGGAGCTGGATTCAAAGGGGAGATCAAGGTGAGCGCTCAAGACCTTGGCTTGTTTCACCTTGCCTGCTAGTCCGCCGGTGTAATACGAGCGCAGGGGAATGGTCTGCCCGTCCACTTGTCGGATCGCGATCCGATAGGTGATTGTCCGGCCGTCTTGCTTATTGCTGATACTCTGTTCGATAGTTATCGCCGCGATGGTGGCTAGCGGAATTTCTTTTTTCGTCCTGCGGACCAGCGATTGGGTGGAGAGAATGAGTGTGCTGGTTGTGCCGTCTGTCTTCACGGTCAGGGTCGATGAAAAAATCAAGATAAGCAGGAAAATCCCTACCGGGACCGCGAGCGTGAACCATTGCTGTGGTGTCCTGTAGTAGAGATATCCCCCTACGGCAACAAGAAAGGCACCAAACAGCCAGATTGTGCGCGGGTAATCACGGAGTATCACCTGTTGGTCATGCATCTGTTTATCCTCTCTTCAATCAAATGTTGTGGCTTATTTTCCCTTGCGGATGAAGGTTCCAATTGGGCGTTTTGCCTGGGGAGGAAAGATCCCTTCCATCGTGGAGCGGACCTCATCGACAGAGATGAATGCCTTCGGGTGGGTCTTATGGATGATCTGGACGACTTGCTCCACTGCTTTTCTGCGAACAATCGTGTAAATCATCGAGACTGATCCGCTGGATCCTTCCGCCAGGACTTTGGTTGTTCCATACCCGGCAGCATGCAGATCGTTAGATAATTCGTCGCCGGTATCCGGGGTGATTACCCGGATGAGCAGGGTTCCAAGGGCAAGCCTTTCTTCCAGGAACATGCCGACGTAGTTCCCTGTTGCAAAACCTGCGGCGTAGGCGAAGTAAGCAATCAAATTGTTTACATTCTTCATGATCTGCCCCATGGCTGCCACCCAGATGAAGACCTCGATGAAGCCAAACAGTGGGGCGAGATACTTCTGGCCGCGCGACGTGAAGATGATCCGGAACGTACCCAGCGTGACATCGGCAACGCGGGCAAGGAAGATCAGGATGGGTATGATCACGAGGGCAAAAAATGATGAGTCGAAAAGCAACTGTAGTGAAGCGAGAAACTCAGTCATGGCATCCTATGTGTTCGGTTTGTGTCTAGTACCCGGACACGGTGAACGTGATGGATGCAGTCATGGAATTGACCGGCAAATGTGGCGTAATACCACCAATCAGAATCACAGTGTCCGGGCACTAGAGGTTAAAGTTATTATGACTCTTCCTTTTTCCTTCCGGTAATCGCATCCACCTGGGCCATGATCTCATCGTTGAGTTTGGGCAACACATCCAGGGCTTTCAGGTTCTCATGCACCTGCTCCAGCCGGCTGGCACCTGTGATCACCGTGCTGACATGCGGGTTTTTGGCAGCCCAGGCGATGGCAAATTGAGCAGGGGTACATCCCAGCTTGTCCGCGATAGGGATCAAGCGTTTGACCTGCTCGATCTTGACCTTGTCTGTCAGGCTATCTTGGATCCATTCGTATCCCTTGAGCGCCCCTCTGCTGCCCGCAGGAATGCCATCGTTGTACTTGCCGGTCAACATCCCGGAGGCAAGCGGACTCCAGGTTGTCAGGCCGAGGCCGATGTCATCATAGAGGCGCTGGTACTCGTTTTCGACCCGATCACGCCAAAGGATATTGTACTGCGGTTGCTCGACGACCGGTTTATGCCAGCCGTATTTATCTGCAATATGCCATGCGGCGCGGATTTCGTCGGCAGCCCATTCTGATGTGCCCCAGTATTGTGCCTTGCCCTGGACCACCATATCGTTCATTGCCCTGACGGTCTCTTCGATTGGCGTCTCCGGGTCGGCCCGGTGGCAGTAGACCAGGTCGATATATTCAAGGCCGAAGCGCTTAAGCGAACCATCGATGGCCTCCATCAGGCGCTTCCGGTTGAGGGTGTTGCGTTCATTGGGTCCACTGTGAAGGCCCCAGTAAAATTTGGTCGAAACCAGGTAACTGCCCCTGCGCCAACCGAGTTTCTTCAGAGCTGCGCCCATGACTTCCTCAGACTTGCCTCCGGCATAGACTTCTGCATTGTCAAAGAAGTTCACGCCAGCATCATACGCCACTCGCATGCACTCGATCGCCAAGTCAACGTCTACCTGGTTGCTGAAAGTCACCCAGGATCCAAGCGAAAGCGCGCTGACTCGAATCCCAGTCCGACCGAGATGTTTGTAGATCATTTCTTCCATCTTATCCTCCTAATTTACTCATAATCTTCTAGCCCAAGGCCACATCCAGGAGCATCATGATTGCAAAACCGAGCATAGCTCCAAACGTGGAGAAATGGGTATCCTTTGTAGATTGTGATTCAGGGATCAGCTCTTCGATCACCACATAGATCATCGCCCCAGCGGCGAAGGATAATGCATACGGGAGGATTGGCCGCATCAGGATGACTGCCGCGGCGCCGATGACTCCCGCAATCGGCTCCACCATCCCGGAGATCTGTCCATACCAGAAACTTTTAAACCGGCTCACACCCTCCCGGCGCAGGGGCGCATTGCCTCAAATAGAATCTTACTATTGGTAATATCGTTGCCTCAGAAAGAATGTTACCTTATGACGGAGCCGAAAGGCGTCGGAGGAGAACATGATGAGTCAACGAAGCAAGCGAGAATTGTTTGAGGCGATCCGTC
>JBDRPT010000117.1:0-4617 GCA_043826785.1 Chloroflexota bacterium | reverse complement strand
TCTCGTTGTCCTTATGCTCTGGAGTGTGCACTACGCTTGTTCGTCTATTCTTTCAACAGCAGGCAATTGTACAAGCAGCGTTTTCCAAACTATCCGGCCAACGTAATGGACTTCGTTAGCCCATAATGTTAGCCACTCCCTTACCTGCTGGGTGACCCGATCAATCCATCTGGGCCAACATTCATCAATCTGCCGGCGGGGGATATCAATGACCCCGCGGCGCTCAGCACATACCTCTGGACGAGATCGCCTCAACCATCCTCCAGTTACAATCGTTCCATGCTGATAACGTTGTTGTGGTCGTGATGAGCAACGACGAGACTGCGGCTACGCAGGCATGGCGTTATCTCGTCGCGGCAAATATCCCCAACGTCTATATCCTGGAGGGTGGCATCAATCACTGGATCGCCGTCTTCAGCGAAGGCGAGGATGGGATAATGCCCGTCTCGCATACGCTGGCGGACGATGTCTTGAGATACACATTCCCGGCGGCGCTCGGTAGCCGGTACCAGGCTGCAGACCCCGATCCACATGCGTGGGCATTGGAATATTCCCCCAAGATCCAACTCCAGCGCCGGCGAGCCCCCAGTGGGGGAGGCTGCGGCTGATCCACCGAATAAAGATGCAATCAGGCCTCCCGGGACCAAATCGGGAGGCCTGAACCTTATTGCCACCCGGACATCCGTCGCAGGTGGTTTAACCTACCAATTCTACTTCTACGTCGGTGAAGATGCTGAATGCGCCCTCCCTGTTGCGCATTGCCCGCAGGCATTTCCCACCTGCACAAGTCCGGTAGCGACCGCAGGTGATGATGCCAATCTTCATCGTGTCACTCATATCTCTTCTTGGGCTAAAACAGGCCCAACCTTCGGTAGAGCCTGTTAATTTGCGCTGATCTCCTCCAACAAGCCTTGCGATGATCAGCGCAGAGCAGCAGGTGGATCTTTTACCCGTGCCCGTGTTCCACGCTTTCATCACACGGAGCAGCATCAGTCAGCTTACCGCCCAGGTAATTCTCCAGTGCCTGACGCACAGTGCCATTAGCGCCTGTGGCTGTTTTAATCCCGTACTGTTCAAAAAACTGTATGGCGCGCCCGCCCATGCCGCCGCTAAGGATCACATCGGCGTTTTGACCTTTAATGAAGCCGGGAATTTGTCCGGGCTGGTGACCTTCCGCAAACGGGTTGGCAACTACCTGAACGGCGCTCACTTCATCATCTTCCATGTCCACAATAATGAAGAAAGGCGCATGCCCAAAATGCTGGGCTACCATGCTATCCAGGCCAATGTTTGTTTCTGCGGTTACTGCGATTTTCATGTTATGTCTCCTGATTGATAAGATTTTCCAGATCCGCTGCGGCCAGATAACCTTCCACAGCGATTTCTTGTGATGAAATGCCGGGCGCTTCAGCCACGGCTTTCTTGATGTCCATTGCCAGCGAAACGGCGATGGGGCACACGAACGACGAAGGCCGAAAGGTGTAGCGCACCTTGCCGAGCGCGTCTGCCCACAGGTTTTCCACCAGGCGCATATGCACCACGTCCGTGTTGGTTTCCGGGTCGATCACCCCGCGCAGGCGTTCCAGCACGGCTTCTTCCAAGGTCGGTGCGCTCATGCTTCGCCTTCCAAAAGGGACTCAAGGACTCGCTTCCAGATGACGGATATGGCTGTGCTGGCAGGCGCATCGGGACGAAAAGCCGTCACCGCTTCTCCCTGGACCATGGCTGTTGCTACTGTTAAATCGAACGGGATCCTGCCGACAGTCTGGATGCCGTTATCCCTGCAAAACGACTCGATCTCGTCTGCGCCATCGGGGTACACATCGGCCTTGTTGATGCACACCAGTGCCCGCACGCCAAAATGCCGGACGGTTTGCAGCGCGCGACGCATATCATGCACGCCTGCAACGGTTGGTTCGGCAACGATCAGCGCTAAATCCGCGCCCGACGTGGCCGATATGACCGGGCACCCAATTCCGGGCGGGCCGTCCACGATGACCAGTTCGCGGTTCTCGTCCAGGGCTTGCAGGCGGGCGCGCTGCTTGACCAGCGTAACCAGCTTGCCGGAGTTTTCCTGTCCGGGGAACAGGTTGGCATGGTACAGAGGCCCATAGCGTCCCTCCGACACGTAGAACTTGCCGACTGTCTGCTCGTGCATGGCGATGCTCTCGGCGGGACACTGGTAGACACAAGCTGCACAGCCATCACAAGCGATGGGATCGACTACGTACAGCCCGTCAGCGTAGTTGATGGCCTCGAAACGGCAAACAGCCACACAGTCGCCGCAAGAAGTACAGGTATCCTGATCGATGGTGGCCACCTGTCCGCCTTTGAAGTCCTGTTCTTCCAGCAATCTGGGCTGGAGTACCAGTTCCAGGTTGGCGGCGTCTACATCAGCATCGGCCAGGATGAACTGGTCAGCATATTGGCTTTCGGAGGCGAGATGGGCGAAGGCCGCAGTGAGGCTGGTTTTGCCGGTGCCGCCCTTGCCGCTGAGAACCACGAGTTGTTTCATGCGCCTACTTCCGCGATAATTTTTGCGAGCATGGCCTGGAAATCCGGGCGGTATTCAGGGGCAGCTTCGAGCAGGGGCGCGCCGCTGGCGAGGGCTGCGGCTATGCGCCGCTCCATTGGGATGCGCATCAGGATGGGGATGCTGCTTTCCTGGCAGTAGGCCTCCACGCTGTTGTCGCCGATACCGTCACGATTGACGACCACGCCTGCGGGCAGGCCAAGTTCGCGGCTGATCCCGACGACTTGTTTCAGGTCGTGCAGGCCGAAGGGCGTCGGCTCGGTGACCAGCAGGGCAAAGTCTGCGCCGCGGATGGTCTCCACCACCGGGCAGGATGCGCCGGGAGGCGCATCCCTGATTTCGATTTTAGGCGAATTGGCGGGTGTCCATTTCTTGAGCTGACGAATGATGGGCACCGCCATCGGCTTGCCGATATTCATCACGCCCTGGGCAAAGTCGATGCCGTGAGCGGCAGGGCCGCCTTCGAGAACGCCCATCACATCAAGATGCTCGCTGATGGCGTACTCCGGGCAGACCAGCGTGCAGCTTCCGCAGCCGTGACACAGTTCGGGGAATACCAGCGTCTTCTTGCCGATGACTACGATGGCGTGGAACTGGCAGACTTCAGCGCACTTGCCGCAGAAGGTGCAGGCGGCCTCGTCCACTTGTGGGATCAGGATGCCAACTTCTTTGCGTTTATCCAAAACCGGATTTAAGAACAATCCAGCGTTAGGTGCTTCCACGTCGCAGTCCATAAAGTGGACAGAATCCTGCTCAGCGGCGACCAGAGCCAGGCTGGTGGCAATGGTGGTTTTGCCCGTCCCGCCTTTGCCACTGGCAACCACAATCCGCATCAGAGACGGTCTCCGTGATGCCCTCCGTGCGTAGCGGCTTCAGCTTTAGTCAGTTGACCAGCCTTGAACATTTCTAAAATATCAGCAGCGGTGTGGGCTTCGTTGCCGGGCGCGAGATACATCTCGATTCCGGCGGTGTCCAGCGTGTCGAAGGCATTCGGTCCGAACGCCCCGCTGACGACTGCCCCCGCGCCGTGTTTGGCAACGAATTGCGAGGCCTGCACGCCCGCGCCGCCTGAAGCGGACAGCGCCGGGTTATCGAAGGCTTCCCATGCGCTGGTTTCCGTATCTACGATGCAGAAGGCAGCGGCGCGCCCAAAGCGGGCATCGAAGGGGGCGTTTAGTGAGTTGCCAGAGATGGAAATAGCAAGTTTCATGTAGATTCCTTAATTTAGGCCATAAGGCTAATAACTGCATATTATGATGGCGTAGGGGCGACCCGTTCTGACCGAACAATATTCTGGTTGACGAATGTTCAAGCCAGGCATGGCTTGGGAATATCTTGAAGGGTCGCCTTTATCAACGGTTATTCTTTTTTCATCGCGTCCAATCGTTCTGTAATGCTTTGTAGGGCAGATTGCAAGGCTTCGACCTGGTTTTTCAACCAGGATCGATCCTGATTTGGCGCAAACCCAAGTCCGCGACCAAATCCACGACCGCGTCCCATTCCAGTGCCACGACCGCCAAAGCGATCTGTGCCGCCTTGATCATCGCAATTTCCAGCACCGCGTCCACTGCGAGGGCCTTGTCCGGCAGGACCGGTTCCGTTTCTATCAGGCATGATGTCAGCTCCTTTCAGGTGTCTTACTCAAAAAGTTGATTTTCAACTGCTCTTCTTGACAGCATCATAAGCTGCCTCAAGGGTTTCGATTTCTTTATTGAACTCCTGTAGGTAAATAAATATTCTCGCGGCCGGGGTCTTTGGAATCGACTGGTCTGTTGGAGCGGATTGCCCGAGATTTTTCGACCCACGGTCCTGTCTTTCCGGGAACTAGCCCTGTCTTCTGGCCAGGCAATCCGCTTTCCAGCAGCGGTATCCCAGGATGATGACGATGACCAGGGCTATGGCGATGAGCACCAGCCCTGTAAGCCGTCCGGGTTCGAGGTACCGCGCATTGCCTCAAATAGAATCTTACTATTGGTAATATCGTTGCCTCAGAAAGAATGTTACCTTATGACGGAGCCGAAAGGCGCCGGAGGAGAACATGATGAGTCAACGAAGCAAGCGAGAATTGTTTGAGGCGATCCGTC
>JBDRPT010000116.1:0-6786 GCA_043826785.1 Chloroflexota bacterium | reverse complement strand
GACGGATCGCCTCAAACAATTCTCGCTTGCTTCGTTGACTCATCATGTTCTCCTCCGGCGCCTTTCGGCTCCGTCATAAGGTAACATTCTTTCTGAGGCAACGATATTACCAATAGTAAGATTCTATTTGAGGCAATGCGGAGGGCGGTGGAACACTCCTGTCCGAATTATTCCGCCAACGACTGGTGGATGAGATCAACATCTATGTAGCCCCCAGAATCTTCGGTGGGAGTTCCGCCCCAACGCTTGCGGATGGGGGTGGTTTTACGGAAAACCATGCCGTGCAGCTCCGGCTCGAATCTGTTGAAAGGTTCGATCCAGAGGGGGGTATCATCATCCGCTATACCATCGCTGACCGCTAATCATTCCAGTATTATCGGGAGGTAATTATGGGCCTCACCCATATGAAAATAAAGGAGTTGCTCGATGAGAATCGCGCCCATGAATGCGAAGGCGTAGGCGCCGATAACATATGCGTCCACATCGCCGCGATCGCAGAGCTGCCATCCCGGTTTGGAAATTTCCACATCTTCGCGTTTTATAACAATAAAGACAACAAGGAACATGTAGCCATCGTTCATGGAGACGTGACCGATGCCAAGGACGTACCGGTCCGTGTCCATTCTGAGTGTCTTACCGGCGATGCCCTGGGCTCGTTGCGTTGCGACTGCCGCGACCAACTGGAAACAGCATTACAGATGATCGGTAATATGGAGCGCGGCATCGTCCTTTACTTGCGCCAGGAAGGCCGCGGGATCGGCCTGGTAAACAAAATCCGGGCCTATGGATTACAGGAACATGGCTACGACACGGTCGAAGCCAATCTGGCCCTCGGATTCCGGGATGACGAACGTGAATACAGCGTTGCTGCCCACATGCTGATGTCACTAAAAGTCAGATCCATTCAATTGATCACCAACAATCCCCGCAAGATCGATGACCTGACCAAGCATGGTATTGATGTCTCCGGGCGAATTGCTCACATCATGCCTGTCAACGAACATAACCGGTTCTATCTTGAGACGAAAGCTTTGAAATCTGGCCATATTATCGACTTGCTGGGAAAAGAACGCATCCCTGAACAGGCTGACCCTCCAATTATCGAGGGGATGGATGATGAACAGCTTGAGCTCATCCAAAGGTGGTATTTGATTTAAGGAGGTAGCATGACAATGGAGAACCGCGTAGTTGTGATTACAGGGGCCACGGGAGCACTTGGAACAGTTGTGACCCGCGCCCTGGCATCTCTGGGAGCAAAGCTTGCCTTGTTGGATCGAGATTCCGGGCGCCTCGACGATTTGACGAAAAATCTGTCTGCACCTGACGAGGATATCCTTGCCCTGAGCGTAGATCTACTAGACCCGACGGCAACAACCAGTGCTGCCAAAAGCATTGCCGCTCGTTTTGGTCATATTGATATCCTGATACACCTCGTCGGAGGCTGGGTTGGTGGGAAAACCATCCTCGAGGCCGCTCAGAACGACCTGGAATTCATGCTCAACCAACATGTTTGGACTTCATTCCATGTAACCCGCGCCTTCCTCCCTGACCTGGTCAAGAATGGTTGGGGTCGGATCATCATGATCACATCGCCTTTCGCATCCCGCCCCCAAGCCAACGGGGGGACATATGCGATCGGAAAAGCCGGCCAGGAAGCCCTCATGCTGACCCTTTCAGAAGAACTGAAAAATACTGGCGTCACAGCCAACCTGCTCCTTGCAAAGGCGATCGATGCAAAAGGGGCAAAGGTTGCCGATCCCTCACCGAAGAACGCATCCTGGACCACACCCGATGAATTGTCGGCTGCGATCCGCTTCCTTCTCTCCGAGGAAGCAGGCACAATCAACGGGGCTAAGATCCCTCTCTATGGAAGCTATTGATATATACATTACAACGATAAAAACCGTAAAACCCCCGATAAACTACCCGGCGCCTGGTTACAATGCGCCGGGTTTTCGCAAACAGACTCGCTTATATCTTAATTCCCCAGCCCCCATAACCCGCTTCCCTGCGCGATTCCCGCCGGGTATGCTGATCGTGGATTTCGCGAACATGGGTGATTTTCTCGGAGATGGCCGCGGCCAGCCAGGCTCTTCCCTTCTCTGCTGTAGCCAGGCTTCCCGCCCCGTAAGCACCTGTTCTTGTGTCATCATACCAGGGCGGGTTGGCGATCAATGCACCCCCCTCGACCCAGTCCATGTAGTAGTTCGGTGTGGTCACGAAATCGGTCTCGTCAACCACTTTCTCCATTTTAACCAGGTCAGGTTGGAGATGCAGGAGCAACGAAGTCTCAAGCTCTCCAGCGTGACCCATCCCGCCGGTCTGTGAGTTGCGATCCTTTTTCAGGGCTGTAATGCCATCGGGTCCGGAAAGGTACAGCCAGGAGGTTGCGCAAAAGATCCGCGGGTATCTATCCCCGGCATATTTAACAACATTGACAAGGAACGAATGGTTGCCACCATGCCCGTTGAGAAAATAAAAGCGGTCGAACCCACGGAGGACAAGGCGGTCGATGACAGCCAGGAAGAAGTCCTCGAATGCGCGCCCACCTGCATCGAGAGTTCCAGCAAATGACCGCCGATGGGTACTCACGCCATACGGGACAACCGGCAGGGTAGTCGCCAAGTCTGGTAAGGTTTCAACGACACCCTGGGCAATGGCTTCGATAATGTTCGTATCGGTGGACATTGGCAAATGATACCCATGTTGCTCCGTATGTCCAAGAGGAATGAGGACTACCTTGCCTATTTCTTTCTCGGTTGGGATTTGTTCCAACGGGACCCGGACCTCCGGGATGGATATCTGGGCGGACCCCAGTCCCGGGTCAATATTCTGGGGAGTCGCCGCAAAGACGCTGCGGAATCCATCATCTCGCAGGCTGGCCAAGAGGTGAAACAAGGTTCGCTCGAGAAGTTCCCCGGGGACAGCCAGCCCGCTTGCCTGCCATCCATACGGCAGGGCAGGTAGGATCCCAAAAACCGAGGGGCCGCCAAGGGCATCCGCGATGGCGTCCGGGTCGAAACCAGACCCGAGAGGTATGACCAAGGGAGTTTCCCGTGGCAACGCAGCAATCTCCGGCCAGGTCAGGTCTTCATATCTAATTGTTTTCGACACTTTCATACCCTGCTTCTCTATTGGGAGGCGGCATGAGGTACCAATCCAGGAAGCGTTCAATCCGGCGATAGACATCCATGAGGGTCAGGCGTTTAAGGAAGCCATGCGTCTCCCCGGCATAAGTCTTGTATTCAAAGGCTTTTCCTTCGCGGATCATCTCCTCGGCCCACATCTCGGAAGCTTCCGGAGGAACGACATCGTCGGTCAGTCCATGGAAGATGAGAACCGGCTTTTTCATATTCTTAACCTGGTAGATAGGGGATCCCTTGATGTAAACATTGCGGTTGTGTCCCGGGTGGCCGAGCATCATTTCGGTGTACAAACGCAGGCTTCGATTGCTCAATGCCCACGAACTTTCGATATGGGCATCGCCATATTTGCTGATCCCACAGGCAAACAGGTAATCAGGGTCGCGGGCGAGACACAAGGCGGTCATGTAGCCACCATAGCTGGCGCCATAGATTGCGATCCGTTCGCGGTCAACCCATTTCAGCGTATGCAGGTATCTTGCGGCATACAAGCAATCCTGCATATCCCCACCTCCCCAGTCGTTGTAATTCGCATGTTCGTACTCCAGCCCATAGCCAGTACTGCCCCGATAGTTCGGCGCGAGGCAAGTATATCCCTTCGCCAGGAAATATTGCAACAGGACGTCCCACTCGTAGACATACTGCGAAGACGGACCACCATGCGGGTATACGATAGCCGCCCCATTCGGGCTTTTCGGCTTAAACAACAAGGCCGGAATTTCCAAGCCGTCATAAGATTTATAAGAAATCTCGTTAGGCATGATCAGGCGCTTTTTTGCCAGCGCGAGAGGGTTCGAGAAGGTCAATTGGGTAACTTTCCCCTCGGGTAGCAAGATGCGGTATATATCTGGCGGAGTCTGCGGGTCGGAGTACTCGACTGTAATGAATTTGCCGTCAGGAGCCCAGTTGGGCCGTTCGTGATATCCCTTCCCGGACCGGAGATATTTAATCTCCCCGCTAGCCACATCGATCAAACCGACATCATAAGCCCCGCGCTGGTTGATAGTACCCGCCAGGGTTTTTCCATCCGGTGACCAGGCGATCTCGGCGATATCCTTGCCAGCCCTGGTAAGTTGGCGCAGGTTATCACCATCGGCATCGATCAACCAGACCTCGTTAAATTCCGAGCGCTGTGAGAGGAACGCGATCGTTCCCGAATCCGGAGACCAGCGCGGCCACCAATCTTTTTCTTTCGCCGAATTGGTCAACAAGCGGATATTCCCAGATGGTAAATCCACCAACCTTAAATCCACAGAGTTGGGATCATTGTGAGGACGAAAAGCAAAGACAACCGCCTTCCCATCTGGCGACGGTCGGGCGGATAGCACATCACCAGGAAGAGTCACCAGGCCACGCGGCCAACTGCCGTCCCTATCGGTCAGTAGAAGCTGAACACTCTCGCCACCTCGATCCACCAGGATGAGCAATCCAAGACTGTCCGGCATCCAGGCTGCAACTGACGAGCGGTCCACAAAATTACTGATCTTCTTCGGCAAATTGCCATCTTGGGAGACAACATGGACTTGACTGGCAATGGTAAACGCAAGCCAGTTGCTATCTGGAGACCAAAGCGGTACCTCGTCATCCCAATACACGACAGGGGGACGGTCCATGGATATGCGGCTCGGCCAGCCCCCCGTCGATGGCATGACAAACACATCGGACAGATCATCACGATCCCAGATGAAAGCCATTTTCTTCCCATCCGGGGATAAGCGATGGTTGCGAATATGATTTACCCCCACCAGCAATTCCAGGCTCCACCCTTCAGGTGGGGAAATATCTGGTCTTGGCATTGAAGGCCAGCCATTGCGTTCATATTTTTCGACCAGGTCGATCCCGCTCCTCATATGCTGTTCCCTCCGTAGATCTAGGCGATCATATATCCACACTCTCTCAGGTCAAATGTGGCTATCAACTAATAGAATACAAAAAGCATTCTCCATCCAAGGCGTTCCAGCCGCTTTCTTCGATGCTGGGAATGGCGCTTGGAGGTTGGTTATTAAAATACTTCGATGGATTTACTCAGTGAATCTTTTTAGATTGCGTCGCAGTAAGAATAAATCCGATAAATCATATAAGGGGTGCCGTGGCACTCGCCAATTTGACAATGTCATGGCTACTCTCTTGTATGTAATTCACTAAATCAACCACAGGGGTAGATAAATTATACCGCATCGCAATGGAATCCATGTAAATCAATTTCAGGCCTGCTATAAAATTTGTAGTTCTAATAATATTACTACACGAAATCTATAAAGCATCACGTTTCTTCCTAATCTTAGTTTCGGGCAAGGAATCACATCTGCAGATGGATGTACTCCCCGCGATGGCGTATAATTTCGGAGAGGTTAACAAATGTCACTTCATTCGGAAATCCATGAACAACCCACCTGCCTGGCCAACCTGCTTAACAGTCAGCAGGAATCCGCTCTCAAGATTGCAGCGGCCATCCGGCGGAAGGATATCCATTTTGTCTTTCTTGCTGCCCGCGGGACGTCAGATAATGCGGGACGCTTTGCAAATTATCTATGGGGAGCACGTAACCGTCTTCCGCTCGCACTGGCCACCCCATCCCTCTTCACTTATTACCTGCAGCCACCCCAACTCAAGAATGCGCTGATTGTGGGAGTATCGCAATCCGGGAAATCCCCGGATATCATCAGCGTCATTGCAGAAGGCCGCAAGCAAGGCTGCCTCACACTGGCAATTACCAATTCGCCCGATTCGCCTCTCTCCAGGAGTGCCGACCTGGTCTTCGATATCCAGGCCGGACCCGAAAACGCGGTTGCCGCGACAAAGACCTATACAGCAGAGTTGATGGCGATAGCCATGATTTCAGCCGCCTTGGATGACGATGGCAATGTCTGGCAAGAACTTTCCCAAGTTCCGGAGTGGGCAGAGCAGGTTCTACACCACGATCAGACTCTGGCCCGGATCGCAGAGCGCTACCGGTACATGAGTCAATGTGTTGTCCTCGGACGCGGTTACAACTACGCAACAGCATTCGAGTGGGCTTTGAAGTTGAAAGAATTGAGCTATATCATCGCTGACCCATATTCTTCTGCGGATTTCCAGCATGGCCCGATTGCCATGGTCGAAGGTGGATTCCCAATCCTCGCGGTCGCACCTCAGGGTAAGGTCTTCCAGTCGATGCTCGATATGCTGACCACATTGCGTCAGGATCATCAGGCTGAACTGGTGGTCATTTCCGACCGCGAGGACGCGCTCACCCTGGGACAGTCGTCCATTCCGTTGCCAAATAATATCCCCGAGTGGTTGTCACCAATCATCAGCATCATTCCAGCTCAGTTGTTCGCCCTCCACCTGACCCAGGCAAAAGGGTATGATACCGAAAGACCTCGCAGTATTCGCAAAGTAACCGAGACGCACTAGTGCCCGGACAGGCTGATTCTGATTGATAAAAACAGGCCATTTATGGTCGCCGATGGCGCGACCATTATGGTGATAAACTCAAAATAGCATCAATCACTTTTAGCAAGTCCGGGTACTAAGTACAATCACATAAATTCTGAAAGGTATAATGGTGGCATGAAACCCATACAAGTGCCACCCTTGACAGAAGAACAGCTTGCCGAGCTGGAAGAACTTTACCAGAAGACGAAAAAGCCTCGCTATCGAA
>JBDRPT010000115.1:0-18464 GCA_043826785.1 Chloroflexota bacterium | reverse complement strand
GGCCACCCCCCCCCACCACACCCCCACCATCTTTTCCAACTGCGTACTCCTATACATATTTGCTTAGGGTAATGCAAAAAGGCTATAATCTAAACGAAGAGGCTGATCATGAATGAAACTGAATTGGTTAATCGCGCCATCAACGCAATCCGCTTCCTTTCCGCGGATGCAATCCAACGGGCAAACTCCGGACATCCCGGCCTGCCGATGGGGGCTGCAGCGATGGCGTTTACCATCTGGACCCGCCACTTGCGCCACAATCCGCGCAACCCGCACTGGCCGGGTCGGGATCGTTTCGTCCTTTCTGGGGGCCACGGCTCGATGTTGCTCTATTCGTTGCTATATCTTACCGGCTATGACCTATCGCTTGATGATTTGAAGAGTTTTCGTCAACTGGGCAGCAAGACTCCCGGCCATCCCGAATATGGTCTCACTCCGGGCGTGGAGGCGACGACCGGCCCCCTCGGCCAGGGGTTTTCGATGGGTGTGGGTATGGCGATCATGGCCGAGCATTTGGCCGCGACATTCAACCGTCCGGGTCAGCGCCTATTTGACAGTTTCATCTATGGGATCGTCACCGATGGAGATCTCATGGAGGGTGTCTCCGCGGAGTCTGCCTCCCTGGCCGGGCACCTCGGCCTTGGGCGGCTGATTTACCTTTACGATGACAACCGCATCTCCATAGATGGCTCCACAGACCTGGCTTTCACAGAAGATAGGGGTGCCCGATTTGCCGCTTATGGTTGGCATGTCCAACACGTCGATGACGGAAATGATGTCGCAGGGATCGATGCCGCCATCGCTTCGGCCAAATCTGATCCGCGCCCGTCGCTGATCATCTGCCGGACGACGATCGGATTCGGTGCACCGAAAAAACAGGGCACTGCGAAAGTCCACGGTGAACCGCTTGGTGACGAAGAGTTGAATGCCGCCAAGGAGAACCTCGGCTGGCCGGTCGAGCCAAGGTTCTTTGTCCCGGAGGAAACTCTGGCTTTCTACCGTCGGGCGGTGGATACCGGCGAACTGATCGAGTCTGAGTGGAATAAGATGCTTGACGCATACCGGGAATCAACTCCTGACCTGGCGAGCGATTTGGATCGACGCTTGAAGGGCCAGCTGCCTCACCAGTGGGAGGCTGGATTACCTTCCTTTCCAACGGATCCCAAAGGGATGGCTTCGCGGGCGGCTTCCGGAAAGGTTATCAATGCTATCGCAGCCAGGCTATCCGAGCTCATCGGCGGGTCGGCAGACCTGTCCCCATCGAACAATACCTGGATCGAGGACACACCTGCTTTCCAAATGGACAGCCGTTCTGGCCGAAATATTCATTTCGGCGTGCGCGAACATTCCATGGGAGCTGTCTTGAATGGCATGGCCCTCTATGGGGGCGCGATCCCGTTTGGGGGCACGTTCCTGGTCTTCTCCGATTACATGCGCCCGGCCATCCGCCTGGCGGCATTATCCCACATACAAGTGGTCTATGTCTTCACACATGACAGTATCGGTTTGGGCGAAGATGGACCAACCCATCAGCCTATCGAACAGATTGCCTCAATGCGGGCGATTCCCAACCTCTTTGTTGTCCGTCCTGCGGATGCGAACGAGACCGCTGAAGCCTGGCGTGTCGCCATCGAACGGCGTGACGGACCAACGGCACTCATCCTGACCCGGCAGACATTGCCAACCCTGGACCGTTCGCTCTATGCTCCTGCCACGGGACTGAGCCGGGGTGCTTATATACTGGCAGACTTGGGTGCAGGGATACCAGATGTCATCCTGATGGCTTCCGGGTCGGAAGTCCACTTGATCATTGCTGCTGGCCAGGCCCTGGCCACGGAAGGCATCACAGTACGGCTTGTATCGATCCCGTGCTGGGAATTGTTCGAAGCCCAAGACCAGGCCTACCGGGAGTCCGTCCTGCCGCCCGGGATTGGTGCCAGGGTCGCGGTCGAGGCGGGAGTGGCCCTGGGCTGGGAACGCTATGTCGGCCCTGGGGGAAGTGTGATCTCCATCGAGAGTTTCGGTGCCTCAGCTCCGGCGAGCGACCTCTTCGAATATTATGGATTTACTGTGGAGAAAGTCCTTGGGGAGGCAAGAAGAACTATGGGACAAGAAACATAAAAAGCCCTAGAACCATCACTCCCTACCAGAAACCAAGTCGTTTTCGATAACTCGAAAACGACTTGGTTGAAATTGGATTCTATCCGCTGGAAATTGGTCGGGGTTTCGTTATGGGTAGATGAACCCCATGAAATCCCCGGTGCCAACGAGCACAGATTGGTTTGCTCCCAGGGCAGGGTCTAGCAACTGCGCTGGATCCGGTGCCCAGAAGACCAGGTAAGATTGATTGGTGGTATTTGAATAAATTTCCAGGACAAGGATATGGTTTGCAACCCACCCGACCGGCTTGAGCCAGGTGGGAACTTCCCCCCCGAACAGACTGCTCAGGGAGGTTACCGGTGCGTCAAACAAGCTGGTGCCGTTCGTGCGGGCAACCCGCAGCCTGAAATTGGCCTCCATAGGATTGAGCCCATCTGATTCCAGCCAGGCGACGAGCTGGTTGTCCGGCGAGAAAACCATATAGCCGCCGCCCAAGTTGCTGCTGGGGTTGTAAGGGAAGTAAGTTTCCTGGCAGGTTAATAGGTTGCGGAGAGTGAACCCGTTGTTGATGAGGCCAGGCGCGCCTCCCTGACCAGGTCCATAAGCGATCAATGTTTGATCCGGTGAGATCCCACCGAGCGCGTCGGATGTCGGGATGAATTCAACTGGGATATTCGTGGCCAGGTCCAGGTAGGTCAGCCCGCTAAAAGGTGGGAAGTTGATATTTCCGATCCCCTCCATTGTATAGGTGAACCAGATCCCCTCTGCTTGCCCGGCATGGTATTGGATCGCCAACGGTTCGATGGCGTTCCCATAATTGCCCTGTGGTGGTGGTGTCCAGGTCAGAATCGGCTGCGCCCCAGGTAATTGTGGGAAATTCGCGGCATAGAGGCGGTTGACCCAGCCACCCATCATGTCGATCGTAGCGTATGCTATAAATGCATTCCCCTCAGCCCCCTGGATAGATATAAGATTTGGCGCGGGGGTCAGATCCGAGATGATATTGGCAATATTCGAGCGCAGCGTGCCTCCACCCTGGAGCGTGAAGTAGATGATGGGCAGGTTATTCAAGCCCGCGGCAAGATTCCCGGCAAAGTGAGCTTGTTGAGGATCGATCCAGGTGATCCCGGTTAGGGGTCGATTGCCAAGCAGTACAGCCTGGGTGTCATAGAACATAACCGTTTCCCCCAACCCCGCTGTAAGCCCGGCGGGTAAAGGCAGGTTCTGTTGTCCCGGATGGGCGGGAAGGCAATCCGGAAGCGGAACAACCGGCGTTTCAGTGGGGCTTGCGGGCGTTGTCGTGATTTCCCCCGGGGTGACGCCAGCCTGCGCTGTTAAAGTAGCGGCCACAGCAGTGGCAATCTCGTTTGGATCGGACGTGGGCGGTGTGGGAGTTGGTGTTGTAATGCAGGCAAAGCTGAGAATTATGCTGAGAAAAACGACGATAAGCGATCTGGCATTCTTTTTCATATTTTGCTCCTCCGATAGCATCGTATCCAGTATAGCATGTGCAGCAGAACTCCTAGCGTCGATGATGAGATGACCTATTTGTACTATCCACTTTCCTTGGTGGGACAGCCATCAATCTTGAGCGGCTGCAGGGTTAGGGCGGTGGATTCATAAAGAGCTGGTAATCACTCTGGTCATAGATCCGCGCCAGCCCGGCGACCTGTTCAAATTCTAGCGGACAACCCTGGCAGATGACTGCGCAAGGGGTAAAACTTTCATCACGGTACCTCTCAGATGGTGAACCGCTCACGATCCATTCCACCTCGAGATCTTCTCTGGGCGCGCCCAGTAAAACCCATAGCGGATATTCAGCGGAATTTCCTCCGAGCATGAGGCCGATTATCGAACAATCGGCTTCATGGATCAGCGTTGTGATTTCAAGGTAGGGGTCCAACAGATAGGGTCCGTTGGAGAAAACCATGTGCAACCGTTGGTCTAGAAGTATGCTTTCAGGCGAGGTGTAGTCAGGGATAGGGATCAGGGGGCGTGGTTCGATGCTTGTCAACCAGGGGATGGCGCCAAGCAAGAAAACCGCCCCAACAGTCCTCACCCAGTGACCGGGCAGGCTTGAGGCAATGAACACACTTACTATGGGCGCATACAAAACAAACAAGGGCATGTGGTAACGACTACTGAAGGGTAGCCACTTGATCGTAGCGCAGAAGATGACAAAACCAAGCATAACCAGGATGGTATATAGGCTCAGGCGTGACCGCCAATGCTTTCTGCTGAAGAGGATCAAAGGAGTCAAGATGAGAATGGTGTACGCCTGGATCGGGTTGCCGGCGATATCCTCGCCGAGGTTCGTGCGCTTGATCCGGAAAACTCCTACACTGGTTGTCCGAGGGTCATTGATATCAACATTGATCCACTCGTGGAGTTTTATTACTGTGACCCCGAGCCCCTTGTTGACATAAGGGAAAGGGGTCCCCAGGTGCATCGAGAAATTGCGGATGATATTCGATGTCACCCCTGGGATCGTATACAGTTCGTAGCCATGGAACTCAATCCGGGTCTCATTTCCGATCGGATTGCCATAGGTGATATAGTTTCTGGTCCAGTGACCGGCGTTAACCCCGGCGCTGATCAGGATTGCAAGCAATGTCCAAAGTAAGATTCGGACGGGTTTTGCCTGTGAGACCAGTGACCAGGCCATCAGAAGCGCAAAGGGAAGCGCGTACATTGCACCCATCGGCTTGGTGAAGAGGCCCAAACCTGCAGCTGCGCTGGCAAAGACCACATGATCCAGCCTCAATTTTCGAGAAAAGCCGCTGACCGCCTCTGCTGCCACACAAGCACACCAGAATGCAGTCACATAGTCGGTTGTTGTGCTCGAGGCCTGGATAATCCCCATCGGGATGGTTGCCGCAAAAATGGAGGCGAGCAATTGACCGCGATCATCGGCGCCTAATTCTTTTGCGATCACCGATACAGCAATAAGGCTCCCCAGCATGGCAAACCAGGAGATGAAATTAACCAGGTGGTCACCGCCTGATAACACATAGAATTGCAGCACTGCCATTTCTGCACCGGGTGTCAATACATTTTGGACTTCGATCCCGGTAATGTAATGGACGACCGCGCGTTCTTCAGCCCAATGAGCGACCCGGCTCATATGATAGTTGAGTGAATCCCATGTCTGGGGGGGAGAAACCCAAGCGACGAGGGCGGTGATCCCTATTATGAGGAGCACGCCGAACCACAAGGAGCGATCGACCCAGCTTTTGGGCAACACCAGCCTTGGCCACCTGAATGCCCGGCCTAACCGGGCTAGCCAGATGGCCGAGATAAGCAAAGGAACCGACCAGGCGATTGCGAGCCATCCGACCGTGACTGCCCGGAAAAGGCTGAGCATTTCGGTTGCGAAGACCATGTAGATTCCCCACATAACGGCAGCTCGTAAGAATGCCTGGCGGATTCCCCCTGAACCCTGCAGGTTCAGGAGCAGGGTAAAAAAGGATAGAAAGGCAAGGATTGGAATGATACCAAGCATGAGCACCCAGGTGGGATTATTGAGTCAGGCGTATCGCTCCTGGAATTGTATCATGCTGGTGTCTCCTGGATAAAAGCCATGTGTTCGGTCAGTAAGGCCTTGGCGGCGTCGACGAGCCGGCCGCGCGGATTTTCGCCAAGGTCTGATGCCAGTAGAGGCTTTGCAAAAGAGATTGTGGGTGAGAGGAAAAGTGTCCCTGGTTTGGACAATTGGTGCAGCACCTGCCCGAATTCTGCCAATCTGCGTTTATCCAACCCCTTCCGGCGCAGCCATATAATCGGGCTGTATCCCCAGGTCCGCGATAACACCCCGCTGACCATGCTGAGCACCACCCGTGTTTGCGGCACCTTGCGCAGGAAGATGTCTATGCTGGGCGACCAGCGCTCGATGTGCTCCGCCGCACCTGGATAGACAGCGGGGTCCGGATCGATGTGACCTGACCCGAAAAGGAGGACTGCCGCGCCATCCATCAAGTGACGGATGGCGTGTCTGGCGCCGATCATCCGATCGGTTGTTTCAAGGGTGATAAAACGGAAATGGCGTTGGGTATTAGGTAGGTTCTTCAAAAAGGGGATATTACTCGAGATGAACAGGACATCATCTCGCCTGGCTTGCGAGGTAATCACCAGGCTGTCATAGGTCCCCGGATGGTTTGAGATGAATAAGACCGGGCCGGTTGATGGCACATGTTCTTGTCCGTGGGAGGTGATATCTCTGCACCAGTTCGAGAGCGCCCAGTCCGCAGCTTTTGAGAAACCCTGCTCTGCCACCATCCCGTCGAAGGTCACGCCGATAGCCGCCATCCTTAATGTCGCCTTTCGAAAAATTGGCGCGATGAGACGGCAAAGGCTATCCCTCTTCGGCAAGCCAACTGCGTTCAGGATTTCCAGGAGAAGCTTGTTGCTCAGGATGATAATGTTTGCATCCATAAACATAAACCTCCTTTAGTTTAACACGAGATTCGTGGAGAAGGTTTTGGTACAATCGTTGCATGGCTTCCATCGACTCGGATATATTACAGGCATATCGGGGTAAGGCATATCGGCTGAATAAGGGAGACAGGGTCTCTAGTTTACCCGCAGCCGTCGATTATATTAATGAACGCGGCTTCGCATTTTTCTGGCCGATAAAAGGGATAGATTTACCCAGTCTCTGGACGGCTGTTGCTGGCGACCGTCCCGTACCCTCCCAACATGACGACCCGGGTCATATCACCTGGAGGTGGAAGGATGATTCCCTGGGGCAAAGGCTTTGGTATTATGCCAAGGTATTACGCCGGAAAGCAACATTCATCTCCCTGGAGATGGCCCCTTATTTTTATGCCCTGTCTGAAAATTATGGTTCTCCCGAGGATGACTATCTCATTTCGTACCGTGAAGGCCGTCTGACCCAAGCCGCAAAACAAATCTATGAAGCATTGTTGGATAGAGGTGTGCTTGACACGATCACCTTGCGTGAGGCCGCCCGGCTCTCGAACGCCAGGGATGCGGAGTTCAACCGGGCGCTGGAGATGCTCCAGGCCGATCTAAAAATCCTGCCGGTCGGGGTTGCTGAGGCAGGGGCATGGCGGTATGCATTTAATTACGATATTGTGGCCAGGTTCTACCCGCAATTGCCCGTAAAGGCGCGCTCCCTTGGGGAGGCCGAAGCGCGGCTGAGGTTGGTTGAATGTTATTTCCGGTCAGTCGGCGCGGCCCGCAAAGGAGATGTAAGCAGGCTTTTCCGCTGGCCAGCTGACATCATTGAACGGACGCTCTCGAGACTTACCCGGGATGGTTGCCTCGTGGATAATCTGGACCATCCCACCCAACCGGGATCGTGGCTTGCCCTGGCAGCCCTGGTCGTTTGATGGATGACAAAAAAAGGAGGCCTTATGTTGGAAATCGGGATCATGATCGAGGGCCAGAATGGTTTGACCTGGAGGCGTTGGCAGAATATCGTCCGTGCGGTTGAGGATCTCGGATTTATTGGTCTCTACCGATCCGACCATTTTACCAATGCGTCAGCACCCGACAAAGAATCGTTGGAACTCTGGGTGTCATTGACCTGGCTGGCGGGGAACACTCAGCGGATCGAGTTCGGCCCATTGGTCTCGCCGGTGTCTTTCCGTCATCCGGCCTTTACCGCCCGGATGGCTGCCGGTGTGCCTTGGGGCGGGCTGGCAGGAACGCGAACATGAGCTCTTTGGGTTTGACCTGTTGGAGGTCAAGCCGCGCTTCGCCCGTTTCGAGGAAGGGCTGCAGGTGATAACCAGCCTATTAAGGAGCGAACAACCTGGCGAGTATATTGGGGATTATTACCAACTCCGCGGAGCATCCCTTTTGCCGCCTCCACAGCGACGTGGAGGACCACCGATATTGATTGGCGGCAATGGCGAACAAATGACACTCCCACTGGTCGCACGGTTTGCAGATGAGTGGAATGCGATTTTCCTGACGCCGGAACAATTCCGCTTGAAAAAAGCCCGTCTGGATGAATTGCTCCGCCTGGCTGGACGTGATCCGGCATTGGTCCGCCGGTCGATGATGACCGGGTTGCGATTTGCCAGGGGTAAGCGGGAATTGGAAGCCAAGCTCTCCGGGAGTGGACGTTCGGCCAACGAATTGCGCCAACGAGGCGTTGTCGTCGGTGTAGGGGATGAAATCAAGGAACAGTTGGCCGGTCTTGAACAAGCGGGTCTCCAGCGGGTCATGCTCCAATGGCTCGAACCGGACGACATCTCCGGGTTGGAGGCTTTATCCAGGGTTGTGATATAAATTCCCTGTTTTTGTTGGGTTATCTCTGACGCGTCATCACTGCTGGCATTGGAGAAGGATCAATGGACCATAATGGTTTGACACCGTTCTCTGTTCGGGATGGTTCTGGCAGGAAGAGAGCGGCGCTCCAAACTAAACCTGAGCGATCCGGTGTTGCCCACCTGGGGGAAAGTGATCCAGGAATCACTTGCCCAGGGTGCCCTGAACGGTAGCTACTACTGGGTTTTGGAACCGGTGGGGTTATTGATGCTGCTCGGTCTGGCTTTTGCCATGTTGGGATTTGCCTTTGACCGCATCTTGAATCCCAGATTACGGAAGATGTAAATCGACCAAAAGACATCAGGCGCTGATGACAACAGCGCCCGGTTAATTTTGGATTAATTCAGCATATTCTCGGCAACAACTCGCCAGCAGGGACATCCACAACGCGGCGGCCTCCGATGGTCGTTCGCGCGGTGACGCGACCCGGGTGGTCTGCCACAACTTTGCCGATAATGGCTGCGTTTAACCCTAGCGGATGTTTGCGCATAGCCAGGAGCGTATCATTTGCCGCCTCTGCGGGGACGATAGCGACAAGCTTTCCTTCATTGGCAATATAGAACGGGTCCAGGCCAAACATCTCGCAGGCGGCCTTGACTTCGGGCCGGATCGGCACAGCCGTTTCGTCAAATTCGATCCCGGTTGCAGATGCAGATGCCAGTTCGTTCAAGACCGAGGCCAGACCTCCGCGGGTGGCGTCTCGCAGGCAATGGATCTCAGCTGTTGCTTTGATCACCTCGTCGACCAATCCATTCAACGGAGCCGTGTCGGACTGGATTTGTGTCTCGAAGGTCAGGCCTTCGCGGACAGAAAGGATGGCGATGCCGTGATCTCCGATCGTCCCGCTGACCAGGACCGCATCGCCGGGCCTGGCATTCGCGGGTCCGATCCTGATCCCTGCGGGGATGATCCCGATGCCGGATGTGTTGATGTAGATCCCATCGCCATGGCCCCGCTCGACCACTTTTGTATCCCCGGCCGCGATCATGACGCCAGCTCGTCGACAGGCAAAGGCCATAGATTCGACGATCCGGCCCAGCGTCTCCATGGGCAGGCCTTCCTCAAGGATGAATCCGGCCGAGAGATAGAGTGGCTGAGCTCCACGCATGGCCAGATCGTTGACCGTGCCATAGACGGCGAGTTCGCCGATATCACCCCCGGGGAAGAATAGCGGGCTGACGACAAAAGAATCTGTCGTGAAAGCGATCCGGTTCCCATCAATCCCAGCCAGGGTTATCTCTGTTGCGTCTCCCATCTGGCCCAGGAGTTCATTATCAAAGGCTTTGGCGAACAGGTGCTCGATCAGGTCGGTCATCATCCTGCCTCCGCTGCCATGACCCATCACAATGGTGGGGTAGTTCTGCAGCGGTCGCGGGCAGGACCAGCCGAGGAAGTTGGGTTCATCGTTCATGGATTCACCGTTCGATTTCGGAGATATATGGAAAGCCGATTGATTTTCAAGTACGGCCGTAGCGAAAATAGGCTGCGCAGGCGCCTTCGGAGGAGACCATCGTTGCACCCAGGGGCATCTGTGGAGTGCATTCCTGCCCGAAGGCCGGGCAATCGACCGGTTTGCGGATCCCCTGCAAGACCAGGCCGCTGATACATAGCTCAGATTCTTTTGTCTCGATGGACTTCAACTCCGGGAAACGGACCTCGGCATCGAACGAGGCGTATTCGGGCCTCAATTGGTATCCCGATTGCGGGATGACCCCGATGCCACGCCAGGCCCGATCACATAACCCAAAGACCCGGGCGATCATTGCCTGGGCTGGCTGGTTGCCTTCCCGGGTGACCGAGCGGGCGTAGGCATTGGCGACCTGGCTTTGCCCGGATTCCAAGTGGCGGACACATTCCAACAGGCCATGGACGATGTCCACTGGCTCGAAGCCGGTGACAACGATCGGGACCTGGTACTTTTTTGCCAGGGGTTCGTACTCCCAGAAACCCATCACGGTGCAGACATGCCCGGCAGCCAGAAATCCATCGACGCGCACATCGGGGGATTCCATCAGCGCGGTGATTGCCGCCGGTACGATTACGTGGGATACGAGTGCGGCAAAATTCTGGATCCCTTGGGAATGGGCCTGGAGGACTGCCATTGCGTTGGCCGGGGCGGTGGTTTCGAATCCGATGGCGAAGAAGACGACCGTCTTGTCAGGGTTGTCTACGGCGATCTTCAGCGCGTCGAGGGGCGAGTAGACGATGCGGATATCGCCCCCGGTTGCTTTAACGGCGAACAAATCACGGGTCGAGCCGGGGACGCGGAGCATATCCCCATAGGATGCGAAGATGACATCCGGACGGGATGCCAGGGCGATGGCTTTGTCCACCAATTCGAGCGGTGTCACGCAGACAGGGCAACCCGGTCCGTGGACAAGATTGATCTCTGCCGGGAGCAACTGATCGAGGCCAGACCTGATGATCGAGTGCGTCTGCCCACCGCAGACCTCCATGATCGTCCATGGCTGCGTGACGATCGTTTGCAGGTCGCTTAATAGCTTGCGGGTCAGGTCCCCGTCGCGGTATTCGTCGAGGTATCTCACGAAGGAGCTTCCTCGTCTGCCCCCATTTCTTCGATCTGCCTGAGCAATTCTAGCGTCTCCATGGCTTCTTGCTCGTCGATGATACTCAGGCCAAAACCGACATGGATGAGCGTATAGTCGCCGATTTTGACCTCCGGCAGGTATTCCATGCAGGCTTCTTTAACGGCCCCCCCAAAATCCACCTTCGCCATTTTCATACCATTGGTTTCGTAAAGTTCAAGTACTCTTGCGGGTATTCCCAGACACATATGCACCTCTAAAGGGTAAACGGGTAGGTTGGCTGATCCTGTCAGCGATGTTACTCATGGATCTGTTCGTGCCTTTCATCATCGGTTTCGACTTCGAGGCTGGAGAGATAGACCCCATTCCCGCCGATCACCTGGACCGGAAATGTTTCGCATTTTGGGCAGGCAGCATAGAGTTCATCGATCTCGAAGTCTGCCGCGCATTTAGGGCAGGTGGCTTGACCGGCGATGGCTTCAAATTCCAGGACTGCATCTGCGGCAATCGTCCCCGCTGCCATTGTATTCCAATAGAACTGGATTGACTCAGCAGTTGCATCGGAGAGGGCGCCAATGGACACCCGCACGCGGGTCACGCAGCGGGCATTGGCCTCCCTGGCATGGATGATCACGTGTTCGAACAAGTCTTCGGTCAGTGCGCCTTCGTGCATGTCGTAATCCTGAATGTTGAGTATACTGGTGCCCAGGAACCGATGCTTGCTGCGGCCAGTAGATGAACCGCCTCTCACGTCGAAACCAAGCGGAATGAAGTTCCCGGGAACCAGGTCGGGCGGATACATTTTACCCGAAACTTGCTGATTGTGAGCGTGTTCTGTAAAAGAGTAGTACATCCCGTTCTCCCAAGGAGCAGATCCATGGACGAAAAACAACACAAGCGTGCCATCCGGGCCTGGACGATGTATGACTGGGCAAACTCAGCTTTCGTAACCAGCATCATCGCGGCCATCCTGCCGGTGTATTACGCGAGCGTGGCCGTACAGAGCGATTCCGCCAACACCGCAACGGTATACTGGTCGATCACGACAGCCATCGCCTTGATCATCGTAGCCTTGATCGGCCCGGTCCTGGGGGCAATGGCAGATTTCCTGGGGACCAAGAAACGCTATCTGACGATCTTCGTATTCATTGGCGTGATCGGCACGGCCTTGCTTTACTTCGTCGGGACAGGCGACTGGAAGTTGGCTTCCATCCTGGCGATCCTGGGAAGCATCGGCTTTGCAGGGGCGAATGTCTTCTATGATTCCCTGCTGCCCCATGTCGCCCGGTCGGACGAGATCGACCAGGTCTCCTCGCGTGGGTATGCGATGGGCTACCTGGGCGGCGGTTTGCTGCTGGCTGTCAACCTGGGGATGATCATGGCCCTGCCCTCTGTCCTGCCTTCGGTTTTCCCGGCGCTGGCAAATTGGACCGAGGGTGAGTTGACTTCATTAATGACCCGGACCAGTTTTGTCACCGTGGCGATCTGGTGGCTGGTCTTTACCATCCCGCTCTGGCGGCATGTCCCGGAACCCGCCAGGCGGATCCTCAAGGCTGAAAAGGATTTCAAACCTCTTCAGGCCAGCCTCGGGCGCCTTGGGCACACTTTCGGCGAACTCCGCAAGTACAGGCAGTTGTTGATCTTTATCATCGCTTTCTGGCTCTATAACAACGGCATCGGGACGATCATCTACATGGCCAGTATTTACGGCACAGAACTGGGCTTTAGTTCGATAACGACGATCGGAACGCTGCTCATGGTCCAGTTTGTGGCCATGCCGTTCGCCTTCCTGTTTGGCTGGCTGGCAAAGAAGATGGGCACCAAGCCGGCGATCTTGCTCAGCCTTGTGGTCTACACGCTGATCGCCATTGGCGGATATTTCCTCTACCAGGAGTGGCAGTTCTGGGTGCTCGGTTTCGCTGTGGCCACCGTCCAGGGAGGCAGCCAGGCGCTCAGCCGGTCGTTGATGGGCCGGATGATGCCCAAGAGCAAATCGGCGGAATTCTTCTCCTTCTTCAGCATCAGCGAAAAGATTGCCGGAACCGTAGGTCCGTTGCTCTTCGGCGCGGTCAGCGCCCTGGTCGGCGGCAGCCGCCTGGCGATCGTCTCTTTGATTGTGTTCTTTATTTCCGGTGGATATCTGTTATCGCGCGTCGATGAGAAAGAAGGGATTCGCATCGCGGAGGCGGAAGACGCCGCCTTCATGGTTGCTGCGGCGGATTGATGAGAGTGGGCGGGGTCCCCAACCCCACCCGGTTTTTTATAATTTCCTGGTAAACGCGGCGATCTGTTCCAACGCCCGGTCGATGGTTTCGACCGAGGTGGCATAACACAAGCGCAGGTAGCCCTCGCCCCCGGCGCCGAAATCGGTGCCTGCCAGGACGGCGACCCCCGCCTGATCGAGCAGGCGGCTGGCAAACTCCCTGGAAGATAACCCGAATGAACGGATATTGGGGAAGGCATAGAACGCGCCCTGGGGGACCTGGCAGCGGATCCCGGGGATGGCATTCAGGCCAGCGACGATCCGGTCGCGGCGGCGCTGGTATTCAGCCACGACTTCGTCCACCCCATCCTGCGGACCGAGCAGGGCTTCAATCCCGGCGAATTGAGTGAATGTGGCGGTGCAGCCGATGGCGTGCGTGACCAGCAGGCCCACCCGGTCTGCCAGCGCCTCCGGCATGACTGCGAATCCCAGCCGCCAGCCTGTCATCGCATAGGTCTTGGAAAAGCCGTCCACGACCACCGTGCGGGCGAACATTTCCGGCAATGAGGCGATGCTTGGGGCGGGGATCCCATCGTAGGTCAGCCTGGAGTAGATCTCGTCCGAGATGAGCCAACAGTCATGTTTAATTGCCCGGGCGGCGATGTGTTCGAGATCGGCAGCCGGGATGACGCCACCGGTCGGGTTGGCGGGTGAGTTAAGGATGATCAGCCGGGTGCGGTCAGAAATGCGGGCGTCGAATTCATCCAGGTCGAAAGAAAATTGATTCTCCTCCCGCAACCTGATCGGCATCGGAATGCCGCCGGCAGTCCGGATGGTCGCTTCGTAGGAGGGGAAGCCGGGATCGGGGTAGATCACCTCGTCACCGGGTTCGATCAAAGCCATGACGGTGAAGAAGAACCCCGGTTTGCCGCCCGGACCGACAACGACCTGCGCCGGGTTGAGGTCCAGGCCGAGACGTTCACCGCTGTATTCGGCGATGACCTGGCGTAGGCGGAGAACGCCGACGGGTGGATTGTAACGGGTATGGCCATCCTGGATTGCCTTGATCCCCGCCTGGCTGACGTTGGGGAAGGTCTCGAAATCAGGTTGGCCGATCTCCAGGTGGAGGATCGTCCGTCCCTGGGCCTCGAGAGCCTGGGCTCGGCCGAGGACGATGTAAGCGCCCTCGTGTTCTAGGTGGGAAACTCGCTGGGCAAAGGCCATCGGCACCTCTCTATTGCAAAGCCTGGTCGAGGTCCCAGAGGATATCCTCAATGTCCTCGATCCCGACACTCAAGCGGATGAAGTCCGGGGTGACACCGGCGCGGATTTGCTCGGCTTCAGTTAACTGGGAGTGGGTTGTGCTGGCCGGGTGGATGGCCAGGCTCTTGGCGTCGCCGACATTGGCCAGATGGCTGACCAGTTGCAACCGGTTGATGAACTGTGCGCCAGCCTGCCGGCCACCCTTCACGCCGAAGCCCATGATCGCGCCCGCTCCCCCGGGAAGATACTTCTTGGCCCGTTGATGGTCGGGGTGGCTGGGAAGCCCGGGATACTTGACCCAGGCAACCTGGACGTGTTTTTCGAGGAATGCCGCCACAACGAGAGCGTTCTGGACATGCCGTTCCATCCGCAGGCTGAGAGTCTCCAGCCCCTGGAGCAGCAGCCAGGAATTGAACGGAGCCTGGCAACTGCCCATGTCGCGCAGGACCTGGGCGCGGGCCTTGGTGCTGAACGCCAGCGATCCCAAATCTGCATAGACGACGCCGTGATAGGATGGGTCGGGTTCGGTAAAGCCGGGGAACCGCCCGCTCCCGGCCCAGTCGAAGCGTCCGCTGTCCACAATCGCGCCGCCAATCGTCGTCCCGTGGCCGCAGATGAACTTGGTCGTCGAGTGGGTGACGATATCTGCGCCCCACTCGAAGGGCCGGCAAAGGTACGGCGAGGCGAAGGTGTTGTCGATCATCAATGGGATGCCTTGTTCGTGGGCGATGGCGGCAACTTCCTCGAAGGGGAATACGTCCACGCTCGGGTTGCCGAGCGTCTCGCCATAGAGCAGCTTGGTATTCGGGCGGATGGCCTCCCGGAAATTGCGGACGTCCGTGGGATCGACCATGGTCACTGCGATGCCCAGGCGCGGGAAGGTGTGGATGAACTGGCTGATCGTCCCGCCGTACAACGCTGCCGAAGAGACGATGTGGTCGCCTGTCTGGCAGAGAGCCAGGATCGCAGTCGCCTGGGCGGCGTGCCCGGAACTGGTGGCGATGGCGGCAGCCCCGCCCTCCAGGTCGGCCAGGCGGCTCTCGAAGACTTCATTGGTGGGATTGCTGATCCGGCTGTAAATGTGTCCCTTCTCTTCAAGAGAGAAGAGGCGGGCAGCGTGGTCGGTGTCGTGGAAACGGTATGCCGCCGTCTGATGGATGGGGGGGACGTTGGCTCCTGTCCCCGGGTCCGGGCTCTGACCGGCATGCAGTTGGCGGGTGCTGAACCCGAATTTGTGAACTGGTTTTTGGATCATATCACCTCCCGGGTACTAGTAATCGATGACGATCTCTGCGAATGTCAACATCCCGGGTTCGACCATAACACGGCGTTCGACCAGACGGTAGTTCCAGATGAAGATGATCCGGTACTCTCCTGCCGGAAGGTCGCCGAGGGCGAAGCTCTCCCCGAGGATATCATCTGGGTTCGCCTCCCAGCCGTAGACTTCCGGGTAATACACCAACGCCGGGTCGCCGCCGGGAACAGGCAGGTACTGGACCTCCGGGAAGACTTGCAGCGCCTGTCCTTGGGGGTTGACGATGCGGACGGCCAGCGCCCCGAACGCCTGGCCGCTGTCATCGGCCTGCGGTCTCAGCCATAATTCCGGATTGCGGGTGTTGGCGAATGTATTCGACCCATAGCGGACTTCGAAATGCAGGTGGCTGCCGGTAGCGATCCCGGTCATCCCGACCCGCCCGATTTCGTCCCCGGCATTGACCCGCTGATCCGGTTCGACGAGCACTTCCGAGAGGTGGGCGTATAAGCTGAAGACCGGCTCGGGGATGCCTTCGAAGTGGTGCTCCAGGATGACCAGGTTGCCGTAGTAATAGCCGCGCGGGCCGAAGACGACCTGGGAATCGTTCCCGGCATAGACGACGATCCCATCTGCGGCCGCCAGCACTCCGGTCCCGGATTCGTTCAGGAATTCCACGCCACTGTGCACTTGCCGGACCCCATTGGCCGTACTTCCATAGCGGTAGGTCGGGTCGACCCAGGCGTTGCCGTCCGTCGAGGAGATGGGTCGCTGCAAGAGAAAATGGCCGGGCTGGATGCAGTAGCTCACCTCCGGGACGCACGGGGTCGGTGTGGGTGTGCTCGTGGGAGTGGGTGTTGGCAGGACAGTTGCGCTGTCCGTCGCTGTAGGAACGGCAGCGGTCGCGGTCGCCGTAGGTTGCTGAGTGCCCTCCACGGGCTGCGGTCGGCACGCGGTTACGAACAGGACAAGCGCGATGATCAGGACGGCGGGAGCAGGCGATTTCATTCGATTCCAGCGCGCTCCCTGATGGCGGCGCGGATCTTCCCGTCCAACTCGCCGGCCTGTTCTTCGAGGGCTTGCAAGCGGATCAGGAAGCGATCACCGGCATCACGGTCGTTGAGGTTGGCGACATTGATCCGCACGTTATACCCGGCAGCAAGCAGGGATGCATGCGCCAGCGCTGCCCCGGACGCGCCATCGGTGATCGCGTTCAGGTTGCCCAGCGTGACGCATTTTTCGGCAAGCTCAAGCAGGCGGACTGCCTGTTCGGCGACGTTCAGCGGCACTTTGGTAGCTGCAAGCGTGGCCTTCTCGATGGCCTTGTTCCTCGTCGTATCCTGCCGGGCGGTGGTCTTGGGGAGTTTGAAGGCAGCCATGACCGTCTCGAAGGCTTTGGCGTCCTCTTCGACTGCCCTGGTCAAAATGCGGCGGATTCCTTCCGCTTGTTTCAGGATTTGCTTCATCTGGGGTTCGACCAGGGCGTAATTCTTCTTGCCGATCGTCAGGCGGGCGACCATGGCGACCAGCGCCGCGGCCATCGCTCCGCTATAGGCCGCGGCCGAACCGCCTCCCGGCGCCGGCGTTCCCGCGGCGAGCTCATCCAGGAACCGGGTGCGTGGATCCGGACACTCTTCAGGTCCACCGGCCTGCATGCGCTGCTCGAGGATTTGTTCCAGGCCGAAACCTTCCAGCTGCAGGTGGCGGACGGCAACATCGGTCAGCGCCTCCTGCGGGAGCAGGCCGACCAGTTCGCTCCGGGCGATGGTCACGTAGTGGCGGGCGGCCTCTTTCCGGATAGCCTCCATCACCGTGTGGATCGAGGTCTGGCGGAAATCCGTCAGGTTCATCGAGACCTGGGCCTTGCCATCGACGAGCATGCCCAATGCTTTGACTGCCGCCAGCCCGCCCGACGATTGGCGGATGGCCTTCGCGATTGCCTTGGCCACTTCGATGTCTTTGCTGTCCAGGTAGACGTTGTAGGCGATCAGGGGCGCGCGGGCACCGATGATCGTCGCGCCTGCAGGCCCGAGGCGCGCTGGACCGAAGTCTGGATTGCGCTCCGGTTTGACCCCGATCTCGTCTTTGAGCGCCTCGTACTGCCCCCGGCGGACATCCTCCAGGTTGACCCGGTCCGGGCGCAGGGCGGCCTGTTCGTATAGGTAGACCGGGATGCCAAGTTCTTTGCCGACCCGTTTGCCGAGACGACGGGCCAGCGTCACGCACTCGTCCATCGTGACCGCGGAGATGGGCACAAAGGGGACCACGTCCGCAGCGCCGAGGCGCGGGTGGGAGCCGCGGTGCTCGTTGGTGTCGATGAGCTCCGCCGCTTTCTGGATCGAGCGGAAAGCGGCTTCCTCGACGGCTTCGGGCGGACCGATAAAGGTCACCACTGTCCGGTTGTGGTCGCTGTCCGAGTGTTGGTCCAGGAGGGTCACCCCGGGGACGGACGTGATTGCGGTGAGGATCTTTTCGACCACATCCTTGCGGCGGGCTTCAGAAAAATTGGGGATGCATTCAATGATCGGGTTGGGCATAGCTCCTCTGTAGAAACGGGGCAATTATAATCCACGGGAAATCCCTCCTGATTATATCGTAGCGGCAGGACGGTGCTCCCCCCAGCTACCAGGCCAGGGGGAGTGGAATAGGAGATCAACGGGAGTTCTAGTATCTTACTAACCTGAATAGTGAACATCGTTTATACTTGGTGGATGAAAACAAAATACTTTGTTGAACTGTCTGATGAAAAACGCCAAGAACTTGAAGCTCTCATACGAGCAGGAAATGCACCCGCCCGAACCCA
>JBDRPT010000114.1:0-10830 GCA_043826785.1 Chloroflexota bacterium | reverse complement strand
ATGATCATTCTCCCCTCTCGGGATGGATCAAGTAATTTCAGCAAGTATATACAAGCCCATGGATGGATGCAAGTATCAAATGTCACAATTTTGCAGGATGAGGTGGGATGCTTGACTCGTCAGACCTGCCTGCTATTCTCGTCCAGCATGTTGTGGTTCGAAAGAATTGAACGAAAAACTCCCCAATATTAAGAAGCGTTGGGGAGTTCGGGCGTTTCCTAGATTACGATATTGACCAGCTTCTTCTGGGCGACGATGACCTTCCGGGGCGTTTTGCCCTCCAGGTACTTCTGGACCGCCTCGCTGGCCAGGGCGGCGGCTTCGATCTGCTCGTCGCTGGCGTCGGCCGGGACGACGATCCGGTCGCGCAGCTTGCCGTTGACCTGCACCGGGAGGATCAGCTCGTCTTCTTTGGCGGCGTCCTCGTCCACGGCCGGCCAGGCCTGCTGGTGGACCGAATAGGGTTTCTTGAGCGCCTCGACCCACAGTTCCTCGGCGATGTGCGGTGCCACCGGGGCGAGCATTTTCAAGTAGGTCTCGCCGGCTTCGCTCCATGCGGGGCTGCTGCCGACGCCGGCCTCACGCGCCCGGTACATTTCGTTGAGCAGTTCCATCAAGGAGGAGATGATCGTGTTGAACTCGAAGCCAGTGTAGTCGCGCGAGACCCGCTCGAGGGTCTGGTGGACCTTGCGGCGCAGCGCCCGGGCTGCCTCGGCGTCCACCCCGGCCGGGGCTTGTTCGCTGAACAGGTTCCAGGTCCGGTTGAGCCAGCGGACGATGCCCTGGATATTCTCGGTGTTCCAAATGCCGCCCTCGGACCAGCGGTAGGCGAACATCAGGTAGGTGCGCACGGCGTCGGCGCCGTAGAGGCGCACCTGCTCATCGGGGTCGATGACGTTGCCGCGGCTCTTGGACATGCGCTGGCCGTCGGGTCCCAGGATCTGGCCCTGGTTGCGTAATTGCAGCATCGGCTCGTGGCCCTCGGTCACGCCGCAGTCGCGCAGCGCTTTGTGGAAAAAGCGGGTGTAGATCAGGTGCATGGTGGCGTGCTCGGAACCGCCGGTGTAGGTGTCGACCGGCATCCAGTAATCGTACTCTTTGGGATCGAAGGGGCCCTCGGCGTAGCGCGGGCTCAGATAACGCAGGTGGTACCACGACGAGCACATGAAGGTGTCCATCGTGTCGGTATCGCGCTCGGCATCCTTGCCACAGATCGGGCAGGTTGTCTTCGACCAGGTCGGGTGTAGCTTGAGCGGCGATTGGCCGGTGGGCAGCCACTCGACGTCCTCGGGCAGGGTCAGCGGCAACTGGTCGTCCGGGACGGGCACCTGGCCGTGCTCGGGGCAGGTGATGATCGGGATCGGCGCGCCCCAGTAGCGCTGGCGGCTGATCGTCCAGTCACGCAGGCGGTAGGAGACCGCGGCCTCCCCGCGGCCGGTCTGCTCCAGCCATTGGATCGCCACCGCGACCGACTGGCCCTCGCCCTTGCCGGCCGGGACGCCGTTCCAGGGCTGCGAGTTGACCACCGTGCCGTCGCCGGGCCAGGCCGCTTCGAGCGGTTTGCCGTCCCAATCGGGCGGGGCGATGACCACCGGGATGGGCAGGCCGTATTTCTGGGCGAACTCGAAGTCGCGCTCGTCGTGGGCCGGGACGGCCATGATCGCGCCGGTGCCGTAGGTCATCATCACGTAGTCGGCGATCCAGATCGGGATCCTGGCGTCGTTGACCGGGTTGATCGCGTAGGCGCCGGTGAAGACACCCGTCTTCTCCTTCTCGGTCGACTCGCGGTCGACGTCGCTCTGGCGCTCGGCCAGGGCAACATACTCCGCCACCTCGGCCTGCTTTTCGGGGGCGGTCAGCTTGGCGACCAGCGGGTGCTCGGGGGCCAGGATCATGAAGGTGACGCCGAAGAGCGTATCGGGGCGGGTGGTGAAGACTTCCATCTCATCGCCGTGCTCGGAGTGGAAGATGACGTTGGCGCCCTCCGAGCGGTGGATCCAGTTGGTCTGCATGTCGATGACCATCTGCGGCCAGTCGATGCCCTCATAGGACAGCAGTTCGTCGGCATATTTCGTCGTCTTGAAGTACCACTGTTCGAGTTCCTTCTTGGTCACCGGCGTCTTGCAGCGTTCGCAGTGGCGGTCGTCACCCCAGACCTGCTCGCGGGCGATCGTCGTGTTGCAGACCGGGCACCAGTCCACCGGGGCCAGTTTCTTATAGGCCAGGCCCTTCTTGAACAACTGGATGAAAAACCACTGCGTCCAGCGGTAGTACTCGGGGTCGCTGGAGACAGCCTCGCGGCGCCAGTCCCACATGGCGCCCATCGAGCGCAATTGTTTGCGCATGTTCTCGATGTTCTGGTAGGTGCGCTTCAGCGGGTGGACGCCGTCCTTGATGGCGGCGTTCTCGGCGGGCAGGCCGAAGGCGTCGAAGCCGATCGGGAACATGACGTTGTAGCCGTTCATGCGCATGAAGCGCGCCCGGGCATCCGAGGGCGTCATCGCATACCAGTGGCCGATGTGCAGGTCACCGGAGGGGTAGGGCAGCATGGTCAGGGCGTAGTGCTTGGGACGGCGCGCGTCGATGTCGGCGTGGTACAGCCCGTCGGCCTGCCACCTGGCCTGCCACTTGGGTTCGATTTTTGAAGGGGTGTAGTCGCTCATGGTTGTTTTCCTTGATGCAGAAATGCTGGCCTGTACAATCGCTTGATCTTTCAGGGCACCCTGTCGGTTGATAAACAAAAACCTTCATCCACACAGGGACGAAGGGATTCTCCGCGGTACCACCCTGGTTATCCGGGACGAAACCGTCCGGGATCACTCAGTTGCTGTAACGGGCTTTCCCGGCGCGGGCTACTGGTTTCACCAGCGCAGTCTCTCCTTGATGTCCGGAGCGACAGGCGAGTTCGGCCTTACCAGTGGCATTCCCGCGGATGCCATGAAGGGCTTCCACCTCGCTCTCCCTTCTCGCTGGCGGGATGGCCTACTACTCCTGCCTTGACTTTGAATTTTGCTGATTATAGCATATTCGCGATTAGTTCCCTAATCGCGAATAGGAGGTGGACCCAGAGGGATTCGAACCCTCGACCTTCTCAATGCCATTGAGACGCGCTCCCAACTGCGCTATGGGCCCGTTCATTGATTCTCGAGCGACGATCGCGGATTGTAGATACCTGCACCCAAGCGACAATCTTCAATCCGCAATCTACAATCCTGGTGGACCTGAGGGGATTCGAACCCCTGACCTCCTCAGTGCGATTGAGGCGCGCTCCCAACTGCGCTACAGGCCCGTCTGTGGGCGTGCGTTATTCTACCTGAGGGGGGATGGAATGTCAAGAAACGACTGCTCATTCCTGGGGAGTCAATACCTGGCCCGGCCAGGCGTCGGTAGACCCGGCTGCCAGGGAGCAGCGCGGTAAAGACCTGCGAAACAAGCTGGTGCAGAGAGGCTAAATTCCCGGTCAGCAAAGGCATGCATTCCAGCCGGTTTGCCTGTAAAATAGATCCATCCTGACTGAGGAGGGACTATGGACGAGAAATCTTCTCCCCCCAATTCGATGTATCGCATCACCGACCTGGCCGTGACCGAGCGGCCGCGTGAGCGGTTGGCCATCCATGGCCCTCAGGCGTTAAACACGGCCGAGCTGCTCGCCATCCTGCTGCGCGTCGGCGTGCCCGGCGAGAACGCTGTCCAGGTCGGGCAGCGCTTGTTGAAAGATTTCGAAGGCCTGGCCGGATTGCATCGCGCCCCCTTCGAGGAGCTCTGTCAACAGCATGGCATCGGCGCGGCCAAGGCGGCCCAGATCAAAGCCGCCATCGAGCTTGGCCGGCGGATGGCGAGCGAAGCGCCGGAAGAACGCCCCGCCATCCACAGCCCTGCCGACGCAGCCGCACTGCTCCGCTACGAGATGTCCGGCCTGGAGCAGGAGCACCTGCGCGTTATCCTGCTCGACACGCGCAACCGCGTCCTGGGCGTTGTCGAGGTCTACAAGGGTTCGGTCAACTCCTCCCAGGTGCATGTCGGCGAACTGTTCAAGCCGGCCATCCGGCGCGGCGCTCCCGCCATCATCGTGGTCCACAACCACCCCAGCGGCGACCCGACACCGAGTCCGGATGACGTCGCGGTGACGCGCGCCATCGTCCAGGCCGGGAAACTGCTCGACATCGATGTGCTCGACCACCTGATCATCGGCCAGGTGGAGAAATGGGTCTCATTGAAGGAGCGCGGCCTGGGGTTTACTTAGCCTGGGATCTGCCGGCGGATCAGTTTTGTCACCTGGAAGGGATGTTCCATCAGGTAGGTGGCGATCGGCGGCGGTTCTGGTTGGGGGAAATCATTGTCTTCGGGGAGTTCCTGCCACTCGAACGGCAGGTGGATCACCTCCCCGGGGGTCTTGATCTCTTGCAGAGCTTTCAAGGTCGCACGCAGCACAGCCAGTTGCCGCTCGCGGTCACCGGGGCGCCCGAGTGGCGTCCCGAAGGGGTGTTCGATGCCGGCGACGCGCGGAGCGCTGACCGCTGCGGTCAGGTCCGGGATGATCGAGAGCGAAATGGTGCTGATTCCGGCAGCTTCGATCTCTCTTTGGGCCAGTCCTACGGACCAGCAGCAGATCGGTCAACTGGGGACGAGGACAAGCAGATCGACTTTCTCCCTTTTCAGGTCCGCGATGATCGCCGGGACGCTCTCCCGCAGCATCGTTTCAGGCTTTGGCAGGTAGCCCATGATCGAGTAATGGCTGTCCGCGGCCCGGCCGATCTCGCCGCCATCGGCGAGTTCCTGCAGCCGTCCCAGGGGCAGCAGGCAGTTGAGATCCTTACGGGCGTATCCCGGGTTGATGTGCAGGTGGTAGACCTCGATATCCTCCTCGCTGGCGGACTTGGGGATCAGCCGGTACGACGGGTCGCCCCACCAGGGGTTGAGGCGCTCGCCATCCTGGTCGAACGGCTTGTCGGTCTTCAGGGCGATTCCACCCGATGTGAGCAGGGCGACGTTGCACTCCGCCAACGGCCTGGGCATGGGCGTCCAGGGGATCGGCCGCGGCGTCTCCATCTTGATCCAGGTCTCGATCACCCGGCGGGTGACCCCGTTAAGATGGCGGAAGGAATCGACAGTTTTGGGCATGGTTAATTTCCTTTCCAGGACGATTGGGCGATCGGGAAGGCCGGGACGTGCTAAAGACTGCGCCGGACTTCGAAAGCAGTGAATTCGCCGGTAGGCGGGTACCAGTCCAGGATGGACTCATCGACACGCGCTGCGGTCGGGCCGCGCTGGACGATTTCTACGAAACGAGCCAGGGCGGGGCGCGGACCTTCAGCCAGCGCCTCGACCTGGGAGTACCCGACGTTGCGCACCCATCCCTTCAGACCGAGCATCTGCGCCTGCTGGGAGACAAAGGCTCGGAAGCCGACACCCTGGACGCGCCCGGTCACCCGGATGTGCAGGCGGGTATGGCCTTCTAGCTGGTCCGACATAGCGATCTCCTTTCAGGGGCACTGCCCATGGGTCACTTGCCGAGGAAGAACAGCAGCGCGGTCAGCGTCAGCGGGCTGAGCAGGGTGCTGACGAAGACGATGGTTGTCACCAGGGTGGGTTGCAGATTGTATTCGGACGCGACCACCGTGGACATCACCGCCGCGGGCATCCCGGATTGGGTGATGCCGGCCTGCCGCTCCGCGCCCTGCATCCCGAGGACGGCGCTCAAGCCGATGGCGAGCAGCGGCGCCACCACCAGGCGCATGACCGTGCTGATCGAGATGGCCTTGATGTCCCGGGTCCATTCGGCGCGCTGCAACTCCAGCCCGAGCAGGACGAGCATGGCCGGTACCGCGCCGTTGGCGGCCAGTTCGACAGTCCGGGCCAGCGGTGTCGGCAGCGTCCAGCCGGCCTGGACGATGACAACAGCGGCCAGGATGGCGTACACCGTCGGCACCTTGAGCATGCTCACCAGGGCGTCTCTGGGTCGCAATTTGCCGAGCGAGGCAATGAAGATGCCGACCGTGTTCAGAAGGATCGCACTGGTGATGTAATAGACCCCGGCGAAGGCCAGGGCCTGCTCGCCAAAGGCGAAGGCGACCAGCGGCAGGCCATAATTACCGCTGTTGGTCAGCAGGCTGGTCAGCACCACCGCGGTCAACACGGTCCGTTCCAGGCGGAGCAGGCGCCCGGTCAGGTAGGCCAGCCCGGCGACGGTCAGCATCACCGCGGTGGCGAAGCCCATCGTCAGGGCGATGCTCCCCAGGCTGAGCTGGCTGTTGGTCAGCAGGTGGAAGATCAGCACCGGGCTGAGGATGTAGAATAGGACTCTGCCCAGCGGGCGCGGGTCTACCGAGAGGGTTTTCCCGAGGGCAAAACCGGCCGCGCTGATCAGGATGATCGGTAACAGGTTGTTGGTAAAGATTGTGAGCAGGGCAGTCACTGCGATGTTCTGTGTGGTGGATTTATTCTTCTTCTTCGTTGTCTTCCCCGGCATCGAAATCGAACGTGTCGAAGGAGGCCAGTTCTTCGTTGAAAGTCAGGTTGTCGAGGGCCTCCTCGAGGAAATCGCTTTCTTCTTCATCCATTTCGGCCGCGGCCAATTCCTCGAGCTGCTGGCGGACCCCTTCGCCGCCGATCTTGGAGAGTGCCCAGATGAACTCGCGGCGGGCATCCAGGTTCTCCTCGTCAGCCAGGATATCGAGCAGGGTCTGGCGGGCAGAGGACAGGCCCAACCCGCCAGCGGCGCGTACCGCCTCCTGGCGGATCGCCTCGTTCGGATTGTGCATCATCGCAAGCACCTGCTTCTCCCAGCGGAGATCGCATGACCGGCCCATGGCAAAGAGGGTACTTATCACCCAAGAAGGCTCCGCGTCGTGATATGCAGCTTCGATCATTGCCGTGACCTCCGGGCGCGAGGATGTCCCCAGCGCTTCGAGCGCCCGTCTGCGCACCAGGATCGACTCCGCCGAGTTGGCTGCCTCCAGCAACCGGGCTTCGACACTCTGCCGGGTCTCGGCCGGGATCTCGTCCAATTCGCCCAGGTAGACGAACAGGCCCAGGCCGGTGGCGGCCGCGGCGCGCGCTTCGCTATCTTCATCCCCGGTCAGGATGTCAATGTAGGTTGGGATCAGTTTGGAGTCCGGGCATTCCCAGAGCAGCCGCAATGCCAGTGTGCGCACCTGACCTTCGGGATCAGTCAGCAACGCGCCCGCCAGGTCGTCGAACGACATCAGTGTATCGACTTCGGCCAGGTCCTCCAGGGCCTCGAGCAGGCGGACCTTGCGGCTTAGCGAGGCCTGCGGCCAAGCTGCGCTCAACGCCTGCTGGTTCTCAGGTTCGATGTATGAGAAATGGACCAGGTAGCTGGGTGGAAAGTTTTGTTGCTCATCGAGGAGGGCAGCGATGATGTTCTGGAAGGGGACCGGTTTGCTCATCGTGTTTCCCTTCTCATGGCAGGGTGATGTTCACCGGATTGACGAAATCAAGGATGTAGAAATAGAACATCAAACCCACCAATAGGAAGAAACCGGCACCGTGGACGATGGCCTCGAACTGGGGCGGGAGCCTGCGCCGGAAGGCGAACTCGACCAGGGCCAGGAAGATACGCCCACCGTCCAGGGCTGGGATCGGCAGCAGGTTGATGATCCCGACCGAAAGGGTCATCGAGATGATCAGGCTCAAGGTGTAGTTCGTTGGCGCCTCGGCTTCACCGTTCTCTTCTGGCTGGCGGCTCTCGATATCCCGCGAGACGGCCTGCTGGAATACGTTGTAAATGCTGCGCGGCCCGAGCAGGCGGGCATCCTCCGGTTGGATTATCCCGGCGATGATGCGCCCGGGCAGGGCCAGGAGTTCGCGGCTGGTCTGGTAGGTGGCATTAAAACTGTAAGGGACGGTCTCGAACCAGGTGTCCACCGGCCGGATGGTGTTGACCACCACCACCCCCATCGGCCCTTGACCTTCCGGTGGGTTGAGGCGCGGCACCACGCTCAGGGTGAGTTCCTCGCCGTCGCGCAGGATGGTCAGGTTGATCTCCTGGCCCGCGTTTTCATGGGTGTAGTTGATCAGTTCGGTGTAGAAACCGATGCGTTGGCCATCCACCTCGAGGACGATATCACCGGCCTGGAACCCGGCCATTGCGGCGGGGGAATCGGCAACAATCTCATCCAGGACGACCTGGTCCGGCAGACCGATCTGGTTGAAGAGCAGGCTGTAGGCCAGCACCCCGGTCAGCAGGTTCATCGTCGACCCGGCCAGCAAGACCAGGATCCGCTTCCAGGGCGGGGCGGCCGCAATCCCATTGGGGATCGCCGGGTCGTCCTCGCCCCGCAGGCGGACGAACCCGCCGAAGGGGATCCAGTTGAGCGAGAAGCGCACCCCTCGCCATGTGAAAAGGGTCAGCATGCGCGGCGGGAAGCCGATGCCGAACTCATCCACTTCGATGCGCAGTAAGCGGGCGGCGACGAAGTGCCCAATCTCGTGGACCAAAATCATGCCGGCAAAGACCAAGACGAAGGTCAGGCCGCCAAGAAGACCTGTATTCATGCGATCACCTTTCTATCGACAATAAGAGCTCGCTCCTGTGGCGCGGCAGGGTGATTATATCCTTTTTTGGAACGACTCTCAAACGGGCAGGAGAGGGGTTTATGAGACCAGGCGCGCCGGGCCGCCGGGACTGGCGGTGAGCACAGCCTCGACCCCCGGGATGTCGGCCAGCATGGTGGCAACCCGCCCTGACTCGCTCCCCAAGCACAGGACGTGGACGTTCGGGCCGGCGTCGATCGTGTAGCAGACCGGAATGCCCTCCTGCCGCCACTGGCGCACAGCCCGCATGACAGCCAGCGTGACCGGTTGCCAGTAGAACAGCGCCGGTGTGGAGGTCATCATCACGGCGTGCATCAGGTCCGAGTCCAGTTCGACGATCGCGGCCAGGGCGGCGAAATCCCGGCGGTTGACCGCCTCCCGGCAGAGCGACAGGCGCCGGGGTGTATCTGCCACCCGGGCGGGCTGCAATGGGCTGGTCCCGGCCAGGGCGTGGCCTTCGGTCGAGCCGGTTGGTTTGTGGGTGGTGCTGACCATGGCGATGCAATCGGCCAGGCTCCAGTGCTCGAGTGGGGCGATGGATTGAGCGAAGGAGTCGCCGTCGCCCTCCCCGGCTGCCCACTCGACGAAACCGCCGGGGATGGACCGGCAGGCCGACCCGGAACCGCGCCGGGCAAGGCGTGAGAGTTGCGCTTCGTCCAGCTCCAGGCCGGCGGCCTTGGAAGCTGCCAGCGCCAGGGCGGCGAAGGCCGAAGCCGAGGAGGCGATCCCCGCGCCGGCCGGGAAGTTGTTCTCGCTGACCACATCGGCGTAAATAGCGATGCCGGTCTTCCCCCGGACCAGGTCGAGGAACGCCGCAACGCGTTCCAACCCGGGGCCGGATAACGGCGCGCCGTTCAGGGTCAGGCGGTCTGCAGCGAGGGATGGATCGAAGCGCACCTGGGTGCGTGTAGACAACCCGTCCAGGTTGAGCGAGATCGACCCGTTGGCCGGCAGGCGCAGCGCATCGTCGCGGTTGCCCCAATACTTGATCAAGGCGATGTTCGGATGGGCCTGGGCTGTTGGGGTCCTGGAGGTCATACGGTTGATATTTCCCGAATTCATGATATTGGGCTAGAACCCGGACAAGTTGATGTTGATTGGTGCAGGCACAAGATTCCTGGCATATATGGCATGAGTGCATCCATCTGAATGTCATTGTCCGGGCACTAGTTTACCATGTACAGGAAATATTCTGGTAACAAAAAACCGCCCTGCGGCGGTTTTTTGTCTTTGACTCATGGGCTGGCCTGGATCTAGACAGGTCTGATTAAATAGGCAAAACTCGATAACTGATGATAGACCAAGAAAACAGTGAAGTGTCGCAGTAAGGAGCCGAGGCTGACATTTCATTAGGATCCATGCTCCAATTTCTGTGCCTCTGCGATCAACCAGCGTTCCACTTCCGGGATCTCCTCGCTCAGCCGGGCGGCAGCCACGATAGGCAGCCAGCGCTGGTATTCTGCCTCGCCCCCGGGGCAGAGCTTGAAATACTGGCGCAGGTAAGCCGCGTGGAAGAGGCGCACGAAGGCCTTCATGACCGGGTTGGAGATCTGAGCGCTGTTTGCTGCGCCCAAGGTGATGATCGTTGTGCGGGCCACATCCTCAGGGGCAAGGCCGCCGGGCCCGAGGTCGACGGTCGGGTTGGCACAGATCGCGGCGAAGCTGCCGCCAAATTGGTCGGTGACCAGGTCGGGCGCAGTAATTCCGGTGCAGGCGACGAACGTTTTGGCTCCGAGCCTTGTTGAAATTATTACCAACATTAGCAAATCACGCCGCGTATCGCGGAGAGAAGCGGAACATATCATACCCGCCGACCGCGACATTGTACCCGCAGGGTAAGCGTCCCCGTAAGGGGAAGGTCCCTCACGAAGTACACCCGCCGCAGGTCCCCGGAGGGGAAAGGGTACGGAAGGGGAAAGGGTATCCTCGAAGGGGGCTCTCCGAAAGAAGTGAGGTCGCCTTGACGCAGGGTTAACCGCAATATCGAATAAGATCCAACATAAAATGCGGTCTTACTCTGTGAAATTCTTTAGAACCGGTAGAAATCTTTCTACGAGTTGCGGGTCAAAGTGCTTCCCCGATTGCTCGCGGATGTAATCGATGATTTTCTCCTGCGGCCAGGCCTTACGGTAAGGCCGGTCGGATCCGAGTGCATCCCAGACATCCACCACGGCGAAGATGCGCGCCGCCAATGGAATTTGCTCACCCTTCAGCCCACGCGGATAACCGCTGCCATCCCACTTCTCATGATGGCAATAGGGGATATCCAGTGCC
>JBDRPT010000113.1:0-27116 GCA_043826785.1 Chloroflexota bacterium | reverse complement strand
ACGGATCGCCTCAAACAATTCTCGCTTGCTTCGTTGACTCATCATGTTCTCCTCCGGCGCCTTTCGGCTCCGTCATAAGGTAACATTCTTTCTGAGGCAACGATATTACCAATAGTAAGATTCTATTTGAGGCAATGCGGCTCAAGTAGACCTGAGATCGATATGTTATAATGACCACCGCCTCCGCTTAACCGGGGGCTTAATTTTTCCCCGTCGAAGCGGAGGAAAGCAAAGGTGATGATGATCTGCAACGCAGCCTCTTCAGGTAACATCATTGTTGGCTGGCGATACTTTCCCAATTATGCAAACATTATTTCAGGGATGTCATCCACCAGCTGCCAATGCTTCATATTTTGACGTCTGACACCCGAAACCTTAACCATAAAAGGAGGATATTAATGGCAGGCATCGCAGGTACTACCCAGCAGGGACAACAGGAAAGGGTTGTTCAAATGCTGGACAAGATAACTTACCGTGGACGCGACCGGGCAAAATCGATCGCAAAAGACGGCATCGTCCTTGGATCGATCTGGCCACATGCTCAATCCGTCCCGACCCCCTTGGCCCTCCAGGGAATCGCTGTCTGGGACGGTATCCACCCACCCTCCCCGAATCCCGAATCACTCAGGTATCACAAGGAATCATTTGCCTTGGCGGCAATCACTCCCAAGGGACTGTTCCTTGCCCGAGACGTTCTGGGGGTCAAGCCGCTGTATTATGGCCGGACAAGCGACGGCAGCTTAACTTTCGCCTCCGAGGTCAAAGCATTGATGGAAATGACCCGGGATGTCCATGAATTTCCTCCCGGAGTCTGGTACACACACGCTGTCGGGTTTAATTCCTTCGCCCAGTTCGATTATCAGTGTAACAAGGAAGCCGATCCCGACCGGATTGCCGCTGAACTGCGCCTGCGGATCGAAAATGCGATCAGTCGGAGGGTCATCTCCGACGAGACGGGAGCATGGCTCTCTGGAGGTCTGGATTCAAGCCTTATCGCCGCCCTTGTCCGTCCACGGGTGCGGACGCTGCACACCTTCGTCAGCGGCGTGGATAACGCCCCAGACGTAGCCTATGCCCGCCAGATGGCAGCATACTTGGACACGCAGCACCACGAATTGATTGTCACCCTGGATGACCTTCTCAAGGCTCTTCCGGAGACGATCTACCACCTCGAATCCTTCGACGCCCTCCTTATCCGTTCGTCAATCACCAACTATCTCACCGCCAAAATGGTCTCCGAATATGTTGATACCGTTTTTTCCGGGGAAGGCGGCGACGAGCTCTTTGCTGGTTATGATCATATAAAAGATCTACCAGAAGAAGCCGTCGCCACCGAATTGGTTGACATTCTTTCGCGTTTACACAACACCGCTCTGCAACGCGTCGACCGCAGCGCCCATGCCAACGGTATTGTCCCATTCGTCCCCTTTACTGACCTGGATGTGGTTGAGTATGCCATGCGCATCCCTGTGCGCTTTAAACTTTATCGCCAGGGCGACAAGCCGATTGAAAAATGGATCTTGCGGATCGCGGTTCGGGATCTCCTGCCTGCGGAGGTGCTTTGGCGAACGAAGACCAAATTCTGGCAGGGGACCGGAATGGATGACATGCTTGCCCGCCATGCAAATGATCGCATCTCAGACCGCGATTTCAAACTCGAACGCACTTTACCCAATGGCTGGCAGCTGCACTCCAAGGAAGAGCTGATGTACTACCGCATCTTCCGGGAACATTTCGGGGAATTGAATAACCTGGATTGGATGGGCAGGACAAAAGGGACTCCCACCCAGTGAACCGTGTAACAACCAGGTCGATTCAGCATATAATTCGATCAGCTTTAGCCACTCTTTCTCAAATCCGATAGGATTCCTCGATGACCACCCTCTTATTGATCCGGCATGGTGATAATGACTCCTTGAAGAAGGGTACACTTGCAGGTCGCACCCCAGGGATCCATTTGAACGATAAAGGCCGCCAACAAGCCGCGGACCTCGCCCAATCTCTCGCCAAAGCCCCGATCAAGGCGATTTATGTCAGCCCGCTCGAGCGCGCCGGCGAAACCGCCGAGCCGCTTGCCACGGCCTTGGGTTTGCAGCGCCAGGTCCGGTCCGGACTGGTGGACGGGGATTTTGGGGAGTGGCAGGGTCAGAAATTGAAGACCTTGCACAAACATCCTCTCTGGAAACAGGTGGTCTCAGCGCCCTCGCGGGTGCGATTCCCTGGAGGTGAGTCGTTCATGGAAATGCAGACGAGATTGGTTACCGAAATCGATGCGATCTGCGCCCGGCATGAAAAGGACCTGGTTGCAGTGGTTTTCCATGCAGACCCGATTAAAACCGTACTGACCCACTACCTTGGGATGCCGCTGGATAATTTCCAGCGCCTGATGATCCATCCCGGGTCGGTGTCCATCCTGTCGGTCGATCCAAAGAGAACGCTGCTTCTGGCGCTCAACCTCATCCCCCCCTTCCAATTCCAATTCCCAAAGAAATAAAATCGGGTGGATTTCTCCACCCGACGGTCTTTGCTTACTTGTTATATTCCGGGTTCTTACTCGTATAGAGCGCGATCGTATTTCCGGTTGGGTCCTTGAAAACACCAAACCATCCTGTGTTCGGGATCTCGGTCTTTGGTTGGATCACCTGACCACCCAACGGTGTGACCCGCTCGAGGTCCGCTTCGATATCATCGCTGTCTATGTAAATCATGAGTTCCCCGATCTTGACTTGCTCGCCTTGGGGCTGAACCCACCGCCAGGCATTTTCTCCGGTTCCCACATTGTGTAATCCATCTGTGTGTCAGTCGTGATCTTCCAACCGAAGAGTTCGGCATAAAACTTGCCCGACTCGTCAACATTCCGGGTCGGGATTTCAACATGGACAATGTTTCGCTTGGGCATTCAATCCTCCTTGTCAATAATGATCTTTGTTACATGGCTATGATTCATAAACCACATCGACAAATAAATCCCTCTCCAGCCGCTCATCCACAGATACGCTGGGGCGGGCGCGCATAAATGTTTCCGAAGTACCAAACAACCGCAACACCCAGCCAGTGAAACCACGGCGCATCTGCCCACCGCCTTGACTGGAATGACAGATGCTGGCCTGTTCCTTTTTGTCTAGCACCGGGCGGATATCGATACGCGCATGGGTCGGGAAATCCACATCCGCAAGGGAGGCCAGGTCGATGTCCCCGTTCGTTCCCCAGCGGCTGGGGTCTTTCCCAAACAAGCGCAGCAGCCGGACGGCAAATTTTATAAATCCCCGCGGAATTGTGTGAAAGTACAACCGTTGCGGTTGATACGGTTTATCCTCACCAGGAAGGAACTCCGCATCCGCGGCGAGCTCCACCGCCCGCACGGTTGCTTGTTGGATGGCGATATGGTCCGGATGCCGGTATCCGCCGATCGGGTCGAACGTTAAAACTACTTGAGGCTTGATCTTACGCATCAGGCCGGCAACTTTCCCGGCGACGACCTCGACAGGCTGAGCGGTGAGTGCGTTAGGGTGGGCATTATCGGGGGAGCCGGGCATCCCAGAATCGCGATAATCCAGGAAGTGGACACCCGCCAGGCCGAGGATACCGGCCGCGCAGCGGAGTTCGGCCTCCCGCATCGCGGCAACCGAGGCATATCCTTGCAGGTGTTCTTCGTCCGCCTGGCCGACTTCCCCTCGGGTGGCACAGACCAGATGCACCTGCACCCCTTGGGCTGCATAAACCGCCAGGGTACCGCCCATGCCAAAGGATTCGTCATCTGGATGGGCAAGGACAGCCAGTAATATTTTTTCGTGGCTCAATTTTCATATTCCTCAATCACCTGATCCCCTTGACGCAGGCGGCAGATGATCTCAAAGTATTAGTATATGGGCAGATCAGGATCGATCGCTTCCGCCCAGGCATTGATCCCACCCTTCAGGTTCTTGACTTTACGGAACCCGGCTCCAACGAGCAATTCCAACGCCCGCGCCGAGCGCGTCCCGGCTTTGCAGAAGACCACCATCTCCTGGGCAGTGTCCAGTTCGGACAACCGGGATGCCAGTGAACCGAGCGGGAACAGGTCGGCGTTGGCAAGCTGTGAGATGGCCAGCTCGTGCGGCTCACGGACATCGATCAAGCGTAAAGCGTCGCCGGATCGGACCCGCTCAGCAAGCTCACTGGCGGTGATGTCCCATTCCACTCCCGCTGAGCCGGCATCCAGTTGATGGCCGGGCAATCCGCAGAACTGCTCGTAGTCGATCAACTCGGTGACTTCCGGATCAGGCCCGCAGACTTTGCAATGTGGATTCTTCTTGAGTTTGACAAACTCGAATGTCATATCCAAGGCGTTATACAACAAAAGCCGACCGACAAGGGACGAGCCGATCCCCAGTAACACTTTGATCGCCTCGGTCGCCTGGATCGTGCCGATCGTTCCCGGAAGCACCCCGAGGACGCCCCCCTCCGCACACGACGGGACAAGCCCGGGCGGCGGTGGTTGCGGGAATAGGCAGCGATAGCAAGGCCCTACCTTGGCATGGAAAACGCTCGCTTGGCCGTCGAAACGGTAGATCGACCCGTAGATATTGGGCTTGCCGAGCAATACGCACAGGTCATTGGTCAGGTAACGGGTTGGGAAGTTATCCGTCCCGTCGATGATGACATCGTAATCATGGGCAATGCCGATGGCATTCTCCGATGTGAACGGTTCATTGAACACATCCACCTGGATGCCGGGGTTCAAATCCAGCATCCGCTTGCGGGCGGATTCGACCTTGAGGCTGCCGATGCCCGCTGTCCCGTGGATGACCTGGCGCTGCAGGTTGGTCGAATCGACAACGTCATAATCCACCAGCCCGATGCGGCCAACCCCGGCGGCAGCCAGGTAGAGGGATACGGGCGATCCCAAGCCCCCCGTACCGACGATCAATGCTGAGGAAGCTTTCAATTTCATCTGCCCTTCCAGGCCGACTTCGGGAATGAGCAGGTGCCGCGAGTAGCGCAGGATCTCTTCTTTGGAGAGTTCTGGCAGGGATGGGGTCATTCAACCTCCGGCAATCGAAGGGATGAGGAGCAGGCGATCGTCACTCTTGAGAGCTGTCTCCAACCCTCCCAGTTCCTTGATATTCTCCTCCCCCAGGAACAGGTTGACGAATGGCCGCAGTTGGCCCTCGCTGTTGAAGAGGTGCTGGCGCAAGGACGGGAACCGGTCGACCAGGTCGACCATCGCCTCCCCAGCGCTGACACCGTCAACCTGGACCTCAGATTGACCATCGACATAGGACCTCAGTGGGGTTGGAATTCGGATAACAGGCATAAATAGTCTTCTCCTAGGCTTGATTCTATCAGCAAGTGGCTCGTTCTACGACCACTTCACACGGAGATGCCGGGGTGATCTCTATGCTGCCGGCAGCCCGGAAGGGTTCCATGAACTTTTCGACATTCTCCCTTTCCGGTGCTGAAAGGATCAAGACCAGGGTATGCTGGCCATCCAATACAGCCTCGCTGTGCAGTTCCACCCCATAGGCGCGGGCGCTGAACTTGTTCAAGTGCTGTAATAACATGGCCCCCATCTGCGGGTTGGTCGCCGGGCAGGATTCGGCCGGATGCTGGTGACGGACAAAATAAAGTGACATTGTGACCTCCAATAAATTGGTTTATAGCAGGGTTTGAATCTGCTCTTCGACAAAATCGGACCGGTCTTCTCGCAGCCGCCAGGACCGGGATCCGGCCGGCTGGCCAGCCATCACGCTGGTGATGAGATACGAGAAGAATGGCTGGGCCCATTCACGGTCATACTCGGATGGCCGGTTGGGATGATCGGGGTGGGAATGGAAGATCCCCAGAAGCGTCAGGCCGAGGCGGTCGGCTTCCACTTCCCCGCGCAGGTAGTCCTCTGCGCTGATCAGATAACGGTTATGCCGGGCAGTGTCTTCACGGCTATTCGCGATCGGCAGGATGGCAGCCACCGTCCGTATCTCCCCATCCATTCCGAGGAGAAAGCCGGCGCCCTCTTCCGGATAGGCTTGGCGGCCATGTGCCCGGATCGCCTGCATGGCCATGGGCTGGATCTGGAGGGTCATTTGTCACCCCTGCTCAGAACGCCCATCTTCATCTATCTTAGTTGGCCCATAATGCTGCTTCACTCAGATATTTATAACCCGCGTCCGGAAGGATGGTCACAACCACGCCTTCATCCAATTCCGAGGCCAGGGTCAGCGCAGCCGCGACAGCCGCCCCGGAGGAGATCCCGACAAAGAGGCCCTCTTCCCGGGCCAAATGGCGAACCAGTTGATAAGCGCGCTCCGTCTCGACACTGATCGTGCGGTCCGGGAATTGGGGATCGTAGATCCCTGGCTTGATCGCCGTCGGCATATGCTTGAGGCCCTCCAGCCCATGGAAGGGGGCATCCGGTTGAACCGCAACAATCCTGACTGACGGGTTCAGCTCGCGCAGGTATTTTCCCACCCCGGTCAGGGTCCCGGAGGTGCCCAGACCGGCGACGAAGGCTGTCACCCGCCCGCCTGTCTGCGAGTGGATCTCCGGCCCGGTGGTCAGGTAATGGGCCATCCAGTTGGCCGGATTGTCGTATTGATTGGCATAGAAATACAACCCGGGGTTTTCAGCAGCCAGTGTCCTGGCCTTGAGGATGGCCCCGTCCGAGCCCTCCAGCGAATCGGTCAGGATGATCTCGGCGCCGAGCGCAGCCAGGATGGCCAACCTTTCCGGGCTGGCATTGGACGGGATCGCCAGCGTCACCGGCACTCCCAGGGCAGCCCCGAAGGTCGCATAGGCGATGCCCATGTTCCCCGAGGTCGAATCCAGCAGCCGCATCCCCGGCGACAATTCTCCCCTCGCCAGCGCAGTCTGGATGATGTTGAGCGCAGGACGGTCCTTGACCGACCCTCCCGGGTTGAACCATTCTGCCTTGGCATAGACCTGCACATTAGGGGAGATCCGAGCCATAGACCTTAGTGTAGTGGCATCCGTCCTGATCGGCAGGAGCGGTGTATTCCCGACATGGGCCACCAGCCCGGCCTGGGTCGGTATCGAAACATGAGGTTTTATAGAGACAATGGTCATCTTTTATGTCCATATTGCAAGAATAAAATCAGCCAACCGGAAAACAAAAAGGACGGCGCGCGGCGCCTTGCGAACACTGCTTCGCTCGCGGGGTCTCGCCTGCCGGCCTCTAATCGTTGGCTGATTTTCTCTTTTTTGTCGGGCGGCAGTTACGATCCCCGCCGCAGACACATGCAGATTACCATTGCTCGTCTCCAGGAATATTTATTAGTAAGTTGATAATAATTATACGATAATTACCGCCCCTGTCAAGGGGCGATGGTTTATGGTTGTCATAAATTAAAAAGAGGACAGCGGAAACCCGCTGTCCTCGTGAAGGCGATAGCTTTATTCTTCTTTCCGGGCTTCCATTTCCTTGCGATGGGCCGCGATGATGCCCTCGGCAATGTGCACCGGGACGGTCTCATAATGATCAAACTCCATGGTGAAGATACCGCGCCCGGCAGTTATCGAGCGCAAATGGGTTGTATAGCGGAGCATCTCAGCAAGTGGCACCAGGGCAATGATGATCGTCCGCCCGCGGTCCGATTCCGTCCCCTGGACGCGGCCGCGGCGGGGGTTCAGATCGCCCATCACGTCGCCCATGTTGGCGTCCGGGACGGTGATGCGCACGTTCATGATCGGTTCCATCAGCACCGGACCGGCGTTGGCGACAGCCTTCTTGAAGGCCTCGCGACCGGCTGCTTCGAACGCGACCGGCTTGGAGTCCACCGGGTGTTCCTTGCCATCGTAGATGGACACTTTGACATTATTGAGCGGGTAGCCCGCGATCGCGCCTTCCTTGAGCACATTGGCGATACCCTTGCGGATGGCTGGCTCATACGACTGCGAGATCGACCCGCCAAAGACATCCCAGCTCAGTTCAAAGTCACCCTCTGGAAGCGGTTCGACCCGCAACCAAACCTCGCCGAACTGGCCTGCGCCGCCGGTCTGCTTCTTGTGACGGTGGTCGCCTTCCCCCTTGCGGGTGATCGCTTCCTGATAAGGGACCTTCGGCTCTTTGGTCAACAGCCCGACCTGTAGCTTGCCCTCCGCCCGGCGGATGGCAACGTCGATGTGCTGGTCACCCATCCCCTGGAGGATCGTCTGACCGGTTGCGGTCTCCTGGTGCCAGGACAGGGTCATATCTTCTTCGCATAGACGGGTCAGTGAGGAAGTGATCTTGGCGGCATCCGCTTGCGTCTTGGGGGTGACGGCCACCCGGTACAACGCGGTCGGATATTTCGGGAATGGCAATGTCAGGCCGTGGGCCTTGTCGCAGAGCGTATCCCCGGTATTGGTGACATTCAATTTGGCGACTGTGCCGATATCCCCACAGTGCAGGGTTTTCTGCGAGAACGCATCCTTGCCGCGCGCGACCGCCAGGGAAGCCATCCGCTCTTCGCCGCCTCGGGACTGGTTCCAAATGCGGGCATCGGCCTGCAGGGCGCCAGAGTAAATCCGGAAATAGGTCAATTTGCCAACGAACGGGTCGGCGGTGGTCTTCCAGACGTACAGGGCAAGCGGTCCGTTGTCGGATGGTTTGAGGATCTCATCGCCCGTTTTTGCCTTGGCGATCACGTCGGGAACATCGGCCGGCGATGGGAACAGCTCCAGGATGGCATCCAGGAGCGGCAGGATACCCTTCTTATGCGCCCCGGCGGCGAGGAATACGGGGATATACGTCCGTGAGCGGACAACCGCCTTCAATCCGCGGAGCAACTCGTCAGCAGCAAGGGATCCGCTCTCGAGGTATTTTTCCAGCAGGCTATCTTCGCCTTCGGCAGCAGCTTCGACGAGTTTCGTGCGTGCCTCTCCGGCCGCATCCTTGAACTCGGCCGGGATCTCCTCGGCTGTCTTGCCTTCGTTGGCGTAGGCCTTCATCGTGATCAGGTCGATCACGCCTTTAAAATCGGCTCTTTCACCCCAGGGGATCTGCGCCGGGATCAGGCGGGTCGTGGAGAACGCTTCAACCGTGGCCAGGGCTTTTTCGAAATCAGCGTTATCCCGGTCCATTTTGTTGATCACCACAAAGCGCGGCAGGTTGAACGTATCGCAATAGTCCCAGGCGATTTCCGTGCCAACTTCCAGGCCGTTAACCGAATCGATCAGCACAACCGCGCCATCGCAGACGCGCAGGGCGGAAATGACCTCGCCGATGAAATCGGTGTAGCCGGGTGTATCGAACACGTTGATCTTGTGGTCTTTGTATTCCACCGGGATGATGCTGGTGGAAAGGGAAAGCTTGCGGCGGATCTCCTCTTCATCATGATCCGATGCGGTGGTGCCATCTTCGATCTTACCGAGGCGGGTGGTTGCCCCGGTCAGATGCAGAAATGCCTCGGCGAGCATGGTCTTCCCACCCGACCCGTGCGAGACGAGCGCAATATTGCGGATAAACTCGGTGGTATACTCTTTCATACCCTACCTTTCCATTATGAATTTATGCTTCCAGCCGCCTGATTATACTGCCACTTATGGAAAATCGTAAACTGAAAATCAAGCCGAGTTATCCCACGCCCACTGTCATCTTCTTCGATGGTGAAGGAAGTGAACGCTGGCGTTCGGTTGGCAGCCTGGATAGCGACCGGCTTGCCGATGCATTGCGAGACCGATGAGTTTCTTCCGCCGCCTGTTCTTCGACCTCTGGTACTTCCGCAAGCCCCCCTGGGAGAGTGGGATCGTCCCCCCCGAAGTGGAGGAATTTATCAAATTGCAGCCTCCCGGCCGCGCCCTGGACCTGGGCTGCGGCACCGGGACGAGCAGCATCGCCCTGGCCCAGGCCGGCTGGACGGTCACCGGGATCGACTTCTCGCGCCGGGCCATCCAGTTGGCTCACCGCAAAGCGAAGAAAGCCGGGGTCAAGGTGGATTTCCGGGTCGGGGATGTGTTTCGGCTGGGCCACCTACGGGCCGAATACGACCTGGTCCTGGATATCGGCTGCTACCACGGATCGACCATCACCCAGCGGGTGGACTACCTGCACAACCTGGAAAACTTGCTCGCCAAAGGTGGCACCTGGCTGATGTATGGCTTCTTCAAGCCGGATGCCCGGCCCGGCCCCGGCCTGCGCCCGGAAGATATCGAGATCGCCCGCCTGCATCTCAAGCTCGCCCGCCGGGAGGATGGAGTTGACCGCCGGGACCGCCCCAGCGCCTGGTTCTGGTTTACAAGGTGATTTCCTTTGCGAAGGTCGGAACCTTCCCGGGTTTGATCATCCGGCTCGACGCAGGCTCCGTGTCAACATCCCAAATTGAGTATCATTTGGAAGTGGAAAAACCAAGGGAGCCTTTTCCTGTATCCATCGTTAAGCGTTAAATATCATTCCCCGTACAATCCCTTCCAAAAAGAATCAGCAACCTCTTCAATAATCTCTGTCAAATTACCACCATCCCGATCATTTCTTGTTTCATCAATCACCATTATTAACCTCCCTATTTGAAAAACTATGTAGATGTGATATTGATCTAATGGCAAGTATAATCCTTCCGGATCATTCCTGGCTTGAGTTATATACGGTATACAATATCGATTATCTCCTTCCCCTCCATATCTGATACGAGAAGGCTGTTCCACAAACGATTCACAGTCTTGCGTAAACCAGTCATTTGCTATACGCTCATCTGGAGCAAGATAGAATCGGACATTTACGAAGTTCAAGTATCCCCAATATACGATATCACTGGGTTCTTCGTCAGGATATCGCGGGGGAAATCTACTCAGATCTATCAAGTCAGTTAGCTTATCAATACCTTCAGAGTCTACCTCGATTTCATATTATGGGATTTATGTTAACATCTGGCTGGCCCGCGTAGATCTCACCACAACAAGAAGTTAGCAACAAAAGCATCATAAGGACCGAATTGAGCAACAATATTTTCTTCATAACATTCGCCTCTTATCATCTCAAGGAACTTGATGCCTGTTCAGGAGAGCTTCAGAAGTCTATCTGTCAACGACCTATACACGGGTGACGACGCGGAGCATCGTCACCAGGGGAACCCGGTCCCTTCGCTCGCCTCAGGATAAACTCCGGTGTATCGAAGCGCAGATCCCCGACAACAGGACATGCCTCAATATCGTTTTATTCCCAATAGTCACCATACCCATGCCATTCAATGCCATAATCCGTTCTACACATAGGTTCATCCCCATACATCACGTATTGAACCTTCGTGTCCGGGGTGGCATGATACGGATAGTCACTATCTTGGTTTTCGAGGCCCACCATCATATTGGGATAACACAACTCCAAATTGTGATACTGTGATGGGACATTTATCTCCACCATGGTAAAAATCACTACGCTGTCCGGTTCTCCATACTTCTCGATTAAGTCCGAGAGACGTACCTCCACTGGCGCAAAACTAACATACCATACAGCTTGCCCATCAAGGTCCAAAACGACCCTGAATCCAGGACATTGTATAACCTCTGTCCTCCACCGGCAATATGGTTCTATCTCCAGGTTTTCCAAGGCAAGTGAGACAGCATCAAGGTCGTCGCCGGTATGGATCCCCATGAAGCAAGGCGGGCCGCAGGGGACGCCAGAGATCAAACCACCATCACCATAATCAAACTCGATCATTGGAGGTAAGGTCCTGGTCGGCGTGCGAACCGGAGCTGTTGGCGATCCGATCAACCCGTCGCCTCCAGGTTGTAGCTTCGTACATGCAGACAGCCAGAGAAAGACGAACAGGATATGCATCTGGGGATATCGGGTCATAATTCCTCTTTACCTAAACTCAGTTTCGCCAAGAAAAAACGTCCCGAAGGTTGCAGTCGCGCTTAAATTACTCGAAATAATCCTTCGGGACGGTGCTTATATGTTATCACCGATAATGTCTAATAACTCAAGCCTGCCAGGCGGCTCAGCTTACAAACCGGATAAAAACCTGGTTGGCGATGATCCGCGCTGCGGAAGTCAAACGGAGGATCCTGTCTCCCGCGCCGCTGCCCTCCCCGTCAACAGCTGCCGGCGCCCATTCGAGCAGGTTCAGGCCGAGCAGTTCGTCGATCTCCTTGCCAAACACAGCCATCAACGCTCGCCCGAAACGCCTCCGGAAACCCTCGGCCGAGACCCCTTCCGCGACCAGGCGCAGGCCGGTCAGCATGGTTTCGCTCATCTCTTCGGCCCGGGAGATGACCCGGCTAGCGACCGTCGCTGGCGAGATCGGGAACGGGCCTGCCTTCCTGTTGCGGCAACGCTCGATATAGGTCTTGATCCGCAGGACATTGGCTACGCGCATCCCATTGGCGTAGCCGTGCGCACCGGCGCCAAAGCCGAGATAGGGCTGGTTGCGCCAGTATTGCAGGTTGTGGCGGCATTCCCGCCCCGGCCTGGCCCAGTTGGAGATCTCGTATTGGTGGTAGCCCCGCCCCTCCAGGTACTCCCCGGCCCACTCGTACATCTCCGCAGCCAGGTCGGGATCCGGTAACGGCAGCCGGCCGCGGGCCGCCCAACGGCCAAAGGGAGTCCCATCTTCGACCGTCAACGCATACAGCGAGAGGTGTTCCGGGTCGAGATCGAGCGCCTGTTTGACCGTCGCCTGCCAGCGGCCCAGGGGCTGTTCCGGCAGGCCGAAGATCAGGTCCAGGTTCAGGTTCTCGAACCCCGCCCGCCGGGCCCAGCGGACGGCAGCGTACACATCCAGCGGGTCATGGATGCGTTCCAGCAGGCGGAGTTCTTCCGGGTGGAAGGATTGCACCCCCAGGCTGAGGCGGTTGAAGCCCAGGAGGCGCAAGTCGCGCAGGTAAGCCAGGGTCAGCGTGCCGGGGTTGGCCTCCAGGGATGTCTCCAGCGAAGCCGGATCAGCCAGGTCGAAGTGGTCGTCAACCGTCTGCAGCACCTGACGGAAATCTTCAATGCCGAGCAGCGACGGCGTCCCGCCCCCAAAAAAGACCGTCCCGGCTGGAAGCCGTCCGGGTGCAGAGGCAGCCAGCACCCGGATCTCGGCCTGCAGGGCGGAGACATACTCCGGCATGCGTTCGCCCTGTCCGGCGTAGGTATTGAAATCACAATATGCGCAGCGATGCCGGCAAAAGGGGATATGGACGTAGAGCGAATGGCTCATCTTGCAGTTCCAGGTGTACGCCCGAGAGGTGGCAGGCCAAGGAACAACGCGACCGGACCGAGCAGCAGCAACCACATGGCCGCCTGCAGGCCAAGCGCATCAGCGACGACACCAATCACAAACGGGATCAGGCCGCCAAGAAGACCGACGATATTGCCCAGCGTGATCACCGTCCCGGACTGCCCCGGCATGGACGAGTAGAGCCGGCCCTGCAGGATGGCGTACCAGCCGGAGTTGAACAGGCCGAGCAAGCCGACCAGGACCAGCTTGAGCCAATACTGCGGCACGAGCAGGAAGGCCGGGAAGAGCAGCAGTTCCAGGAACACGCTGATCCTCAAATAACGCAGACCATCAACCTTCTCGAGCAGCGGGATGAGCAGGAGGTCGCCCAAAAGGCCGACAACCAGCCAGATGAACACTGCTCCGGCAGCCTGGAATTCGGTCAGACCGACGACATCATGGAAGTACAGCGCCAGGAAACTGAGCAGCACATCCAGCATCAGGTCGGAGAATTCGAGCAGCACCAGCCAGCGCAGGACTTCGCCGCGCCTCAAAGCCGAGAAGGCATTGCGGAACCCAGCGAGGATATCGGCCAGCCGCGGCATCTGGCCCAGGTGGGGAGCGTCGGCAGGCAGGCGCTGCCAGGTGAAGATCAGCACCCCGACTGCCAGGAACCCGAGCACCAGGAAGACCCCCCGCCAGCCGAATCCGACCACAGCCAGGCCGACCAGCAGCGGCGGACCGAGGACGACCCCCAACGAGCCGGCAAAGGTCCAGCGGGCCATGTTCTGGTCGTGGCGGGCAGGCTCCAGGTCCATCAGCGTGGCCTGCGACAGGCTGACGAACGCGCCGGAGGCCGGGTAGAAGAGCGTGAACGAGATGAGCAGGAGAGCGAAGCCTTCGCTCAGGCTGGTCAGGAAGAGCGCCAGGGTGAAAAAAGCACCGCCACCCAGGATGAGCAGGCGGCGCTTCCAGATATCGCCGAGGATACCCAGGAACGGCTCGACAATGGTCGAGAAGATCCCCGGCACGGCGAGTAGGATGCCGACCTGGGTGTACGAGAGACCCAGGTCTGAGCGGATCAGCGGCCAGGCCGCTTCGGTCACGCCGAAGACCAGTTCGTCGAGGAATTCGATCAGCAGATAGATCAGGTTCAAGCGTCTTGGTTGCCCTAATGTAAACCCATTATAGAGTTATCCTGGTTCCCGCTTTGCGCAAACCTGCCAGACAGGGGTCGATCAGCAATTAGACATTATCGGTGATAACATATAAGCACCGTCCCGAAGGATTATTTCGAGTAATTTAAGCGCCGGACTGCAACCTTCGGGACGTTTTTTCTAATTGCCAATAAAGTCTATTGCATTCTACCGCCCAGAAGGATATCCCGTCAGCCAGGCCAGATTGTCCCCATTATAAACCCTGACCTTCAAGAACGTTATTCCTTAAACAATCACATCGGAACAGCGAACCTGTTGTTTAGTACTTTACATTGCCTGTCTGACAGCCATTGAGTACAATGGTCAAATCCCGATTACTAGAGGTCTATCCCTGGTCAGAAAAAGTCGAGGGGGAGGTCAAGGGAGGATTACACTAATTTCAAGGTCACGCCTCAGCGCATGACCTTGTGCTGTTCGAACCATTCCGGAAACATGTGACTGGTCGCCATCAAGACTTCGGGATGGTCGCGCATGAAGGTGCGCAATCTCCCATCATGCGGACCAAGCACCAGTCTGATCAGCCAGGCGGGTGCGTCGTTGTTGTGGACCGCCCCGGCATCCGCGGCGTTGAAGAACCAGCCCGTCTCGGTCTTCACCGCCACACCACAATGGCCACGCGAGTGCCCATGCAGTGGCACAAGCCACATCTCTGGCTCGAACGGCAGGCGGATGGCATCGAAATCGTACCATTTCTCCCCACTATCATCGTAGAGGGCCCAGTCCGGGCCATGGGCGATATGCCTGGAGACGTAAGCCAGGTCCCAGAAGCTGTGCGGCCCGCTGATGAATGACTCATACTCCCGGCGATGGACATGCACCTTGGCATGGGGGAAATCCGGCAGGCCGCCGCAATGGTCGAAATGCATGTGCGAAAGGACGATATGGCGGACATCCCCGGCGCTGTAGCCCAGGCGCTGGACCTGATGGATGGCTGCCTCCTGGATATCCAGGGGCACGATGGTGATGATCCGGAAGATGCGCAGGATCCACGGCGGACGGGCGTAATCTCCCACTCCCGGGCCGGTATCCACCAGCACCAGGCCATCCGTCGTTTCGATCAAGGTGGAAACGGTCCCGGTCTTCATCGTGGACGGCCAGCGGGCGTTGCAAGTGAAGGTGTTCAGGAAGTGGATGGTCATCGGTCAATGATCCCAAAGAACAGCAACTTGTGCTTGAAGAGCCGCATTCAATCTGGGCGTCCTGCTTAAAGCAGCAACCGCAACGGTTCTTCCAGGTACTTCGCCAGCGCCTGCATGAATTGGGCTGCCTCGGCGCCGTCACTGACGCGGTGATCCACCGAGATGCTGGCTTTCATCCGCCAGCCGGGCTTGATCACCCCACATGTTCTTGCTGACATCGGCCATATGCATCGAGCCACCCTTGCCCTTGGAGGTGCCGGTGGCCTTGCCGAGCAGTTCGGCCATCACTTCGTTGGCCGAGATGCCGCAATTGAGCGCCACCCCATGGTCGCGGTAGGCAGTGATGACCCGGTCCTGCGGTTGGCGGGCAGCGACCAGGCCGGTACTGACGGCTTCCTGCCCGATGTACAGGTGCATGAAACCGCCGATCTTGCCCTGCTGGTACAACTCCACGCCGCGTTCCTCCACCTGGCGGATGAGCACCATCTCATAATAAGCCTGCAATAATTGATCTGTGCGCATACGTTCTCCATGAATTCCCCTGGGTTCGATCTGACCGGGAAGCCCCTCGGCAGATGAGAACTGGTCATTCACTGAGACAGGATTATATCTTAATGAATACCCTATTTATCATAAATTACCCGAAATCTACCGCTCCCCCGAACAAAAAAGGGCGGAAGCTTTCGCTTCCGCCCGATCTTGACTAACCGCCGCCGATGACAGCCATGACCCGGATGGCATCGCCATCCAGGATGACATACTCCTTGTCCCGGGCTTCCCCGTTGACGATCACCAGAGCGATCACCTCCGGGGGGATGCCGAGATCGACCAGCGTCTCGCGCACAGTCCGGCCGGCAGAGATCGTGACCTCGGGTTTGCCACCGAGGTAATCCTTGATGCCGCTGGAGGCTCGCAGGGTGGCCGTCATCGCAGCTCTAGGCGGCAAACGCTTTCAAGCCCAGGTTATCGATGGTTTCAGGCGTGGGCAGTCCTTCCGGGCTCCAGCCGCGCTGCTCGTAGTACATATCCAGCAGCTTGTGGACATCCTCAACCTTGGTAATCTGGCCCTTGGTTACACCTGTCGTGGGGGCATCTTCGTAGAAGCGCGGCGCGGGCAGGTCCCATTCGCGGCCGAAACCGTCAATCTCGCGCACCCAGTAGAGGCGGGTCAGGTTCCAGATCCGGTCGCCGACTTTCTCCAGTTCCTCCCAGGTGCGTTTAATGCCCGTGATCGCTTCGAGGGCTGGAACATACAGGTCGCGGTCGATGCCCAGCTCGACCCATTGCAGGCGGCAGGCGCCGAGAACGTCGAACATCGGGCGGAAGTTCTGCAGCCAGATGATGCGGGCGACCTTGTCCGGCGCGACGCGTTCGCGGCCGACCTGCAGGTCATAGGTGATCGCCCAGGAGCGGTTGTGATGGGCGCCGACATCGGAAGTCATGTATGCCAGCAGCATGGCGGTGGCGTTATGGGTGGCGTAGGCCGACTGCTCCATCCCCTTGACGTGGATGGCGAACTTCTCGCTGCCCTTGCCGACCTTCGCAGCGGCTTTTTTGACACCCTGGGCCAGCAGCGCACCAAAGCCCTCTTTCATGGCGATCTTCTCGGCCAGTTCGAAAGCGGCCTCGGCATTGCCAAATTTCAAATCGAGACCACCGGTATCTTCCTTGGTGAGGATACCCTTCTCATAACATTCCATCGCCCAACCGATGAGTGACCCGGCGCTGATCGTATCGATGCCGAGATCGTCACAGATCAGGTTCAGCTTGGCGACCGCCTCGATATCTGCAATGCCCAGGTTGGAACCCATCATGCCGATGGTTTCGTATTCCGGACCTTCCACTTCGAGGCTGTATTTCTTCGAGCGGCTGTACTTGCCGCATGGGCACGGGCAGCCGAAGCAACCCTTATCGGTGATGACGATCTTCTCGCGCATCACCGGGCCATAAAGCGACTTTCCGCCTTCGAAGGAGCCGGCGCTGAAGTTGCGCGTCGGCAGGGCGCCGACCTCATCGCACCAGGAGGTGACCACGGTCGTTCCATAACGGGTCCACTCGGCGAGGAAGTCGGCCTCCTTGCACGCCTTGTAGAGCGCCATGCCAGCCTGGCGGTACTTCTCCACGTCCGCCACCGGAATGGATTTGGTCCCGCGGATCACAATCGCCTTGACCTTCTTGACGCCCATCACCGCGCCGACACCGCCGCGGCCGGCCTCGCGGCCATAGTCGTGGTTGATACAGGCGAAGAGGACGCCGTTCTCGCCGCCCTGGCCGATCACCGCGACCTGGAATTCTTCCCCAAACTTATCCTTGAAGTGCTTCTCGACCTCGATGGTCCCCTTGCCCCACAGGTCACTCGCCGCGCGCAATTCGATCTTGTCATCGTCGATGAATAGATAGACCGGCTTCGGGCTGACACCCTCCAGGATGATACTGTCAAGACCGGCATATTTGATCTCAGCTGTGAAGTGACCACCCAGCGAAGCGGATGCGTATCCACCGGTGAGTGGCGACTTGGTTGTGAAGTCACATTTCCCCGCCCCGGGGATCATCAGGCCGGACAACGGCCCGCTGGAGATGATCAACTTATTATCCGGGCCGAGCGGGTCTGCGCCCTTGGGCACTTCCCGGGTGAGAAAATAAATGCCGAAGCCGCGCCCGCCGAGAAAATCGCGAGCGACATCAGCAGGAGTCTGCTCTTTTGTCCATTTGCCATTCGTCAGATCGACGCGCAAGATATGTCCACCATATCCGTTCATCCATGCCTCCTTATGCCGTCACGGCTTCTGTCTCGGCGATCCACAGGGCGCTGGTGCCGCATACCGCAACACAATCGCCGCACAGGTCGCATTTCCAGGCAGTATTCGCTAATTCTGTCCGCAAGAACATGACATCCTCGGGACACTCCGGGACACATGCTTCGCACAGGTTGCACTCAGCATAGTCTACATAATAAGCGCCCTTGTCGTTCAGTTTGATCGCCTCGGTCGGGCAGACTGCGGCACAGTCACCACATTGGGTACAAACCTTGACCTTGTAGACTCCCTCTTCAGGGAAGTGGGGTTCGATAACAAGAGCTGCCTTCTTCGGGTTGTTCTCGCCAAACAGGTTGAGCGAGCAGGCTACCCGGCAGGCGTTACAACCAGAACACTTTGCGTTATCCGCGTAGAGACGCATAGGGTACTCCTTTCAAGGGAAAATGATCCGTTCAGATACTTTACTAAGAGTACTCCAACCTCCAGAAAGGCGCTAGAGACATCTTTCCTGTTTGAACATGCAAGCTTTCCTGATTTATTAAAATTCACTTCCCGCCATGTGGAGAAGTGAATTTGGTTGAGTGTTGCGAATGTCCGTCCCAAGCTGAAACGATCAATGATGGTCACCGCTATCGTTGATGGAGCCATCGCTGTGCGCCGAATCGTCTTCTTCGGTTTTCTTGTTGCGGCTGGCCAGCCAGCCGACCAGGACCATCACAAGGAAAAAACCGAGCGCAACCCAAAGCAACCAGGTGACATCCGGGCCATCCGTGACTTCACCAAGCAATATCAATGCAGACATCCTCTCCTCCAGTGTAGATTTGGTTTGAAATATACGCCAAGTTGTTTGAATTGTCAAAGGAGGTTCCATGCTGGCGAAAAGCGATCCCATGCGACCTACCAAAACCATAACAATTCTGTAACCTTGGAGTTCCCACCCCGGTTTGCGCGTATAATACCCTTGGTAAGTCTGTTTCTTTGCTGGCAATAGTCATTTCACCTACCGGAAGGAAAAACCCATGGCAGAGGAAGAAAAGAAGGAAGGCCAGGAGAAAAAACCCGAAGCTACAAAGCCGGAACCAAAAGACAACCTGGTCGAAACTCAACACAGCGTTGTCATCAACGGTCAAGAGATCAAATACACGGTCACTGCCGGGACGATCGTGATGAAGGAAGAAACCAGCGACCGGGAGAAAGAGGCGGAGGGCGAAAAACCCAAGGCGGAGTTCTTCTTCATCGCTTATACGAAAGAAGGAGTGGATGACAAGTCCACGCGCCCTTTGACCTTCTCCTTCAACGGCGGACCCGGCTCATCCTCTGTCTGGTTGCACCTGGGCATCCTCGGTCCGCGGCGGGTGTTAATGGATGACGATGGGAACGCCCTGCCACCGCCCTACCGGCTGGTCGACAATGAATACTCCCTGCTCGACGCCACCGACCTGGTCTTCGTCGACCCGGTCAGCACTGGTTATTCTCGTCCGGTGGAAGGGCAGAAAGCCAAGGACTTCCACGGTTTCAAAAAAGACATCGAATCGGTCGGGGATTTCATCCGTTTATACACTACCCGTTACCGGCGCTGGCCCTCCCCGAAATTTCTGATCGGTGAATCGTACGGCACCACCCGGGCTGCTGGTCTATCCGGATATCTCCAGGAGCGGCACGGGATGTATCTCAACGGGATCATGCTGGTGTCTGTTGTGCTCGATTTCAGCACCCTGATCTTCGCCCCCGGCAACGACCTGCCCTTCAACCTGTTCCTGCCCACCTTTGCAGCCACAGCCTGGTACCATGGCAAGGCCAGGACACGCAAGTCGCTTTCCCGTTTCATCAAGGAGGCGGAGAAGTTCACAGCGGGCGAGTACGCCCTGGCACTTTCCAAGGGAGCAGTCATGTCCGCCCGGGAGCGCCGGGAGATCATCGAGGGACTGGCCAAATTCACAGGCCTCTCGCACGAGTACATTGACCGGACCGACCTGCGCATCAATATCTTCCGCTTCGTCAAGGAACTGCTCCGTGACCAGCGCCGGACCGTCGGTCGTCTGGATAGTCGGTTCAAGGGTATCGACCGTGACTCGGCCGGCGAGTCTTTCGAGCACGACCCAAGCATAAGTGCCATCATCGGCCCGTACACTGCAAGCCTGTACGAATTCGTCCGCAGCGAACTGAAATACGAAGCGGATATCCCTTACGAGATCCTCAACCCCAAGGTATGGCCGTGGTCCTATGCCGATTATGAGAATAAATACCTCAATGTGGCCGAAACCCTGCGGGGGGCAATGAGCATGAACCCACATTTGAAGGTGTTCGTCGCCAATGGCTACTACGACCTGGCGACGCCGTACTTCGCCACCGAATACACATTCAACCACCTCGGCCTGGACCCAAGCCTGCAGAAGAACATCTCGATGGCCTACTATGAGGCCGGGCACATGATGTACATCCACCTCCCGTCCTTGAAGAAATTGAAAAACGACCTTGATATGTTCATCCAGGATTCACATTGCTCACGAGAGAACGCATGAAGTATTTACTATTTCCTCTTCTCGCCATTCTGCTGGTGACCGCCTGCGGCCCTTCCCCCGAAGAACGGATGACCTTGACCGCCACAGCCTTGACCGCAACTGCGGCAGCCTGGACGCGCACCCCGACCCCAACCTTCACCCCCTCGCTCACCTCGACGCCCACAGAAACCGCAACGATCACCCTGACCCCGACCGATACTTTCACTCCGACAATCACCTTCACCCCGTCCATCACCCCCTCGCCCACCTTCGATTTCCCCGATTTCACTGTCCTGATGCAAGCCCATTGCCGCTACGGACCCACTGTAAACTACCTGCATGCCGGTGACCTCTATGCCGGGGACCGTGGTGTGGTCTGGGGACGGGCTTATAATAGCAACTGGTTGTTCATCAAACTGGACAAGTTGCATTACCCCTGCTGGGTTGCGCCGTCAATTGTGGAAGTAGTCGGCGACATCACCCGGCTTGTCCGCCAACAGATCCGCCTGCCCGGGCCAAGCGAACTATACCAACCGCCCACATGGGTGCGGGCCACCCGCCAGGGCGACCAGGTCACGGTCACCTGGGATGGCATCTGGATGACCGAGGACGACGATCGCGGCTACTTCATTGAGTACTTCCACTGTGTCAACGGGTTGTACATCTGGGAGACCTGGTCCACACCCAACCAGTTCGTGACGACAGCCACCTTTACAGACCAACCGGGATGCTCCCAGACCTCCAGCGGTCTGCTCTACGCCGTCGAGAAACACGGCTACACCACGCCAGTGCAAATCCCCTGGCCAACACCATGATATAGAGGTAATGATAATGGCTACGCTCATCCTAGAAAAAGTAATCCAGGCTGTCGACATTCTCGATGAAAAAGGGATCGACCTGTGGATGACATTCGTACGTGAGACCAGCGCGGTCCAGGACCCGGTCCTGCCGCTCATCTACGGGCGGACGCTTACCTGGCACAGCGCACTGATCCTGACCCGCAACGGGGACCGGATCGCCATCCTCGGTAACCTCGAGGTGGACACCGCTCATCGGATCGGCGCATACACCGAGATCATCGGATATGACCAATCGTTTAAAGAACACCTGCTCGAAGTCTTGCATCGTCTGGACCCGCAACAGATTGCGATCAATTTTTCCGAAAACGACCCGACTGCTGACGGGCTGACCTGTGGGCTCTATGTGACCCTGACCAAATACCTGGCGGACACACCCTTCGCTGACCGGTTGATCTCCGCCGAGGGGTTGATCTCCGCCCTACGCAGCCGCAAGACCTCCGGGGAGATTGCCCGCATCCGCCAGGCAGTGGACACTACCGAAGAGATCTACCGTCAGACATTCGCCTTCCTGCAAGCGGGGATGACCGAAAAACAGGTCGCCGATTTCATGCACTCCCAATTGATGCGCCGCCGGTTTGCCCCCGCCTGGGACTACGACCACTGCCCCGCGGTCAACTCCGGTCCTGACTCACCGGTCGGGCATGCCGCCCCGACAGGCATCACCCTGCAACCCGGCCACCTGGTCCATTTCGATTTCGGCGTCTTGAGGAACGAGTACTGTTCTGATATCCAGCGGATGGTCTATATTAAGAAACATGATGAGTTGGGACCCCCGGAACCGGTGCGGCATGGCTTTGAGACAATCGTGCGGGCTGTCCAGGAAGCGGTCAAGGTGATGAAACCCGGTGTGCGTGGCGTAGATGTGGATACAGTCGCCCGTAAAGTGGTCACCGATGCCGGATACCCGGAATACATGTATGGTACCGGGCACAGCCTGGGCCGCGCCGCCCACGACGGTGGTACCATGCTCGGCCCCCGCTGGGAAAAGTACGGCACCGCCCCTGAAGGTATCCTCGAGCCCGGCCAGGTCTATACTGTCGAGCCGGGCCTGGCTGTACCAGGGTATGGCTATATCGGCCTGGAGGAGAATGTCCTCGTCACCGAGACCGGTGCACAATTCCTGTCAACTCCACAAATGGAGTTGGTCCTGATCTGATATCGATACAGATCTGCTCGCTGATCAGACTGCAATAGAGGCTGGATAGTTTAGGGATCTATCCAGCCTCTTCCTCATCAAAAAAACCACATCTCAACGTTGGTGGTTCCTATTTATCAACCACGCCCCAGGTCAACCCCTCCTGCCAGAAGACGAACCACCTTGAGAACTGGCGAGTATACGCCTCCTGCCCCTGAAGATGATAACCGAAGAACCCCAGCGCAAAATGCTTCATCCGCAGCACCTGCGCATCATCGTAGATCATCATATGACCCTCACCGACGACAGAAACCAGGGTCTTATCTGGAGTTCCCAGGTGTTCGTAAATATAGACTGCCTCAGTCTCGTAGGGAGTAGCCGTATCCTCGGCCCCGACTATGATCAATATCGGCCGGTCAACCGCGGCCAAACCCCGCTCACCGAAGAGCCAGGCACCTTCCGGGCCCATCGGCATGACTGCAAGGATGCGCTCATCTGTTATCGGCTGCCAGAGCCCGTCATCGCTCGCCGTCAACCCCTCACCGGCATGCGCCGCGAAAGCATTCCACCTCGTCGCCAAGTTACAAAAATACCATATCCTCCACTCGGAAAGTGGCGGTTCCATCGTCGCTACTTGTGCACATTGGGACAGGTAATATTCAGGATCGATGCGCGCCCCGCTCAATGCGAGGGCATTATACCCATCGAAGGAATAACCCATCACTCCTGTACGTTCCGCATCGATCATACCGTCCATGCCTTCAAGTTGGGGGTAAGCAACCTGCTCGAGGGCAAAGAGCAGGTCCAGGGGTTGATCGACCAGGTTTTCATCCCACGGTTCGTAAGTATCGATGTCATCAACGCCCACATAAACAAACCCGTGCGATACCATGTGCGCAGCAAAGAGCCTGCCCACCTTATTGGAAGACAGGATCAGCGGATAAGGCGCCCCATCCCGGACCGGTTCAGCATCCCGGGAGACAGTGCCAGTATAACCCTCGGGCTGGATTGCCGGATACCACACCGATATGTTCACTTCACGACCACCCCGGGCTGGGTCAAAAAAAGTGTACGCCCGGATCCCCGGGAAGTAGGGACCGGGTTCTGCCAGCGGATAGATACTTGCATTACCGCAGGCAGAGAGAACCATTCCGATCACAGCCATGCATATTACATGAACTAGCATTCTCTTATTCACAGTACCCTCATTATTGACAAGGAAGAGATGTCAGCATCAGGAATCTTCAATCGGGTGGTCAAGTGTTTATGATTATTTGGAACGATTTGTTGGTTTGGTAACACCATCGCTTCCTAATTATCGCGCAACTTCCCCCATACACAATAAAGGTCCGATAGGTCCTCCGCCCTATCGGACCTAAAATACTCGTTACTTATCTTCAGCGATAGTCTTGCCACTGTACTTCAACGCCACGTGGGCTGCCGCCAGGCGGGCAATCGGAACACGGAAGGGTGAGCAGGAGACGTAGTTGTTGCCGATGATGTGGCACCACTCGATCGATTCAGGGTCGCCACCATGTTCGCCGCAGATTCCCACTTCGAGGTCAGGGCGGACCTTGCGGCCTTCGTCCACCGCCCATTGCATCAATTTGCCGACACCCTCCCGGTCCAGGGTCTGGAACGGGTTCTTTGGCAGGATGCCCTGCTCGACGTATGTGACCAGGAAGTTGCGTTCGGCATCGTCGCGCGAGTAACCGAAGGTCATCTGGGTCAGGTCGTTGGTTCCAAACGAGAAGAATTCCGCCAGCTTGGCGATCTCTGCGGCAGTGATTGCCGCGCGCGGGATCTCGATCATCGTGCCAAATTTATATTCGAACTTGACTTTCTTTTCATCCATCACGGTCGCGGCGATCCGCTCAAGCCGGGGCTGGATCCACTCCAACTCCTTGACCGTTCCGGTCAGCGGGATCATCACCTCGGGCTTGACCACGATGCCGCGCTTGGTGCAATCGGCAGACGCTTCGAAGATGGCCCGCACCTGCATTTCGACGATCTCGGGCATGGTGATCGAAAGGCGTACGCCGCGCAGACCCATCATCGGGTTCGATTCGTGCATTGCTTTGATATCGGCAAGCAGGTCCTCTTTCGCCTTCAGGCCCTCGGTCTCGCCCTTGACGCGCATGGTGATGACTTCTTCAAACAGCTTTTCTTCATCGGGCATGAACTCGTGCAGCGGAGGATCGATCAGCCGGATGATGACCGGGTATCCGTCCATGGCTTCGAACAAACCGTCGAAGTCCTTGCGCTGGAAAGGCAGCAGCTCGTCCAATGCAGCCGTACGTTCTTCGGACGTGTCAGCCAGGATCATCCGCTGGACGATGGGCAGGCGCTCAGGCTCGAAGAACATATGCTCTGTCCGGCACAGGCCGATGCCGACGGCCCCGTATGAGCGCGCCCGGCGGGCATCCTTCGGGTAATCCGCGTTCGCCCAGACCTGCAGGCCGCGGTCCTTGTGCCCATCCGGCAGGACGCGAATATCTTTGCGGGCAGAAATCTCGTCCGCCCAGGTAAGCAATGTCATCAACTCGGCCTGCTCGTCCAAGGTCGGTGAACTGGTCGGGAGCTTGCCAACAAATACCTGACCGGTCGTGCCGTCCACCGAGATCCATTCGCCTTCCTTAACGACCCTCCCTTCGACGGTCATCTCGCGCTTCTCGAGGTCGATCATGATCATCGCGGCGCCGACCACACATGGGATGCCAAACTGGCGGGCAACGACGGCAGCGTGGGATGTGGCTCCGCCCTCGCTGGTCAGCACGCCCTTGGAGGCGATCATTCCGTGGACATCATCGGGCTTGGTAAAAGGCCGGACCATGATCGTATCCTGCTTGGCTTCCTTGGCCATTTTCTCGGCCATATCGGCATCAAAGTACGCCTGTCCAACGGCAGCGCCGGGCGATGCGTTGACCCCCTTGGCAATATAGGCCCCGGATTTCTCGGCTTCCGCCTTGGCCACGTCATCGAACTGCGGGTGCAGCAGTGCATCCACAGTATCGGGTGAGACCCGCAGGACGGCCTCTTCCTTGCTGATCAGGCCTTCGTTCACCATGTCCACGGCAATCTTCACCGCCGCCTTGGCGGTGCGCTTGCCATTGCGAGTCTGGAGCATCCAGAGGGTGCCGCGTTCAATGGTGAACTCGACATCCTGCATTTCCTTGTAATGTTGTTCGAGCTTGTCAGTGATATCCATGAACTGGCCATAGACCTCGGGCATCTGCTTGCCCAGGTTCTCGATCGGGTCAGCATTGCGGATGCCTGCAACCACGTCTTCCCCCTGGGCATTGAGCAGGTAATCGCCCATCATCTTCTTATCACCCGTGGACGGGTTGCGCGTGAAGGCAACGCCGGTACCAGAATCATCGCCCATATTGCCGAAGACCATGGTCTGGATGTTCACGGCTGTTCCGAGCTCATCGGAGATGCCTGTCGCCCGGCGGTAGTCCACGGCCCGCTTGCCGTTCCAGGACTTGAAGACTGCCTCGGTGGCCAGTTCGAGTTGCTTGAAGGCATCTTGCGGGAAATCCACACCGGTTTCCTTCTTGAAAACTTCCTTGAAGGTCGCTACCAGCGCCTTCCAATCATCGGCGGTCATCTCGGTGTCAAGTTTATAGCCTTTCTTCGCCTTTAACTCAGCCATTGGATGTTCGAAGGCTTCGTCATCGAGATCGAACACCACCGTGCCGAACATCTCGACCAATCTGCGATAGGAGTCGTAGACGAAACGGGGATTCCCGGTTAGCTTCGCCAGCCCCTCCGCAGAAATGTCATTCAGCCCGATGTTCAGGATCGTGTTCATCATCCCCGGCATGGAGAACTTAGCCCCGGACCGGCAGGAGACGAGTAAGGGGTTGTTGGAATCCCCGAAACTCTTGCCGGTTTTCGCTTCGACATCCTTCATCGCGGCGAGTTCTTGGCCCCATTGGCTCTCCGGGAACTTGCCGGTTTTGCGATATTCGTTACACGCTTCAGTTGTCACAGTGAATCCCGGGGGAACCGGCACACCGGCGCGGGTCATATCAGCCAGCCCGGCTCCCTTGCCTCCCAACAGGGAACGCACTGCCTCCCATGAACCGGTTGTTTTCTCCGCAACACCAACCTCGTTGAACAGGTAAACCCATTTATTTGCCATAGATGGCCTCCTAAAAATGAAATATAATTGCAGATACTAGGGACGGGCACATCAAGGCGAAAGTTTACCACATAGTATTGTCAGGACCAGTGATGTATTTTAGATTAGACCTCTTGCAAAAGTGATAAATATGCCATAATAGGCACATGAGATACGAAACTGTTCAAAAGCTAAAAGGTGAAGATTTCAAAAGGTTAACTGGTGTCCAGCGCAGTACGTTTGGAAAGATGCTGGAAGTTGTCGAAA
>JBDRPT010000112.1:0-9744 GCA_043826785.1 Chloroflexota bacterium | reverse complement strand
AAGTGTCTGCCTGGGAAAATTCTCGGAATAATGTAAAGGTGCAAATTGATTGGCAGTTCAAGACAGATGATGCTCGTATAAAACTGAAGCGACTTTATCCTATCCTAAAACAACAATATTCAGGTTAGTGAAGCACTAGGCTGTAGCAATTGCAATTTAGTTACCGGTGTGATCCCAGTCATCGATGCGGCAGGCTTTAATCCAACTCAGCTTTCAGCAAGTTTTTCCAACATCCCCAGCAGCCTTTCCCCCATCGCCCGCTAGCCCCTGACCGCATTGATGAAATCGGCCAGCAACCCATAGGCAGTCGTCTGCGGACCGGGGTCCGTCTCGACGATCGACAGGTCGCCGAGCACGTCGGTCTTGAAAGTGACGATGGAGGTCGAGCCCTCCACGCTGTACATCGGCGAACCGACCGGGACGAGTTCGGGGGCCACCCGGGCCTGCAATGTTTCCCCGTTACGCTCGGCAGAACAGACCAATTTATAGCGCTTGCCCCCCGCCTTTGCAGAGCGGATCATCTCGGGGGTGATGCCGCGGATGCCCATCCGCTCGACCTGTTGGGGCTTGAGCGGCATGCCCATCAGCACCGTGACCAGCGCGGCGACCTTGATGGCCGCGTCCCAGCCATCCACATCGGCGGAGGGGTTGGTCTCGGCGATGCCGATCTCCTGGCAATAACGCACCGCCGTCTCGAAGGCCTCGCCGGCCTCCATGCGGGTCAGGATGATGTTGGTAGTCGAGTTGAGCACCCCTTTGAAGGATTTCAACTGCGCGGCTGGGATGGCGCCGCGGAAGAGTGAAAAGATTGGCGCCCCGTCCATCACAGTGCTCTCGAAGTAGAACTTGCGTCCCTGGCTTTCGGCCAGATCGGTCAGTTCACGGTAGGCATGGACGACCGGGCCCTTGTTGGCAGTGATGGCATGCATGCCGCACTCCAGGGCGGTGCGCAGGTGTTCCACTCCCGGCTGACCGGTATCGATGTTTACCGGCGTATTCTCGAAGAGCACGTCCGCGCCGCACTTGCGGATGAAATCCACCGGCCCGCTGGTCAGGGTCTTGGTCATCAGATTGAGCGTCCGCCCAGAGCGGATCAGCTCGAGGGCGCCGGTCAGGTCGATCCCGCCCGGACTGGCGACAGTCCCGTGACGGGCAGTGGCGATCCCGGTCACCGTGTAGGTGATGTCATAGCGTTCCTTGAGTTCCTGGCGTTTGCGCAGCAGCAGGCCGGCCAGAGCGCGGCCGACGTTGCCAAATCCGAGCAGGGCGAGTTTGTAGTGGGGCATGAAGTCTCCTGGAAAGGTGTTTTAGAGTGGCGGGTAGGGGAAGGAGCGGCGGTCCTCAGGGGGGAGGGGGAATTCCCGTCTGGCGAGCAGGGCCGCGGCGCGGGATTCCAGGGCAGTGAGTTCCTCCACGATGAGGTACGGCTGGAGGGCACCGCGCAGGCTGCCGGTTCCGGTCAGGCTAGCCCGGAGGTTTTCCACAGCGGTGAGCAAATCCTCCGGGATTTCCTGCCCGGCGAAATCCCAGATAACGGTACGCAGCTTGTCGCTGGCATGGAAGCACAGCCCGTGGTCGATGGTAAACAGCCGGCGGGTGCGCTTCTGGATCAGCAGGTGGCTGCCCTTGCGGTCGGCATTGTTGGTCAGCAGATCGAAGAGCGCCACCGGGCGCAGTCGTTCGCGGTCGTCTGGCCGAAAGGTGAAGTAGTGATAGCCTGGGTTGTAATCGATGAATTGCTGGAGCGATCCGGGGCCAAAAGGCCCGTCGTCGCGCAGGACGGTGAAGGGCACGAATCCGAAACCGAGCGCCTCGCTGACCAGGTACGCGGCCACCTCACGCCCAGCCAGGCTGTTCACGGGGAAATCCCACAACGGCTGTTCGCCGCGGGTCGGCTTGTAGACTGCGGGGACACCCTCCCCGCCGGCATGGACGGTGACCAGGAAGGTATAGTTCGAGCCGGGCAGGAATTGGCCACTGAGCTCGATCCGCCCGACCTGGAGGGCCGCTTCAAGCTCTTGGTTTTCAAGCTGGGTCATAGGGAGCAAAACACCGCCGTTCGCAACCGGGGACTGCTAATGTTTGTGGCCGTTCTTCTTGGGGCAGAAATGTCCGCCAGGGTCCATCGGTTCACCGCACTGGGGACAGATCGGCCGCCCCCGGTTGATAACCTCGACACTCCAGCGCGCCAGGCTGCGGACCTGGGACCGGCTGCACCAGAAGCGGATGATGCCCATCTGCTCGGCGTCCTTGCCCTCGACCAGGATCTCGCGGGCCTGGACGACCATCAGGTCACGGTTGACGTCATAGCCCAGGCCGATATCCCCGGCCCGAAAAAGCGGGTCCACCGGCGAATGGATGTGCATCTTCTGCTCGTCGTAGTCCGAATCCGCCTCGGAGAGTTCCGGTTGCTTCTGGGCCAGTTCGGCCAGAATCTGCTCCACGCCAATCGCCAGCGATTGGAGCTGGACCTTCTCCAGGATGACCGTCACCGGCTGCGGGTCATTCTCGCGCCAGCCTTGCAGATAGAAGACGCGCTGACCAGGCAGACCGAGCGCGTCGGCAGTGATATGGGCAACAGGATCGAGATCAAGTTCAATACGGGGCATAGGTCACCTTTTTAATCGCAGGAAGTATACCAGAATTCTCACCACTGCCTTAAAGGCCTGCTATAATTCGGGCATCACGTCTCAGGAGGAACGATGTACGACCGTCAGAAAATGGAGCATCTACGCAAATCCCTGGAAGGCTGGGAGGATAAGGCGCTCAAAAAGACACTGGCAAGCATGCCCGAACGCCAGGAGCAGTTCATGACCACATCTTCCGAGCCGATCGACCGGCTCTACACTCCGCTCGATGTCCCTGAACTGGATTATGACCGGGACCTCGGCCTGCCGGGTGAGTACCCGTATACGCGCGGTGTCCACCCGACCATGCACCGCGGCAAGCTCTGGACGATGCGCATGTTCGCCGGATTCGGCACAGCCGAAGAGACCAATGCCCGCTTCAAATACCTGCTCGACCAGGGCCAGACCGGCCTGTCGGTCGCTTTCGACCTGCCCACACTGATGGGCTACGATAGCGACGCGCCCGAGGCACTGGGCGAGTTTGGCAAGTGCGGCGTGGCGATCTCGTCGCTCAAGGACATGGAGATCTTGCTAAACAATATCCCGCTCGACAAGGTCTCGACAAGCATGACGATCAACTCGCCGGCAGCGGTAATCTGGGCTATGTATATCGCCGCGGCCGAGAAACAGGGTGTCCGCGCCGACCAACTGCGCGGCACCACCCAGAATGATATCCTCAAGGAATTCATCGCCCAGAAGGAATACATCTTCCCGCCCGAGCCTTCGATGCGCCTGGTGGTGGACACAATGGAGTTCGGCACGCAGCAAGTCCCGCAGTGGAACACCATCTCGATCAGCGGCTACCACATTCGCGAGGCCGGTTCGACCGCCGCGCAGGAGCTGGCCTTCACCCTCGCGAACGGCATGGAATACGTCCGCTGGGGCATCGCCCGTGGCATGGACGTGGACGAGTTCGCCCCCCGGCTTTCGTACTTCTTCAACGCCCACAACGACTTCTTCGAGGAGATCGCCAAGTACCGCGCCGCACGACGTATCTGGGCCCGGGAGATGAAGGAGACCTTCGGCGCCAAGCAGCCGCGCTCCTGGCTGATGCGCTTCCATACCCAGACGGCGGGTTGCTCGCTGACCGCTCAGCAGCCGGAGAACAACGTAGTCCGCACCGCCATCCAGGCGCTGGCTGCCGTCCTCGGCGGGACGCAGAGCCTGCATACCAACTCCCTGGACGAAGCCCTGGCCCTGCCCTCCGAACAAGCGGTTACGATCGCCCTGCGCACCCAGCAAATCATCGCCGAGGAATCCGGCGTGGCCAACACAATCGACCCGTTGGGCGGCTCGTTCTTCGTCGAGGACCAGACCAACCGCATCGAGCGTCAGGCTTACGACTACTTCCGGCGCATCGCTGACCTGGGCGGCGTGCTCCCAGCCATCGAGAAGGGTTTCTTCCAGAGCGAGATCGCCGAGGCGGCCTATCGCTACCAGCGCGAGATCGAGAGGGACATCCGCAAGATCGTCGGCGTCAACGCCTACGCCGAAGACAAGCCGGTGAGAATCCCGTTGCTCGAGATGGACCCGCAGGGCTACGAACGCCAGGCGTCCCGGTTGGACGAAGTCCGCAGGACGCGCGACAACGGCCGCGTCGGTCAGGCACTGGACCGGCTGCGGATCGCCTGCCAGGGCAGCGAAAACACCATGGCGTACATCATGGAATGCGTGCGCGCCTATGCCACCCTGGGGGAGATCATTGCAGTGAAGAAGGAAGTCTTCAAGACCTACCAGGAACCTACCTGGATCTAAACATAGTGTAACCCGCGGCCAGGGAACGAACTCCTGGCCGCGGATGATTCATCCTACGCTTACCACACTGCGGCCGACCCGCCAAATGTGGGGATCTGTGAAAGAATATCGAGTCTATCAAAGCAGGAAGATACTGTTCGCCTTGCACTGCGCCACCATTTCAGGCGGCCAGATGCTGACCTGGATCTCGCCGACGTGCGCCTTGCGCAGGTAGTACATACACAGGCGCGACTGGCCGATGCCACCGCCGATCGAGAGCGGCAGTTCGCCGCCTAACAGTCGCCGGTGGAAGAGCAACTCCCGGCGCGCCTGCGTGGCGGTCATTTCCAGCTGGTGCAGCAGGGCCTGCGGGTCGACCCGAATGCCCATCGAGGAAAGCTCGTAGGCCCGCTCGAGGACGCCGTTCCAGACGATGATATCGCCGTTGAGGCCGCGGTATCCACTGCCGGTCTCGGTGGTCCAATCGTCATAATCCGGGGCGCGCCCGTCGTGTGGCAGGCCATCCCCCAACGGCGCGCCGATGCCGATGATGAACACCGCCCCGCACGCACGGGCGATCTCCTCCTCGCGCTGGCGCGGGGAGAGCGCCGGGTATTCGTGGCGCAGGTCCTCGGCGTGGATAAAGGTGATCTCATCCGGCAGCATCGGCTCGATGAACGGGAAGTGGTCATAGACAAAGAACTCCGTCCGCTTGATCACCGCGTAGATGCCACGCACGATCTCGCGGAGGAACGCCAACGTCCGCTCCCTGGGATGGATGACCCGCTCCCAGTCCCATTGGTCCACGTACAGGGAATGCAGGTTGTCCAATTGCTCAGACGGCCGGATGGCGTTCATATCCGTGTAAATCCCATAGCCGTGGGGGATGGCGTAGTCCGCAAGCATCATGCGTTTCCACTTGGCCAGGGACTGGACGATCTCGGCGGTCTGGTCTTCGATGGCAGCGATGGGGAACGAGACCGGCTGCTCGACACCGTTCAGGTCATCGTTGATCCCGGTGCCCTTGAGGACGAACAACGGCGCGGTCACCCGGCTCAAGCGCAGCTCCGCCGCCAGGTTGGCTTCGAAAAAGTCCTTGACAAGTTTGATGGCTTTCTCGGTCTGCTTCACGTCCAGCGCGGACCGGTAGCCCGGGGGGATGATCAATGTGCTCATCGTTCTTCTCCTTGTATAGTTATACTTGTGTTCGAGACGGTCGCTGGATAGAAGCATCCATAAGACCACGAGCGCAACCTGTTCAAAACAAAAACGCCCTCCGCATTTGCGTTGGGCGTCCGAATGGCTTCCGGGAATGGATTTACACTAACGGCAGGCTTCGCCCAACGTCCTTGGGGAGGTCGTTATTATTGGTATGATTGACGTTGACAAAGCGGGCTTTGGTCATATCTGCCTCAGGAATTGGGCCGATTATACTACACAACCTCAGCGCGCCAGCATCCTGGCCATTTCATAATAGAGCATGCTGGCTTGCTGGGACTTCGCAGTGACCTCTGCCAGCGAGACCAGCTCGATATCGCGTCCATGCAACCCGACCATCACATCCGACTCGCCGGCAAGCAGGGCTTCTGCCGCTTTGATCCCCAGCCGGGAGGCGAGCATGCGCTCGAAGGCCGTCGGCGAGCCGCCGCGCTGGATGTGCCCCAGGATGGTGACCCGGGTTGTGAACCCGACGTCCATGTCATCCAGGGCCTTAGCCAGATCGGATACCTTGACGCTGGCACCCTCGGCGACAATGATGATGCAATGCTTTTTGCCGCGCATATAGGCTTCGTCCACGGCTTTGGCCACTTCTTCGACAGTCACCGGCACCTCGGGGATGAGCACCATCTCCGCCCCGCAAACGATCCCGGCCATCACGGCCAGGTAGCCGCAGCCGCGGCCCATCGTCTCGATCAGGAAGGCGCGGCTGTGGGAGGAGGCCGTGTCGCGCAGCTTGTCGACCGCCTCCATGATCGTGTTCATGGCGGTATCCACGCCGATGGCCATATTTGTGCCCCAGATATCGTTGTCGATGCTGGCCGGGACTCCGATCACCCGCACGCCCTGCTCAGCCAGCGCATGGGCGCCTTTGAGCGAGCCCTCGCCACCGATGACGATCAGACCGTCCATCCCGGCGCTGTTCATGTTGCGGATCGCTTCGCGCTGGTAACGTTTTTCATGGAAGCGCAGGCTGCGTTGCGTCTGCAGGATGGTCCCGCCGCGCTGCAAGATGCCGCCGACATCCCGGACCCCGAGCGGGCGGAACTCAGCGTTGATCAGACCCTCATACCCGTCCATGATGCCCAGCACCTGGACGTTGTTGGCACTGGCCGTCCGCACCACGGCACGGATGCAGGGGTTCATCCCCGGCGAGTCGCCACCAGAGGTCATCACACCGATGGTGGCAGGTTTTTCATTCAACATATGGCGACCCTCTATGGATTTTTTTGCAGGAGTAGATTCAGACCCGGCGAATAGTCAAGCAATTTTACTCCAAAACGGTTAAAATAAGCCGCGACCTGGCTGACGACAACCAACCCTGGATGGGTCGACAGGATATTCTTTTCGGAGGCGAACTATGGCAGGCAAGAAACCGGGGGTGATCGGCATCCTGACCGGCGGAGGCGATGTCCCCGGTTTGAACCCGGCGATCCGGGCAGTGACCATCCGCGCTCTGCGCGAAGGCTACAAGGTGATCGGCATCCGCCGCGGCTGGGGCGGCATGATCGATATAGTCCGGGACGCTGATGCAGACAATAGCGCAAACTACCAGGTCCTGACCGAGGAAGTCGTCAACCGGGCAGGACGGACGGGCGGAACGTTCCTGCACACCTCGCGCACCAACCCGACCCGGGTGAAAAAAGACAGCGTCCCGCCTCACCTGCAGGACAAATACAAGAAGGACGTCAATGACCTGACCCCCGTTGTTTTGAAGAACCTGGACTTCCTAGGCATCGACTATCTGATCCCGATCGGCGGGGATGACACCCTCAGTTTCGGTGTGCGCCTGTATCAGGAGGGCGTGAAGGTCATCGCCATCCCGAAGACGATGGACAACGACGTGCCCGGCACCGATTACTGCATCGGCTTCAGCACCTGCGTCACGCGCACGATCGAACTCGCCAACAGCCTGCGGACAGTGGCCGGTTCGCACGAACGCATCATGATCCTGGAGGTCTTCGGCCGTTATGCCGGGTTCACGGCAATGCTCCCGACCATGGCAGGAGCGGCCAACCGCTGTGCCATCCCGGAACATAAGTTCGACATCGACCGCCTGACCGAACTGCTGGTCTACGACCGCAACCGCAACCCGAGCAAATACTCGGTGGCGATTATCTCCGAGGGAGCCATGTTCGAGGGCGGTGAGATGGTTTTCAAAGACATGACCACCGACGCATTCGGCCACTCCAAGCTCGGCGGAATCGGCGACCTGGTCTCCGCCAAGGTCCAGGATCTCTCGGCTAAACACAACAATGGCAAGCCGATCAACATCATCAACCAGAAACTGGGTTACATGGTCCGCTGCGGCGACCCGGATGCCATCGACGCCATCGTCCCGATGGCCTACGGCAACATGGCTCTCGACCTGATCATCGGCCGCATCCATGGCCGCCTGGTCGTGCTAAAGAACGGGCGCTACGACAACATCCCCCTCGACGTCGTCACCAGCTCGAAGAAATTCGTCAATGTCAAGCGGTTTTACAATATCGACCGTCTGCGGCCCCAATATGCAGACTTCGAGATGACCCCGCTCTTTATCATGACCAGCGACTGATCATCTTCAAACGATAAACGGTGGGCGGGATGTCCGTCCACCGTTTTTTATTAATTTCGATCAGGGCGACGCGCGCGGGCCAAGATCGGTGTTCAAACTTCTGCACGCTTGATTTGAAAGGTGTCCAGGTCCCGGGCGACGGCCACGTTCGGGAAGACGGCCTGCGCTTCGGCCAGCACATCCTTCTCACGGTAACGCCGCGAGAGGTGGGTCAGGATCAACTGCCCGACTCCCGCCCGCAAGGCCAGTTCGGCGGCCTTTTTGGCGGTCAGGTGTGAGAACTGGCGGGCCATCTCCGCTTCCTCTTCGAGGTAGGTCGACTCGATCACCAGCGCATCGATATCCTGGCAGACCGCGACCAGGTCATCAGTCCTGCCCGCATCACCGACGTGCACCAGGCGGACCCCGGGCTTGAGCGGCCCGAGCACGTCGTCTGGGCTGACCTTGCGCCCGCCCTCCAGGGTGATCGTCTTGCCGGCGACGAGGTCGCGCCGTTGCGGCCCAGCCGGGACTCCCAGCGCCTCCGCCTTCTCGAGCAGGAACGGCCGGCGCGAATGCTCCTCGAACTTGAAGCCCAGGCTGTCGGAACCGCGGTGGTAGACCGGGAACGCTGAGACGGTGAAGTCTTTGGCTTCAAAGAAGACTCCCGGGGTGATCTCATGCATGCGGATGGTTATCGGCGGTTGGGCACCGCGCAGCACCACGCCATAGAGCAGGTCGTGGATGCGGTCGAGCGCCCAGCGGCCACCATAGATATTGAGATCGGCGATCGTCTCCCAGCGCATGAACGTCGAGAGCAAGCCGCCCAAGCCCAGGATGTGGTCGAGATGACCGTGCGTGATCAGGATCTGGTTCAGGTTCTTGAAGCCCAGGCCTGATTGCAGGATCTGTCGCTGGGTCCCTTCGCCGCAATCGATCAGGAAGCGATGTTCATCGTGCTTGACGATCTGGGCGGATAGCCCGCGCCGCGCCGAGGGGGCGGATGCAGACGTACCGAGGAATACGATTTCAAACAAGGGCTGTGTCCATAGGTGGGTTGGGATAATTGTACCTCATGTATATCGCCAGCCAGGTGAGGTACAGTGTTCTTAAAGTCGCAGATACCTTGCATCGCCGCGTGAAAAATATGTCACGAAACCCACTACTGACTTTTGAATAACAAATGTCCCAAGCATCCCTGTCATTGCGAGGGCGCAAGCCCGAAGCAATCCCCTGTTTTTGTGCAATTTCTCGGCTAAATCCCAGCGGGAGATTGCTTACCCTTCGGGTACGATGTCGTCGCTGGAGAACGCTCCTCGCAATGACACGCGAAACGGACTTTTATTATTCAAGCATCAGTAAGTACACGGAGAAGAACAAAGATTCTCTATGCACTCCGTGTTCTCTGTGGCCAATTTGCGGAAATTACGCCATACTGTTCGGATATTAAGAACGCCCTGCCGGGTGGGGGAAACGCTACCCGCCAGCTTCGGGAGTGGCTACTTTAGTGGGCTAACGAAGTCGATCAAGTGGGCAGGATAAGCTGGATATCTTTGCATGTAAAGTTGCCTGCTGTTGAAGCAGTAAACGAACAGACGGATAGCGCAATAGAGTGCATAAGGACAGCGC
>JBDRPT010000111.1:0-50732 GCA_043826785.1 Chloroflexota bacterium | reverse complement strand
TTCGACGGTCACTCCTCTAACCGAACTTAGCTCCTCCTTCATCACTGCAACACTCGGTACGAATGGTTGGTTAGACCTTGTTCGACAGGGTCTTTCACCCTGCAAGAAACGCCAAGCTTCGCTTGGCGCACCAACGGTTTGGCTCACCCCCCTGCGGGGGCAGGTCGGCAGCCACCGCCCGTCCGCTGCAGCCGGTGTTGGGCAGCCTCGAATTAGAGTTTGATGGCGAGTCTGTCTTCGTCGCTGCGCCAGAAAACCGCCAGTGGATAGAACGGCTCTTCGCGTTCCAAGGAGTAGAAGAAATAGCAGATGCCAATTACGTTGGTTAGTTTCGCCATGTGCGATTGCCAATAGGCTCGAATCTCTTGAATCTTGGATCTGTAGCCTTTTCCGCCACTCCCTAGAGCTCCGAAAATACGCGGGAACGTCCCATTACTTGGCGAATCGTGATTTAGACCGACGAACACAAGGTTACGCGGATATTTTTTCAGTTGCTCAACTTTGTTTCTCTCCTGGAGTTTCGAACTCAATTTGTCCGTGATGTCTTGGAACCAAGAAAAATCGTCTGCACTATCATAGCGGAAACTGATGCAACCTGGGAATCCAGCATGGAACCTTACCGTTAGATTTAGCTTCAACAATGCCTGATTGTCGCTTGACAGAATGGCTTGGCAAGCATCCTTGACATAGTGGATTATGGTGCCGCTTTGGGCTGCAGCTACTATTCGCTGACGTGAGTAGGCTATTTCGAGTCCCTCTTTGCTCTGAAAGCCACTTTCATCGAGAAACTGTTTCAAACGCTCGATCAAAATCCACTCGACGATAAAACCATTGAGTGTTGTAATCTCGATTCCGACCGACGAATCGCCATCACGGAGATGAGCATCTATTCCGTCCGTGCGTAGATTGTCGACGATGTTTGAGTTTTGCCGTTGTAAATAGCCGATAATATATCTTTCAGCAGTGATTGCGTTGAAGTCTCTGTCGCCACTCAAAAACCATTGGTCTAGTTTCTTGGTGCCGCCGTTATTCAGCAAATACGCGACATGCTTTTCAATGATGTTTAGCGCCTCTTGCATATCTGGCGAATTCATCCACCGCAAGATGATAGGCGACTGCTCGAGGCTCTTTATTTTCTTTTGCCTTTTCTTTAGAAATAGCTCAAGGTTTGTTGTCATGACACGATTATTATCAGTGCAGCATTTGGTGCCACAGCGTTTTTAAGGCTGCCCAACGATAGCGTTCACCCGCTCGCGCGGGTCTAGTCAAACCCGTCTGCACTCACGGCACTCGGCGACGAACACCCAGTCGTTTTGGCGAGGCGGAGCGCGAGTCGGGTGCAACGACGTGTTGGGCGGCGTAAGCCCCGTCCGCTGGATGCAGGGTTGGGCGGCGCTTTTAACATGGCGGCGAACCGCTCTTGAGACGATTTGGAGAGATGACAAGCGTTCAGGCAAATGCCGTCTTTCAAATGCGCTCCGCACGTTGGACACAGCCGCGCTTCAAAGCCCAACTTCTGAAAGATTGACCCTTCAAAGTCGGGGTCAACTTTCTTTTCGGCACCTAGCCAGTGGTGTCAAACATGATTACTCGCTACCTACGTCATCAGCTTCACGACAATGAGGATGACAACGATGACGAGTATCACGTGGATGAGGTTGCCGCTACGTGGGATGCTGGGGAAGCGTGCCGGACCGAAGTAGCCGAGCAACCACAACACGAGTAATATTACGATGAGTAGTTCGAGCATGAGAATTCTCCTTCCAACTAAACTGCCTACGTTTCGAACGTTACATAGGTAGCCACCCGGTCGACCGACCGGGTGGCCCTTGACTTACCGCTGTAGCAGGATGAAGATGCCTGCCACGATAGCCAGTATGGCCCAGACTACGCCCAGGCCGGCGAGAGCCGGGATAAAACTGGACAGGCCCCAAAGGATGAGCCAAACGCTCAGCAACAGCATACCGACATTCTTTGTGATTTGCATGTAAGTAATCCTCCTTTCTTTAGTGATGTGTGTTTCGTAACGGCGCAGGCCCGGCATACTGCGATGCCCCGGCCCGAGTCGTACTAATGCTCGCCAGTAAGCAATGTGATAACAAGTCAAGACTTTTGGCTTATAGATGTTTCTCCTTTCTTCACTCGTCCCCATTGCCCAGGCTAGCGCTTAAGCAAGCGGGCGATGAACAACACGACAACTGCGCCAAGGAACGCAACAACGATCGTGGTGAGGTTAAACCCGCTGATAGCATCTGGCACATTGAAGAACGTGCCAGCAAGCCAGCCACCCACCAACGCGCCAATAACGCCGATCACGATGTCGCCAATCAGGCCAAAGCCCGATCCTTTCATGACCTGGCCTGCCAACCAACCGGCAATTGCACCGACAACAATCCACGTTAACAGTCCCATCTTGGTTACCTCCTTAATATGATTGGTTCTTTCGGCACTAGGGGCCAATTGTTCACTGGCTGCTCACATCAACTCCGCATCAGATTGGGTCGATCTATCACCTCCTTTTCTGCCCCGATTCGATCCGGCCTTGCCATGCCGCATCACAGTGATGGTGCATGAGATGACTCGCCAATATCCCGACAAGCTTACCCGAACGACTTGAATGATACGGAATGGCAGATAATCGCACAATACCTGCCGCCAGTCGCAACGACTAGCCGCCCAACGATGTACTCGGTTGACGGTCTCAACCTAATCGCTTATGGATTGAAATTGCCTTTTTTGTACTATAATTATGGACACCAGCAACCTAAAACGCAGAACGTCACCGTCCACTGTATATCATTATAATGACCCCCGCAAAAAATCAAGCACCTAGGGCCGATGGCAAATAGACTCCTCGACCGGATCCGCGCTGCCATGCGCAGGGTACCACCCGCAGATCGCGCCGAACGGGCAATCATCACCCTCACCACCGATTTCGGCCTGGAGGATGGCTTTGTTGGCGTAATGAAAGGCGTCATCTGGGCCATCTGCCCGGGTGCGCAGATCGCCGACCTGAGCCATGCCATCCCCCCGCAGGATATTCCCGCTGCCTCGCGCCTGCTGCGCCGGGCCGCGGCCTTCTTCCCACCCGGCACGGTCCACCTTGCGGTGGTCGACCCAGGTGTGGGCACCGCCCGCCGCCCGTTGGCCGCCCGAATTGGCGCCCACTTCTTCGTCGCCCCAGATAACGGCCTGTTGACCCCGTGGATCAACCTGGCTGAGTCTGCCGGTGAAACACCTGAGATCGTCCAGCTCGATAACCCGCGCACTTGGCTGGCAACCGTCAGCCGCACCTTCCACGGCCGTGATATGTTCGCCCCGGCCGCGGCCTACCTGGCCTGCGGCGTCGCCCTGGCCGAGCTGGGCACGGCGATCAGCGACCCGGTCCGCATTCCCTTTTCCACTCCCGAGCAGACCGCCGAGGGCTGGCGGGCGCACGTCACCGCCATCGACCATTTCGGCAACCTGGCCACCGACCTGCAAGCGGAGGTGCTAAACGGAGCCGGGGCGGTGCGCATCCGCGTGGCCGGGCGCGAGATCGCCGGACTGGTGGCGGCCTACGGCGAGCGCCCGGCCGGGGAGCTGGTCGCCCTGGTCGATAGCGCCGGAACCCTCGAGATCGCCGTGGTCAACGGCAGCGCTGCCCGGCTGCTTGGGGCGCAGGCTGGCGATAGCGTCGAGGTGCTGGTTGCTGGCCGTGATAAAGAGGTAAAATAGAGGCGTCGTAGGGGGGCTGGTGTTATCACCCTCGAGGTCTTATGCCCGCAGCACTCCCGCTGGTCATCGAAAATCTGACATTCCGCTACCGCGACCGCCCCGATCCGGCCATCACCGGGATCTCCTTTTCAGCCCATCCCGGCGAGATCCTCTTGATCGCCGGAGCCAGCGGTTGCGGCAAGACCACCCTGATCCGTTGCATCAACGGCCTGATCCCGCGCTCCTACAAGGGTGAGCTCAGCGGTCAGATCGCTGTCTTTGGCGAGCAGACCGCCGGCTGGCCGCTCTCGAAAATTTCCGAGCATATCGGCACCGTCCTGCAGGACCCGGAACGGCAGATCCTCGGCACCAGGGTGCTCAACGAGGTCGCCTTTGGCCTGGAGAACCTTGGCCTGCCGCGCCCCGAGATCCTCCAGCGCGCCGAACAGGCCCTGGCAACCCTGAGCATCACCCCGCTGCGCGACCGCGAGACGTTCAACCTTTCCGGCGGGGAGAAGCAGAAGGTCGCCCTGGCCGGTGTGCTCGCCATGCGCCCGGGCATCCTGCTGCTCGACGAACCGCTGGCCAGCCTGGACCCGGCCTCGGCCGTCGAGACCCTGGACATGGTCCGCCGCCTGGCCGACGAGGGCATGACTGTGCTGATGATCGAGCACCGTGTCGAGGACGTGCTCCGCATCCGCCCCGACCGGGCCCTGTTCCTCTCCGCCGGGGAGATCCGTTACCTCGGCCCGCTGGCCGGGCTGGAGAATGCAGTGGACTACCGCGAGGTCAAGCTGCCAGCCGAGGTGGTCATCCGCCGGGCGAAGCGGGACCCGGCCCCGCAGCCCCTGGCCATCCTTCCGGGGGTCGCGGCTGGGCCGGATCCCGAGGCGATCGTCCGCTTCGAGGGGGTCGGCTTCGCCTACGAACCTGGTGCCCAGGTCTTGCAGGACATCAGCCTGGACATCCGCCGTGGCGATGTGATCGCGGTCCTCGGCCCGAATGGAGCCGGGAAGACCACTTTCGTCAAGCACGCCATCGGGCTGCTCAAGCCCGGCTCCGGCCGCGTCCTGGTGGCCGGGCGCGATACCACTGAGGCCAGCGTGGCTGAGATCGCCAGCACGCTCGGCTATGTCTTCCAAAGCCCGAGTCATATGCTCTTTGCCCCGACCGTGTACGAGGAACTGGCTTTCGGGCCCAGGAACCTCAAGCATCCACCCGACCAGATCGAAAAGGAGGTGAAGGAAGCACTGACCATTGTCAACCTTACGGATAAAGAGAAAGATCCCCCGCTGGCCATGTCGTTCGGCCAGCAGAAACGCGTCAGCATAGCCGCCATCCTGGCGATGCGTTCCCGCATCCTGGTGATGGACGAGCCGACCGCCGGTCAGGATTATCGCAATTACATGAACTTCATGGATTCCATTTTGCAAATGCCCGGCTTCGAAGCCATCCTGTTCATCACCCACGATGTCGACCTGGCGGTGATCTTCGCCACCCGGGTGCTGTTGATGGCCGGCGGTCGTCTGGTGGCGGACGGACCGCCCGAGCAGGTGCTGCCCGATTTCGACCGTCTGGAAGCCTGCCGCCTCGTGCCCACCTCGCTGCTCGCCGCCAATGTGAAACGGTTCGCCCACAGCGGGCGGTTCCTACGGGCGGAGGCGCTGGCGCATGTCTCGTAACCATTTCTAAGATAGGAGAGAGAATGAACAAGAAAATGATTGGATTTGTGATTGCTCTGGTTGTCATCCTGGCCTTCGTCTGGGGGACGATCCTGATCGGCAACCAATTCGGCATCGAGCGCCTGCAGACCGGGGAGAACCCGCTGCTGCGCTTTGCCTTCGTCATCGTCGGCCTGCTGATCGCCTTTACGGTCTACCTGGGAACACGCGAGAGCGGAGCCTGGGCAGTCGGGACGCGCGAGGTGGTCTGGATGGCCATCGGCGCGGCCCTGTACGCCGTGTTTTCCTGGCTGTTCAATGGTACCGTCTTCGTCGTCCCATCGCTGAGCCAGGTCTCACTGCGCCCGGCGATCGCCATCCCGATGTTCTTCGGTTACGCCTTCGGACCGGTGGTCGGCTTCTTCTCCGGCGCGGTCGGCAACATGTTCGGGGATGCGCTGACCGGCTTCGGCCTCTCGCCGCAGTGGAGCATCGGCAACGGCCTGGTTGGCTTCGTCGCCGGCCTGCCGCTGCTGTTCAAGGACCGCCGCAAGAGCCTGGATACTGTCCTGATGACCGGCGCAGTCCTGACCCTGGTCGGGCTTGCCTTCTATTGGCTCAACCGGACGCTGCCGAATATGGTCTTCTTTGATGTGCCCAACAATGTCTTCGGGGACGCCCAGATCACGCTCTTCGCCGGCGTTTCACTGCTGGTCGGGTTCATCTTGATTGTGATCGTCCGTTTTGTCTTCGGCAAAGACATCGACATCGCCGCGGCGGTGACCTGGGGCATGCTCGGCAACATCATCGGTATCGGCTTCGCTGCCATCTCGGATATCTGGATCAACGGCTTCAGTCCAGCGGCGGCCATCGTTGGCGAGTTCCTGCCGGCGGCCGGACCGAACATGATCTTCGCTGCAATCCTCGTCCCGCTGCTGGTGGCGGCCTACGCGGCCGTTCGCAAGCAATCTGGGCGCTGATCTGCCTCTGTTCGGCGGGGGGCTCAGCCCCCCGCCGAACGGGAAAACCTTATGCTCGTTGCCTGGCGTTACCGCAAACGCAAGTCCATCATCCAGTGGTTCGACCCGCGCGCCTGGATCATCTTCTACGCCTGCTACCTGGTCGCCACGCTGTTCTTTTGGGACATCCGTTTCCTGCTGCCTTTGATGGCCCTGGCGGTCTTCGTCCTGCTCACCTCCGGGGTGACCTGGAAGGAGATGCGCCGCGCTTTCCTGTTCATCATCGGCTTCGTGCTGGTCTTCGCCTTCCTGACTTTCCTGACCGGCCGGGGTGGCGCGGAGGTCTACCAGGAGGAGCACCTGATCCGCGAGTTCCGCCTCTCGTTTTCGATCCTCGGCTGGACTCCGGCGCTGAAGGTCACCGTCGAGCGGGCGTTCTTTGCTGTCAGCCAGTTGGCGCGGGTCTTCGGCATCGCCGTGATGACCATCCTGATCCCCTATTCGCTCGACCCCTCGCTGTACGGGATCACCTTCCGCGGCCTGGGCCTGCCCGACAAGATCGCCTACGCCATGGACCTGACCATGCGCTTCATCCCGACCTTCGGCCGCGACTTCCAGTTGACCCGCGATGCCCAGCGCGCCCGGGGCTATGAGCTCGAGAAGATCTCCGGTGGGCTGATCGCACAGGTGCGCAAGCTCGGCCCGCTGATGGTCCCGGTGACGATCCATGCCATCATCGGCTCGGAGGACATCATCGATGCGATGGACCTGCGCGCCTTCGGCATCGGTCCGCGCACCTGGCTGGAAGAACTGCACTACCGCACCCGTGACCGGGTGCTGATCGCCGCCGGGGTCACGCTGCTGGTCGCCGCGCTGGCCTTCTCTTTCTTGGGCTACGGCAGTTTCTGGGTCCCGGAGGCGCTGATCCGCCTGGCCGGGGGCTGAGCGCCACCTGAAAAGGGTGAGCCCGCACTAGTGCGGGCTCGTTTCGTTTTGGGCAGCTGCGTTCTGAGGCGCCAGGGAAAGGGCGCGGGCCTTTCCCTGGTCACTTTACCTCCTGTGGTCAAGCGGATGAGAATCCTTATTCACCCTCGCCAACTGGCTCTTTGCTTGCGTAGAGCCGCAATGTTGGCTCATCCCACCACACGGGACTTTCGTTTCTGAGCAGGTCAAGGACAATTTGAAATTCAACTGGATTGGTGAATGAACCCTCAGGGAACGCTTTGGAGCCACCGTCCCAGTAAATGATAATGTACCCATGATGTTTTGTGGGACACCAACGCGCATAGTATGTCTTGACTTGAACAGCCATATTGTCCTCCTTTTCATGTGTCCTGCCCCAAACAAAGCAACTCGGCTACTTAGCGGGGCTTCCAGGTAGCCTGACAGTAGAACTCAGCGATCCGCAAAGCTCCTCCATCCTCCTCCCGCGCTGAGGCCGCGGCCGCTCCAGTGAGTTGTTAGCCCGCCCTATCTCTCTGGAAGGGCTATCCTCATTTCTTTCCACTTACATCTAAAGGATATCGATCAATCTCCTCATTGATAAAAAAACCACCGGAGATTAATCGGCGGCTCCAGTGAATGTGAAAAAGCCTCACAAGATAAAAGCAATTATTCTGCGCGCGGTGCATTTAACTGCGAATTGATTATCTCCTATATTATTATAGCAATTTTTACATAGATTTCAAGTTTGTGAAAAAAACCGCTTTCACTCTGCCTCATTTTCACCAAAGCGGGGCGGTCTGAAAGCCAGGTTGCTCGCCACACCCCAGCCTGGTCTCACCAAACCGATGTTACGTTCGAGGGGGGTTTATTCGAGGATTGATTTCCAATCGAGTTCGCCCGCGGTCTTATGCAGGCGGTGGTCGTCGTCCACGGTGATGTAGGTCAGCTTGGGGAAGACCTTGCGGGCCAGTTCGAGCACCGGGCCAGGCGGGACGACGTCATCGCGGCTGCCATGGATGACCACGGCCGGGACCGGGATCTGGCCGCCGGCATAGGGTTCGAACTCGGGCAGGACCAGCGCCGGGGCGAGCAGGACCAGCTTGCGCACCTGTCCCGGGTGGCGGGCGGCGAAGATGGCGGCCATCAACCCACCGAGTGAGGAACCAACCAGCGTCCAGCCAGTCGTATCGGCGATGATCCCCTCGAGTTGGGCCAGACGCGCATCCAGCGTGCCGGTGAAGTCCGGGGTGAGCATGCCGGGGAACTGTTCCCGCAGCAGGCCAGCTTTATAGGTCTGGCTGCTGCTCTCGGAGCCATGGATGAACAGGATGCGGGTGGGATCGATCATGGCTGGATGATACTACGCTTTGGGCGGTTTATTTCTCGGTGATAAAGACCACTCCGACCAGCCCCGCACCCGAGTGGATCGACAACCCGGGGTTCATCTCGATGAACTGGATCTCCGGGCAGGGCAGCGCCTTGCTGACCTGTTTTTCGAACTCCTTGGCCGGGTCTCCGGCATTAACGTGCAGCAATGCCATCCGTTCGATGCCTTTCCTGGCGGTGGCTTCCACGGCCAGCTCGATGACCCGCTCCCAGGATTTGCGCTGGGTGCGGACGCGTTCGAGCATCTGCAGCTTTCCATCGATGGTGCTCAAGATCGGCTTGACATCCAGCAGGCCGGCAACCCCGGCGGCCAGGTGGCCGACCCGCCCGCTCATCGCCAGGTATTTGAGTGTCGAGAGGGCGGCAAAGAGGTGGCAGCGCTGGTTGGTCTCGATAGCAATCGCCAGTGCTTCATCTTTGGAGGCTCCTTTTGCCAGGGCCTCAGCAGCGGCCAGCACCATAAATCCCTGGCCGATGGACAGGTTGCGCGTGTCGACCACAGTGATATCCTTGCCGGGGAACATCTCGGTTGCGCTGTGGGCGGATTGGTAGACCGCGCTCATTTCGCTGCTGATCGTGAAGCACAGCACAGAGTCCGCGCCGGAGGCGAAGGCCTGCTCGTAGGCCTGGATGAACTGGCCGGGGGAGGGTGCCGCGGTGGTGGGCAGTCTGCCCTCGCGGTCGATCCGGGCGAACAGGCGGGCGTTGTCGATGTCATAGACATCCCGCAGCGTCTCTTCCCCGAACTGGATGATGATCGGCACCTGGACGATGTTGTAGCGTTCCGCCAGGTCGATCGGCAGGCTGGAATCGGTATCGGTGATGATTGCGGTACGAGGCATGGTCTCTCCTTGGAATCTATTGGATAACGGTTATAACCCGGAGGAACGGCTTTCGTTCCCCGTGGGCAGAAGAGTGCGCTGGTCCTTGCAAAAAGGGGGTATCCACGGACTTCCGGTCTTGACAAAGTGGACAGAAATGGGTTATATTTGCCCCAGCCCCCCTGGGGGGGGGTGGAGGAAGCGATGAAGAATGAAAATACATTGCAACGTTTGAAAACCATTGAAGGCCATCTGCGCGGCATCATCCGCATGATCGAAGAGGACGCTTACTGCATCGACGTCATCCGCCAGGTCCAGGCTGTGGAGGCGGCGCTGAACAAGGTCAGCGGCCAGATCCTCGAGGGGCACCTGAACTCCTGCGTCATCACCGCGGTGCAGGGGACCGACCCTGCCGAACGCGAGCGCGTGCTCAAGGAAGTCCTCGAAGTGTTCGAGACTGCCACCAAAGTATAATTCGCATAGCCAATATACCAAATCAAGGAGTAAACCATGAATACCGTTAAGTTTTCCATCCCCAACATTTCCTGCGGACATTGCGTCCACACCATCCAGACCGAACTGTCAGACCTCGCCGGTGTCAAGTCCGTCAAGGCGGATGCTGCCACCAAATCGGTCGAGATCGTCTTCGATTCCCCGGCGGACGAGGCCGGCATCAAGTCCCTGCTGGCCGAGATCAATTACCCCGTCGCGGCCTGACCCAGACCCTGCCACCGTTCCTTTCCTTATAGGTTCCCATGTCAGAGACCAAACAGCTTACCTTACCCATCACCGGTATGACCTGCGCCAACTGTGTTGCCAGCGTGGAACGCAACCTCAAGAAGCTTGATGGCGTCCAGGCCGCCGCGGTGAACCTGTCCTCCGAGCGGGCCACCGTGGAGTTCGACCCGGGAGCCGTCGGCTTGCCGGACCTGGTCGCCCGCGTCCAGCGCGCCGGCTACGGGATCGCCACCGGCGAGGCGGACTTGATCGTCAAGCGTCTCTCGGATGACAACGATGCCCGCCGCCTGGAGAAGGCGCTTGGAACGTTGGATGGCGTCCTGGACGCACAGGTGGCTCTCGCCACCGAGCGGGCCCGGGTACAGTACGTCCCGACCATTGTCAGCCAGGCCGAGATCCGCGTCGCGGTCTCCCGAGCCGGGTTCGAGGCAGTGGTACTGGGTGGGGAGGCCGAAGATGCGGAGGCCGAAGCCCGGGCGGATGAGATCCGCGCTCAGCGGCGGCTGCTCATCGTTGGTTTGATCTTCACCATCCCGTTGTTCCTGTTCTCGATGGGCCGCGATTTCGGGATCTTTGGCATGTGGGCGCACGCCGACTGGGCACACTGGGCGATGCTGGCATTCGCCACCCCGGTGCAGTTTTACGTCGGCTGGCAGTACTACGTTGGTGCCTACAAAGCGCTGCGTAACGGCTCGGCCAACATGGATGTGCTCATTGCAATGGGCTCATCGGTCGCCTACCTGTACTCGTTGCCGATCACCTTTGGTTGGCTGGACGGCCACGTCTATTACGAGACCGCCGCAGTGATCATCACCTTGATACGGCTGGGCAAGTTCCTCGAAGCGCGCGCCAAGGGGCGGACATCTGAGGCGATCAAGAAACTGATGGGCTTGAGAGCCAAGACCGCCCGCATCGTGCGGAACGGCGTCGAGACCGAGGTCCCTGTGGACGAGGTCGGCGTCGGCGATGTGGTCCTCGTCCGTCCGGGTGAGAAAGTGCCGGTCGATGGTGTGGTCGTCGATGGCCGCTCGGCAGTGGACGAATCGATGCTGACCGGGGAGTCATTACCGGTCGAGAAAGGACCCGGCGACCCAGTCATCGGGGCTACTCTCAACAAGCTGGGATTGCTCAAGTTCGAGGCTACCAAAGTCGGCAAGGAGACTGCGCTGGCCCAGATCATCCGTCTGGTCGAGGATGCCCAGGGCAGCAAGGCGCCGATCCAGAAGCTTGCGGACCAGGTTTCAGCCTGGTTCGTTCCGGCTGTGATTGTCATCGCCCTGCTGACGTTTGCTGGCTGGTATTTCCTCGGCCCGCCCCTGCCGGTCAACGCCGATATCGACGGGTTTACCCGTGCGCTGATCAACATGGTCGCGGTGCTGGTCATTGCCTGCCCGTGCGCGATGGGGTTGGCGACACCGACGGCTGTCATGGTCGGGACGGGCAAGGGCGCCGAGAACGGCATCCTTTTCCGCACCAGCGAGGCGCTCGAGCGCGCCGGGCGGGTGAATCTCGTTGTGCTGGACAAGACCGGGACGATCACCAAGGGGCAGCCGGCAGTGACAGACATCGTCACCAGCGGAATGGAAGCCGATATGTTGCTGCGCCTGGCTGCTTCAGTGGAGAAGGGCAGCGAACACCCACTGGGCGAGGCCATCTGGGCCGAGGCGACCACCCGCGGCCTGTCCCTGGTCGAACCTGCCGGTTTCCAGGCGCAGGCGGGCCTTGGTGTGACGGCAGAAGTGGACGGGCATGCTGTGGCAGTGGGGAACATGCGCATGATGGAGAAGCACGGCTTCCCGTTGAACGGGCTGGAGTCCGATGTCGGGCGGCTGCAATCCGAGGCCAAGACGGCCATGCTGGTCGCGGTCGATGGCCAGGTCAGCGGTGTCATCGCCGTAGCGGATACGCTCAAAGATGGGTCGCTGGAAGCAATCGCAGACCTGCAGCGGATGGGCTTGAAAGTAGCCATGATCACCGGCGACAATCAGAAGACTGCCGAGGCAATCGCCGGCCAGGTCGGCATCGACATGGTCCTGGCGGAAGTCCTGCCAGACGGGAAGGCCGCTGAGGTCAAGCGTTTGCAGGCCTCCGGCAGCATTATCGCCATGGTCGGTGATGGGGTCAACGATGCCCCGGCGCTGGCCCAGGCCGATGTGGGCATCGCCATCGGCACCGGCACGGATGTAGCCATGGCTGCAGCACCGGTGACGCTGATCTCCGGCGACCTGCGCGGTGTCAAGCGGGCGGTATCGCTGTCGCGCAAGACCCTGCGGACGATCAAGCAGAACCTGTTCTGGGCTTTTTTCTACAATGTCGCCCTGATCCCGGCAGCGGCGTTGGGTTATCTCAACCCGATGATTGCAGCCTTGGCGATGGCATTCAGTAGCGTGTTCGTGGTCAGCAACAGCCTGCGCCTGCGCCGGACCCGGATTTTGTAATACCCTTATCCCATAATCTAATTTAGGAGTATCGCATGTCTCGCAGATTGATTCTGTCTATTCCCTTTGTTTCACTGGTTGCCATGTTCGTCCTGGTCGCCTGCGCCCCACAAGCGGAGATGGCTGCGGTGGCAGAGTTGCCGGTTGGGCGTGCCTTTGCCGAAGGCGAGGAGATCTATTTCACCCACACCGAAGCTTCGGATGCCGAAATTGCCGGGTTGTTGACCGATATGATGGCATCGCCGGTGCTCTGGGTCACAGCGCTTGCTGATGTCCCGGAGAGCGCCCTTGCGGAAGTGTACGTCTTTGCCAATGGGGTCGAAGGCATGGGCCCGCTCGGCTTCGCACCGGACGTCTTCGATAGCCCACCCGGGACGGAGGGCTATTCTCCGTTGCGGCGCCTGAATGTCGTCACCTGGATGGACCCTGCCCAGGCGCGTGAACTGCGCTCGGAGGCAGAGATCCTCGCCGCCCTCGAAGCTGGTGAGGTGACCATCGAACAACCGGGGGTGGTCATCAATATGCCCTTCGTTGTCTGGGAAGGTGGGATGCGCTAGAGAATGGAATCATTCCTGATTGCCTTCATCACCGGTTTGACCAGCGGGGGTCTCTCGTGCCTTGCCGTCCAGGGCGGTCTGCTGGCCAGTTCGCTGGAACGGCAGATCGAACGGGACCTGCTCAAGGTCCCCGAACGGCGGAAAACCCGAAACAAGGTGACCAATCCGGGACAGGCTCGGCTTGCGCTGCCGATCGGCTTGTTCCTGGCTGCCAAGCTCATCGCCTATACACTGCTTGGATTCCTGCTTGGCGTACTGGGATCGGTTTTCCAACTGAGCGCTACGACCCGGGCTATCCTGTTGATTGCTATCGGCATTTTCATGGTGGGCAATGGCCTGCGGATGTTCAACGTCCACCCGGTATTTCGGTTTTTCACGGTGGAGCCGCCTAAGTTCATCACCCGCTACATCCGCCGCAAGGCCAAGAATGGCGCCGACCTCTTTGCGCCGTTGTTCCTAGGCGCATTGACGGTGCTGATCCCATGCGGGGTGGCCCAGGCAATGATGGCAGTGGCTGTCGCGAGCGGAGACCCGTTGCAGGGCGCGGCCTTGATGTTCGCTTTCACCCTCGGTGCCAGCCCGGTGTTCTTCCTGGTCGCCTACCTGGCGATGAATGTCGGTGCCAGGCTGGAAAATTGGCTGATGCGTTTCGTGGCCATGGTCGTGCTGGTGCTGGGTATCGTCTCGGTCTACACCGGGTTGAATGTGATCGGCAACCCGTTGGCAACCGCGTTCATCCCCCGAGCGGTGCAATCGGGGAACCAGCCCGGCGGGGAGGCGGATGTTGCGGACAATGTGATTGTGCTCAACGCTGAGAATTACGGCTATACTCCGCGTTTCCTCCACGCTCCCGCGGATATTCCCTTGACCCTGAACGTAATTACCGACCAGACGTATTCCTGCTCACGGGCGTTTGTCATCCCTGCGCTGGGGGTGGATGTGATCCTGCCTGAGAGTGGTGTGGTGCCGATCTCCATCCCGGCGCAGCAGGAGGGGACGGTTATCCAGTTCGCCTGCTCGATGGGCATGTACACGGGTGCGATCATCTTTGGGAATTAGGTGCTGATGATCGCGAAGAAAACCTACAAGCTTGACGGAATGCATTGCCCGAACTGCGCGATATCTGTCGAAAGCATCGAGGACGACCTGCCAGGCATCCGGGACATCTCTGCCAGCTACCACAAGGGGCAGGTGGTTGTAGAGTTCGATGAGGCGCAGGTCACTGAAGAGCAGATAACCACCGCATTGTCACGGAAAGGGTATCACCTTAGGATTCCAGAGGCCTGAGCCCACTCCCCATAAAGCTGATAACGGATCGCACGCGAAAGAGTGGAGCCTTGACCCTGAGGCTCCACATTTCTGTTCTTGTGTTCTTCGCTTGAACCAGACAGAACAGTATGGCTGGCGCCATACCATTGATATGCATGGTTTTTCTCGCATCCGTGCCGAGGCTATGCTAGAATACGATGCGTCCATAGGGATGAACCGATCATTCTACGAAACGGAGATAGATGAAAAAGGGCTATTTATTCGCATTAGGCGCTTACCTGACCTGGGGCCTGTTTCCGGTGTACTGGAAGCTACTCCAGCAGGTGCCGGCCACGCAGTTGCTCGGTCACCGGATCGCCTGGTCGTTTATTCTCCTGGTTGGCATCCTGCTGGTCTCGAAGCGCTGGAAAGCATTCCTGAAAGCAGCCGCCCGCTGGCAGGTGCTGCGGGCTTATATGTTGGCCGGTATCTTGATCGGTGTCAACTGGCTCATCTACGTCTCAGCGGTCAATGCCGGCTTTATCGTCGAAACCAGCCTCGGTTATTTCATCAATCCTCTATTAAGTGTGATTTTCGGTGTGGCTTTTCTGCGTGAGCGCTTGCGTCCCGTGCAGTGGGTTCCGATCGCGCTGGCGGCCTGCGGGGTTGCCTACCTGACGATCAGTTATGGCCGGCTGCCCTGGATTGCGTTGAGCCTGGCGTTCTCCTTCGGGATTTACGGTTTGATCAAGAAGGTATCCCCGCTCGATTCGATCTCAGGGTTGACCCTTGAGACCGGGATCCTGTTCTTGCCAGCGATCGGTTGGCTGATTTTTTCGGAACTTGGGGGTGAGGGGGCTTTCCTGCATTCAGGCCTTGGTCTGGACCTGCTCATGGTGGGAGCGGGTCTGGTCACAACCATCCCTTTGCTGATGTTTGCCTCGGCGGTGCAACGCATCCCTCTTTCGATGGTTGGCCTGATGCAGTACATCGCTCCGACGTTGCAGTTCCTGCTCGGAGTGCTTGTCTACCGGGAGCCGTTCTCGCAAACGCAGATGATTGGGTTCAGCCTTGTCTGGATTGCGTTGCTGTTCTTCTGGGGGGAGGGGGTCTTGGCCCAGCGGCGCAGGGTCCCTTCTCCAGCTGATTAATCAAAGGTACCGCCCGGGAGCACCGGGCGGTACCTTTTGTCCCGACTGGCATACATGTTGTATGGTTTGGCTTAGACGTCAGCCTCACTTCCCGCAGCAGCCTCCCCCGGTTGCTTGAGAAGTGCTGAGACGACCATGAAGATTCCCAGGGCCATGATCAAACCCGGCCCGATCAACCTGACCACCCAGGAAGTGGTTACAAGAATCGCGGACATGGCTGCGAAAGCCAGCCCGGCGATACCGGTCAGGATCAACCCGGCCAGTTTGAGGCCATCCAGCTTCTTGAATATACCGATGAGCAGGAGCGGGAGACCGACAGCGAACGGCTCAACGGTCCACAAGACAGCCCAGGCGCCCCACAGTCCGGTCAGCGAGCAGAACAACAGCACCAGCCCGTTCAGACCGACAATGCTGGCCGGGATCATCAACCAGACCACCTTCAAGAAAATGGCAGCGAGGACGAATCCCAGGGCCACGCCGATGACTTCCATCGGCCACCAGGTTGCCCACAGGTCCCAGTGCTCGGTGATGCTGGCGATAAAGAGCAGGATGCCGGTTGTCAACACCGGAACACCCGGGATGAATAGGCCGCCAAGGCCGGGTTGTTTGCTGAACACGAATGGGGGGATGCAGAACAGCAGCCCGATGGCGACGACGGCCAGCGGCCAGGTGTTGAAACCCGCAGCCAGGGAACTTCCGGTAGCACTTAATAACAGGTTGCCTGCCAGTGCCAGCAGTCCAATCAAGACCAGGGTTACCCCAAAGAGTAGAGAAGCTTTTTTATGCATTTGAACCTCCTTTAAATTTGGTTTCTATAATTTGATCGGGCCGCGTCGAACAGAACTGGCGGCCGTGTGGATCCAACCAGGGTGTTGAGAATTATTTTCTCGAGTCGCTAGAAGGTCAGGATGATGGCGATGCCCATCGATAGGATGAATACCACTCCTGCCAGAACAAGAATGACGGCGCCAATCTGGCGGGTCAGCCTGCGACCGTGCAGACCGCGCCCGGTAAGCCAGAATGGTGCAAGGATCGAAGCGCCGACCAGCAGTGGTTCCAGGGGCCAGAGGATGGCCCAGTGTTCCCACCAGCCGGACAGGGCGAAGTAGGCGAAGAGAAAACCGTTCCCGACCACGATCCCACCCGGGATGAGTAACCATGGCTCAGCCAGGGCAGTCATCAGGGCGATCAGCAAGCTGCCACCGACGATGAGTTCCAGAGGCCAGGTGCGACCGAAGACGTCCCAACCGAAGACACCGCTGGCCCAGAGCATGATCATGTTGGCAAAGATGATCGCGGCAATCGATCCGAAGACAGCCTGGGAAACATTCTTTGGCTGAGCAGGACCTTCATCAGCCTCCGCCAATGCACCCTTCTTGCCGAGCTGGATATCCGTATCTCCCTTGGCGAATCCGGGGTCCTGGATATCCATGCGTGCCTCCCCGGAGAAGACCGCCACCGGTCCGGGTCGGACAGGCAGGATGGGCATTCTTTGGGGCAGGGTGACCGTTTCCGGGAGTTCCACGCCGGCTTCCTGAGCCGCTGAATTTAACCCCTCGAGCATTTCCATGGCGGTCTGAAAACGGTCACGCGGGTCCTTGGCGAGGGCTTTCAGCGCCACACGTTCGAACGGTTCCGGGATCGTCGGGTCGAACGCTCTCGGCATCGGCAGCGGGTCGTTGAGGTGTTTCATCAAGATTGCGAGGGGTGTATCGGCGTCGAATGGCACTGTGCCTGTCAGTGTCTCGTAGTAGGCGATCCCCAATGAGTAGATATCCGAGCGGACGTCGCACTTCCCATCCCGGCCCTGTTCGGGCGCCATATAGTTGAGCGTGCCCATCAGCGCACCAGAGACAGTGTACTGTGTCCCGCCGAGGATCTGGGCGATGCCGAAGTCGGTCAGGACAGCCTGGCCGCGGCGGGTCAACATGATATTGCCGGGTTTCAAGTCCCGGTGAATGATCCCTTCGCTGTGGGCGTACGCCAGCCCGGTGAGCACATCGTTCAGGATACGGACGACATCTCCGAGCGGCATGCGTTCCCGGCGGGTGCGGAAGGCATTCAGGTAGGCTTTGAGCGAATCGCCCTCGAGTAATTCCATGACCATGAAATACCAGTCATCATGGACATCGAAGTCATAGACCTGGATGATGTTTGGGTGCCGCAGGGCAGCAACGGCGCGCGCCTCCCGGCGGAATCGGGCAAGGAACTCCTGATCCTCTACCAGGTCGGAGCGTAAGACCTTTACGGCAACATAGCGGTCCAATTGTGGGTGGTACGCCTTGTAGACCTGGGCCATGCCACCGCGACCGAGCGGTTCCAAGACGCGGTATTTGCCGAGGGTCTGTCCTTCCAGCGATGCAGGGGCCATGGTAGTTTTCTTCTTGTTCCTTGAGATTTTGGCTTGCGGTGTCATGGGTACCATCCGCTGTAGATGATACCCGAAGGGGTGTAAATTGACCTATCAACTGGCTAACCGGACGCTATTGAACCCCGATGAGGCTGGTATCAAAAAATGCATTCCAATCAGAGCGCCTGCGCGTTCTAGCCCGATAACAGCTTGTATCCCAGACCGCGGAGTGTCACCAGCAATTGCGGATCAGCAGGGTCTATCTCGATCCTGGTCCGCAACCGGCGGACGAGGTTCTCGATCTGGTAATCAAAGATGCCATCAGCCTCGAATTCTGGCCAGACGGCGCGCCCGATCTCATCCTTCGAACAGACCTGCCCGTTGCGTTCGTAAAGGAAGACGAGCAGTTGGTATTCTTTGGGCGAAAGTGTCACCGGTTTGCGGTTGATACGCACGATCCCGGCATCTGTGTCCACATCCAGATCGGTGATGGCATTTTCCCTCACCGTGGTGTCCGGGTCGTGAAAGATAAAGGTAACATACCCGAACTTCAGGCTATCACCATCACGCAAGTCACTGGAATTGAGGATGCGTTCCCCGTTTAGGTACGACCCGTTGGTGGAGCCAAGGTCATCAACAAACCAACGCCGGCCCTGGTGATGGATGCGGGCATGCTCACGGGAGATCCCTTTGCTGACGATGACAATGTCGCACTCAACGGCGCGACCAATCGTGGTTGCCCGGGACGATAAAGGGTGTTCCTGCCCATTGGGATCAGTGAGGTAGGGGCCTGGTTGTTTCTGGCTCATGAAGACTATCCTGGTTGATGGTGTCTACAATAATTATACTCGCTGGAAACCAGAATCGTGATCAGGCAAGAACAGAATAAATAAAGCAATAACCCCGGCTGTTTCCAGCCGGGGTTATTGCTACGACCAGATAGTCAATTCCAAGGCGCATTAAGGATGAATGTGATCATGGTTCCCGTGCAGGCCAGGATACAGGCTAGCGTGACGATCGTGACAGCAATAACGATGGTTACTCCGACGGCATTGCTCTGCTTGGGTGGGGTAGGGTTTAATTCGCTCATTAGGATCCTCCGAGTCAAAGATATCCAGATTTCGGTTTACCTTATATACGCCAGATAGCATCCCGAGTTGCAAACCGGGAGATCAGAATGTTGGTAAAAAAAGGCCATGGCGGACAGCCATGGCCGGCTTGACCTCTGATTGATGCTTACGCTCTTGCAGCCGCCAGTTCGACCATTGTATATTTAAGCCTCTCCAGTACAGCGGCGGAGACATTGCGCATCAGTGCATAGCCCATCTTGGGATCGATCTCCAGAAGGGCGCGCAGGGCGATCCCATCGATCTCGACAACCTTGACAGGCGCCATCGCCTGGGCTGATGAAATATAAATATAGGGCTCGATCAATGAAGATACCCCCAGCACCTCGCCCGGGGCAATCGAACCGACCAAGGAATTTATTACTGCTCCTTCGCCCCCTCCGGAGTAGATCAGGTCGATATCGCCTTCGACAAGCAGCATGATCTTGGTAGCGGGGACATCTTCTTTGACCAGCAGGCTGTCTTTTGGATATTCTTTCTCATCGGCAATCATTGCGATTGCCCTGAGTTGGTCCTCATTCAAGAGGGCGAAGAAGGGATAGCGGCGGAGGATTTCGGGGGAAACCACAGTCTTACTCTCCTTTCCTAAATCTGGGTACCAGACATGCTCAAGGTGTTTGATTTTGAGTTTATCCGACTAAAGGGCGTTATTTAGCAATCAGAGTCAACTTGTCCGGGCATTAGTTGAGCAAACCCAGGATGGTCTCGACGGCAACCGGGACAGCGGATTCGATCGCAGGAGAGAGCTGCTCGGAAAAATCGTAGATATTCTCGGCCTCGATCGCCACAATAAGCACATTTTCATCTTTGGGCAGGGGAATATCCATGCTGCGACCGACATTGAGCGCGTTGCGCAGGGATGTATCGTGGGCAGAGCCCGAATGCCCGGCGGTTGGGTCCGGCAGGTCACACAGGGCAAACTGGTTGATCGTCCCGAGAGCGTGCTGGCCGGTATACATCGCATCGATCAGGATGACACGGCCGTAGCCGGTCATTCTTTCCATCAGGCTCAATCCGCCGAGGGCGGCGCAATCCACTTCGATGTCGGGTCGCTCGCCGATCCGGTCGGCGAGCTGATCTGCTACGCGCCACCCGACCCCGTCATCTCCCAGGATGGGGTTGCCCAGTCCAATTATGAGGGTCTTGCTAGTTAAATCATCCATCATCAAAAATTATTTTAAGTTACGTCGGATAGCCACGAGCCGAACCGACAAGTGACTATCCGACTTATATCTGTGTTGATTAATCGACGAACTGTTTCAGCACCTGCACCGGATTGCCGTCTACGTCTTTAATCGTGACTTCTAAGGGCATCTGACCCGGCAGGGAATGGGTGGCGCAGCCGAAGCAGGGATCGTAGGCACGGAAGGCCATCTCGACCATGTTCAGCAGACCCTCGGTCACGACAGTGCCTTTCTTGATCAGGCTCTTGGCAGCTTTGTCAATGGACATGGTGATCGGGGCATAGTTGTTGGTCGTACCCACGATCAGGTTGACTTTGGTGACAACGCCGCGCTCGTCGGTCCAGTAGTGGTGGGTGAGTGTCCCGCGCGGGGCTTCGACGATACCGACGCCTTCGGTCGGGGTCGCGGTTGGGATGGCATGGTAGTTGTCGGAGGTGATCTCCGGGTCCGATGCCAGTTCCACCCAGCGCTCGGCCGCGTAGAGCAGCTCGATCAGGCGCGCCCAGTGGGTCGCCAACCGCTGGTGGACGGGCTTGCCGCCCAGGGTTTTATACATCTTGTCGTATTCTTCCTGTGCGAGAGGGGTGGCCAACCCGTCGGCTGCGTTGAGCCGCGAGAGCGGTGTGGCGCAGTAGACGCCCGAATCGGGTCCGTCCACGAAGCCCTTCCAGCCGACCTTTTTCAAGTAGGGGAACTTGAGGTAGGTCCAGGGTTCGACGCGTTCCGCCACATGGTTCATGTATTCGCTCGGCGCATACTTGACCAGTTCTTTCCCGTCCGGGCCAACCACGCGTACCATACCGTCATAGAAGTTGGTGTGGTTGTTTTCGTCCACCATGCCCATGTAGTAGGTCTTGTGCGTGTAAATATCACCCAGGATCAAGTCGACGTAGGCCTTGTTGCCAAGGACAATGTCATTGAACAGCTTCAGGCTGAACTGACCAAACTCGATCGCCCATTTACCCATCGCGAGGATCTCATCGCGCTGCTCTTTGGTGATCCCCTTGGTCAGACCGCCGGGGATGGACGTGCAGGGGTGAACTTTACGCCCACCGATCATCTCCACGACCGTATGACCGTACTTGCGCATCTGGATGACCTTTCCACCGATCTCCAGCCCGACCTTGTGGATGACACCCAGGATGTTGCGCTCGGCAACCGGGGCATCGGGTCCCATGACGAAGTCTGGTCCCGCCAAGGCATAGAAGTGAGTGGTGTGGTCCGTGCAGTAGAAGGCGCTATAGAGCAACTCACGCAGCATCTTGCCGGTGCGCGGGACCTCGACCTTATATACTGCATCGGCTGCTTTGGCGGCAGCCATGTGGTGCGCTTCCGGGCAGACGCCGCAGATGCGGTTGGTCAGCAGGGGTAGTTCTTCCACCGGGCGGCCGACGCAGAAGCGTTCAAAACCGCGCAGTTCGGGGATCTGGAAGTAAGTGTTGGCGACATCGCCTTCCTCATTGAGGAATATCTCGATTTTTCCATGGCCTTCCAGCCTGGTGATGGGATCAATCGTTATTCGTTGCATGCTTACCTCCTAAACACCGTTTGATTTTATTGCGGGTATACTGGCTTTCAATAGCGATCCAGCCAGATTGAAGCGATAGAACTGGCCGGCTGGATCGACCAGGCCGTCAAGGATACGGTCGATCTCGGCCGGGTCATTGCTATCGATCACCGACCCGAAGGCCGCGATCAAGCGGGCGCCGTAATCGACCACGCCTTCCGCCGGGCCATAGCAGCCGATGCATTGTGCGCCGGCTGTGGGGCAGCGGGCGTCGCAGCCGCTGCGGGTTGCCGGACCGTTGCATGGGATGCCCTGTTCGAGCAGGCACAGTTCCGGGTCGGCATGTATCATTTGGATGCGGCCAAATGCCTTGATTGTCTTGAGGTTGCGCTGGCGCTTGCATTCTTCACAGACCGTCGAATTACCAGCGCCGATGATCGATCCCTTGGGCGGGAGTTGGGCTTTACCTTGCAGCACCTGGATAACCAGGTCGATTACGGCTGCGATCTGGTGCGATTCTGGCGGGCAACCGGGCATGAAATAATCGACATCAACGACCTGCTCGAGGGTCCTGAGGACGGGGTAGAGCGTTGGAATATGGATCTCGCCCTCGGGCATCATGTAGGATGTCTGCGGTCGGATGTTGTCCGGATTCTCTGTGGAGATTGTCGAGAACGCAGTATCAACTACCTCTTTTATCGGGGTGAAGTTGGCCAGGCCGGGGATGCACCCTTCGGTGGCGCAGGAGCCGAATGCCACCAGGATCTGCGACTTCTTGCGCATGAGCTTGGCGATATGCTCATCCTCGTCATTGCGGATGCCGCCGTTGAAGAGTGTCAGGAGGATCGAACCGTCCTCCATGGCTTCGACATCCTTGTATTTGGCGTCCATGGCAACCGGCCAGAAGACGACCTCGAAATTGGCATCCACATCCAGGATTTTCTCATGAATGTTCAGGACTGCGATCTCGCATCCGCCACAGGAAGCGGCCCAATACATAGCGAATTTCGGCTTGCTCATGCGTTCACCTCCATTGGTTCGCTCTCATGGACTGGGATGAATGCATTCCCTGCATTCCAGTTCAAGGGTCCGAGAGCACGCACTTCCTCTACGAATTTGTTGATCTCTTCTGCAAAAATCGCGCCTTCTGCTGCACTGGCCCAGAGCAATTTCAACCGCCCGGGCTCCATCCCCATCTGGACCAACACTCTTTTCATCAAGTGGTATCGGCGCAGGGCTTTGTAATTTTGCTCGACGTAGTGGCAGTCTCCCGGATGGCATCCGGAGACCAGTACCGCATCAGCACCACCGGCGAAGGCTTTGAAGATGAATGTCGGATCGAGCCGGCCCGAACACATCAAGCGGATCAAGCGGATGTTGGGCGCATATTTCATCCGGGCCGTGCCGGCCATATCCGCAGCGCGGTAACTGCACCAGTTGCAGGTGAAGCCGATGATAACAGGTTCAAAGTTTTGGTTGGACATATCATGCCTCCATTATTTTCTCGGCAGATGCTGAGCGGGATAGGTTCAGTAAAAGCAGACCATCGATCTGGGAAAGGACTTGGATATCACTGAAAACTGTCCCGCTGATGGCGCCGGCCGGGCAGGCGGCTACACAGGTTCCACATCCCTGGCACAGAGCCGAGTTGACTTCGGAAACAGCCTTGTCTTCGTGGAACAGGATGGCATTGAACGGGCACATATTGTTGCAGATGCGGCAACCCGAGCACTGGTCTTCGTTGACCGTGGCGCGCACCGGTTCGAGGGCAATCTCCTTCTGCTGGATCTTCCCGAGAACGCGTGCAGCTGCTGCAGCACCCTGGACAACGCTGGCCGGGATATCCTTCGGTCCCTGGACGCAGCCGGCAATATAAATTCCGTCGGTCATGGTGGCGATCGGGTCCAGCTTCGGGTGCTTTTCAATATACCAACCATCTGCGCTGCAGGAGATACCGAACAGCTTGGCAACTTCCTTGCCATCATGGCGTGGTTCCAACCCTGCGGACAGGACAACCATGTCCACCGGGATACGGCGTTGCCGGCCGATGAGTGTGTCCTCGACCTGGATGATCAGCTTGCCTTCTTCTTCAGGAGTGCGCGCCGCGGTGGTCACTTCGCCGACCTTGCCACGGACGAAGTTCGTCCCCTCTTCAAGCAGGCGCTGATAGAATTCATCGTATCCCTTCGCAGGTGTGCGGATGTCAATATAGAAGTTATGGACTGTCGCTCCGGTCTTCTCGTGGACAAGGTGCGCAAATTTCAGGCTCTGCATACAGCAGATCGAAGAGCAGTAGTTGTTGTAATTCTTATCGCGTGAACCAACGCAGTGGATGATACCCACCGACTGCGGTACTGTCTTCCCATCGCGCAGGTAGATGTGTCCACCCGTCGGGCCGGAAGCGTTGGTAAGACGTTCGAATTCCAGGCTGGTGAAGACGTTCGCGTAGCGTCCGTACCCATACTGCGGGATGCGGGTGGTATCGAATAGGTCCCAACCGGTTGCAAGGATGATATTACCAATCTCCACATTCAAGATGGTATCCTGCTGCTCAAAGTCGATTGCTCCAGTCGGGCAGAACTTCTCGCAGGCTTTGCAGGTTCCCTTAAGGTAGTATGTGCAGTTGGGGGCGTCAATCACCGGCAGGTTGGGTACTGCCTGGGGGAAGGGGGTGTAGACCGCCTTGCGGTTGGCCATACCGGCTTCGAAGACGTCGTCTACGACTTTCTTAGGACACTTCTCCCAGCAGATACCGCAACCGGTGCAGAGTTCTTCGTTGATGTAGCGGGCTTTCTTCCGGATGGTGGCGACGAAGTTGCCCACATAGCCATCCACTTTTTCGACCTCACTCCAGGTTAAGAGAGTGATGTTGGGATGAACGCCAACCTGAACCATCTTTGGAGTAAGGATACAAGCCGAGCAGTCCAGGGTGGGGAAAGTCTTGTCGAACTGGGCCATATGCCCACCGATAGAGGGTTCCCGCTCAACGAGGTAAACCGGGAAACCTGCGTCTGCGATCTCAAGCGCTGCTTGGATGCCGGCGATCCCACCGCCGACGACCAACGTGGCTGGGTGGATCGGCACATGCAGCGGTTCGAGCGGTTCATGGTGGATAACCCGGGAAACGCCTCCGGACAGAATAGCCTTGGCCTTCTCGGTGGCCGCATCCTTGTCGGTATGAACCCACGAGTCCTGCTCACGGATCGAAACCAGTTCACACAGGTAGGGGTTCAAGTCTGCCCCCGAGCAGGCTGTCCGGAAGGTGGCCTCATGAAGGTGGGGGGAGCAGGCGGCAACCACAACCCGCGTCAGGCCAAGTTCTTTGATATCCTTCTGGATCAACTCCTGGCCCAGGCTGGAACACATGAACTTGTAATCACGGGAGACCACCACTCCCTGATCGGCGAGTTTCTCGCCAGCCCACTGGCTGACCTCATCCACTCTCACGACCCCAGCAATATTGCTACCGCAATGACACACATAAACACCAATTTTCTCCGACATTCTTCACCTCCTCAAATGGTTGAAGTTTGCGTGATGTAAAACGTCATCCATATCGATTTTCCCTTTCTCTTTTCCCAGATTAGCCGGCCTTCGCAGCCTTACTGCGTCGCACCTGGGATAATACTGGGGTGGGAAGAACCAATTCCGACCCAATGCCCAACTTGTTCGCAGAAATCCCGAACGCAAGTCCGATCAGCTGCGTGAAGTAGAGCACAGGAATTGAGTAATCGGTACCGAATTCCTGGTTAACCTGCTTCTGATAACACTCCAGATTGACCTGGCACATCGGGCAAGCAGTAGCGATGACTGAGGCCCCACTCGTGATCGCATCCTGTAACAGATTGCGGGCCATGCTCAGGGCTGCGTGGCGGTTGGTGATGATAAGGGCACCACTGCAACATTTAAGTTTGTTCGCATACTCCACCGGTTCTGCCCCGATGGACGTCATTAAATCCTCGAAGAACGAGGGGTTCTCGATATTCTCATTCTCTCTGTCCTTTTTGGGTCTCAGGATCTGACATCCATAATAAGGGGCAACGCGCAGACCTTCAAGAGGCTTGGTGACTTTTGCCTTGATCGCTTCGTAGCCGACATCCTTGGTGAACACCTCAATCAGGTGAAGGATGGAGATATTCCCGTTGAACTGAAGATCATCCTCTTCCAGGGCGAAATTGATGTGGTCTGCGAGTTCAGGGTCTTTCTTGAGGTCCGCATTGGTGAAGTAAGAGTTTTTATAGCAGGCTGCACAAGGGGCTACCAGGTCCAGTTTCTCTTTTTCAGCGATGGCAATATTGCGAGCACAGAGGGTATAGGCCAGCAATTCATCGATATGGAAATAAGCTGTCGCTCCACAGCAGTTCCAGTCATCCAATTCGATCAGGTCTATACCCAACTTCTTTGTCGTTTCCATGGTGGAATTGTGGTAGCTCAAGGCCATCTTCTCAAGCGAGCAACCGGGGAAATAGGCATATTTCTTCATTCGAGTCCTCCCACAGGGATAATCCGACCAATCATGCGCCTGAAGTTCTTAAGGCGCTTAATCCTGGGGGGTAGGATGGGCAGCCTTCCCTTCAACATCAGGGTGGTAGCAGTCTGTGCTTCTGTGAGGAACTCTTGAACACCGAAACTGAATAGATAAGTTGTCGCCAGGACGGGTTCGTAAGACCGGCCACTTTTGAAAACGGTTTTGACGAAAGTTTCCGAGAAGGTGGGGCCGATCAATCCCTCATGGTACTGGCCCTTCCACATGGAGTAACGTTTCAACCCGTACATCAGTCCGGCAATGTCGATGTCTCGTGGGCATCTCACCGTGCAATGGAAACAGGATGCACAGAACCAGAAACTGTTGCTATTGATAACCACATCCTTGTAATTAGAGTTGATCAGCCCAATCACTCTACGCGGTGTGTAATCCATGAATTCAGCTGCCGGGCAAGTTGCCGAGCAGGTACCGCATTGGATGCATGTCGAAATCGGTTCGCCGTGCGAGGCTTGCAATAGGTTCGAGATTTCTTCGCTAAATGTAGGTTTATCCGTCATGTCATTTCTTCCTATCGTTCTGAGATGGAAGGCGTATGGGATGCTGATGTCTTCCTGCGTGAAGGCCTCAATCTGATCGAGCTTAGGCCCGTATCCACGCGTTGCCTTATTTGGATTTGCTCTTTAATTCTGCAGCAATTTGGATTAATGTGCTCACCTTCTCCAGGAGTAACTTGGGCTCAACTGGTTTTTCCATTAACTCATCTACCTGGACGAAGCGGGGATGTACTGGCTCGCCTGGGAAGAGGAATGCAATCTGTTCACGGATGCCTGTGATGATCAACACCGGCAGTTCGCGCAACTTGGTATCCTTGCGCATCTGGCGTGCAATCATGATGCCTTCTGCGCCACGGCCCATCATGATATCAAGCAAAAGAAGGTCATATTTCCCGGTCTTCAATGCCTTGATGCCATCTTTGGGATTATAAGCGACATCGACAGTGTAGTTCGCGCCTTCAAGGATTGCCTTGATGCCTTCGACATAGTCGGGGTCATCGTCGATGATCAATAATTGTTTTTGCTCGGTCATTGTGGATCTCCTTTTTTAATTTGCCATTTGGCGGATCGCTTTTTTTGATTTGGGTTACTCTTCTTGATGTGCCGGCAAGCCAATCTTGAACGTAGTACCTTGACCAGGCTCGCTTTCTACTGAAATCGTTCCATCATGGGCTTGGATGATGCGCTTGCTGATAGTCAGGCCGATCCCGTGGCTGCCTTCCGCAGTCTGGATGGACCTGCCTCGGTAAAAATCCTCAAAGATAAAGGGGAGTTCTTCGGCGGATATCCCAATTCCTGTGTCGGAGATTGTAATTTCAATCAGGTTATTCGCCTCCCGGGCGTTGACCTGAACTTTCCCACCAGCATGCGTATATTTGACGGCATTGGCAAGGATATTTACAAGGGCTTCGACAAAACTAATCTCTTCGCCAAGGAATTTGGGGACTGACTCTTCAACAGATGTATCGATACTTATATCCTTGCGGACTGCATGGGACTCAATCGTCTCGATCGCCTTAACGATCAAGGGTTGTACGGATAATGGAGCGAAACTTTCCTTGATCTTGCCGATATCCACAGACAAGACGCGTAGCCACGAGTTGATCAACTTGATCAAGTCATCGATCCGGATCGTCATCCGGTCCAACCGGTTTTTCTGTTCGTCAGTAAGATTGCTGACGGAATCGCCTGTCAGCAGGAAGAGGTTTTGTTTGATCGCGCCCAGTGGGGATTTCAACTCATGGGAAACGATGGCCGCAAAATTTTCGCGGAGCATCTCCTTCTCGCGGCGAAGGGAGATAGTCTCAAGGGTCAATTTCCTGCGTTCAAGACCTCGCAGTGTGATCAAGCGAAATTCATCTGGCGTGAAAGGCTTGGGGAGAAAGTCGTAGGCACCATTCTTCATCGCTTCAACCGCAGAACTTACCGTGGCAAACCCGGTGATGACGACCGTTACGATCGTTGGATCCAACTCCATGATCTTGCCTATTACTTCGATCCCTTGGATACCAGGCATTTTCAAATCGACGAATACCAGGTCTGGGGCGAACTCCTCGACCAGTTTCAGGCCGAGGGTTCCATCGGAGGCGGTCGATATCTGGTAACTAGTCCCGGCCAAGATCTGGGTGCATGAATCCAGGACGACTTCTTCGTCATCGATAATGAGTATCTTGGGTTTAGTGTTCATCATCTTCACCAGATATCTGGGTTTCCGTAGGCAACCTGATCGTAAATCTTGTTCCCACGCCGACTTCACTATCCACAATGATTGTTCCCTTATGCTCCTTGATGATTCCGTAACTGATCGCCAGCCCAAGTCCTACACCACGGCCGGTTTCTTTGGTTGTAAAGAACGGGTCGAATATCTTTTCGATATTTTCTTCGATGATGCCCTGTCCGGTATCCGAAATATTAACCTCGACCCATTTCTCAACCGGGTCGTGTTTGGTAGACATTGTCAACTTGCCGACACCGTCCATGGCTTCGGACGCATTGACAATCAGGTTGATGAATACTCGTTCGACCTGGGACGGGTCAATAACGATCAGGGGCAGCTTCTCCTCCAGGTTCATCTGGATCTTGACATTATGGAAGAGGGCCTGGTTCTCGAAGAGCGAAATACAATCGTTCAATAGAGAGTTGACATTTGTGAGCGTCTTGTCTGGTTTCCTTTGCCGGGAGAAATCCAAGAGACCACGGATGATGTCTCTGCAGCGGTTGGCCTGGGTGACGATCTTTTGGAGATTCTGATTGGTAGGCTCATCACAGGTCTTCTGTTCCAGAAGAAGATGAGAATAGGTCACAATTCCCTGGAGCGGGTTGTTCAGCTCATGGGCAACGTTCGCCGCAAGTTGGCCAATAAGCGCCAATTTCTCCGACTCCATGATCTTCTTTCTTGTGTACTCCTTTAGCTTTTCGTCCCTCTCCTGGAGTTTCGCCGCCATGGAATTGAATGTTTCTGCGAGTTCACCAATCTCATCATTAGTGTTGATATTCACATGGATATCAAGGTTCCCGTTGGCGAGTTCCTTGGAGGCAGAGACGAGTTTGCTTACCGGAATTGAGATACTCCTGGAGATATAGATGGACAGGGTGATCGATAATAATATCGCCGCGACGGAGATGGTCGAGAAAGCCAAGACTGATTGGTTCTTAATGTCGACATATTTTTGTTCCAAAATGCCGACATAAAGCACACCAATCACATCATCATTGATGTCACGGATGGGTTCGTATGCAGTGATATACCAATTATTCACGACGTATGCCCTGCCGATCCATGGTTCTCCGTCGAGGACAACCTGGTTATACACTTCCTCAGATAAGCGTGTCCCGATGGCGCGAGTGCCATCCTGGTTCTTGACATTCGTTGATATGCGGACATCATCTTGAAAGAGAGTTGCTGTACCAATATCGTGTCCTTCATATGTTAGTCCCAGGAAGACGGTTTCTTTGATCCTGTCGACGATCTGGTAGTATCGATTCAGGAGAATACCGCCATATAAGACGCCGATAAACTGTTGTTGTGCATTGAACACCGGGGCCGCGGTCATCAAGAGCATGCCTGCGGTTTGTTCGGTCTCGGGCCTTTCCCTTGCCATCGGAGTGTCTACAAAGCTTAGATAGGCTCGCTCGGCCAGGAGAGGGGACTCAAGTATCAGGTCATCGTATGAGATGATGGTTGTTCGGGACACAGATCGCCTGGTTTCCAGGACACTGCTCACCATGATATTATCACTTGCATCATCTCCGATGACGGTCGGGTTGCTGGTCCGCAAGACCACATGACCGGAGACGTCCGTGAGGGTAAGAAGATCGATGCCCTCGGTGTAGATTAAATTCCTCAGATCGTTAATCGTTACTTCAGTGCTGCCTCCATCCAGGTAATCCTGGATGAGGGGTCTGCGAGCCGTGAGCCGGACGATGTCATCGACATGTCGTAATGTGCCAAGATAAATCTCGCGGGCAGAGTTGAGGTCGTTCTTGACCTGCTCCTGGGCCTCGGAGACAATCCGATTGCTGATCAGTCTGATACCGACAAATGTGAAAACCCCATTGCCGGTAACGATGATCACCATAAAACTGGCGATCAGCCTGATTGCGATCGGTATCGGCCAGCTACGTCTTGCCTGAGCGGTCCTCGATCGCCTGCTTTTCACAGGGCCTTTCGAGACCTTTCTCATAACCTATAAAGCTTCACTGATTAACTCCATCAAGTCTTTGACGACAAGCTTACCTTCCTGACCAGTGGTTTTGACTGCATCCTTGTACATAGTCACATCTTTGGGACAGGCCACAACGAAGATTTCTACGCCATCGAGCGCGACGGCTTCGTGGATGCGTGCTTCGCTCGGCCGCTCTTTTACCGTGCCTTCCTCCATCCAGATCCGGCCGCCGCCAGCACCACAACAGAATGCCCGGTCAGCATGGCGCGGCATCTCGACAAGTTCACAACCCATCGCCTGGATCACCCGGCGAGGAGCATCATAGACACCGTTATAGCGGCCCAGATAGCACGGATCATGATAAGTGACTTTGTTGTTCAGTTTCTTGGTGAATTTTAATTGGCCAGATTTGATCAGGTTGTCGATCAGTTCTGTGTAATGCAGTACCTGGAGTGGGCCGTCCCCATTCGCGGGGTATTCATTCTTGAGGGCGTTATAAGAATGGGGGTCGGTTGTGACGATCGACTTGAAATTGCTACGATTGAGCGCTTTCATGTTCTTCTCGACTAACATCTCAAACAAGCCCTCTTCACCTATCCTGCGGACGTCATTGCCGGCGTTGAATTCATGCTCGTATAGAATGCCGAAATTCAAACCCGCTTTGGAGAACACATCTGCCGTAGCCTGGGTAATTGCGGTCATGCTGGAGCTATAGGATGCATAGTCACCGACGAACCACAGATAATCCACGGCTTCCTTGCGGGCGTCTTTCACGGGGGGCTGGATTCCCTGGGTCCACTTGGCGCGGAAGCGGTCAGATTGGCCGAAGGAATTGCCATAGCGGCCGAGGTTGGCCAGGGCTTCCTGGAGCATATCGTCAACGCGACCTTCAATCACCAGATGCCGGCGCATATCCGTAATGATGTCCAAGTGTTCGATCAGGACCGGGCATTCCTGGATACAGGCGCCGCACGTGGTGCACGACCAGAGAACATCATCGCTGATGTCTTTCCCTACCAGAGGTTCTGCTGAATGGTCTTTATCGAGCAGGGTAGCGCCATCCCGGCGGAGAGCATCTCGCATGCTCAGAATCAACTGCTTCGGGCTGAGGGGGGTTCCAGCTGCATGGGCGGGGCAGGCGTCCTGGCAGCGACCGCACTCTGTACAGGCATCCCCATCCAGGAGCTGTTTCCAGGTCAGGTCACGCAGTGTGCTGACATAGACCTGCTCGCCTTTGGCATTTTCAGTGAGCGGGGCAAGTTCCCCAAACCCCCGGGTGGTCTGGGAGAAGAATGCATTCATCGGGCCAGTCAAGGTGTGCAGTAATGTGCCTGCCGGCAGTGTAACCAGGGTCGCCGCGATGGTGAACAGATGGAATCCCCACAGACCAAGGTGCCAGTTTATCAGGGTCGTATCGGATGCGCCAGTCGCCATCCATATCAGGGACAGCAACCATCCAGCGGGAGACCAGATCGCCCAGTCAGGTTGTTCCACAGCCAGGCGGAGTGATTCAACGATCAATCCACTGAGGACGATCACGGTGATCAACACAAGTGACAGGGTGAAACCGGGCTTCAAAGTCAGGTGGCTTGGTTTTTGGATAAAGCGGCGGTAAGCCGCCAGCCCTGCGCCGAAGAGGAAGAAAACTGTAAAAAGGTCAAGGACCAGTTTATAGAGCAGGTAAATATTCCCTTCGAGGAATTTATAGAAGTGGGAGTCGATGGTTGCCAGTGCTGTACCAAGGAAAAAGGCGAAGAATCCCCAGGCAAGGGCGACATGCATCACTCCTGGATAACGTTGCCTGAGCACCTTGGTTTGAATGATCCCATAGTTGATCAAACGACCCAGGCGGACATGCAATTTATCCCACCGTTTTTCTGGGCGACCCACCTGCCACCAAAGCCTGGCACTCAAGATAAACCGGACCAGTAAGATGAACGCAGACAGGAACATGACGGAGTACACCACCAAGTCTGGTGAAACCCATTCAGGAATTCCCCAATAGTCGAATCGCTCTGGCATAGGATGTCCCTTCCTCTAGTCCTTTATTAGCCCTTCGCCTGGCGTACTTGTTCAACCAGGTCCGGTAACAGGTCGAACATATTCTGTTCCGAGCCGTACTTTGCCAACGAGAAGATCGGGGCAGTCGGGTCGGTATTCACGGCGACGATCATTTCGGATCCAGTAACGGCCTCGACATGCTCGGGTGCACCACTTATCCCAAGGGCGAGATACAACTTGGGCTTGACCGCTTTTCCCGATTTTCCGATCAGGCGGGAGGCGGGCAGCCAACCCTGGTCAACGACCGGGCGTGACCCGGCGACAACGCCTCCCAATGCCTGGGCAAGCTCTTCAACGAGCGTGATATTGTCCTGGTTTTGAACGCCCCGGCCGACTGAGATAATCACTGCCTCCTTGGAGATGTCGACATCGCCGGTCTCGGGTTCGATATAGTTTTTCAGGACAACCCGTAGCCCATCCAGGGCGGAAACGGGAACCGATGTGACGGTGGGGGGTTGGGCGGTCTGACCCTGCTCCGGTTTGTAGCCTCCCGGGATCATGGTCACTAGCGATGATGGAGCAGGCAGAGCACCATCCGCCATGATCTTGCCACCGCAGATCTGGCTGACGAACTTCCCATCAGGTTTAAATGTGCTGCACGAGTTGACTAGTGGCAGGCCGAGCCGGACCGAGAGGGAGCTTGCCAAGTCCGCGCCGATGGATGTGCTACCAAATAGCACAGCGCGGGGTTGGTGCTCGGTGATGATCGGGGCCAGTGCTTTCTGGTAGGCTTCTGAAGTAAAGTCTGCCAGGGCGGGGCTATCGAGATAGAGGACTTCATCGGCGGCCAGGGATTTCGCCAGCGCCTGGGCGTTATGTCCACACAGGACTGCTTTGACTTTTCCACCTGAACCCTGGGATAAGACCCTGGCACCGGCGAGCAGCACATAGGTTATATCGGCAACCTGCCCGCGGAGATGTTCTACGATTACATAGATATCTTGAGACATTGGGTACCTCCTTACAGCACACCGGCTTCTTTGAAGATTTCGATTAGTCTGGCAACGACGGCTTCTGGCTCACCATCGATCATCGTTGCCCTTCCGGCGGCTTCCGGAAGGTACATGCGCTCGATGGTCGGGCCACCAGCTGGATCCATTTCCCCAACGGCTTGCTCGTTGATGGAACCAGTCTTCATCGCCTGCCGCACTTTGCTGATGGCAACATAGCGGGGGGGGGCCTCGGCGGCCTGGATACCGAGCACAGCCGGCAACGTGACTTCCATTTCAGCGAGCAGCCCTCCGGGATACTCTTTCTTGACCAGCGCTTTTCCGCCGGAAACGGACACGGCCGAGATATATCCGACATAAGGCATTCCCAGATGTTCTGCCAGCAACCCACCTACGGTTCCATCGAGATCATTGTGTGCCTGTACTCCTGTCAGGACTAGGTCAGGTTGGAGCGCATTGATAACGTCTTTTAGCCCGGATGTAAAAGCATGGTTGGGCATCCCGACGTTGAAATCTCCAGTGAGTTTAATCAATCGATCCGCGCCCTTGGCCGATGCTCCAAAGAGGACATCATCGATGCCTTCTACATCTGGAGCGACAACTGTCACCGTGGCGCCTTCCTTTTCCTTCAGCAAGATCGCTTGTTCAATGGCATGATCGTCGAATTCACTTAGGATCAGGCGCATCCAGGTCGTATCGAGAGCATTTCCGCTGGTATCGATGGAGAGTTCTTCGACCAAATCTGGGACAAGCTTGATTGGGACTATTATGTTCATGGCTCTGCCCTTTCTAGAGTTCTATGGATTCGGCAAGGAGTTCGACAATGTCCTTCACCATCAATTGCCCGGCTTCCTTGACCATTTTCGAAGCGTCTTCGAACCTTGGCGGTTCATACGGGCAGGCGACAGCCAGGATTTCAGCTCCAGCCGTCACCGCTTCACGGACACGCCACTCGGAGAGGCGGACGTGGGCTTTTTCCCAGTGGAAACCGTCCATCCACATCCCGCCGCCACCCCCACCGCAACACAGACTGTTCGTGCGCGTATGTGCCATCTCGATGAGTTCCACTCCCGGGATAGCTGCGAGGAGCTCGCGGGGAGCATCGTAAACGCCATTCACACGACCCAGATAACATGGATCGTGGTAGGTCACCTTCGCCTTGACCTCACGCTTCAGGAGCGGCTTGAGCTGGTCAAGGCGTTCGTACAGGTATTCGGTCACATGCTTGACCGGGTAGGAAATCTCCAATGTTGGGTAGATATTCTTCAAAGCGTTGTAAGCATGCGGATCGGTTGTGATGATTTCATTGAACTCGTACTTGCTAAATATCCGCCCGTTTTTCTCTGCCAGCATTTCAAATAACCCGCGCTCACCTGCCAGCCGCTGTGAGTCACCATCGCTATTCTCTTCCGGCCCCAAGATCCCAAAATCTACACCCAGGGCATTCAGGATCTTGGCCAGCGACTTGGCTGTCATCTGGACGCGGGGGTGATAAGAGGGATAATCTCCAACGAACCACAGAACGTCGACCGGGCGTTTGGCCAACCCCATGATTGCGACGGGGGGCTCGAGTCCGGTCGTCCACTCAGAGCGTTTTCGGGGTGATTCGCCCAATGGGTTGCCATAGCGTTGGGAATTTTCTAGAGCGCTTTGCAGTTCGGTTGGTACTTTTCCGGCCAGAAGAAGCTCTTCTTTTGTTCGGGTCATCAAGCCGGCGGTGATCGGTATCTTCGATGGACAGACCTGGGAACATGCATAACAGGAGACGCACATCCAGGGTGTATCCGTCTGTAATACCTCATCATATACGTCAGCCCGCAAGGTGGTGATGATCAATCCCGGAGGATAGTCCATCAAATATCCAAAGGGACAGATCCCACTGCAGGAGCCGCACTGCAGGCATGTCCGGATTCGTTCCCCGTCTTCCACTTCTAAAAGGCTTGCGTAGAACTCCTTGGTAAACGATAAATTACCCGTGACTGCGGTTGATGTCATCACAGCCTCCTTTTGGCGATAGTCTGTGGGATGTATATTATTATTATATATATAAAGCGCAAAACTTGTGGTAAATTTCTCAATACATTTACCAGCAAGGACTCACCAAAATGATCAGATAACCTGATCTACTGCGATGCAAGCACTACTCGCGGGGCTAAGATTAGGCTGCATATAGTATCTTGTTTTTGTTTTTCTATCGCCAGTGGGATATATCATGCGTTCAGGCGATAAAAATCACAAGTAAATTTGATAAAATTACTCCAATAATATCCAGGTATAATTCTGCAATTCTGATACAGGAGACCATGATATGAATTTTGTAATGTGGCGAAAGGCTCTACAGATCATCCCATCGGTGACCAAGGAAGAGTGGGATGGGCTGGATGTCATCTCTAAGTGGTTGATCGCCAGCCGGGCGGCTGTCCTGGTGATGACTTTCCTCTCGGCTGTCCTGGCGGGTTTGTTTGCCCTGCATGATGGGTTTTCCATAAACCCAATCGCTTGGCTTGTCTTGACCATAGGCTTGGTCCTGGCGCATGCAGCGAATAATATTTTTAATGATTATACGGACTTTGTACGGGGTGTGGACAAAGATAATTATTTCCGTACGATGTACGGCCCACAACCGGTTGCCCATGGCTTATTGACCAAGCGTCAGCACCTGACCTATTTTGCTGTGACCGGACTCTTCGCGCTGGTCTGTGGCCTGTTCCTGATCCTGACGAACGGTAACGACCAGACGATCTGGATCCTGCTTGGCCTTGGCACTTTCTTTGTCCTGTTCTATACATGGCCGCTCAAGGGTCTGGCGATGGGCGAGATCGCGGTGCTTATTGTCTGGGGCCCGCTGATGATCGGTGGCGGGTATTACGTGCTTTCCGGAAACTGGAACTGGAATGTAGTCTGGGCAAGCCTGCCGTATGTCTTGGGTGTGACCACGGTCATCTTTGGCAAACACATCGACAAGGCCCTCATCGACAAGGCGAAGAAGATATATACCCTGCCCGTGGTCATCGGCGAGAAAGTTTCCCGCTACATGGTTCTGGCAATGATGGTTCTCCCATACCTCCTGGTTGCCGGGTTGGTGGCGACGCGGTACTTTACCCCAGTCATGCTGCTTGTTTTCCTAGCGGTTCCCAATTTCCTGAAGATCTATCCTCAATTCCTGAAGCCGAAACCGGAGACATGCCCCGAAGGATTCCCACAGGGTCAGGGTGGTTGGCCGCTTTACTTTGCTCCACAGGCGTTTGTCAACAACCGGGGGTTTGGGATCTGGTTCATGTGTGGGTTGATCCTGGACGTGATCTTACGCCTGGTTTTCCCCGGCTTCTGGGTGATCTAGAATTTGAACGAGCCCGATAGGGATACTGTCGGGCTCATCAACATTTGAAGGAGGACAACCTATGCGCCCCGAGTGGGATTCATATTTCATGAAGATCGCTAATGCTGTCTCCGAACGAAGCACCTGCGACCGGGCATATGTGGGCTGTGTGCTGGTGCTCGACAAGCGCATCCTGACAACAGGGTTCAACGGCTCCCCATCAGGGCAACCACATTGTGACGAAGAGGGACATCTCATGGTCGATGGTCATTGTGTGCGGACGATCCATGCTGAGACGAATGCCATCATCCAGGCAGCGCTGCATGGTGTCTCGACCAGAGGTTCCACCTGCTACGTTACCCACCTTCCGTGCATCAACTGCACGAAAGTATTGATCAATGCAGGTATTGTTCGCCTGGTGTATGGAACTGCCTATCGCGTGGATGAAAACGCAATGAACTTCCTGAAGAAAGCCAATATCGAGATATTCCAAAAAGACTTACCGGCAGGTCAGTTTTTGTCCGACTGATCCCACCAGGCTTGTACGCATCCGCAATCAGACTTCTCCCTTACCAAAAGTGGGGAAGTTTTTTGTCTGTTCTGAGAGTCTTTTAGGTGAAGTTGGTCAGCTCGCAGATTTCGATCCACATTGCGGTGTTTTCTAGGGAGCCGAATCCGAGTTGTCCTGCTGGTGTCCAGGCTGCGTACTGGTTGTCGATCCACAGGACCAACCCAAGAGGCCCCGCGGGGCTGACCGTGGTGTGGAGAATGGTCCGATTATCCACCTCGAAGGTGCAGGCATCTGCACGCCATGAAATCGAGTAGTTGTGCCACCGGGTGACATCAATCTTGATCGCAGCGCCATCCTGCCGGATGATTTTCCCGGTCAGCCTTCGCAGAGTTTGCCTCACCGGCCGCAGGAGCAGCGAGGGCAGGCCGATGACCAGGGGGGCAAGGAACGTAGTTGCGATGCGCGGCGACCGGATTACCCCGGCAAAAAAACCAAATGCAGGGATGTCATCCCGTAAGGACAGATGGTTGGGGGGTGATGCATGGAAGAACCAGACAGCCTGGGGGAGAACCGGGACCCTTCCGGCGGTCGCGCCGAATCCCAGGGACAAGCCGAAAGGATCGTTCCACAGGCCAAAGCCCCACGTCCCCGGCAGATCTGCAGCGGAGACACGGGCACGCAGGCTCAGGGTCCGTTCAGGTTGGTTTGGGAACTTGCCCCGCGGCAGATGAGTATAGTCATCCAGTTGAGCCAGCCTGTAACTGCCGTGCTTTCCCTCCGGGAGGGTGAACTGCCAGCCGTCCTCAATGGGAGTTACCTGGCCTCGGGGAGTCAGTCTTCCGTCCATCTGTTCTATTATACGGGTATAATTGGCAGGCACGGAGGAATTATGGAAATCACTTGGTATGGGCATTCTTGTTTTCGTTTGACGGAGCGCGGTCTGGCGACGGTGGTTACTGATCCGTTTGACTCCGAAGTGGTGGGATATGAACCGCTCCGCCTCAAAGCGGATATCGTCACGGTCAGCCATGCTGCTCCCGGGCACAGTTTCATCAACGGGGTCAAAGGGTACAGCCATGCGATCACGGGTCCGGGTGAATTTGAGATCGGGAGCGTTTTTGTTACCGGTGTGCAGACAGATGGTAATGGTAAGAAGGCAAGCGATAAACCCCGCAATACCCTCTACGTGTTTGACTATGACGGCATTACCGTGGCTCACCTTGGAGACCTGCGGGCGGTGCCAACACAAGCCGAGATCGAAGCGCTCGGATATGTGAATATCGCCCTTGTGCCGGTGGGCGGTGGGGGCGGACTGAACGCTGCCAAGGCAGCAGAAGTCATCAGCCTGCTGGAACCCAATATCGTCGTCCCAATGCATTACCACACGCCGTCGGTAAAGCTTGAACTGGATCGGCTGGAGAAATTCCAGAAGGAAATGGGTCTTCACGATGTCGAGACTCTTCCAAGCCTCAAGGTGACCAAGAGCAGCTTGCCCCAAGAAACCAAATTGATCGCCCTTCAATACCAACGTGGATGATCCAGGATGCCAGTTAAATTACTGATGACCTGGAATATCACCCCAGGCCGAGACCAGGAATACTTTGAGTTTGTGATCAGCGACTTCATCCCCGGCGTTCAGCGCTTGGGGTTGCACCCGATAGAAGCCTGGGTGACCGCCTTTGGGGATTATCCCCAGATCCAGGTCGCCATGCTTGTAGAAGACCTGAAAAATGCCCGGTTGATCCTTGATTCCAAGGGCTGGCAGGATTTAAGTGAGAAACTATTTGCCTTGGTGGAGAATTTTACCTATAAAGTCATTCCCGCCAAGGGGGGGTTCCAGTTCTAGAATTCGCACTCGCCGCTTCACAATCGACCTCCCTGAGAACGCGGATACAATCAGGCGTTCTCTTCTCTTTATGAGCAAACTCTCCGATCTTGTCTTGGACTGGTATTCCGACCAGGGACGTGCGTTCCCTTGGCGCGGCGTAACGGACCCTTATGCTGTCTGGGTCTCGGAGATCATGCTCCAGCAGACCCGCGTGGATACGGTCATTCCGTATTACCATCGCTGGATGGAACGATTCCCGGATCTGCAAGCCCTGGCAGAAGCATCGGAACAGGATGTCCTCTCCATCTGGGAGGGGCTTGGATACTACCGCAGGGCTCGCAACCTTCACCGGGCAGCGAATATCATCCTCAAGCAGTACGATGGCGTCATCCCGAACGATCTGCGTTCTTTGCAGAAACTTCCCGGGATCGGACGGTATACCGCTGCGGCAATCGCCTCCATCGCTTTCGCTCAAGATACTGCGGCACTGGATAGCAACATACGCAGGGTCTTGGCCCGCTTGTTTAATGTCGAGCAGCCTGCCGATTCTTCAGTTGGCGAAACGGCCCTTTGGAGCCTGGCCGAGAACCACCTACCGGCAGGGCGGGCGGGTGATTTCAACCAGGCCTTGATGGACCTGGGTGCGACCATCTGCCTGCCGCGCAAACCAGTCTGCCCGTCTTGCCCGGTCCGCACTCTTTGCGAAGCCCGCGCCCTTGGGGTCCAGGAAGAACGTCCAGTGTATAAACCCAAAGCAACCGTTCCCCACCTCGTGGTAACGGCCGCTATAATCTGTAGAAGCGACCGAATCCTGCTGGCGCGCCGTCCCCCCAACGGGTTGCTGGGCGGGATGTGGGAATTCCCCGGAGGCAAGGTCGAGCCGGGGGAGACACTGGAGGCTGCCCTGAAACGTGAGATCCAGGAGGAGCTTGATGCAGGAATAGATGTGAGTACCCAAATCGGTGTTTTCCGGCATGCGTATACCCATTTCCGCATCACCCTGCATGCTTTTCTGTGTGGATTGTCGCAGGGGGAGCCGAAACCGATCGAAGCGGACGAACTGGCCTGGGTCGCCGTTCCGGACTTGATGAACTACCCGATGGGAAAAGTCGACCGGCTGATCGCCAGGAAATTGGTTCAGGCGGATGAAGCTGGAGAATGTGGTTTAATTAATCCAGGTGAATGATGGGTAACCAAGATTATTCAAGCGAGAGGCGACAGATGGTGGCGCAACAGATCACTGCTCGGGGGATCTGCGACTCGCGCCTGCTTGCCGTGATGGAGACAGTCCCCCGGCATCGTTTCGTCTCCCAGGATGAGTTGCGTTGGGCGCATTCGGATGGCCCTCTACCGATCGGCCATGGACAGACGATCTCACAACCGTATATTGTTGCGTTGATGACAGACCTGCTTCACCTGACCGGGGAGGAGAATGTGCTCGAAGTCGGCACCGGCTGCGGTTACCATGCAGCTGTCCTGAGCCAGATGGCGATGGAGGTCCATACTGTCGAGATCATTGCCGCGCTGGCAGAACAAGCCACCAAAACCCTGGCAGACCTGGGCTATAACAATATCCATGTCCATCTGGGAGATGGGTCGAACGGTTGGCTGGAAGCTGCTCCCTATGATGCAATCATCGTCGCTGCGGCTGCGCCACAGGTGCCAAAACCCCTGCTCGAACAACTTGCCGACGGCGGTAGGATGGTCTTGCCGGTCGGCAGCCGCGGCGTTCAAGAGTTGGAGGTCTGGCGGCGCGAAGGGGCTGCTTTTTCTCACCAGGCGAATATTCCGGTGGCATTTGTCCCGTTGCGAGGCAAATATGGCTGGAATTGAAGACCACCCGGATCGCTGGGGGGTAATGGTGGCTGCGGCTCTTCGCTCCACGAGCGGATGCGCAGCCCGCAACTGGGCCGTTGGAGCTTGAGCCATGGCGACATGGTGGCAACATTTACTTTGGATCGTTGTTTAACGGAGAGAGGCTATGAATGTTCAGATGTTTGATCTGGGTGTATTGGGGATTGGCCTGGGCGGAACGGTCGGTGGGATCTATATCCTTTACCTTGCCTACTTTAAACCAGCCACGTTCCCCAAGCCCGAACGGGCTAAGCGGGAAGGACTGATTGCCTTTATCGTCGGTCTGGTCTTTGTGATTTTTTATTTCTTCAGGCCATGGCAATAAGCAAGCGAAGCCTCTGCCTGTATTACCCATCATAGCCGGTGGCTTGCCTTCCGGCATAGCGACTATCTTGAGGCCGGCATGCAGGTCCCGGCGGGGAGGATCGAGCAGGGTGAAGCCTTCTATCGAAGATCCTCCCGACCTGGACAGGAAAACGAGCGTTTCGTTGCAATGTATTTGGAAAAAATCAAGTTCGGGCGGAGATCTCCGCCCGAACGCTTATGTCTTGGTCAGCGATACATAGACCATTGGCCTTCTTTTGGTGTGTTTGTAAAGCAGGTTGCGGGCTGCATCGGTGATGACCTTCTCGTCGTCCAACCCGCCACCGTTGACCATGTCGGTGATCTTCTGGCGGATGGCATGGATGATTTCATCCGCCTCTTCGGGGGCGATAAACCCATGGGTGAATATCTCCGGTTCTCGCAACAACCGGCTGGTGTATTTGTCCAATGTTACCGCGATGAATACCACTCCCGCGCGGGCGAGTTGTTCCCGCTCGCGCATGATTTCCACATCGATCTCGCCGACCGTATCCCCCTCGACAAAAATATAACCACCGGGGATGCGCTCGCCCAGGGCGATGGAATCGCCGGTCACCTCGACAACCTGGCCATTTTCGACCACACAGATCTGCGTCTCAGGGATACCGACCAGGCTGGCCAGGATGGCATGCTGTTTCAGGTGATGCAGTTCGCCGTGGATGGGCATGAAGAACCTGGGCCGGACCAGGTTCAGGAGCAACTTCTGCTCTTCGGAACTTGCATGTCCGGAGACATGCACTGGAGCGACGGCTTCATGGACAACATTGGCGCCCCGGCGGAGCAGCCGATTAATGGTCTTGCTGATCGTCTCTTCGTTCCCGGGGATTGGGTGGGAGGAGAGCACGATGGTGTCATCCCGTTCCAGGGAGAAATGGCGGTTCCTGCCGGTGGAGAGCCGGCCGATGATCGAGGACGGTTCGCCCTGCGATCCGGTGCACATCAGGACGACATCCTTCCCGGGGAGGTTCAATGCCTCCTCCAGACTGATAAGTGTCCCTTCGGGGATCTCAAGGTAACCCATCTTCTGGGCGATCTTGGCGTTATCAACCATACTCATGCCGACAAACGTCATCTTGCGGCCATGGCGCACTGCCGCATCTGCGACCTGCTGCATCCTGGAAATGAGCGAAGCGAACGTGGCAACGATGATCCGACCCGGCGCTGAGCGGAAAACTTCGTCCAGCGCAGGCCCGATGATCCGTTCCGAGGCCGTCCAGCCCGGACGTTCAGAATTGGTCGAGTCCGATAGGAGAATGGTTACGCCACGCTGGGAGAACTCTGCCAGTTTGGCGAAATCGGTCGGCCAGTTATCCACGGGAGTTTGGTCAAATTTATAGTCACCCGAGTGGACGACCAGGCCGATGGGGGTTGTGATGCCCAGGCCGACTGCATCTGGGATCGAGTGGCAGACGTGGAAGAATTCAACCTGGAACGGGCCTACCTGGAGAGTTTCGCCTGCTTGAACCGTGTGCAGGTCGGCCTTCTCCGCTGCGCCGTTGCGTGCCAGCTTGACCTCGATCAGGCCGCGGGTCAGGGGTGTGGCGTATACCGGTGCCTGGACATCGCGCAGCAGGTGGTGGATCGAGCCGATGTGGTCCTCGTGTCCATGGGTGATGATGATCGCGCAGACCTTATCGGCCCGCTCGCGCAGATACTGAAAGTCCGGGGTGATGTAATCCACGCCGAGCATGTCGTTATCCGGGAACATCAGTCCAGCGTCCACAACCAGGATCTGGTCACCATACTCATAGACCATCATGTTCTTGCCGACTTCCCCGAGTCCCCCCAATGGGATGATTCTTAATTTTGTTGCTTTTGACATACGTTATTCCTTATTTGGTTTTCCCGCCTCTCCGGTCTTGTGTTCATAAAACATAAAAGACCCCCGAAGTCTTGCCGGGGTTAGATAGGCAGGTGGATTGTGAGCTTATAAACTGCCTTTGAAGGCAGATAAAGTCATAATAGGATTGGGAGTATAGCAGTGGATGACGATATTGTCAAATATAGATTCAGCAACCTCAAAGGCGCGAAGTTACCGCGATGTTTTATGCCGCTCCATCAGCAGGTTGAACTTCAACAAGCGGGTATCGATGGCTTGCCTGATCCTGAGACGGAGGGTCTCATCGCCGCACAAGGATAATTCCTCTCGCAGGATGGTGATCTCCTTGAGGATTTCGGCCTCTTCAGGGAGGACATCTGCGCTCTTCAAGACGGAATAGGCCAGGCGAACTTCCTCAGGGGTATTGAAGTAATCGCTCAGATCAACGGGCTTGCCCTTGCCGGGCAGGTTGTCGAACTCGCCGCGTGCTATGGCTTCTTGGATGATTGCGTCGACTGCTTTGGATGGGGTCATCAGGTCCTCAGATTTAGCGCAAATTAGAATCCAGAGTCAAGGACAGATCAGATCGAGAGGATCTCTCGCCAGACTCCATACCCGCTCGAACTCATGCAGATAAAGGGTTGCGATCTCTGGATTTTCGATGATGATCACATTTTCATTGTTGTCTTCATCCGCGCTTGTCGAGAAGTTAAGCGACCCGGTGATCACGATACGGTCGTCGATGATGATCAATTTATGGTGCATGAAACTGGAGTTGCCATCCTGACGGACCGGAACTCCAGAGCACCATAATGTGCGCAGTTCAGCGTATTCTGTATCACTACCGACTCTCTCGAACACCCCGCTCACATCCACGCCAGCGCTCGCACGGGTGCGCATGGCATCGGCAAGTGGATAATCCGTGAATGCAAAGGCCATGAAGCGGATGCTATCCTGGGCCTCCTGGACATAAGAGATGACGTAGCTCATGGCACCATCCTCGGGTGAGAACAGGACCTGAACCTGACTGCCGTTTACGTTGACAGACTGCTCCTCCACGCCAGATGGTGAGCGGGCATTAAAATTGCCGTTCCACATATCTTCCCACTGGCGCTCGTAGATTGCAGCGAGTTCCGGCGATTCGATGACAATCACATTGTTGTCCTGCTTGAAAATCCCGTTGATGGTGATATTTGTTGAACCAGTCCATACAACCCGACGGTCAAATATCCAGAATTTGTGATGCATCAAAGCACTCCGGCTATCGTCCCGAATTTCAATACTCGCATTCTGTAGCATGGCGAATTGGCCGTGCCCCTCCTCGAAATCCGACTCGAGTCCATGCTCATCATCGGTGATCCAACGCACATCGACGCCCCGTCTGCGGGCAGCGATCAGGGCATCGGCGACAGGTGTCAGGTCAAACTCGAATGAGGCGATGTGAATGCTCGTCTGAGCGACGTCAATCCAGGCAATCAATTTCTCCTCGATAGTCCCTGCCAATACTGCCGGGTCATTCAGTGCTAATGGGTCGGTAAAAAAGACATGCCACCAGTTCTGCCGCCCGATGGTAAATGGTGCTGGTAGTGTAGCAGTCGGTAATGATGTAGCTGTTGGAGTCGGTGCAGCGAAAATGCCAAGAGGATCATTCCCGGTTGCTAAGTAGATAGATGCAGCAACCAATAAGATCAAGAGGAAGATGAGCAATGTTCTTGACGACACAGGCGCCGTTCTTCGGTGGCGGGATGTTCTCGGCATTAACTTATCTCCTTACTATCCTTCATTTCCAAGCGAATCAGGCTGTGGATCGGAATCTGTGCCTGGCTCAAATAGGGCGCGAAGACTTTCGATGAATTTATGGGGAGGAACAGAGATGTTGGCGAGCAGGTTTTGCCGTGTTTCATCGTCTGGCGGCGTGAAATATGGTCCATATAATACGGCTGCCTGCTCCAGGATCCGGTCAAAGATTTCATTTTTCGCGGCTACCTCCAGCAAAGTTCCACCATTTACCAGCCTTGTTACCAGCCGCATCAGCATGCGTATGGCGCGCAGGCGAGGGTAGAGCGCCTCTTCGGCAGCATCGTCCTCCACTGACTCTGTCTCGTATGCGGCATTCTCTGCACGGGCAAGACCCCAGGAGAGAAGACTCTGAGCAGCCTCGGTCTCTAAGTCGGACATCAAAGCTTCGTTTCCCATCAGGCTTTCGGCTGCTCTGCGGACCCGTTTGCGTAACTCACTTTCCATAATAGAGGAACTCCTCCATAACAATGTCGTTCGAGTTTTGCGACTTACTCAACCGGTCAATGATCAATGCGCTGAACTCTTCACCATCCATGGTTGGATTATAGCAATAAATTATACGTTTTCGCATATAATCAGTCTGAATTCAACCCAAAGGATTAGCGGAGATTCCGATGACCGAGTTGCTCTGCCATCAAGACAGTTACTTACAGGCTTTTGAAGGGACGGTTGCCAGGCTGGACGGGGATACCGGGGGGGTCATCCTGGACCGGACAGCGTTCTACCCTGGGGGTGGCGGCCAACCCTGGGATACTGGCACATTGGTCATCGATGGGAATGAATATGCCGTCACCCGGGTAAAAAAACTGGGCTCTGATGTCCTCCACTTCTTGGATGGTGAGAATATTCGCATAACACCAGGCGCCCGTGCACAGGGCAAGGTTGATTGGGAGCGCCGCTACGCCTTGATGCGGACCCATACCGCCTTACACATCCTGTGTGGCGTCGTCTTCCGGGATTACGGCGCCCTGGTCACCGGAGGTGAGATGGAACCACTCAAAGGCCGGATGGACTTTGAGTTCGAACGCTTACAGAAGGACCTGGTCGAAGAGATCGAGGCTGCGGCCAATCGCGAAGTCCATGCCGCTCGCGATATCCGGACCAGCATTTTGCCCAGGGAAGAGGCCTTCCAGATCCCCGACCTCATCCGGACGAAGATCAACCTCCTGCCAGAGGGGATCAGCGAGGTCCGGACAGTGGAGATCATCGGTCTCGACCTGCAGGCCGATGGCGGGACACATGTCCGCAATACTGCGGAGGTTGGCCAGGTGCGGGTGATAGACTATAAAAGTAAAGGGGCAATCAATAAACGAATCTATTTGGAGGTAGCTAAATGAAGTATAAGAATCTTGGTAATACTGACCTGAAGGTATCGTCGCTTTGTCTGGGGTCGATGCAGTTCGGCTGGACAGCAGATGAAGCGCTTTCCCTGCGGATTCTGTCTGAGGCATATCACTCAGGGATCAATTTTATCGATACTGCTAATATTTATTCGCGTTGGGCTGAAGGGAACCCCGGGGGTGTTTCGGAACGGATTATCGGCAACTGGTTGAAGGAGAACAAGATTCCCCGGGAGAAGATTGTCCTGGCGACGAAGGTGCGCGGCAATATGGGCGCTGGCAAACAGGATGAAGGCTTATCGCGCCAGCATATCATGAAGGCTGTGGAAGACTCCCTGCGCAGGCTGCAAACTGATTACATCGACCTTTACCAGGCTCATTGGCCGGATGATGCCACCCCGATCGAAGAAACCTTATCTGCACTCGACGATCTAGTCAAGCAAGGGAAAGTCCGCTTCATCGGGGCCTCGAACTATCCGGCCTGGAAGCTGATGCAAGCCTTGTGGACGGCGGATAAGGCTGGCCTCGCCCGTTTCGATACGCTCCAACCACACTTCAATCTCGTCCACCGGGAGGAGTTCGAGCGTGACCTGGCGGAGGTCTGCCATATTTATCAGATTGCGGTCATCCCATACAGCCCCCTCGCGGGCGGATTCCTGACAGGTAAGTACCAGCCCAACCTGTTACCGAACAGCGCCAGAGTCCCGGGTGTCAAACAATATTTTACCGAGCAAAACTGGGCACTTTTAGATCTGATGGCTGTGATTGCAAAGCGGAAAGGAGCCCATGTCTCCCAGATTGCCCTCGCATGGCTGATTTCCAACCCGCTTGTCGCCAGCCCCATCATCGATGTCAATTCGGTCGAGCAATTGAAGGATAATCTTGGCGCGCTCAAGGTAACTCTGACCCAGGAAGAGGTGCACAAGTTGGATCAAGCCTCAAGATGGAGAGCAGCAGACTCTTGAAATTTCCCAGGGGTGCATTGCGCAATCGGATTTTCATAGCAGCCGACTTTGATCCACATCAGAGTAAACCTGGCCCTGTGCATGGGAGTGCTCATCCGGTAAACTGTTTTCGTATTCAACGGGTTTCGTTTCAAACTTGGGTGTGTTACCCTCTTGGTCGCAATGATATACGTGCAATTGAAAAGTGGTAAAATGGTGCCCATGACGGCAAAAGTGATCCTCAACCCATACGCGAACCGTTGGATTGCACAGAAACGATGGCCGGAAGCGGAAGCCGCGCTTCGCAATGCAGGGGTGGAATTTGAACTAGAGGTATCCAAATTTGCAGGCCACATGATAGACCTCGCCGAACAGGCAGTCCGGGACGGATTTTCACCGATTATTGCCGCCGGTGGGGATGGAACGATCGGCGGGATCATCAATGGCATGTATCGGGCGAGCAAGGACCACGACCGGATCATGGTCCCGCTGGGGATCATCCCGCTGGGATCAGCCAACGATTTTGTCTATAACCTCGGCCTGCCGCTTGACCTGAAGTCCGCGGTAGATATCATCGCTGGCGGGAAGACCAAGCTGATCGACCTTGGCTGGGTCAACGAGCATGTCTTCGTAAACAACTCAGCGATTGGTCTCGAGCCGTATATCACCCTCATCCAGCAGCGCATCACCTGGATCAAGGGCATCCCCCGCTACATGATCGCCGCGGTTCAGGGGATCCTGGGCAAACCATCCTGGCAGGCGCAGATCGAATGGGATAGTGGTAACTATCGTGGCCCGACATTGCTCGTGACCGTGGGGAACGGCGCCCGCACAGGTGGCGTCTTCTTCATGGCCCCGCATGCTGTCCTTACCGATGGCAGGCTGACTTTCGTATATGGCCACCGGGAAACCCGGCGGGAGATTTTCCGGATGCTGCCCAGCACAATGAAACCGGACCAAGGGAGTTATGTCGAGATGGATGGGATCGAGGAAAACCACGCTACTTGGATCAAAATCCGGCTCGAAACTACATCGCCTGCGCATGTCGACGGAGAGATATTTACCGAAAACTGTCTGCAGTTTGAATACCGCATTCTTCCGAACAGGTTATGGGTAATAACTCAGTGATAAGGAAGCCCTGGCGACAGGGCTTTTTCTTTGGGGGAGAAAGATTCGATGATCCATTACTCTTGGGTGCTTGCCAGATTTCATCTTTCACGCGAGAATTATTGTACTGATTTCAACCTTGAGGAGGAAGAGATGAGAAAATGGCTATTGTTCGCGTCGATTTTGGGAGGAGTGATCTTCTTATTTGCCTGTACCCCTACTACTCCGATCTGCGACCCGGCCGCCTTGGTCGCTCCGGTGATCGTATCTCCCGGGATGTGGGAAATAGTTAATACCACCACCCCGACCTTGGATTGGGATTATCCGGATAGCAGTTGCAAGCCGGAGGGATATATTATCCGCGTCCAGACGGGCCCCTACTTCGTTGATGACCTGGGGGGGCCGGTATCAGATAGTGAGTGGACCCCTGGCACACCCCTCGAACCCGGGACCTCCTACGCGTTCCTGATCCGTCCTTACGTCGGCAGCACCTTGGGACCTGTCGTCGGTAACAGTTATTTCATCACAGGCCCGGTTTGCGCCACCGAAGACCTGGTCGCTCCTGATCTGGTCCAGCCAATGAACGGCGCGATCATCAACGATCAAAGCCCACCGCTCTTGATCTGGGATTACCCGGAAGATTGTGTCCCGATGGGATACCGGGTGGAGTTTTCTTCAGACCCTACATTCACTGATACAAGTATGTTCGGTGGTACAGGGAATCCAGACACCCGCTGGAGCCCTTGGCCGGCAGTGGCAGATTGCACCCGTTATTATTGGCGGATTGCAGGAATCAACGATACAACCCTGGGTCCCTTGTCAGCGACATACACTTTTCGGTTGGAGGAGTCAGCCTGCCCACCTGAGACATCCGGGATTATCAACGGCCTTGTCTTCCACGATATGTGTGGGATGCCTGAATTTGGCCCGCCAATCCCCGAAATCATACCGGCAGGTTGTGTTGTATATATGGGTGGAATCACCCCAGATGCAGTCTACTCCGAAGGAGTCGAGCCAGGAATAGCCAATGTGCTCGTCCGCCTGGGCTCGGGCCCATGTCCTTCGACCAATCTTGGAGAGGTGATGACTTCATCAGACGGGAGTTTCTCCTTCTTTGGCCTTCCGGCAGGAGAATATTGTGTCAGTGTGGATGCGTTGGAGGAACATAATGTCAACCAGATAATCCCGGGAGGCTGGTCAACACCGTCCAATGGCATCGGTAACGGGCTTGCCTACTGGGAACTGAACCTTGGGGAGGGGGAAACGTTGCCTCCAGCTCGTTTTGGTTGGGACTGGCAATTCTTGCCCGGTTGGGGAGTATATGCTACAGTGAGTGGCAATGTCTGGCATGACCGCTGTGCATTTGTGCCGGGAACTGAGCCAATCCCTGATCCGTTACCCGCAGGTTGTATCTTGGATGAATATGGAGTTGTCCATGCGGATGGCATCCGCCAGCCGGAAGAGCCAGGGATTGAAGATATTTATGTAGGTATTGGTCCTGGCCCCTGCCCATCGTACGACTGGGTGCAAGTGCCCACGGACAGCGAAGGAGACTACATATTCTTGGTTCCCAGCCCTGGGCAATACTGTCTGCGGGTCAATGCCGAAGCTCTCATGAACATGAATATCCTTCTACCCGGTCGCTGGACGATGGTCCCGAGTGGGCATATGGGCTATACCTTCCGCCAGGTCACCCTTGGTCTCACGGAAGTGCTTCCAGACCAAGACTTCGGCTGGGATTATGATAATCTTCCACTATCATTCCATTTTCCCATCTTTGAAGCGGAGATGAACGCATTCTGCCGGCGGGGCCCATCCCAACTCTATGAGACCCTTACAGCCGTGGAATTGGGGCAGTCCTTCCCAATCGAAGGGCGTAACCAGGACGGTAGTTGGGTCTTGTTGCAATTGCCGAGTGTCCGTTGCTGGGTTTCATCCACGGCGGGGAGGATCAATGGCGATCTGCTCCAGGCGCCATTTGTTGCTGCTCCATTGTTGCCTACCCCAACATCGACACCCCAGTCTTGCCGGATGTACACATCCCCGGATACCTGCGCAACGAATCCCTCATGCGAATGGTATATACCGCTGACCACAGGACACGCGTATTGCAGAAATAAGTAATCCGGTACCCTGGCATTGGCGATACCTTGACATGCAAGCCCTGGAAACAGGGCTTGCATTTTGAATGACGATATTACTAATGGGTACTTGTATTTATTTCGTAACTATTCAGCCATACCGATGTTCAAATGAAACATTACTGTGAATCAAACAAATGCCTGCGATAATTGAAAACATGCCTCCCATCCAATTTCCTCCCCGCGAAGAAATGCGGGCCTCGTATCGTCAAGGGGAAGAGG
>JBDRPT010000110.1:0-32021 GCA_043826785.1 Chloroflexota bacterium | reverse complement strand
CGCACTTCTGGACGCTTATCATGACGAATGGCCGTTTCAACCACGACCAATTCTTCTTCGCTGAGGTGATAGTCTCTGGGTTTTGGCATACCCTCAGTTTATCACGTTTGTTAAAGAACATTCGACAGTTTACTTAACCTGGGAACAATTTCTATCGTTTAAGCGTTAGCACTCTCGAATGAAGGCTTGGAACTTACCCTTGAATCGTGAGGTAATCATTTTGCTTCTAAAAAGATATTCGAACTTAATAAAAATGAACCAGTCTAACAAAGCGTACACTCCGTTCTCGCTTCGCTCGTCGGAGCGGGACGGCCCAACCGGTGGGTCCCCGGCACCCATGCGCCGGGGACGGGCGATCCCATCCACTGTGCTCAAGGGATGTTTACCCTTCGGGGAAGATGTCGCAAACCGTTGGGCGTTTTCTTTTCACCGAAAAAAGCACTTGATTGTTTGAGAAAATAGGTGTATCTTTGTTGTAGATACGAAAGGATAAATCCTTATGCTCACAAAAGTTCAAAAATGGGGCAACAGCCTCGCTTTACGAATACCGAAAGCATTTGCTCTTGAAGCTCAATTGGAAAACGACTCTTTTGTGGAAATCTCGTTTGTTGATGGTCAAATTATTATTACGCCAATTAGTGCGTCGAGTTGGTCGCTGGAAGAGTTGTTAGCAGGTATCAATAAAAATAATATCCACCACGAAGTTGATACTGGCTTTGCCGTAGGAAATGAAGCCTGGTAAAACTATGGCATATGTTCCTAATAGCGGCGACATTGTTTGGATTACTTTCAATCCACAGGCAGGGCATGAACAAGCCGGGCGACGACCAGCATTAGTTTTATCGCCAGCGGCTTATAACGGTAAAGTTGGGTTAGCCATATTCTGCCCTATCACAAGTCAAATTAAAGGATATCCTTTTGAAGTTTTGATACCCGCTGGACAAAAAATCAGTGGCGCAATATTGTCCGACCAGGTAAAAAGTCTTGATTGGAAAGCAAGACAAGCGGAATTTGTGTGTGAATTGCCTGCATCCACGATGGATGAAGTCTTGCAAAAATTGAACACGCTCTTATCATAGCAATGTTCATATTCAATAGTTCTGAAAAGGCAAAAAACGCCCACAAAGCGTGCAGTGGCCGGATGGAGGACACATGCAAACCCCCTATGACAAACTAGCCGCCGGTATCCGGGCCTGCACGGTGTGCTCCTTCCGCGATGCGGAGTTCACGCCGCTTGCGCCCGCACAGGTCACGCTGCCTGTCGCTGTCATGTTCATCGGTGAGAACCCCTCCTGGGAGCTGGGCCAGGGTGTCCCATTCGACGAAGCCACGATCAGCGGGCGATCGCTGGAGACCAACTTCCTCCAGCCGCTGGGCCTGAAGCGTTCGGAGGTCTGGGTTACCAACCTGTTCAAGTGCCGCTATCCCAGGGATGTCACCCACAACAAGCAGCGCCAGGAGCACAGGGTCCAGGGCGAGGTCGTCGCAGCCTGCAAGCGCTGGTTGGGCGAGGAGATCAGATTGGCGCGTCCCAAGGTCGTGGTCTCGCTCTCCGACCGGCAGGTATTCCGCCGCCTGCGCACTGCGTACGCGCTGGCCACCCCGGCCCGCTTCGCAAGGGCGGTAGGCAGGCCGCATCCCGTCGAATTCGGCAGCATCCCGGTGATCCTGTTCCCCATGGTCCATCCGGATGTCGCCCGTCCACCCGGCGAGGGCGACGCACGAAAGCCCGGTCCACGCGAGAAATGGGCCTCCGTCCATTGCCAGGAGCACCTACCGGCGCTCGCCCGGCTTCTCGAGGGACTTTGATATCCGGGCTGATGGGGCTGCCCTCAGTCTGAGCGGGAGCGACACTTCGACAAGCTCAGTGCGATGACCGCTGACCGGCCAGAGCATCTTTCAGGGCTATCATTCCGGAGGACAGGCCTAGGGCAGGGTGTCCTCCGGAAGATCGCACGGATTCTCGGTCAGGTCGCTGACGTCCTGAAACTGATAAAGATGGGGGGAAGGAGAGAAATAGCGGTCATTGGGGAGTATTTCCAGATCCGTCCCAAGATATTGATTGGTGATCAAACGAAAGCTGTTGACCGGGCTGATATCATCCGGAACTTGTCCAAGTTGAACCCCCGGCAAATAATAGGCATTCAGGATCGAGAAGCGCTCATAAAGGCAGGAGTTGTGGTAATCAGTGTAGTCCAGGAAGGAATCCGGGCCGTGGTCGCCCTGAATGACGATCACGGGCGGGGTTGTCGATCTTGCCAGGATGCCATCGATCATCGCCAGGGTCAGTTGATTGATATAGGTCAGTTGATCGATATAGCTCTGCCGATACTGGGACATATTGCCGATCAGACCGCGGGCATCAAAGATCGAGTAGGGGTAATCCGGATCGACAGGCTCGCCATCTCTCGCAAACACAAAGGGGGCATGGGGAGCCAGAATATGAGCGAATACGAACTTCGGCCCGGGATTTGAAGCGACATCAACCAGGGTCGCAAATTCGTAGTGGATCAGACGCCGATGCATATCATAAGAGGGGTAGGAAAGGCCCGCCCAGTCAATCTGGCCCAGGAAGCGCAGATTCGTGATCCGCACGAATGTTTTGTCGAAATCGCGCAACATGATCCGGTACGGGCTCAGATACTCATCTCCATCGCGAATATCCGAATAGTCCCACCCGCTGGCAAGGAAGATGGTCTGATAACCACCCGCCTCCAGAAATGAACGCAATTCGCTGTGCTGAATGGTATTCATGATCGGCCACCAGAGATCTGATTCGCCCATGACTTCTGGCATGCGATCCAGGTACTGCATGTTGAGCGACGATGAAAGCGAGAGAAGCGTACGCGGGTAGTTCGCCTGACTTCTGGAAGCGACGAAGAATCCCCGCTGCTCCAGGGCCGTGATGAACCCGGAGTTGTCGTATCCGTAGACCGTGTTCAACATATCTGCCCGGCCATATCCGTCGAGGATGATGTAGTAGATATCCGGGGCGTTTTCTGGCACGATTGTTCCGTCCGTCTGATCCACGATGACCCGGGCAACATACGGGGAAGAGCCCCAATGCTGGTCATTCACGAAATCCAAATAACGGTACAGGTAATAGCCGAAGATGAACAGGCTTACCATGGTAAAGATAAGGTTAACCTCCATCAAGCGTATCTTCCTGCGAAGCATCCAGACCAGGAAGGCTCCGAGGCCAACGATGCATATTGTGGCAAGATAGATCGGCCATAGATGGAAAAAACCCAAAACGAAAAGGGAGGCGATCAGGGCAGCGGTCTCAGCCTTGCGGGTCAGGATTGCTCCGCTGAGGGCCACCAACAGGGAACAGGTTAGTGCGAACAGTGTCGGCAGGATGACATCCTGCGGAGGGATGAGTGCGCTGGCATCGGCCTTTTCGACATACATGATGATTGCCGAACAGGCGGCGAACAGGATGGGATGCAACAAGGAGAAACTCTTCAATGGACTATGGGCGGTCTTTTGCATTCTTCTCTCTCAAGTTGGGGATGGGTCTTCCCGAGACCAACCAGATCCAGCCAGCCAGCAGGGCCATGATCAAGTAAGGAATGCTGTAGCGGGCTGGATCCCACAGGTCGCTGACCAGTAAGACAAGCGACAGCGATATGGGAAATACGATCGGCCAGGCAGAGGACTGCGAACCTCTTTCTATTTTCATGAGCATCAGGCAAAGGATTGGAATCTGCAGCAGGGCCAAATCATGATAGTGCAAGTGGGGCGCAGCAAACAATGACAAGACCATGGCCAGGCTGATATGCCTGAGCCCGATCTCCTTTTTCTTCGACCACAGATAGCACAAAACGGCGAGGGACAACAGGAATGCACCCCAAATGATGACCTGCAGCACAAGCGCATCCATTCGTGGATAGAAACGAATCACTGCGCCAGCCAGGTTAAACATGGTCCCCCGGTTGATAATATAACCCTCCCCACCCGCACTGACCAGAAGCATATCCACGAATCGTCTCAACCCTTGAGGACCGATCAATAAGAAAGCTGCAACGTGCGCAATTCCAAACAACGCAGCCCAGCCCAGTACTTTTCGGCGGGTGAACAAGAACGGTACGCCCAGCATCAGCGCAATCTGTGGCCGGATCGCCATCATGGCCAGGCCAAGTCCCGCCGATGGGTCCTTCCTGCTTATTACACCGTACATCCAGAGAACTGCGCCCAGGAGCAGGAAGGCCGTATCCTGGCCTTTCAAGATGCTGATGAAAACCGGATAGAACAGCATGATGGATAGAACCATCCAGCGCGTCGGGCTGGCCTGTGCTCCCATTTCCTGCAGTAATCGACCGATCACGCTGGCAGTGGCGATCAAAAGGCACAGCATGATCGAACTCCAGCAGAGATAGGCGATTGGGTATTCTACCGTCGAGACCAGCGCCTGGAGGGGAATCAAGAGTGGAGGATGATTGAACGGCAGGATCTCGCTGGGCTGGAGGGGTCTCCCGAGCAACTCCTGCTGGATCTGGCGCTGGGCTTCTGCATCGTAGACCAAATCGTAGCGATCGGAGGCTGCAATTCGCCCGGCTATGTAAAAGATCTGGAAATCGGCTGCCTTGAGGGTCTCCGGACGGGAGATGTAACTGGCCCACAACAAAGCGTACCAGGCCAACTGAAATATCAGCCCGGCGATCAGAAACAGCCGAGGGAGATTTAGATGAGTCCTCTTCAACACTTTCATGATCCCGTCCAGTTTTGATCGTGAGAGATACCGTTAATCTTATCCCATTTTTCGGCAGAGGGAGACCCCAGCTCGAAAATGGCGCCGCCGCGAGATGCATCCGGGAGCAGCCGGGGGGCGAGCCAATCTGCCTTGGGTTTCTTGCAGCGGGCCTCAACCAACCCGGGACCGATAACAACAGGCCTGATCCAAGCATGATCACATCGATTCCCAAACCAGATTGGACCACTCCAGGCAAGCATGGCTCGAGCACGGAGAATCCCAGCAACAGGAGAACTGCAGCTCTACGCGGCAAGATTCTATCCTCGGCTAACACCAGCGCTGCTCGCAGAGCCGGGATAAGCAACCTGCTCCTAAGTTGACTGGGCAAATTGGGCGTAAACATCATCCTGAACAAAATGGCAAGACTGTGTGTGTTTTATTTCGATCATGCGGATTCTCCCCCACAGGAAGCCTAGAAACACTCCCCCGCGGACAGCTTCACCGAGGGTATGCAGCCCGAGCCTTATCGACTACAAAGCGTCCATCGCGCAGGGTGTCGCCAGGGTCCAGCTCTGTTCCACCTTCCTCACGGCCTGAGGACAGGGATCCATTCCGGACATGAACGCTGACAGGAAACTAGGCTACCCCCCAGATCGGGGTCTGCTTCAGCTTTCGGAGAGAAGGTACAACAGATTGTCTTCCACCCGGTACAATAGCGGGGCAACCTGGATTTTCGGATAGCGCAGGCGCAGGCGTTTGGCTTCGCCTAAGACAAAATCTGTCTCATTCCCGATTTCGAACATCGGTGCAAAATGCATGAAATGTTCTTCGGCCCATTCCCGAGACCAACCGGCGTGTTCGACCAGGCCCTGGATAAACAGGTCCCGGCGGGCGATCAAGTTGACCATCCCGCAGTGGGTATGTCCGATCAAGGCAATCGATCTGACTTCGCCGACGGCGATCGCATAGGACACTTTGAATTCGCTATAGCGTAGATTCGCTCCACCGGCCCGAATGATGTAAGCAAAATTATCGGGGATGCGAAGATGTTTACGATTGTCCATGCACATGCCGATCAACAATTGGGCATTCGTGTAAGAATCGTAATCTCGATCAAGATTATGATATTCCAAGAGCAACCCGATCGGCGTATTGCGGTACTCTGGGAAAATGTCTTCTGCGCTGGAGATGGGGGTTACACGGTCCATAGGTCTGCTCCGAGAAATCTAAGCTGTACTCCAACCAGGATTATACCCTTGTGGCGGAGCGGCCAATGGCACGGCAGCCTGAATGTGAATCTGTCGAAAAAAATCTATCCGGAGAGAACCTAGGCTAAGGGAATCAGCCCCGGAGGGGCTTTCATGCCTTCAGGCGGGATTTTAATCCCCGCCACGATGCCCAACCGTGTCCAGCCCAGGGGGCAGTCTCTCAGACACCTATCTTTGCAGGATTGAATCCCCTGCTCAATACCTGAAAGCCCTGCGGGCTTTTGCTACCGGACAAAATTCAATCCCTTCACCACGAGGGCCCAAAGGGCACATCCCCCAACAAGCGGGGGCAGGCAGGACGACAAAAGAGCCTTTCCTTCGTATTACTTCGTGCCCTTTGTGAAAACAAGGTACAATTTCCCTCTATGCCAACCGATACTCAAGTCATCTACTCGATGTTGCGCGTTGGGCGCATCCATCCCCCCAACAACCAGGTGCTGCGCGATATCTCGCTCGGCTTCTACTACGGCGCCAAGATCGGCGTGCTCGGCCTGAACGGCGCTGGCAAATCGACCCTGCTGCGCATCATCGCCGGCGTCGACAACGACTATGTCGGTGAGATTGCCATGTCCAAGGGCTACACGGTCGGTTTCCTCGAACAGGAACCGCAGCTCGACGAGTCCAGCACCGTCATCGCGGTGATCCGCGAGGCGGTCCAGCCTATCGTTGACCTGCTCGCCAGGTTCGACCAGGTCAACGCCAAATTCGGCGAAGCGGATGCCGACTTCGACGCCCTGATCGCCGAGCAGGCTGGCTTGCAGGAACAGCTCGACAAGGTCGACGCCTGGAACCTGGACAGCCACCTCGAGCTGGCCATGGACGCCCTGCGCTGCCCCCCGGCGGATACCCCGATCAAAGTGCTCTCCGGCGGCGAACGGCGCCGCGTCGCTCTCACCCGCTTGCTGCTGACCGAACCCGATATCTTACTTCTCGACGAGCCGACCAACCACCTGGATGCCGAGTCCGTGGCCTGGCTGGAGCAGCACCTGCGCGACTACAAAGGCACGGTCATCGCCGTGACCCACGACCGCTACTTCCTCGACAATGTCGCCGGCTGGATCCTGGAACTCGACCGCGGCTACGGCATCCCCTGGAAGGGCAACTACTCGTCCTGGCTGGAGCAGAAGCAGGAGCGCCTGCGCCTCGAGGAGAAGTCCGAGTCCAAACGCCAGAAGACGCTCGAGCGCGAGCTGGAGTGGGTGCGTATGTCGCCCAAGGCGCGCCAGGCCAAGGGGCAGGCCCGCCTGAGCGCATACGAACGGCTGCTCAGCCAGGAGGTCGAGAAGACCCGCGGCGAGCAGGAGATCTACATCCCGCCCGGACCGCGCCTCGGGGACGTGGTCATCGATTTCGAGGCGGTGACCAAGGGCTACGGCGAGCGGCTGTTGCTGGAAGAATTTTCGGCCAGGCTGCCCCCAGGCGCCATCGTCGGCGGGATCGGGCCGAACGGGGCGGGCAAGACCACCCTGCTCAGGATGATCACCGGGCAGGAAGAACCCGACAGCGGTTCCATTCGGATCGGGGATACAGTCAAAATGGCCTACGCCGACCAGTCGCGCACGCTCGACCCTGAAAAAAGCGTCTATGAAGAAATTTCGCAGGGCGCGGAGATGCTCGACCTGGGCGGACGCAAGGTCAACGCGCGCGCCTATTGCTCCTCGTTCAACTTCCTGGGCAGCGACCAGCAGAAGAAGGTCGGCACGCTCTCCGGCGGCGAAAGGAACCGCGTCCACCTGGCCAAGACCCTGACCGAGGGCGCCAACGTGCTCCTGCTCGACGAGCCGACCAACGACCTGGACGTCAACACGTTGCGGGCGCTGGAAGAGGCGCTGGAAAATTTCGCCGGCACTGCGGTGGTGGTCAGCCACGACCGCTGGTTCCTCGACCGCATCTGCACCCACATCCTGGCCTTCGAAGGCGACAGCCAGGCGCGCCTGTTCCTGGGCAACTGGTCGGATTACGAGACCCACCTGCGCGAGCAGTACGGGAGAGATTTCACCCCGCGCAAGATCAAGTACCGGACGTTGAAACGGTAAACCTGTAGGGGCGACCACCTGTGCCACAACGCGATAACCAGTCACAGCTACGCTATTTTGCCAAACCACTATACAAATTTTGTTCTGTGGGAAGGGTTGATCCAAAAGGAGAGCAGGTGCAAACCAATGAAATTCCGCTCCAGTTCGAGCACATGGTTGCAGCGGACATCCCCGAATTGACGGCGATCATGACACGTGCCTTTGACAAGGATGCCCAGGATTTCCTCGGCCAACCGAGCGGCGGCCCGGATGGCTACAACACCGGTGACTTTTTACGCAAATGGGCATTCGAAGCAGGCGGGCTTGGCTGGAAGATCAGTGCTGATGGAAAGGTTGCCGGCGCCTTCATTGTTTTCATCAACCCAGAAGGGGATTATTGGCTTGGGAACATCTTCGTAGACCCAGCTTATCAAAACTTACAGATCGGCACCCGGACCTGGGAATTCATCGAGGCGACTTATCCAGGTGCAAATTCATGGAATCTCGGCACACCAACCTGGGCCATCCGTAACCATCACTTTTATGAAAAACTGGGCTTTAAACGGGTCAAAGTTGAAGGGGATGATGTGAAATACAAGAAGGAATTGGCGAGCTAGCAGACCTGCTCGCCTGGAACGGCTTAGCGCACAGGCTGCGCCCGCTGCCAGTGACCTTGGAACCTCCGCAAGCAGATACGAATGACCGGCATCTTGAGATGCCGGTCATTTTAACTTGTGGATCACTGCGGGTTACAGAGCCTTGCCACAATACGGGCAGGTCTTCCAATCGGACTGGGCAGCCTTGCCGCAATTGGCGCAGGTCTGCACCACGGCCGGGGGTCTGGTGGGGTTTGCCAGCCGGATTGCGCCGTAGACCACCAGGAAGAGCAGCCCCAGGGGGATGATCCAGATCAATAACATTCCGAGTCCCATAAAGATACCTCCAAGCGGGGAAAAGCCCCATCCAGACATCATCGGGTAATGCCAACCGTAGCCGCCCATCATCCCGCCAACTCCGTATCCGAAGAGGCTATTGAACAGGGCAGGCAGGCCGACCAGCGCGGCCAGGACGAGTACCGCCCCCAGGATCCATTTCCAAGTGTTTTTCATTAGTGGTTCCTCCTATCGTGATGATCTCCATGATAGCAAATCAATGTAAAGGGAGCATAAAGATATGATTAGTCTTTGATTAGAAATTACAATCCGGTGAGATGGTGGTTGGCAGGTCGTTAATTGCCGGGTTCACCAGCCGACGATGGGCTGGCGCTGATCAATCAATCGACCGGTACTCAACTGAGTACCGGTCGATTCTTCAGTAGATGAGACCTGGTTAGAATTTCTTGCCGCAATACGGGCAGGCTTTCCAGTCGTCCTGGACCGGCCTGGCGCACTTGGCGCAGTTGCGTTCCGGGGCGTGAGCAGCAGCAGCCGGGGCCGGGCCCGCCGGGAGGGCGGACTTTTTTCCAAGCTGGTAGGCGCCGTAGATCAGCAGTCCGAGCAGCAGCAGCGGGACCAGCATGGTAGACGACCCGCCGAAAGGCAACATCGCTGGGAAGGGGCTGAAGCGGCTAAAGGATGGCATTTGGCCGCTGGGCATGCGCGCGCCCATCATTGGCTGGAGGAAGGCCTGGTCGCGGTCGAAAACCGGCGCGAGGAAATTCTCACCCCGCTCGAAGCGCGGGGTTCGCATATCGCCATCGAAATTGTCGAGTGCAGGTCGCAGCATGGCCCCGCTGAGATAGCGGACGCCCAAGCCGGCCGCGATTAGCAATAGCAGTACGATTGAGATCCCAAGGACCCATTTCCAGATGTTTTTCATGTTTGACTCCTTATCATGGTGCTGATGATACCATCCCGGTGTAAAAAAACCATCGGCGGATGATGTGGTTTTTGTGAAGGTCTGCGGGGGTACAGGTCGTGGTTTTGGGTCACGTTCCCGGCCGCTTCGCCCCGGGACCAAATCGAAGAGAAAGCGGGCATCGATTGTATAATCAGTCTCGAAGGATAGTATTTGTTCAATTGACAGCCTAATGAAAAATCCCCCGATCGCTCAACTTCTCGAAAAAGCCATCGCTGCCCGCCAATCCCTGTTCGACGAATGCCACCAGGCCGCCCTGCGCCTGTTCAACGGTTTCAGCGAGGGCTGGCCGGCCCTGGTCATTGACCTGTACGCCGCGACGGTCGTGGTGCACAACTATGCCCCCCGACCTGTGGATGGTGCCGCAGCAGTCGGCGTGGCCCAGGAGATCATCCGGGAACGCCTGCCGTGGGTGCATACCCTCATCGTCAAGGTCCGCAACGGGACGGCTGACGACCGCCGCGGCCGGATCGTCTCCGGACCGGGGCCGGATTGCAAGGCCCGCGAGCATGGCGTCTGGTACGCCCTCGACCTGCTGATGCACCAGGACACCAGCCTGTACCTGGACACGCGCAATCTCCGCAAGTGGGCCATCGAGAACCTGAAGGACAAGACAATCCTGAACACCTTCGCCTACACCGGCAGCCTGGGCGTGGCAGCCATGGCCGGCGGGGCGCGGCGTGTCGTCCAGATCGACCGCAACCGGACCTTCCTCAACCTGGCCAAGACATCCTACACCCTGAACGGCTTCCCGATCGATAAGCAGGACTTCCAGAGCGGCGACTTCTGGCCACACGTCAACCGTTTGAAACGCGCCGGCGAGACCTTTGACTGCGTCTTCCTCGACCCACCCTTCTTTGCCGCCACCCCCGGCGGGAGGGTCGACCTGGCCGCCAACAGCCCCCGGCTGATCAACAAGGTCCGCCCGCTGGTGACTGACGACGGCTGGCTGGTGGCGGTCAACAATGCCCTGTTCCTGTCTGGCCGGGAGTACATGACTACGCTGGAGGCTCTCTGCGCCGGTGGCTACCTGCAGATCGAGGCGCTCATCCCGGTGCCCGAGGACTTCAGCGGCTATCCCAAGACGCAGGCCGGGGGTCCAACGGTCGACCCGGCTCCGTTCAACCACCCGACCAAGATCGCACTGCTGCGGGTGAAACACAAGTCCTGAAATTACCCGGAATAGGTATAATCATCCTGCACCCCGCTGACCTTTCCCATTACCGAAGAGAAAAGAGATTCCTTTGAAACCTTCCTCGCCTCAAAACGAACAGCAACCCCGCGACCGGCTCCCCGAGACCAGCTTCGAGCAGCTCCCGGAGCGCTTGCGCCAGGCAGCCCGGCGCGCCGGCTGGACGGAGCTCATGCCGGTCCAGGCGCGCGGCATCCCCCTCCTGCTCGCTGGGCGGGACATGATCGTCCAGGCCCGCACCGGCAGCGGCAAGACCGGCGCCTACCTGCTGCCCATGCTGGAACGGCTCGACCCCTCCCGCAACACCTGCCAGGCGCTCATCCTGGTCCCGACCCGCGAACTCGCCCGCCAGGTCTGGCAGGAGGCCGAGAGGCTCTGCGCGGATTGCGGCCTGCGCAGCGCGGCCGTCTATGGCGGCGTTGGTTACGGAGCCCAGATCCAGGCCCTCAAAGCGGGCGCACACATCGTGGTCGGTACGCCCGGGCGGGTGCTCGACCACTTGCTCAAGCGCACTTTCTCGCTCGAACGCCTGCGCATGCTGGTCTACGATGAGGCTGACCGTATGTTGTCGATGGGCTTCTACCCCGATATGCGCGAGTTGCAGCGTCACCTGCCGCAGCCCCCTGCCCACACCTGCATGTTTTCGGCCACCTTCCCGGATTCGGTGCTGCGTACCGCCAACGAGTTCATCCGCGAACCGGAGTTCATCTCGCTGAGCAGCGACCACGTCCACGTGACCGACACTGAGCACGTCTTCTACGTCGTTCCCGGCATGGACAAGGACCGCAGCCTGGTACGGCTGATCGAGATCGAGAACCCGGAGTCGGCCCTCATTTTCTGCAATACCAAGCGCCGGGTCCATTACATCGCCGTCGTTCTGCAACGCTTCGGCTACGACGCCGACGAGTTGAGCGCTGACCTGTCACAGAGCGAGCGCGAGCGCGTCCTGGAGCGGGTCCGCCAGGGGAGGCTGCACTTCCTGGTCGCCACCGATGTCGCCGCCCGGGGCCTGGACATCCCCCTGCTCTCGCATGTTTTCCAGTACGAGCCGCCCGAGGACGTGGAAAGTTACATCCACCGCGCCGGCCGGACCGGGCGCGCTGGCGCGGCCGGCACGGCCATATCGCTGGTGAATGCGGGTGAGAAATCCGCCATCCACCGCATTGCCAAACACTACGGCATCGATATGCAGGAACGGCCCGCGCCCACAGATGCCGAGGTGGCAGCCGTGGTCGAGGAACGCCTGACGGCCCATCTGGAAGCGCGCCTGCGCCTGCGCGATAAATTACAGACCGAACGCAGCCGGCGCTTTGCCCCGCTGGCTCAAGGCCTGGCCGAGAGCGAGGACGAGTTGCCGATCATCACCATGCTCCTGGACGATTATTACCAGCAGCTCCTGCACGCCCCGGTCTCCAAAGCGGACGAACGCCCCGCTCCCACTCAAGAGCAACGACCGCGCTCCGGCCGCGAACGCAGCCGCCGGCCGCGGCGTGACAGCCGGGGCTAACGACCGCTCACCGGCCCCACAAAATGAGATTCCTGCACCGATCCTTGCGTGCGTTTGCCCTGCTCGCCATCCTGCTGCTGGCTGCCTGCCAACCGGGGACGGCTGTGTCCGGGCCCGTCACAGCGCAACCGTCACAGACCGCAACCATCACCGCCCCCCCGCCGGCCAGTGCCAGCGCCACCGCCGCCTGGACGCTGACCGCGACCGTCAGCCCGACCCCGGCGGCGCGGGTCGAGCGCGTCCTGATCCTCAGCGTGGACGGCCTGCGCCCGGAGGCCATCGCCATGGCGCCGATGCCGAACCTGATCGCGCTGATGGAGTCAGGAGCAGCCACGCGCAGCGCCCAGACGGTCATCCCCAGCGCGACCCTGCCGGCCCACGCCGCCATGCTGGTCGGCTCCTGCCCGCAGGACCTGGGCGTCGATTGGAACGACTACCTGCCGGAGCGGGGTATCGTGGCCGGGACAGACCTGTTCGACCTGGTCCATGACGCCGGGATGACCACAATCATGTTCGTGGGCAAGGAAAAGCTGGGCCAGCTGACCGAGCCTGAGAGCCTGGATGTATTTCGCTTCATTAACGACCGTGACAGTGTCATCATCGACCAGTTGATCGAGCAGCTGCCGGCGGATTTCGGCCTGTTGTTCGTCCATTTCCCGACCGCCGACTGGATGGGTCATGTCTACGGCTGGCTGGCGGGTGAGCAGTTGAGCGTGTTGTACCGCGGCGACCAGGCCTTCGGGCGGCTGCTGGCCGCGCTGGACGAGGCCGGGCTGCTCGCCGGCACGCTGATCATCGTCACTGCCGACCACGGCGGGCACGGCACCACCCACGGTTCGACCCTGGCGGAGGATATGACCATTCCGTGGATCATCGCCGGCCCGGGCGTCGTACCGGGGCAATTGACCGCCCCGGTGCACATCACCGATACGGCCGCCACCGCTGCCTGGGCGCTTGGTCTATCCATCCCGCCCGAATGGGACGGCGTCCCGGTAACCGAGGCCTTTGGCCTGGCGCCGCTCCCCCGGGTGGAGGTCGTCTGCCCATGATCCATCATCCTCCAGGGCGGATTGCAATAATAAAAACTCATCCCGATGATCGCTCGGGATGAGTTTTTTGTGGGTTCGCTTTGTTTGCTGTCAGGTCTGCAGGCTCATTTTGGGCACTATCCGCAAAACCTGGGGGATACCATTACGGTTAATTCAGGCCCGCTCGACCGTGAAAGCCTGCTTGCGGATGTTGTAACGGCCTGCCTGGCCCAGCACCTGGCCGACGAGTTCCGCGGGTACGTCCACCAGGGTGTACTTGTCCTCGATGAGGATCTTGCCGATCGTGGCTCCGGGGATGTCGGCATGGTGGGCGATGGCGCCAACCACGTCGTTGGGATGGATGCCGTGCTGGCGGCCCATGTTCATCGTCAGGCGGACCATGCCCTCTTCGTGCGAGGCACTGCCCCGGTCTTCGCCGCGGGCGCTGCGCTTCTTTGCGTACGGCTTGTCGAAGGATGGTCTCCCGTTCGGGCTGCGGCGGGGTTCGCGCCCGCCGCGATCTGCCCGTTCGGTGGACACTTCATTGATCGGGGCGATCGGGCGCTGCTTTTCGCCCCCGCGGGCCATTTTCAACGCTACCGCGGCGATCTCGAGCGGGTCGGCGCCCCCGGCGACGAGTGTCTCAACGATGGCCTGTTCCTGTTTGCAGCGGCCGCGTTGCAGCCAGATGTTGATCTGCTCGAGCAGTTCATCCTGACGACGGGCCTGGATCTCCTCGATTGTGGGCAGGTTGGCGCGGGTGAGTTGCTGTTTGGTGAAGTTTTCGACCGCTCGCAGGCGGCGCTTCTCCGCCGGTGTGACCAGCGAGATGGCGATGCCGGTCTTCCCGGCCCGGCCGGTGCGCCCGATGCGGTGGACGTAGATCTCGGCATCGTCCGGCATGTCGTAGTTGAAGACGTGGGAGATGTCATCGATGTCCAGGCCACGGGCAGCGACATCGGTGGCGACCAGCACCTGGGCCTGCCCCTGGCGGAAGCGGTTCAGCGTCCGTTCACGGGCTTCCTGGCTCAGGTCGCCGTTGAGCGCTTCCGAGGCGAAGCCGCGCTTGGAGAGTTCGTTGACCAGTTCGCCGGTCCCGGCGCGGGTGCGTACGAAGATTAGCGCCGACGAGATGGCCTCCATCTCGAACAGCCGGGTCAGGGCAGCGGACTTGTCGGCCTTGTTGACCAGGTAATAACGTTGCTCGATGGCGGCCACTGTGATCTGCTCGCGGGCGAAGGCCACGGACTGGGGGTCATTCATGTAGCGTTCCGCCAGCCGGCGGATGGGGGCGGGCAGGGTGGCGGAGAATAGTGTGGTCTGGCGTATGGCGGGGGTCTCGGCCAGGATGGTCTCGATGTCCTCGATGAAACCCATGCTGAGCATCTCGTCGGCCTCGTCCAGCACAACGGTGCGGACCTGCTGGATCTTCAGCACGCCGCGCTCCATCAGGTCGAGCAGGCGGCCGGGGGTGCCGACGACGACGTCGACGCCGCGTTTGAGGGCGCTGATCTGCCGGCTGTAAGACGACCCGCCGTAGATGGCCAGTACGCGCACGCCCATGAACTGGCCCAGTTCAGCGATCATTTCGGAGACCTGCAGGGCAAGTTCACGGGTGGGGGCAACTACAAGCGCCTGGGGGAGGCGCTGGCCCGGTTCCAGGTTGTTCAAGATTGGGAGCGCAAAGGCAGCGGTCTTGCCGGTGCCGGTTTGGGCCTGGCCGGTGACGTCGGCTCCGGCCAGCATGAGCGGGATGATCTCCGCCTGGATGGGGGTCGGCTGGGTGTAGCCGAGTGCGGCGATGGCCTGCATCAATTCAGGACGCAGGTTCAGTGCGGTAAATTCTGTAGTCATCAAAACTCCTAGGTTGTTGCCGTTGCCAATCGGACGCAACGACAGATTTAGTAGGGTGTGTTCTGATGACTCCGCGGAATGTCCTTGCCAACACGGCCGGCCCTCGCGGGCCCAGCCAGCCCAACAAAAATGCCCGATCCAGAGTGCATCGGGCGTTCATTCGGAATTCTCAAAACAACTTCCCAAGCATCGCTCTCCATTGAGAGCCGCCGGAGTATACCACGTTTTACGGAAAATGGAAGCATTTTGGTGCCCGGGGAAAAGGGCGAAACAAACTATAATAGCCCTATGGGCGCTTACGCTGCCTGCCCGCAGCGGACCAGGGGAACTGCGGCATCAAGATGAATATTTTTTGGGTTTGATACGTTATATCAATATGGGGCTTCCCCGGCCTGGCCCGGCCAACCCTGAGATCCGACCCTGGAGGCAAGATGACAGACCCAGCCCTGATCGAGACCCGCAACCTGTCGAAGCGCTACGGCGATAAGGTGGCCGTGAACAATGTCAGTTTCGATGTGCGCGGCGGCGAGATCTTTGGCTTCCTCGGCCCGAATGGCGCCGGGAAGACCACCACCATCAAGATGATCGTCGGCCTGCTGCAACCCACTGCCGGAACTGTGAAAGTCGCCGGTTACGACATCCAGGCCCAGCCCTTGCAGGCCAAGGCAGCCAGCGGCTATGTCCCTGACACGCCCAACCTGTATGCCAAGTTGACCGGGCGTGAACTGCTCCGCTTTGTCGGCGATCTGTATGATGTAGACCGGGACCAGGTCTCCCGCCGGATCGACGAGTTGCTGCGCATGTTCGACCTGACTCCTGCCGGCGACGACACGGTCGACTCGTACAGCCACGGCATGCAGCAGAAGATCTCACTGGCCGCTGCGCTGATGCACGACCCGCGCGTCCTGGTGCTCGATGAGCCAACAGTTGGCCTGGATCCCAAGTCGGCCCGGCTGATCAAGGACATCCTGCGCCAGATGGCCGAGCGCGGCGCGGCGGTCTTCCTGTCCACCCACATTCTCGAGATCGCCGAGCGGATGTGCGACCGGATCGGGATCATCAACAAGGGCGCCCTGATCGCAGTGGGTACGATGGACGAGTTGCGTGAGATCGGCAAGGCGGGCGAATCCAGCCTGGAAGATATCTTCCTCGGCCTGACCGGTGGGGCTGAGGAGGCCGAGATCGCCGAGATCCTGAAATGACTGCCAGCCCCCCCACGTCCAGGCGGTTGTTCACGATGGTCTGGAAATTGTTACGCCTGCGCCTGTTGATCAGCATCAACAGCTTCCGGCATGCCAAGACCTCCCGCAAGGTCGTGACAATCATAGCCATGCTCGGACTGCTCGCTTTCATCGCTGTGATCTTCGTTCTGAGTTGGACGCTGCTCTCCTTCCTGCGTTCGCCGGAATTGGGCGAGATCATCGCCCTGGACCCAGCCCCCTTCCTGGAGATGGTTCCGGTGCTGATCCTGACGTCTCTCTTCCTTGGCATTCTGCTGACTAGTTTCGGAGTGCTCCTGCAGGCGCTGTACCTCTCCGGCGACATGGACTTCCTGCTCAGTTCCCCGATGCCTATCCGGGCGGTATTCATCGCCAAGTTGCTCCAGGCCATCCTGCCCAACTTCGGCCTGATCTCCCTGTTCGGGCTGCCGGTGCTTTTCGGGCTGGGCATCTCTGCGGGTTACAATTTCCTCTACTATCCGTTTGTCGTCCTGGTCATGGTCGTGCTGGCGCTGGCCGCGGCGGGCATTTCGGCTTTGCTGGTCATGTTGGTCGTGCGCGTCCTGCCGCCGCGCCGGGCTGCCGAGATCCTCGGTTTCCTCGGCGCGACCCTCGGTTTGGTCTGTTCGCAGATCGGCAACTTCACGCAATCGTTCAACGAGAATGCTAATATCACTGGGGAACAGGTGACCGGAATCGCCAGCACGCTGGTCAGCATCAACACCCCCTGGATGCCGCTGAACTGGGCCGGGCAGGGACTGGTGGCGATCGGCGAAGCCCGCTGGCTCTCCGGGCTCTTGCTGGTTGGCCTGACCCTGGTATTATCTGCCCTGGCATTCGTTGTCGCGCTGAATACGGCCGAGCGCTGGTATTACAGCGGCTGGGCCGGGATGCAGGTGGTCGCCCATAAAAAGAAACCGGACCGGACGACGCGCCGGCATTCAGTTGCCCGCTCTGAGAGGCTCCACCCGCTGGCGCGGCTGTTGCCCAATCCCGTGCGCGGCATCCTGGTCAAGGATTTCCTGGTTCTCCGCCGGGACCTGCGTAACCTGTCGCAGCTCATCTCCCCGCTGATCCTTGGTGTGATCTACTCGCTGATGATCTTCCGCACCGGGGGCGAGCCGCCACCGGGCCAGGGCGAAGCACCTGCATGGTTCATGGAATCCTTCCGCGTGGTGTTGACCTATGGCAGCGTCGGTATGTCGCTCTTCGTCGGCTGGATGCTGCTCGGGCGGCTGGCCGGGATGGGCTTCTCGCAGGAAGGCAAGAACTTTTGGATACTCAAGGCCTCCCCGGCACGGCCGCGACACCTGCTGGCAGCGAAGTTCCTGGTGGCCTACCTGCCTGCATTGGCCTTGGGCTGGCTTTTCCTGGTTGGATTATCCATCGTCCAGGGGCTCCCCCTCGGGGATTTCCTCTACAGCCTGCTGGCGGTTGCGCTGTGCCTGGCCGGGATGACCGGCATCCTGCTGGCCTTTGGAGTGGCCGGGGCGAACCTCACCTGGGAGGACCCGCGCAAGATGACCGCCGGGGGGATGGGCTGCCTGGGTCAACTGCTCACCATGCTTTACCTGCCAATCGCCTTTGGGCTGTTCATCGGGCCGGTGTGGGTCGTTGTGGCATTCAAGCTGCCGGTTGCTCTTGGTTATTTGGGAGGGTTGCTCCTTGGCGGGGGGGTCTGCCTGGCCGGGGCCATCCTGCCGCTTGCCCTGGCTCGGCGGAAGTTGGAACGCCTGGGGGAGGCATAAGCCCCCGCGAAGACGCAATAATGACACTAGGTTTTTAATGAGACCAGTCATGCGATTGAGTGCACTTGCTATCTTGCCGCTGCTGGCTGCCTGCACGGGGCAAGCCCTCGCGCCAACACCGGCCACTGTGGATCTCGAGACCGAAGAGCGGGCGGTCTACGCCGCGCTGCTTGCTGACCAGTACCCCGCGCCCGGGTATGTCATCATGGACAGCACCGCCACCGGGCTGGACGGGGTAGCTGACCTCGATGAGACTCTCAGGATTGTCAACGCGCAGTTGTCGGGCGTAGCGGATGAGACGATGGAGGATTTCCAGGGCCGCAACCTCACCACCCAGCCGCTCGCTGCCGACCTCCCCCTGGGTGTTGCCTACACCCTGTTCAGCCTGGAAGACATGCGCCTCCTCTTTGCCGAGAACCAGAACGGTTGGGACCTCTTCTACAACCGCTACCCGGCCAGCCGTGGCATCATCACCTTCTCAAAAGTCGGTTTCAACCTGGACTTCGACCAGGCGCTCGTCTACGTCGGCATCCAGAGTGGCTGGCACTCCGGCTCCGGGGCGTTCTACCTCTTGGCCAAGCTGGAAGGGATCTGGCATGTCGTGACTCAAACTTTGACTTGGGTTTCATGATCCATTAATCCTCGCGCGGTACAATCGGTCCATGTTGAGATCCCGTTCCCCCCTCTTCTGGTTCTTCCTGGCAGTCTTCCTGGTCGCCGTGCTGACCTTCCTTGGCCCCGAGGAGCAGTCTCTGGGTGAGAATGTGCGCATCGTCTACCTGCACGGCGCCTGGGTGCTGGCCGCCGAGATCACCCTCGGAGCGGCTGGCCTCACCGGCGCCCTGGCCATCCTTTCGCGCCGCGAGACGCTGCAGCGCTGGTCGGCTTCGCTGGGTCGGACCGGGATATTCTTCTGGGTGACCTACCTGCCGCTTTCGGTCTGGGCGATGCAGGCCAACTGGAACGGCCTGTTCATGGCTGAACCGCGCTTCCGGGTGGCGGTCATCTTCGCAATCGCCGGGCTGCTGCTCCAGTTCGGCTTGATGCTGGTCGCCCGCCCGGCGTTGACTTCACTGGCCAACGTGCTCTTCATCGTCAGCTTAAGATTTTCGCTGCAGGGGACTGATTATGTAATGCACCCACCACCCTCGCCGATCTTCAACTCAGGCTTGCTCTCGATCCAACTATACTTCATCGGGCTGGTCTTCCTGGCACTGGCAGCTGCTTACTTCATGACCCGCTGGTGGCTGACCAGCCAGCGGCCATGAACCAGCTTGGCCGGCAGATCAGCGCTTTTACAGCCATCCGGACTGTCTTCAATACGATGCACCGGATGGTTTATCCTTTCTTGAGCACCTTCGCCCGCGGGGTGGGGGTGGACATCGAGAGCATGTCCTACATGCTGACCATGCGCAGCGTGATCGGAACCCTGGGCCCGTTCGTCGCTTCCGTTGCCGACCAGCGCGGGCGCAGATTTGGGATGCTGCTCGGGGTCGGGATGTTCACTCTGGGCACCGTGTTGGTGGTCTTCTCGCCGACCTTCCCTGCCCTGGCGCTTGCCCTGGTGCTTGGCACGCTCGGCAAGTACATCTTCGACCCGGCCATGCAGGCCTTCCTGGGCGACCGGGTGGAATACGGCCGCCGGGGAAGGGTGATCGCCGTGACCGAGTTCGGCTGGTCGCTGGCTTTCATCGCCGGCGTCCCGCTGGCGGGATTCCTGATCTCCCGTTCCGGTTGGATGGCTCCCTTCCCGCTACTGGCTGTGTTGGGCGGCCTGGCGATGGTCGCGGTAATGCGCTTGATCCCCCGGGACAGACCGGTAGATCGGGGGGCAAACCCGGGAGGCCAGTTCCGCCGGGTGCTCACCCACGCCCCAGCGCTGGCGGGCCTGTCGATCGGTATGTGTGTCAGCGCGGCCAATGAGACGGTCAATCTCATCTTCGGTGTCTGGCTGGAGGATTCATTCGGCCTGCAGATCGCCGCGTTGGGCGCCGCGGCGGCGGTGATCGGCCTGTCGGAGCTGGGCGGAGAGGGACTGGTGGCATTGTTCTCCGACCGGCTGGGAAAGTCGCGCGCCATCGCATTGGGACTGGCGCTCAACTCGCTGGCGGCGCTGGCGCTGCCCTGGCTGGGGCAGTCCACGTTCGGGGCGCTGGCAGGTCTGCTGCTCTTCTACCTCAGCTTTGAATTCACCATCGTCAGCATCATCCCGATGATGACCGAGGTGCTGCCTTCGGCGCGGGCAACCCTGATGGCCTTCAACGTGGCGGCCCTCTCGCTGGGCCGTGCCCTGGGCGCGCCGCTGGCGCCTGTCCTCTACGGGTTTGGCTTCCCGGTCGTGGTCATCGGGGCGATCGGCTTCAACCTGCTCGCCTTCCTGGGGCTGGCAAGGCTGTGGCGGGAACCGTTTTCGGGCGGGGCAAGCCGGGAAGGATAAGCGGCCTCTGTTGTAATTGTCATCATTTTGTTGCTCTATTAAATTAGGATTGGCTGTAAAATGGGGGTACATGCGCAAGATCATCACGTTTCTCGATTCACTCTCGAAGCCGGTGGTGTTCGTCATGGCACTGCTGCTGGTGGTGCTGGTGGCGGTGTTCGATTTCGCCATTGGGTTGGAGTACTCGCTCTCCTTTTTCTATCTTTTCCCAGTATCCCTGGCAACCTGGCCGATCGGCCGCCGGGCGGGGGTGTTGGTTGCCTTTATCTGTGCGGTATTCTGGATCGGGGCCAATTTCCTTGCCGGAGGGTACTATTCCAGTTCCCTGGTCCTATATTGGAACGTGGCTGTGCGTTTCAGCTTCCTCGTTGTGGTCACTTTCTTGTTGGCTGCCTTGCGGCGCGCCTACGAACACCAGAAGACCCTCGCCCGGACAGACTACCTGACCGGCATCCTGAACCGGCGCGCCTTTTATGAGACAGCGGAGATAGAATTGGCGCGCTCCAAGCGCTTCAAGCATCCGCTGACCATGGTGTACATCGACCTGGACCACTTCAAGGAAGTCAATGATCGCTGGGGGCACGCCACCGGCGATTTTGCTCTCCAGCGGATCACGGCTGTGCTGGTGAGCAATGTCCGCTCGGTCGATATCGTCGCCCGCCTGGGCGGGGACGAGTTTGCGCTCCTGCTGCTCGAGACCGGGCAGTCGGGGGCTGCGATCGTGCTCTCCCGGATGCAGGAAAAGCTCAATGCTGAAATGCAGGTTCGCGGTTGGGCGGTCGGGTTCAGCTACGGGGTGCTGGTCTATTCCACCCCTCCTGATACGGTCGAGCAGATGCTCCATATGGCGGACCTGCTGATGTACGAAGCGAAACAGGATCAAGATAACTCGGTCAAGTTTGTGGTAAATTGATCCTGCCAGCGGGGGAATATTTCCATCCGCTGAGGTACAGTCCATGCAAAAATCCATCTTCCCCCAGGTGTACCCATGTTGATCCATTCTGCCAACCAGGTGCTTACTCTTGCCGGCGGCCCGCAGAGGGGCGGTGACCTCGGCAGACTATCCATCATCGAAAACGGCGCGGTCCTCGTCCGGGAGGACAAGATCGTCGCCGTCGGCCCGACCGCTGAACTGCGCCTCGGCCATCCGGAAGAACCCACCCTGGATGTCTCGGGCTGCGTGCTTATGCCCGGGTTCGTCGACCCGCACACCCATCTCATCTGGGGTGGTGACCGCGCCTTCGAGTTCGAGATGCGCCTCGAAGGGGCGAAGTACCTCGATATCCTCGCCGCCGGCGGGGGCATCCTCTCCACTGTCCAGCAGACCCGCACCGCCTCGATCGAGACATTGATTGCCCAGGCCCGGCCGCGGCTGTTGCGTATGTTCGCCCATGGCACGACCACCGTCGAAGCGAAGACCGGTTACGGCCTGCAAACGGCGACGGAACTGAGGCTGCTCAAGGCGCTGCTTGCCCTTGACGACGAAGGTCCGCTGGAGATCGCGATCACCTTCATGGGAGCGCATGCCATTGCCCCGGAGTTCAAGGGCGACCCGCAGGGGTACACCGACCTGATCTGCGAGACCATGCTGCCGATCGTCGCCAAGTGGTGGGAGGTGCACGCCCCGCGCCGGCCCCTGCCCTTCGTGGACGTTTTCTGCGAGAACAAAGCCTTCGACCTGGCCCAATCCCGGCAGGTGCTCGAACAGGCGCGCCAACTCGGCTTCCCGCTCAAGATCCACGCTGACGAGTTCGATAACCTGGGCGGCGCCGCGCTGGCGGTGGAACTGCAGGCGGCCTCCGCCGACCACCTGGTCAAGACCTCGGATGCGGATATCGCCGCCCTGGGGGCTTCGGATACCGTGGCGGTCTCACTGCCGTGCACACCGTTCGGCTTGGCCGAGAACGAGTACACCCCCGCCAAGAAATTGCTCGAAGCGGGTGCCATCCTGGCCCTGGCCACCGACTGCAACCCGGGCACCGCCTGGACTGAATCCATGCAGTTCGCCATCGCGCTGGCCTGCCGCTACCTCAAGCTGACCCCCGCCCAGGCGATCGCCGCGGCGACGATCAATTCAGCCCATGCCATCCGCCGGGCGGACCGGATCGGTTCGCTCGAGGTGGGCAAGCAGGCTGACATGCTGGTGCTCTCCGTCCCGGATTACCGCCACCTCGGCTACCGCTTCGGCACCAACCTGGCCAAGCAGGTGATCAAGCGCGGCCGGGTCTACTCGGTGGATGTCGGCTACTACCGGACGGCCTAGTACCCGGACAAGGTAGAAATGATGGGTAGGTCGTGATAATTCCTGCCTGAATCGTTGGGGACGAACCCATCAAAAACACAGTGTCCGGGCACTAGTGCCCGGACACTGTGATTCTGATTGGTGGTATTACGCCACATTTGCCGGTCAATTCCATGACTGCACCCATCACGTTCATCGTGTCCGGGTACTAGCCCGATCCCGATGAAATAACCTTCCCCAGAGAGTGTCTCTCCAGGGGAGGTTATTCTTTCTAGGCTTCTTTCGCCGGGGGTTCGGGTACACCGAGGATGTTGTAGCCGGCGTCGACGTAGAGCACCTCCCCGGTGGTGCGGGCCGATAGTTGCGAGCAGAGGAAGACCGCCGCGTTGCCGACGTCCTCGATGCTGACGTTCTGGCGCAGGGGCGCGTAGTCGGCGAAATGGCGGTAGAGGTCCTTGAAGCCGCTCACCCCGGCCGCGGCCAGGGTGCGGATCGGGCCGGCCGAGATGGCATTGACGCGGACGCCCTGCGGCCCGAAGTCATAGGCCAGGTAGCGGGTGGTTGCCTCCAGGGCTGCCTTGGCCACGCCCATGATGTTATAGCCGGGGACCACCTTCTCAGCGCCGTAATAGGTCAGGCAGAGCAGCGCCCCGCCGGGGCGGAGCAGCGGCTGGAAGGCCCGCGCCAGCCCGACGAAGGAATAGACGCTGATGTCCATCGCCATGCGGAAGCCCTCCCGGCTGGTGTTGTAGAAGGGGCCGCTGAGTTCGTCACGGTTGGCAAAGGCGACCGAGTGGACCAGGATATCGATCTGGCTGAAAGCCGCCTGCGCTTTTGCGGCGATGAGGGTGATATCTTCGTCGCGGCTGAGGTCGCAGGGTTCGACGAAGGTGCAGTCGAGCGAGGCGGCCAGCGGGCGGACACGCCGTTCCAGCGCCTCGCCAGCGTAGCTGATCGCGACCGTCGCGCCCTGGGCATGCAGCGCCTGGGTGATGCCCCAGGCGATCGAACGCTCGTTGGCCAGGCCGAAGATGATGGCTGTTTTCCCTTGTAATAGACCCATAAAAGACACTCCAATTGCGGGGATGGGGAGTCGTGGAGGCGGCGCGGTTGCCCCGCCTTCACCTGCTCCCGGCCGTTGCCAGGAAGCGCCACGGTTTGGATTTCCATGGCTCCGGTACAGTATTTAACCCCACACGCGGCCCAATGGTCACGTTTTCATCCGGGATGGAATCTCCGGCTTCGATCCACAGGCCTGCCAGCGGACGGGTCAGGTCAGCGCCGTTGAAGGTCCCGTCGATGGAGAGGGCCTGGGTCAACTTGGCCGGGCCGCGGGTGTCGCCCCCCCGGCGCTGCTCGGCGATGCGCCCGGCCCCTTCAAGCGGCAGGATGGCGCGCAGCAAGACGGCCGCCGGGAAGCCCTCCTGCTCGGTGACCGCGTTGAGCAGCCAGTGCATTCCGTAGGTGAAGTAGACGTAGGCGGTACCGGCCCGGCCGTACATGACCGTCGTCCGCTGGGTCCGGCCGGCCCTGGCATGGCAGGCCAGGTCGGATTCGCCGACGTAGGCTTCGGTCTCGACGATGACCCCGGAGCGGCGCGTGCCATCCACCTGGCGGACCAGCACGGACCCAAGCAGGAGGCGGGCGACCGTGAGGGTTGGGCGCTGGTAGAATTCGACCGGCAGGATCATGGGTTTGGGGCAGCCTGAGGGAGCGGAGCGGGCTATTTCTTCTTCGAAAAGCGGGGGTCGCGCTCGAGGGTCAGTTTCAGCCCGGCGGAGAGCGGGACAGAGGGGCTGTAATTGAGCTTCTTGGATGCCAGGGTCAGGTCGGCGCACATGCGTGAGACGCCGGCCGAAGTCTGGGCGTTGTAGAGCACTTCGACCGGTTTCCCGGCAGCTTCCTGGGCGGCGCGCGCCAGGTCGCGGACGCTGGTCTCGGTCCCCGAGCCGATGTTGATCACCAGGCCGTTGACCGTCGGGGCGGTTGCGGCGGCGACCAGGGCGGCGACCACGTCGTCTACATAGATGTAGTCGCGGGTCTGGTTGCCGTCGCCGTGGATGATCAGCGAGCCGCTGCTGAGGGCCTGGCGCAGGAAATGGGGCACGACCGGCGGGTGGGAGGGGGGCAGGTGCTGGCCGGGACCGTAGGCGTTGAAGACCCGCAGGCTGACGGTCTCGATCTTCCACAGCGTCCCGATGGTGCGGACGTAATACTCGGCGGCCAGCTTCGAGACGGCGTAGGGCGAGCGCGGATTGGGAGTGAGTGTTTCCTTGAGTGGCTGCTCGCTGAGGTCGCCGTAGACCGCGCCGGAGGAGGTCAGCACTACCCGGCGGACGCCGACGTCGCGCATCGCCTCCATCAGGCTGACCGTCCCGCCGACGTTGACGGCGTTGTACTCGCGCGGGTAGAGCATCGATTCAGGCACCGAGACACGCGCCGCAAGGTGGTAGACGCAGTCGACGTCCTGGAGCAGGGTCCAGAGCTTGGGGCGGTCGTTGACGTCACCGCGGGTGAAGTGGACGCCGGGGTCAAGTGCCTGCGGTTCGCCTGCGGAGAGGTCGTCCAGGCCGCGCACCTGGTGACCCTCGCGGGCGAGGTGGTTGGCCAGGGCGGAACCGAGGAAGCCGGCGGCGCCGGTGATCAGGAAGTTCATTGCGGTGAGGTCCTTCGGGTCATTTTGTGAGTATCTAGGAATGCAAAAGTAAACTATGGCGGGATTATAGCATCAATGCATTCCAGCTAACCACGGAACATCGGCCCGGGTTGTGCTACGTGGATGTAGGTATAATCCCCTGTGCTTATGCTACACTTGATCTATGCAGGCGATGGGTCAATCTATTGCCGCTTAATTTCCTCGCTGCGCACCCGCGCCGCGATGTGGATCGAAAAATCTGGACAGATGATGGGCTCGGGCGCGCGGCGGAGCTGCTCAAGCGTCAAAGCGCAAGCCGGCGGGTACAGTATTGATGAAAAGTAAAACTCCCATTCTTGCCGTAAAAAGTTTCCTGTCGAACCACGACCGTGGTCTGCTCCTGCTTGTCCTGCTGGGGTTTGTCAGCCGGTTGAGTTGGATCGCATACACCAACTTTACTGAAGAGGATGCTTTTATCACCTTCCGCATCGCCAGGCACCTGGCGGAAGGGGTCGGATTTGTATACAACAGCGGTGAGCAGGTGCTCGGGACAACATCCCCTCTTTTTGCGTTGATATTGGCGGGATGGATCGGATTCTCCAAAGACGTCATCCTTGGGGCGAGGATCTTCAACCTGGTCGCCATGACTGCTGCCTGCTTCCTATTGTTGCTCGCATTGCGGGCGACAGGAAGCACGAGGCCCCAGCAAGCGGGTGTCCTGATCGTATTCGCCCTGTCATCAAAACTCATCTTATTGGATAGCGGCGGGATGGAAACCGCGCTTGTGATCTTCCTGATGATTGCCTCCTGGGTTACATTCGTCAGACAGCACCTGACCTGGACCGGGATCCTCCTGGGCCTGCTCCTGTTGACCAGGATCGACCTCATCCTCTGGCCGGTTGCCATCCTGCTGGTGGAACTGGTCTCCCACCCCAGAAAAGCTCTGCGGATTGGGATGCTGATTTTCCTCATCGTTCTTCCCTGGGCGGTATTCTCCACGATTTATTTTGGCTCCCCCATCCCCCACACCGTCGCAGCGAAGTGGGTCGCGTATGCCCAGAATGACCACTCCCCATATACGAACCACCTGTTGGCGGCGATCAACTTCATGTCCCCCTTCGACCAGTATAAGGAATACATTTCCTTCAGGAATCTCCTGGCCTGGATGACACTGCTGGTCGCCGCCTGGCAGGCTGTGCGGATATCCAGGGACAAAACCATGCTGTTGATGGTGTTGTTCGTCGTCTTGGATATCGCCCGCCTGGTACTGACCCGGGCGACGTTCTTCAATCGCTACTTTGTGCCTGCTCTGGTCGCAGTATTGATCCTGTTTGGCATGGGTCTCGGACAACTCTGGGATTCAAGCCGGGCTTTCCCTATCTTTTTACGAGTGTTCTATTCCATTGCACTTTTCTCCCTGGTCGTGATGGGGCTGGTCTTCGGGGGATATAACGCCGAACTGGCAAAGATGAAGCAGGAATACCGTCATGATGGTGCTCTCGGCAATATCGGCCTGTGGCTGAGGCAGAACGCTCCTCCCTCGGCTACTGTCTTGCTGGAGCCCCTTGGGTATATCGGCTATTATTCGGAGAGGATCATGCTCGATGAGGTCGGGCTTGTCACTCCCCAGGTCGTGGCGCTCAAAGGCCAGGGGATTTCCGCAAATGAATATTTCCGCATCCTCCAGCCGGACTATTATGTCCTGCATTGCGACGATGCGATGCGTTTACAGGGGCAGATTGGGGAGGTCGATTGGGGTTTGTCTGAACGCTATACGCTTGCGGTTACGTTCAATCCGCTGAACTACGATGTGCTGCTCCCGGATTACTCATCCTATGGTGCTCTTCAGCGGAATGCTTGTTATGATGTCTGGCGGCGCAATGGAGATCCTGAATAACACCAAACCAGGGCCGCGTAGAATTGCGCTCCTGGTATGGGTACTCTTGGTCGGATGCACAAGTCGTACGGTAGCGGATGCCCAGATCGAATGGCCTCCATTAGGTGCTGCCTGCGCATGGGTGAATGTCGACCTTTCTCTGCTTGACCCCGCCCGCGAAATCGCATCCGTTCGTAGCCTGGACCCCTCCCGTTCCGGGGAACTCCCAATAGCATTTTACGAGGAATGGTCATCAGCGAACCCGGAAAGCGGAGAATTGCGACCGGGTATCATCATGCATCACTACGAAACCATGACAGTGGCCGGACATTACTTCGCCACAGGCACCTATGTCTATTACCTGGAGGGAGATGGTGTGTTCTATTTATGGGGCGATGATATGATGGGCCACTTCGATGGTATGGCGGGGCCGTTTTCTGGCGATCCAAGAAGGATGCTTCCCGGAGCAACAAGCCCGATAGCCTCCCCGTCAGCGCCTCATGTAAACGATGGATGTGGAGAAGAATGACCGAGTTGGGCGGCAACTGACCTTGTGAGGAACTCACCGACACATTCGATGTCGAACTTGGCTGGATCACAGGGTCGGCTGTGGACCGGGGAATGCGGCTAGTGCGTTTGCCAGGGGGGTGAGACAACATACTGGTTCTTGAATTAGGAGTGCGCATCACCGCATTGGAGGTCAGGTAATGGCGTGCCTACCCGGAGGTCGAGATCTGTCAAATGGTATTCGAGTACCGGGAAGTTGAGGGTTGGATGCGAGCGTCGGCATGTACATAGGGCGTTTTGGAGGACGCGTGACCAAGACAAGACCGGTGATGCTGCCTCAAGCGAAGGGCAAACGCTGACTTGCCAGGGTCAAGCGTCGGGCGGATTGTTCTGGACAGCCTCAAGATGCCTGCACCCGCCCCAGATCTCCTGCGGGTAGACGATCATATTGGTACCGGGGAGTTGTTCCATGGCCAAGCCGGTGTTCAGGTTGATTCCCACCTGCTGGTAAGCCTTGTAAGCCAGTTGGCTGCAATAGAATGATTCTTCCTTCTCAGGATTGAGGAAGTTGAGGTTGTAAGGCTTGCCGACCTGGGCAAGACAATAGGCGGCAATTGCTGTCCGCATGTGGTATTCGTTCTCTTCAGAGAGATCCATCCCATCCAGGGGATAGGCGATACCATAGAACATATCGAAGAGCAGCCCGCGCTGGCGGGCCATCTGCTCTGTGTTCCAATGCCCGGCCTCGACTTCATAAGTCACCACGCCTAATGCGCCGGATTCCACGCAACGGCCGTCCGGCCCCAAGTAGATCCCGATATGGTCGACATCGCCGGGGACAAGCCGTCCCACCAGCAGCCAAAACTGGCCGGGCAGGATGTCCGGTTTCCCGTTCATTGTGCAAATGATGTCGCCTGTCCTTAGGGGCAGGCCTTCGATTTCGTAGGTGTAGACCATTCCGGTTTCCGTCTCCTGATAAGGCTGAACTGCGCTTGGACAAACACTTTGCCACCAGAACCCAGCACCTGCCCGGCCAGATCTTCGCCGAAGATGGAAGGGGTCAGTTCCCAGGCTTCGTCAGTATCGGCAAAGCTTTATCCGTGCGCACCCGGGTGGGCTGGATACCATGATCATCCACTTGCACTCGACTGTCATGCAACAATGCGGGCATTATAGCATGCTGATTGGTGTCTAATGTCAAACCAAAAACCTGCCAATTGTGATTAGCCCGCCCCCGGTTTCTGAATTACAATATTTTAACCTTGGAACCACACCGCCCAAATTTATGGTTCGATCGGAGTTGATTTCATGATTAAATTGCTTTCTGGGAATGAAGCTGTCGCCCGCGGCATGTGGGAGGCAGGTGTAGGGGTGGCTTCGGCCTATCCGGGGACTCCCAGCACCGAGATCCTGGAATCCTATGCCCTCTATCCAAACGTCTACGCTGAGTGGGCGCCGAACGAGAAGGTCGCCGTGGACGTCGCTGTCGGGGCGGCCTACGCCGGCCGGAGGGCGATCGCGGTGATGAAACATGTCGGTTTGAATGTGGCTGCCGACTCGTTCATGTATGCCTCGATGACCGGACTGGAAGCCGGGCTGGTCATCGTCACAGCCGATGACCCGGCGATGCACTCCAGCCAGAACGAACAGGACAACCGCACATTCGCCAAGTTCGGGCGCGTGCCCTGCCTGGAGCCGAGCGACAGCCAGGAGGCCAAGGATATGGTCATTGCCGCCTTTGGCCTGAGCGAACGGTTCGATACCCCCGTGCTGCTGCGCCTGACCACCCGGATCTGCCACTCGATGAGCGCGGTCGAGCTGGGCGAGCGGGTGGAACCGGATGGTGAGATCAAGCCCTTCCCGCGCAATCCGGCCAAGTACGTCATGGTGCCGGGCAATGCCATCAAGCGCCATCCGGTCATCGAACAACGCATGAAGGACATCGCTGAAGTGGCCGAGAGTTTCCCCTACAACCGCATCGAACCGGGGGAACGCTCATTGGGCATCATCACCGCCGGGGTGGCCTACCAGTATGCCAAGGAAGTCTTCCCGACCGCCTCGATCCTCAAGCTTGGCTTGGGCTGGCCGCTGCCGGAGAAAATGATCCGAGAGTTCGCAGCCTCGGTGGAGAAGGTCATCGTCATCGAGGAACTGGACCCCTTCATCGAAGATGCGGTCCGCTTGATGGGCATCCAGGTCGAGGGCAAGAGCATCTTCCCGATCCTGGGCGAGTTCGACCCGCGGGTGGTGCGCGAGTCGGCTGTCAGGGCCGGGGTGTTGCCCGAGTCCCAACATGTCCCGCTGGTGGATGTGGAAGTCGGTCCATTGGCAAGCCGCCCGCCTGTGCTCTGCCCCGGCTGCCCGCACCGGCCGACCTTCTACATCCTTAACAAGCTCAAAGTGCCGGTCAACGGCGATATCGGCTGTTACACGCTGGGATTGCTCTCGCCCTTGAGCGCCATCCATACCTGCGGCTGCATGGGCGCAGGTATCGGCGTGGCCCATGGCGCTGCGCAGGCGGGCAGCCCGGAGCGTCACGTGGCTGTGATCGGCGACTCTACCTTCTTTCATTCAGGCATCCCGCCGCTGATCAACGCGGTCTACAACCGGAGCCCGATTGTGACCTTGATCATGGACAACCGCATCACCGGTATGACCGGCCACCAGGAGAATCCCGGCACTGGCCGCACCTTACTGGGCCAGGAGACGCACCGGATCGAGCTCGAACCGCTGGTGCGTGCCCTGGGGATCCAACACGTCAAGACCGTACCTGCGCTGGATGTGAAGGCGATCGAGGCCACGCTCAAGGAATACGTCAAACTTGAAGAACCATCGGTTTTGATCGTCGAGGAGCCGTGTGCACTCCTGCCTGAAGTGCGCAAGCGCTGGGTCGCGCTGGAAGTGTTAGCGGAGAATTGCAACGGCTGCGGCCTGTGCTTCCGGATCGGCTGCCCGGCGATCCTGAAGAGTGATGAACTGGACGAGCGTTACCAGCGGCCGAAAGCGCTGATCGATGCCGGCATGTGCACCGGTTGTGAGGTTTGCGCCCAGATTTGCCCGCGGGATGCCATCCCGTTCCGGCCGGTAACGGTAGAGTGAGGCAGAAGATGAAAGAAAATATCAATTTCTTATTATGTGGCGTGGGCGGACAGGGGACCATCCTGGCCAGTGATGTCCTGGTCAATGTCGGTCTGGCGGTGGGATTCCAGGCTAAGCAGGCGGAAGTCCACGGCATGTCGCAACGCGGCGGTAGCGTGACCAGCATGGTGCGCTGGGGCCAGACGGTCTATTCGCCGCTGGTCGGAGCGGGAGAAGTGGATGTGCTCTTGTCGTTTGAAAAGATGGAGGCGCTGCGCAACCTGACCCAACTGCGCCCGGGGGCGCTGGCGCTGGTCAACACGCAGGTGATCGAACCGTTGACCGTCATCTCCGGAGACCAGGTCTACCCAACCGACGAAACGATCCGGGAGGCCTTTGCCCGGGTCACCGATAAGGTCATCTATATCAATGGCGAGCAGATCGCCAAATCGCTGGGCAACCTGCGGGTTGCCAACGTGGTCCTGCTGGGGGCGCTCTCAGCCCTGCTCGAGCGGGAACCGCTTACCGGTGCAGAACTCGATCTGGAGACATGGCTTAAGGTAATCAGTGAGCGGGTCCCCCCGAAACATGTGGAATTGAACCGCAAGGCATTCCAAACGGGGCGTGATGCGGTGGCGGGGGATTGAGCGGACACAAAGCTTCCCGATAGCGTTCAGAGAAATGATGCGGAGGCCATCAGGGGATGGCCTCCGCTTAATTCCATGCTAAGTAAAGCGTCATAAGTTTTTAGAAACATGATACCGCAAATCAGCTGAAGGATTATTCTGTGTGGTCATCAACTTTTCTGCGGACTTGACAACTTCATCAATATTATCCTGTAGCTTGTTTGCACACGCTTTATCT
>JBDRPT010000109.1:0-5729 GCA_043826785.1 Chloroflexota bacterium | reverse complement strand
CTTCAGCCCACGCGGATAACCGCTGCCATCCCACTTCTCATGATGGCAATAGGGGATATCCAGTGCCAGACGCAGGTAGTTAATCGGCGAGAGCATTTCAAAGGCGTATTGGGGGTGCTTGCGCATGATGACCCACTCCTCATCCGTAAGCGGACCAGGCTTGAGCAGGATGGTATCCGGGACGCCCATCTTACCGATATCATGGAGTAGCGCGCCGCGACGGATATGTACCTGTTCGACCTCGCTCATGCCTACTTCACACGCCAATTTCTCGGTCATCTTTGTGACGCGCCGGGTATGGCCTTCGGTCTCTTCATCACGCAGGTCAAGGGCGAACGACCAACCCTCGATGGTGGCGTCATAGGCCATGATGAGATCGATATGTGAGCGTTGCAGATCGTCAAACAGGCTGGCATTGTCAATAGCGATGGCGGCCTGTCCGGACAGGGCCTTCATAAAATCCATCCAGTTCTGGTCAGGTTGAAGTGAAGAACGGTGGAAGATTTCAAGCACACCCTTGACCCACCCTTTGGCGATGAGCGGAACGCCAAAATAGGTGTCGAATTCCTCGGATTTGAAGCTTGGGGAACGCAGAAAATCCGTTTTGTGCGCATGTAGATCAGATACATGGACGATTTTTTGTTCCTGGGCGCATTTACCAGCATAACCCTCCCCCAAACGCAAGTGTGTATGTTGAAGTGCATCAGTGAGAAAACCACGTCCTGCGACGTAGTTCAGTACCCGAGTGCTTGGGTTGAGCAACAGCACGTCGGCAGCGTCTACACCCAATCGGCCTATTACTTGTTCGAGAAAGACATTGAGCGTTAGCTTCAAGTCAATGCTTCCAGCGATGGCCCTATCAATTTCATAGAGAGCTTGCATCTGTTCAGAACGACGCTTGACATCCTCGAATAACTGGGCATTGTTGATGGCTTGCGCAGCCTGATCGGCAAGCCCCTTGAGCAACACAAGCTCATCCTCCGTAAATTGCCGCACTTGACCGATGGTAAGGGTGGTCAGAGTACCCAATAACTGCTCTTCGCGCTGAATGTTGGCGCTTGCGGCAGTCCGGATGTCCATCTCAACATAAAGGGCTTGGTTGGGTAACCCGGGTTCAGCCTGCACATCTGATACGACGATGATCGGGCCTGTCTTTTGAGCGTGTTGCTCGTAGAGTGTCAGGGGCGTAGGAATATACTCGTCCTGATATTTCTTGGGCAGGCCTCTGATTGCGGAGATGTTGAGCACCTGATTTTGGTCATCACGTAGAAAGATACAGACAGCAGGGACGTTTAGGGCGCGAGCGGTTTCTTCGCAGACTGCAATCAACACTGCGTCGAGTTTGAGATCGGCGTTGAGGCAAGCGGCTGTGCGCACCAGCGCCTCGGCGCGGGCAGCATTCTGGCGAACCTGTTCCTCTGCCCGCTTGCGCACGGTGATATCCTTAACACTTCCCTTATAGATGACTTGGTTCTCAGCGTTACGTACGATCCGGGCTTCATCCAACACCCAAATGATCGTGCCATCGTGACGGCGCCATTGTACTTCGAAATCCTGCACAACCTCCCCGGTCTCTGCCAGCTTCGCCCACTGTTCGCGATCCTCGATATTTACATAGAGATCGGTCGCATTTACGGCAAGCATTGACTCCCTGTCCGGATAGCCCAATAAGCTCAACAGGGCAGGGTTAGCGTCGAGGAATTGCCCCTCCGGCACGGTTTGATAGAGACCAATGGGAACGCCGTCGAACAAGTTGCGATATCGTTCTTCGCTTCCTCTCAGCCTTTCCTTCACCTGCTTGCGCTCAATTTCACGTTGCTGTAGCGATTCAGCCATCTGGTCAAAGGCGAAGGCGAGCTGGCTGAGTTCTCCGCGTGGCTGAGCGATGCCAGTGCGCGCACTCAAGTCGCCGCTGCTTACCCGTCGTGTGGCTTCTAGCAATGCACGTATGCGGTGCACGATTGACACCTCGCCTACGAACCAGGCTGCGCTTATCGCCATCAAGGTAACCAGTCCCAGAGCAATCAAGTTGCGAGTCAGAGTGCGACTAGCCTGATCATAGACGACCTCTATGGGATTAGCAATGCTGACAATGCCACCGCCATCTTCGGGTATACCTTTCAAGCGGACGAAAACTAAGAGGCTCGGAGTTCCATCCAAGTCCCGAGCCTCCTCTACCCCTTCCCCTTGTTCAAGGAATTTCTGGTACAAATATGTTTCAGGTACTTGCTGTCCAACCCAATCCTCTGGGTTGGGGAATCGGGTCAAAATTAGCCCACGGCTGTCTATCACAGTGACAGTCGCACTTGGGGGCAATTGTGCTTCGGCGGTGAATTGGGCCAACCAGTCCAGACTCATACTTGCGTAGATTACGGCTTCTACCTGACCCTGCTGGTCAAGGACCGGATAGGAGAAGCTGAACGCGGCCTCTCCGGTGATGCGGCCGACACGGTAATCGCTGACAGAGAAAGCGCGCCTCTGAAGTGTTTGTTGAAACCAGCTCTGATCAGCATAGTTTTCAGGAGTAGAAAGCGGTACGCCGCTGCAGTATACGTTGCCGTCCGGTTCTACCACCCCGAAGTTGCTGTAACACTGATATTGTCCCAATAAGTCTGCGAGGAAAGCGCTGCACGCTTCGGGGCTGCTGCGCACTACAGGGACCTGTGCTATAACCACCAGCAATTGGTGCGTAGCTTCAATAAGTCCCTCGTGTTCGTTGGCTGCCAAGTGCGCCAGTTGGAGAGCATTTTGCTGGACATGCTCCACGGCAATACGGCGCTCTTCATATGCTGTAAATAGCGTCAATCCTGCCATGGGGAGCGTGACGAGCAAGGCGAGCAAGATCAAACGAGTTCGAATGCTGGAGAAAAAAGAGACCATATCCCTAACCTCCTTAACCCAAGTTGCTACCAACGGAAGTTGATGGAGCAGGCGAGCACGAAAAGAGCGACTTTCAACTCAAAACCTTTGGCAGTGACAGAATGAATGGATTTTGGCAATTGTACACCCTACAGATTACAATTTTGTTAGTGGATCGGTAAGTAAAGCGTTATGTCACACTCTTTCCGGCGATCCGTTTTCGAGCGGATCGGGCTTTGCTCTTGACCGGTTCGGCGGCGGCGATCTTCGCCCCGGTGACGATGTAAGCCCACAAGAGGGTCAGCATAAATAAGATCGCCGCATAACTGGTGATCCACAGGGCCAGCGGCGATCGCCACAGGTCGAGCAGGGAATCCGAGCAGACAATCTTATTCCTTATCATACAACGAAGCGGGGGCCTCGTCTACAAGCAACACCGCCGCACCGGTCAGGTCTCCGCTGCGCAGAAATTCCAGGGCCTGGTTGGCCTGGACGAGTGGGAAGGTGGTCGTCTCGGTCCGCACCGGCACCTGCGGGGCGAGGGCGAGGAACTCCTCGCCGTCCCGGCGGGTCAGGTTGGCGACCGAGCGGACGATGCGCTCCTCCCAGAGCAGGTGATACGGGAAGGAAGGGATGTCGCTCATGTGGATCCCGCCGCAGACCACCGTCCCGCCCTTGCGGGTGGCCTTGAGCGCCGCCACCACCAGCGATCCGACCGGGGCGAAGATCAACGCCGCGTCGAGCGGGTCGGGGGGCAGGGTGGTCGAATCCCCGGCCCAGATTGCACCCATCCGCAGGGCGAACTCCTGGGCGGCGCGGTCGCCGGGGCGGGTGAAGGCGTAGATATCTTTTCCCTGGTGCACGGCCACCTGGGTGATGAGATGGGCGGCCGCACCAAAACCGTAGATTCCTATGGACTGGGCCTCCTCCCCGGCCAGGCGGTAGGCCCGGTAGCCGATCATCCCGGCGCAAAGCAGCGGCGCGGCCTGCTTCGGTGTGTACCCCGCGGGGATTGCGAAGCAGAAGCGCTCGTCTGCCAGGCTGTACTCCGCAAAGCCGCCGTCCAGGTCGTAGCCGGTGAACTCCGCCCGGTCGCACAGGTTCTCCTGGCCGCCACGGCAGAAGCGGCAATCGCCGTCGGTCCGGCCGAGCCAGGGGACTCCGACCCGGTCCCCGATAACGAAGCGGGTGACGCCTGTCCCGGTCTGGGCGACGATGGCGACGATCTGGTGCCCAAGGATGAGAGGCAGCTTGGGCTGGGAAAGCTCGCCAACGAGGATGTGCAAGTCGGTGTGACAGACGCCGCAGGCCAGGACCTTGAGCAGCACCTGCCCCGGGCCTGGTGACGGGACAGGCAGTTCGACCTGTCGCAAGGGGTGATCGATGCCTTCGAAGAGCATCGCGGTCATTTTATTGGGAATTTTCATGCTGTTCAACCCTCCCTATGCGCCTTTGCCCTTCTTGCGTAGATCTTCCAGGTCCGGGATCTCGCTGGCGGCGTGGCGCAGAATGTCGAAGCCCTTATCGATGAGCGTATCCATCCATGCGGATGGGACTTCCCCGCCGGAGTCGGCTTCCTCGAGGACCCTGAGCATGTTGCCGCGCAGGCCGCTGGCCCGCCGCGCCCAGACCGAGTCGACCGAGAGCCGCTCGAGTCGCTGGGATAGCAGGCGCAACAGGTCGAGACGCTGTCGGTCCATCAGGCGTGGTGGTTGATGAACTCCGCTGCCGTGGCGATCAGGTGGCTGCGGATGGTTGCGGTCTCCCGGCCAGCCTGCTGCATGCCCAGCAGGACCCCGCCGACCACCGGCGGGATCGTCAACATGACCATGCGCGCCTGTGGGGCCAATTCTTGGACGGTCTTACGCAGTGGTTCGATCAGCAGGTCGCCGCCCTTGAACAGGCTGCCGATCAGGACGACCTCGAACGATTCCGCCTGGAGGCCCAGTTGGCGCACGACCGCCTTGGCCGATTCGCCCAATTCAACCCCGGCGCGGGCGATCAGTTCCCGGGCGACTTCGTCCCCCTCGCGGGCGGCATCGAAGACGGCCCCAGCCCAGCCGGCGTGGGGATGGTAACGTCGCGCGGCAACCCCCTCGAGGAAATCGACGATATCTTTCGCATCGCTGAGTTCCACGAAACGGCGGGTGATATCGGTGGCCGGGCCGCGCTTGATCCATTCGTAGTTGACCGCGTGGACGGCAGTGTGGACCAGCTCGCCCGCGCCGCCGTATTCGCCCATCAGGATGCTCTGGCCGGTGATCTGCCCGCAACGGCCTTGGCGGTCGCGGCCGTGGCAATTGGTACCGGTCCCGGCGACCAGGCCCAGCCCCCAGCCCTGCTCCGCTCCGGCAATCAGCCCGATCACCGCGTCATTGACCGCCTCGATCGGGCAGGCCAACCCAAGCGTGCCGATTGCTTCCAGGGTGGGCTGGCGCTCGGACGGCCAGTCATATCCGGCGACCCCGAAACCCGCCCCTGCCAGGCGATCTGCTGGAATCCCGGCCTGGGCCAGGGCCTCCCCGACGGATTCCTGCAATGCCGCCGTCAGACCATCATAGCCGACGATCTCATGGTTGCCGGGGCCGGTCCGGCCGAATCCGGCGATTTTTCCGGATTCATCCGCGACCAGGGCATGGGTCTTGGTGCCCCCGACATCAACCCCGAGAAAATAAGGCATAAGCTCTCCATTTGGTAAACGCGATGGTGAGTATATAGACAATACAGCTGGCGTGATGCCTCAAAGCAAAATGTTACTATGGGGATACGTTGCCTCAAAGCGGAATGTTACCGTGAGATATTCCAAAGTTTAGCCACTTTTGCGTCGATCGAGGTTCGGAGTTGAACCGGATTGAGTTGGACATACAAGT
>JBDRPT010000108.1:0-17877 GCA_043826785.1 Chloroflexota bacterium | reverse complement strand
TTCGTTGTGCCGCTCTCAACAAAATCACACACCTGGGTATGCCCCAAAGTTACATAGCATCCCCTTTGCGGAAGGTCGCCTAACCACTCAAGTCCAATGGACGGATTGCGCCTACTTTTCGATTTATGCACCAAAGCCATTACAACGTCTCCATTCTCTTCCAGTTTTAACCTTATATCTACGCGCCCGCCTTTGCCCTTCCATTGTGTAGGTGCCTCAGATTCTGCAGCAGAATTGAGTTTGCTATTCCATTGGGATCTTTCCCATGCTTCAAATTTTCTCCCCCGTTTAATACGCTCCATAAATTCTTGAAAAACTATATCTTTTTTCATGACGAGACTACATTGTCAAGCGGCCCTTTATTAAATCAAGCGCAAGCGATTTTCCAGTATCCACCACGAATTTCAACACGGCTTCCTTAAACGAAGCCCCTACATCAACACCTTCAGCTTGATCCTCCATTTCACTAAAGCCATCGCGAAATGTTGTAGCCGTTTCCTCTCCGTACAATTCCCCAATCACAGATTCAAGGGAATTTCTATCTATCCTGACAATTTCGGTGTTGAACGAGCTATCGGCAAACATCCCTTTCGCTTTCAATTGCCCCTGAATGGCGTGCCGGAGAAATTCATCCTCTATCGCAAATACGATCTTGCCTCTTGCAAAGTCGAATTGGGACCGCAAGAGGATGTATAGAAATTCCCTTTTGACGTAATCATCATCAGGCGGATATTTCAGCCTGGCTTCATAACGCAGACTCTTGATTTTTGATTCTGGCGCTTGCAGAAGAATGCTCAATTCCTGGTTGCTTTTCACAGCAAGATCAGCGTAATTCATAAGCAATGTCATGACCAAAATATCAATTTCCCTTTTTGTCTTTGCGCCAATTCCATCTGAAAGATATACCAGTAGAAAATCGTTTACGAAACCCTTTGTATCTTTGATGGATTTCAGATCCATGTTTATCTCCTTTTTTGAATTATTTCATCGGCCACCCGCCAGCGGACTCGATCGCCGCGTCCACCTTCTCTATTGAACAATGCCCTTTCTTGTTCCTCACACCTCATACACCTTCAACACCTCATCCCCGTAATGATTGATCACCTTGACGGCGATCTTGCCGGTCTTCGGCGGGTCGAAGGGATAGGATGTCGTTGAATACAATGCACTCCAGGCAGACTCGTCGATCTCGGCCCGCAGGGCGCGTTTGAGTTTGTCGTAGGGTTCGTCGGCGCCGGTGAAGTAGGCGTGGCGGACGATGAAGGTCTCCTCGTTGTAATCGGTGTCGATGAACCAGCAGGCAATATCGTCGGTGGAGTTGGAGCGCACCTCGCCGGTCGTCGGGTCGTAGACGTCCAGGCCTTTGAGGTGGACGGCGATCTTGCCGTCTTGCTTCTCGATCTCCAGGTCAGGCTCGCCGAAGACTGTGAACAGGTTGCCGGCGCCGGTCTTCTTGAGCAGGTCATCGCCCATGGCAAGGTCCGGGTTCATGTGCACCGGCAGGACGGGCAGTTTGCCGTAGCGCTTGGCTTCCTCGGCGACGTGCGGGTCGAAGGCAAAGCCGCAGACGATCAGCAGGTCGAAGCCGATGCCCGCCACGGCTTCCTTGGCGGCTTCCTTGACCTGTTCCGGGCCAGCGGTGCCGAGTTCGGGGCCGATGCTGACGGCCACCCGGCGGGTCGCGCCGTCCTTCTCGGTGTATTCCCCGGCGGCATGGATCCATGCCCCGGCGTAGGTCTCGAGGCGGTCGAATTTCAGGCGTTCATTCTTGATCGTATTCTGGACGCCGGCCAGGCGCAAATTATCGATGATCATCCCGGCGAAGTCCCGGGTGTTGAGGGCGTCCTCGCGCAAGGCGGTGGCGGGGTCGTCGGGAACCAGGACGCGGTGCGGGGAGAGGCTTTCGACGGTGAACGGCCCGGCGACGCGGATGCGGCGGGGTTCTTCGTAGGGCTGGTCGTAGAGGAACTCGATGTCGGCCCGGCGGGCGATGGAGGCGTCGATTTCCTTCTGGCGCTCACGGCGCAGGTTCCAGTATTCCTGGAGCAAAGGCGACTCATGGGTCGCCCCTGCGCGCGGGATTTCCCATTCCTGCCATTCTTTGCCCGCGTTCTTGTTGATCTTGGTGCGCAGTTCTTCGAGCCGGGGCTGATATTTCTCGTGGATGGCGTCGATTTCTTCGTTATTGGCGATGGCCTTGAGGGTGACGTGCGGGACGCGCTTGTAGACGAAGCCGCGTTTGATATCGCCTGTGCCCTCTGTAGTAACGACTTCAGTCGTTACTACCTCGGAGCGACTAAAGTCGCTACTACCGATTTCTCGTTCTTTCTTCTTCCCTTCGTAGGAATCGGCCAGCAGGTAGTAGGGGAAACGCCCGGCCATCATGCGGGTGCGGGCCAGGGCGATGGCGACCCGCGAGGTATCGATGGTGATCCAACGCCGACCCCACTGCTCGGCCACGTAGGCGCTGGTGCCGGAGCCACAGGTGGGATCGAGGGCAAGGTCGCCGGGGTCGGTGGACATTAAAAGACAACGTTCAGCGACTTTTGTAGCCGTTTGGACAACATAAATCTTTTCATCACCAAAGCCACTTGATACCGTGTCATCCCAATAGTTGGTATAAACACTAAACGGAAAATCATCGTGGTACATCACATATTCAAGTGTATTTCCAAAGACTAAATATCTGTTAGCCTTTCGAAGCCTTTCTAATCCATCAAAATTTGTCGACCAACCTCTATTTGTAGGTGGGCGAAATTCTTTACTATCTAACTTATATCCAAATCTTGATGCTTCTGAACCTGTCGCGCTATAAGTGGCTCTATGTCTAAATATTTTTCCTTCTTCTTGATTGGCAGCATCGCGGCTTATTCTTTCCTTGGTTCCATCATCTCTTGTTATCCACAAATCTTGTCCAGAAAAAGCATCTTTCTTTTCTACGGGAGAATGTAATCTCCTAAACTTTACCTGTTCTTTCTGCTTTGCAAACCACAATAAGTGGTCTCCAACTTCAGGTAACAATTCGCTTGTTTGAAAGCCTCCGCGCCGAAATTTGATAGATGCACAATAGTTCTCGCTTCCAAACACTTCATCCAACACGCAACGCACCAGATGTACATTCTCGTCGCCAATCTGGACGAAGATGCTGCCGCTCTCGGTGAGCAGCTCGCGCGCCACGGCCAGCCGGTCGCGCAGATAAGAAAGGTAGGAATGGATGCCCATCTGCCAGGTATCGCGAAACGCCTTCACCTGTTCGGGCTGGCGGGTGGCGTCTTCGGCCTTGCCATCCTTCACATCTCGTTTGCGGGTCGAGACCTGCCAGTTCGAGCCGAATTTGATGCCGTAGGGCGGGTCCAGGTAGATCGTCTGTACCTTGCCCTTGAGTCCCTCCTTCTCGGCCAGGGAGGTCATCACCAGCAGGGAGTCGCCCAGGATCATGCGGTTCGACCAATGCTGGTCGTGGTGGTAGAAGTCCACGCGGTCTTCGAAGGTCAGGCCGTTGAAGTCCGCGAAGAGCATCGGCTGGGAAGGCTGGCCCTGGTTGGCCTCCGCCCGGACCAGTTCCACGATCGCATGCGGCTTGATGTGCTCCTGGATGTAGACCGGCACGGCCGGTACACCCAGGTCGGCGGCATCCTGCTCGTCCTTGCCCTTCCAGACCAGTTGCGGGTCGAGCGACGGGTCGCGCGGGTAGAGCACCGTCTTGGGCTTCTTCTCGTCCTCGGCGATGAAGTCGCGCAGTTCTTCGGTCGGGATGTTGGGGCGCGTGTCGGCGTGGGTGTGGGAGGTGATGGGGGTGGGGGTTTTCTTGGTTTTGCCAGTCATATTAACTCCGGCGGTAGAAAAATACTTGACATTGCTCGGCAAAAATACTATTATAAGTGCAGGCGGGTGCCCGGCTTCGAGCTGCGCCCATGGGTGGCTGAAATGCCACCGCCCTCTTTCAAATAAAAGCGTTTTGAACGCTCATCCTGCTCCGCGAAAAGTCGCCATCTGTGGCGGCCTGCCCCCTTCTTTGTCGAAGGATCGGGCTAGCGGAGCAGGTTATTTTCTGGATTTCGGACGACTGAAGTCGTCACTACCTATCAAGTGTAGTAACGACTTCAGTCGTTACATTTCATCATCCCAGCCTTTTCCAAAATCATCTGCAGGCGGGAAAGCGCGCCACTTCTCGCGCAACCAATCGCGTCCGTGATCCTCGAGATATAACGACACGCTTGACCATGGCCAATCATAAGCATCGTCCACGTAGCCATGCTTGACGGGGTTGAAATGGATATAGTTGAGCGCTCGAAAATAATGGGCATTATCGCGGATAGCCCGGTCGGTAAACTTATACCAGACGCGTCGTTTGCCGGCCAGGGCATCGGCCAAGTTCCATTCTCGTGAAGTCACGCCATGCAATTGCTTGAGGGCAGCCGACACCTGATCGAGCGATTCGACGCTGACCTCCACATGATAGTGATTGGCCAGGATCGTCCAGCCGACGATATCAGCCTGTATCTCATGTAAAACAGCCACAAGCCGCCTCTCGAATTCGGTGCGACGTTCGGGTGCGGCCATGATGGGCGCATGTTCGAAATTGGCGGCTGTGATCAAGTAGTAACCTGCCTCGCGGAATGGATGCGGCGGCGCGTGCAAAGGAAATCCGAGCGCTTTTCTTTGGCGCACGAGTTCTTCGCGTTGTTCAGGGGTAAGTGTCCGATATTCGTACGGCATGGTCGTAAATGGACGACTTCAGTCGTCACTACACTCCATTTGGTAGTAACGACTTCAGTCGTTCTTTCTTAACAATGGTCCAACTCCATCCACTTTCTCGCGACGAACTATACGGCATCTGATGCCAAATTTGGCGGCGAAAAACGAAACGTCTGATGGTATTTCATAGGCCACAAGAATCGCGTCTACCTGGCATGGTTGACCATGCCCTTTTTCAGCTTGCAGCAAGGCACGATATTTGATAGCTTGATAGACACCTTTCACCAACTCGCCAATTTCACCATTTTTGATTTCAACCACCGCCCAGGCATCCGGACCGGTTCCAAAGACAATATCGGCCCGGTCGCCGGCAACGAACAGGTATTCCATCTGCGCGGCGCTCTCCGATTCAAGGCCAATCACTTCGGGATACGCGGCGACGAATTCTTTTAACTTACGATGGTCTTCGCCCTCACCTGTACCGCCGGTCCGCTCGATGTATTCGGAATAAGCGCGGCCGCGGTCGTCAAGGTTTTCAAAAGTCGGTTCAACGGAAGGCAGACCCAGTTCTTTCAAAAGAGCGTCCCACTCTTTATAGGCAAGGACATGATCTCGATATTCTACAAACTCACGTTGATATTCTTCAGCGCTCAGATGCGAAGTTCCTTGCGGAAGCCAGCTTTCCCCCGGAAGCCCGGTATCCCCGTTCACTACAATGGCATTGATCAGCGGTAATTCGCGCGGAATGATAATTTCATCGCGGATATAGCCGAGAACATGGCTGAGGACGCGGTGGTGAACTCCAATCTTGGCCGCCAATTCACCATAGGTGGGCGTCTTGCTGGTCTTGGCTGCCTGAACGAGATGGGGCAGTAGCCTGTCGCCGTATTCTTTGATCAACTCGGTTGTCATGGGTTATTTCCTGAGTAAAGGTAAAGCTTCGTTTCCTTTACCTTGCAAAAACGCCCGGATGGTATTCTTCGCATCCCACGGGTCCACGATCTCGATAAACGCCCAGCGCCCGAAACCGCCGTGGTTGTTGACCGCCGGCACCCACAGGGTGCGCGCCGTGGAAACCTTGGCAGCTTTCTCCTTCTTGGCCTCGCCGCTGACCTCCAGGATCAGGTGCAGCAGGTCCTCCGGACCGTGGCCGTCATCCAGGTGGATCAGATAGTCGGGGATATAGGCATGTTCCTGGCCGTCCAGCGTGTAGGGGATGGTAAAGCCCAACTGGAAGTTCTTGGCGTAACAGACCACCTCATCCATGTCCTCAAGTGTCTCGGCCAGCTTGGCCTCCCAACCGCTGTCGAGCACCACGTGTGAGATGTGGCACCGGTCGGGGCGGGTGCGGTATACGTCGCGGGCGGTGTCGAAGTCCACGTAGCGGGTGGAGCCGAGCGTATCGTAGGGGCGCAGGATGGGCAGCAGGGTCTTCTGGGCAGACTCCCCTCTCCCCTCGGGAGAGGGGCCGGGGGTGAGGTTCGCTCCCACGATGGCCTGGTAGATCTTCTCGGCGGCATTGTGGGCGAACTCCACCATCAGCAGCATCTGCGGGAAGGCGTTGTCCTTGCAGGTCAGGCACTCCTCCCGCCAGCGCCGGACGATGCCGGTCAACTGCGGGAACAGCCAGGGCTTGAGATTGCCGTCACCGTCCTTGAAATAGCGCTCGAGCAGCAGCGCCGCCAGGCGGAAATCCAATTCGTGCAGGCGTCTATCCTTCAGCCCGTACAGGTCGTGGAAACTCGACTCCCCGATGATGGACTGCATCTCGGTTTTGGTCGGTACGTCGGCGGTGGAAATCGCCATCCGGGAATCCGCAGTAAACGCCGCATTCAGGCGCTCACCCTTCAACTCGTAACGGTAACCGACGAGGCGCGGGAAGGTCATCTCGCAGGCGAGACGGTCCTCCAGGGCGCGGACACGCGTCGGGGTTGGTCCGGGTTTCGGCTCGGTCGCCGAGCCGGCGCTGGGGATGAACGAGAATGGGACACCGTACACCTCGGCATACTGGGGGTCGAACATGCCGTCCTTGTTGGTAACGTAACTCATCCGCCGCAGGCCGCGGCCGACGACCTGTTCGCACAGCAATTGCGTCCCGAAGGCCCGCACCCCCAGGATATGGGTGACGGTATTGGCATCCCAGCCCTCGGTCAGCATCGAGACCGAGACCACACAGCGCACCTGCTCGCCCAGTTTGCCGGGCTTGCCGACCGTGTTCATCACCTCGCGCAGGATGTCCTCATCGGTCAGACTCTCGGCGTCCCGGCCGGGGAAGCGGGCCCGGTACTCGGCCTTGAACTCCTCGATTTCAAAAGCGGCGATTTTCTTGAATTCGGCGCTCATCGCTTCGCCGGACTCCAACTGCTGGCTATCGATCAGGATGGTGTTGGGTCGGGCGCTCCAGCGGCCATCGACGACGTTGCTGAACAATGGAAGTTTTCCTGGCACGGCCACGGTCCTACCATCTGACAAAGTCTTTTCCCATCCGGCAATGTACTCGAAAACCATTTTCGACACATTCGTATTGTTGCAAACCACGATGAAGACCGGCGGAGTTAGGCCGCGTTCGCGGGCTTCGGTATTCTGCTCCCATTGCTTGAAATACTTCTGATAATTACTATATAGGCTCTGCGACGCCCCTTCGAGTTCTGCCGGAATGACCGGGGGACCGCTGACAGCGCCAGTCTTGCGCCCCTTCTTGGGCAGCTGGTCGCGGATGTGCAGCCACAGCTCACGGTAGGTCGGCTGTTCCCCGACCATCGAGTCATCGGCCACCGGGACGCGCGGCACCTTGACAATGCCGGCTTCGATGGCATCGATCAACGAGAAGTCCGAGACCACCCAGGGGAAGAGCGTCCCTTCGGGGTAGCCTGACCCGCGCAGGAAGAACGGCGTGGCCGACAGGTCATACACCACCTTGACACCGATCTTCTCCTTGACAGCTTCCAGCCCGGAGATCCAGACCCGGGCTTCTTCTTCGCGCTGCTCGGCTTCCCTGCGTTCATCGCCGATTAATTTTTCATCGTCAGCGGTTACTTTGCGCCGGTAACAGTGATGGGCCTCGTCGTTGATGACGATGATGTTCTTCTTGTTGCCCAGTTCCCGGCAGACGCGCCGCACCATCTGGTCTGGCGTCTCGGTAAAGGGGCTGGTTTCGCCCTGCTGCAGGATGGCTTTGGTCAACTTGCCGGCAGCAACACGTTCGCGCGGCTTGAAAGCATGAAAGTTGGTGATGACCATTTTGGCCTTGCCCAGTTCGGCCAGTAATTCGGGCGGAACCAGGTCGTGCAGCCGGTAGTAGTTGTTGGGGTCGTTGGGCAGCAACACGCGCAGGCGGTCGCGGATGGTGATGCCGGGGGTGACGATCAGGAAGGTATCCGAGAAGCGGGCGTCCTGTGGGTTGGCCAGTTTGTTAAGCGCCTGCCAGGCGATGAGCATGCCCATCACCAGAGTCTTGCCTGAGCCGGTGGCCATTTTCATTGCAATACGGAAAAGGAGCGGGTTGGCAGCTTGATTGGCACGCCGCAGGATGTCCTGGATCCAGCCGTCGCCGGCTTTGTCGGCCACTTCGGCAATGTAAATGACCGTTTCCAGGGCCTCGATCTGGCAGAAGAACAGGCGGCGTTCACGCTCGGCGAGCTGCCAGTATTCCAGCAGTCGGGCCGTGGTTCTGGTGACCCCTTTATAGCCACCCTGTCGCCAGATAGCCACGCGAGTGCGGATGCGATTAATATCTTTGTTCTCTTCGATCCGGTCGGCGGTCCAGCCGGTTTCGAAAGAGAGCTGTTTGGGGCTTTTCTTCTTCGGTCGGGGAATAGGGATGAAATACTGGCTGATCCGGCGGCCCTCGACGATTTCATCGGTGATCCCGTCTTCTGTAAATTTAAAATGCCTTCGGGGTTCCTCGAAGGGAGCGTTGAGAATCGGATTTTCGATGACGACTTGTTTCATTAGCTATTCTGATCCCGCAAAACGTAAGCCGTGTTTTTTCAGTATAGCACAATTCGCATATGTACCTCGTTGGGTTTCTACCGTGATTTGCTGACCCCCTGGAATTTGCCTAACCGGTGTGCGATAAAATAAATTTGAAGGATAAGCCCCCGAAGCCCAGGCGTGATAATAACAATCAGGACGGCAGAATGAACTGCCGTCCTGAAATTTGCTCGATCCCGGCCCGGTTAAGGATTGTAGTCGAAGGGCGGCAGGGAGGTCACCCTGACCGACCCATCCTGGTCGATCATGGCATACATCCAGAAGACCGTATCGCCATCCAAATTCATGTACGTCTCCCCGTCCGGTCCGCTGAAGCGGACAAGGAAGGTATAGATCTCATCGTCCTGTTCCCCCTGGTAGAGCACCTCCTCGATCGGCATGCATGGCTGAGATTCCAGGACACATAAGGACGTGAACAGGGCCAGCGGGCTGGTCGTATCCAGGCCCATGGATGCATACCATTCGCGTTCCTCATCGAAGAGATGGAAGAGTGCCGCCGCAGCTTCATAATCCCCATCGTTCAAAGCGCCGGTAAATGCCACCAGGGCCTGCCGGGCAGCCAGGGCCTGTTCGTCCGGCAGGCTCCATAGATAGATTCTGCCGAATGCAAAAGTATCGTTCACCAGGATCGAGGTCCCGTCCGTCGAAAAGAGGATCCTATGGAAGGACGTCTCTCCGCTGATACCGCCCAGCCGCTGGCGGGTGGACACATCCCACACGCTGACCACATCATGGTCCCGATAGTCATCCATCGTCCCGGAGACCAGCAACAGCCCGGCGGGTGAGAATGCGAGCGTATCGACCGAAAAAATCGGCTCATCCAGGCTGCCGACCAGGTCACTTCTGCCAGTTCCAGCTTGAAACCGGAGGGCTTAGCGCCTGGTAAGGGTTTCACCAATTGGACGTCGACCTATCCCAACCAGTATGGCAAATCATTCCTTCACAGTAGGGAGCAAAATCCTGTTAGTCAACGGGATTATGGGTGTCGGATAGTGCCAAGTTTTACGCACGAAATAATGGATAGTGCCAATATTTACGAATCGCAGTGCCAAACTAAGTAGAAAAACCAGGCCTTTTAGAAACCCGCTTCCCTTCTGAATATCACATTCGTCAAATGAAAAAGTGCCATTTTTCACTTTGTGCCGGGGAGCAGACCGACTACAATGAAAAGGAAATCCATTCAGGGAAACCATGAGACCGATGATTCTATTTCACTTGGTTTGAGCGAGCAGCCTGAGCGCCGGTCGGCGCTCGGCGGACGTCTGCGCGCACCAGGATTCGGCCCCCCACCGCTGATCGACGCGGCGTGATGACTCCGAGACCGCCTGGTGTGACAGGCGGTTTTTCCTTTTTTTGGAAAGGAGGCGTCACGTGATCTTGATCCCCTCGATTTGAATTCCCCTCCGCCCGCGACCGTTCCGGTCGCTTATTGCCGTTGTTTAAAAAAATAACAAGAAGGAGAATGCAAATGCTTAATCGTCTGACCCGTTTCTTCGCCTCCCGCTGGGGGATCATCCTGACCGGGGTGGCCATCGGTATCCTGGCCCCTCTCCTGCAGAAACTGGGCAACCCTGCCAACATGGGGATCTGTGTGGCCTGCTTCGAGCGCGACATCGCCGGCGCCCTGGGTCTGCATCGGACCGCGGTTGTCCAGTACATCCGCCCGGAGATCATCGGCTTTGTTCTGGGGGCAACCCTGGCTGCGCTGATCTTCCGCGAATTCAAGGCGCGCGGCGGCTCGGCACCCCTCACCCGCTTCCTGCTGGGGGCCTTTGCCATGATCGGGGCCTTGGTCTTCCTGGGCTGCCCGTGGCGCGCCAGCCTGCGCCTGGCGGGCGGCGACCTGACCGCCCTGGTCGGCCTCGCCGGCCTGCTGGCCGGCATCGCCATCGGTGTCTTCTTCCTGCGCAAGGGATACAGCCTGGGCCGCTCCCGCAAGACCCATCCGGCGGCCGGCTGGATCATGCCCCTACTGATGGTCGGCCTGCTCCTGCTGCTACTCTTCCAGCCTGTTTTCAGCGAGGGCGGCCCCATCTTCTTCAGCGCATCAGGCCCGGGGTCCCTGGCGGCGCCGATCATCCTCTCCCTTGCTGCCGGACTGCTGATCGGCTTCCTGGCTCAGCGCTCGCGCTTCTGCACCGTCGGAGCCGTACGGGACGTGCTCCTGATGCGCGATACGCACCTGATCTCCGGCCTGGGCGCGCTGATCGTCACGGCCTTCGTGGTCAACCTGCTGCTCGGCCAGTTCAACCCGGGGTACACCGCCCAGCCGGTGGCGCATTCGGCCTGGCTGTGGAACTTCCTCAGCATGCTCCTGGCCGGCCTGGCCTACACCCTGGCAGGCGGCTGCCCCGGACGGCAGTTGTTCCTGTCCGGTGAAGGCGATGGCGACTCGGCCATCTTTGTGCTGGGGATGATCACCGGGGCGGCATTCGCCCACAACTTCAGCCTGGCTGCCAAACCCGATGCCCTGGCAGACGGCGTCCTGACGGTCGGTGGCCCGAACACCTTCGGGATGATCGCCGTGATCCTCGGCCTGGTCGTCACGGTCGTGCTCGGCCTGGCCATGCGTGAGAAAATCAAGAAGGGAGCATAAGATGACCATCACAGTCGATGCCCGTGGGCTCTCCTGCCCGCAGCCGGTCATGCTGGCCGTCGAGGCCATTACGGCAGGCGAGTTCCCCGTCGAAGTGCTCGTCGACACGGCCACCGCCCGCGAGAACATCGCCCGCATGGTCCGCAGCAAGGGTCTGCAGGTCGAGGTTGCCGAGCTGGGCGACGAGTTCAAATTGATTCTGTCGAAATGACCGTCTCGAGCGACCTGATCTATCTGGACAACGCGGCGACCTCCTGGCCCAAACCGCCAGGGGTCGCCGCGGCGATGACCGCTTTCCTCGACCAGGTGGGGGCCAACCCCGGGCGCTCCGGCCACCGGCTCTCGGTCGAGGCGGCCCGGATCGTCTTCCGGACCCGCAGCCTGGCGGCCCAGCTCTTCAACGCCCCCGACCCGGCGCGGGTGGTCTTCGGCCATAATGTCACCGCAGCCCTCAACCTGGCCCTGCACGGGTTGCTGCGCCCCGGGGACCACGTGATCACCTCCGGCATGGAACACAATTCGGTCATGCGCCCCCTGCGGATGCTCGAAGGAGGCGGCGTGGAGGTGACCGTCGTCCCCTGCCGCCCCGACGGCTCGCTGGAGCCCACCGACGTCGAGTCTGCCCTGCGGCCTGCCACGCGCCTGATCGCCCTCAACCATGCCTCGAACGTCTGCGGGACGCTGCTGCCGGCGGGCAGGGTCGGGGCCCTGGCCCGTGAGCACGGCGTGCTGCTGCTCGTCGACGCCGCCCAGACCGCCGGGGCACATCCCATCGATGTGCAGGCCGAAGCCATCGACCTGCTGGCCTTCGCCGGCCACAAGTCACTGTATGGCCCGATGGGCACCGGTGGTCTCGTGCTGGGGGGGCGCGTCGACTTGGACGGCCTGCCGGCCCTCGAACAGGGCGGCACCGGCTCACGCTCGGAGCGCGAGCAGCAGCCTGATTTTCCCCCCGACAAATACGAGCCCGGCACGCCCAACGCCGTCGGCCTGGCCGGGCTGGGCGCCGCCCTCGACTGGGTCCTGGGGCGCGGCGTGGAGCCAATCCGGGCCCACGAAGCCAGCCTGTGCCGGCAATTGATCGCCGGGCTGCGAAGCGTGCCAGGGGCGACCGTCTATGGTCCGCTGGACCCGCAATTACAGACCGCCACGGTCTCGTTCAACCTGGCCGGGCTCCAGCCATCGCAGGTCGGCCAGCGGCTGGATGAAGACTACGGGGTCCTGTGCCGGGTCGGCCTGCACTGTGCCCCGGCAGCCCACCGGACCCTGGGCACCTTCCCAACCGGGACGGTGCGCTTCGGCCTGGGAGCCTTCAATACATCCGCCCAGGTGGAGGCTGCCCTGCGCGCCGTCCGGGCGATTGCTTCTTCGGCGAGGAGCAGTCCATGACTCCACAGGTCGTGCTCCTGGTCTATTCCACCACCCATGCCCTGCAACTGGAGCAGCTCCTCGCCGGGCATGGCCTGGACTGCAAACTGGTCCCGGTACCGCGCCACTTGAGCTCCGACTGCGGCGTCTGTGTCTGCATCGCCGGGAGTGACCTGGCTTCCGCCCGGGTGCTGATCGCCGAAACCGGCCTGGAAGTCGACGGGGTCCACGAAATCTGATCACAGGTGGACCGCAGGTCTCCGATTGCGGCCAGGCACCCGGCGGGGAGAATTTCAGGTTCGGCGCAGGTCAAGGATGTCCATGCCGAGCGCCATTTCGATCGGAGTGACAAACGAACGGACCTGGACGAACCGGGAGAAGTTGTCGCCGCCAAAGTCGGCCGGCAGGGCTGTCGCCGTCGGGGTCGGCGAGGGGATTGCCAGCGTGGGGGTGCTGGAAGGAGGGGGCTGGGTTTCAGAAGCACCGGGGGGCGACTGGACCTGCGGGGAGACCAGTGCCGGGGTTGCGCTGATGGTTCTGCAGGCGGATAGGGTAACCAGGACAATGATGGAGACAGACAGAAATGGTTTCATCGGTTTTTCCTTATGACTGTATAATCACCTTGAGGATCGCCAGGACCTCTGGCATATAAGCGCCAATTCTATCTTTATTGTCATATTTTGCAAAAGGATGGTTTTTCCTGCTTGTCACCACAGCCAAGCTACGCTTACCCCCTGGGTCTCTTGAGCGGATGGACCTGCGACGTAATCGCCGGCCGGAGGCGGTCCTTCCGCCTCGACGCGCAGGCCTGCATCGGACGCCTTCGGCCTCCATTGAGGGTCCGCGGCGCAGAGAATATCCCCCGGGACGGCCCGTGTGTGCTGACCGTCAACCACTATGACCGCCGCGGCTTCGACGCCTGGTGGATCGCCCTGGCCGTCGCTGCAGCCGTCCCGGTCGAGATGCACTGGGTGATGACCAACGAGCTGACCTTCCCGGGCCGCTGGTACGCTCCCCTTGGCCGGCCGGCCTCGCGCCTGCTCCTGCGCCGGTTCGCCCGGGTCTACGGGTTCACCGGCATGCCGCCGATGCCGCCCCGCCCCAGGGATGCGGTCGCCCGCGCCGAGGCGGTGCGCAGGGTGTTATCCCACCTGAAAGCGCACCCGGAGGCCATCCTCGGCCTGGCCCCCGAAGGCGGAGACATGCCCCATGGCGCGCTCTCCTGGCCGCCGCCGGGCGCAGGCCGCTTCCTGCTGCTGCTGGCTGAGGCCGGATTCAAGATCGTACCGGCCGGGGCTTTCGAAGCAGACGGGGCCTTCTGCCTCACTTTCGGCCCGGCCTACAACCTGTCGCTGCCCCCCGGCCTGTCCAGCGAAGAAAAAGACCGCTCCGCTGCCAGGACCGTGATGGCCCAGATCGCCCGCCAACTGCCGCCCCGGCTGCGCGGTGAGTTTGCACCTTCCGCTGAGGAGTGACCGATGAAAAAAGCGCTCAACGCCTTCCAACTGCTGACCCTCAACGCCTACTGGCTGGGGCTCTCGTTCAAATGGAACGCCCTGCACCCGATCATCCTGCCGGCCGTCCTGCTCAACTACGTCCCGGAGACGCAGAAGAACACCTACCTGGGCCTGTTGACCTTTGGTGGGTTGATCATCGCCATGATCGTCCAGCCGCTCTCCGGCGCGTTGAGCGATGGCTGGTCCAGCCGCTTCGGCAGGCGCAGACCGCTGATCCTGCTCGGCACATTGTTCGACTTCGCCTTCCTGGCCCTGCTGGCCTGGGCGGGCGGCCTGACCTGGCTGTTCATTGGCTACATCGGCCTGCAGTTCAGCTCCAACGTCGCCCATGGCCCGGCCCAGGGCCTGCTCCCCGACCGCGTCCCGCAGCGGCAGCTCGGCGTGGCCAGCGGGATCAAAACTTTCGTGGACATGGCCGCCCTGATCGCTGCTTCGCTGGTCGCCGGCAACCTGCTCGACCCCTCCGGGAAGGACCCCTCGCGGGTGATCATCGTCGTGATGGCGGTGATGGCCGTCTCGACCATCGTGACCCTGCTCGGCACGCCCGAAGAAGCGACCGCCCGGCCTGACCGCATCGCCATCTGGCAGGGACTGCGCGACCAGTTCCGCATCGACCTGCGTGCCAACGCGACCTACTGGTGGCTGATCGCCGAGCGGTTCATCTTCCTGCTTGGCATCTACGGCATCCAGCAGTTCGCCCTGTACTACATCAGCGATGTGCTCAAGGTCGAGAACCCGGTCAAGGCCACCGGCGACCTGATGGCGGCCATCGCCGTCGGGCTTGTGCTCCTGGCCCTCGCCGGAGGCTGGCTGACGGACAAGATCGGCGCCCGGCGCGTCCTGGTTCTGGCCAGCCTGGTGACCAGCCTGGGCTGCCTGCTCCTGTTGCTGGCGCGCAGCACCACGACCCTGACCATCTACGGCAGCGTCGTCGGCGCGGGGACCGGGCTGTTCCTGACCGCCAACTGGGCGCTGGCCAACCGCATGGCGCCCGGCGGGGAAGCCGGGAAATACATTGGCCTGACCAACATCGCCACCGCCGGCTCCGCGGCGCTCGGCCGCCTGTGGGGTCCAGTCCTGGATGCACTCAACGATCCCCTCTCTGGAGCCTGGACCGGTTACACCGCCCTGTTCATCTTCGGCGCGGTCTGCACCCTGGGCAGCCTGCTCTTGTTGACCAGGGCCACCCCGGCAGAGGCCGGCGGCCAGGGAAGCTAACCTGACCATATTCAACTGCAACTCCACCCGGGAGCTTGCGTATATCTCAACAGAACGATCCACTTGGGAGCAACTGTGACGGACGAGAAGGCCTGGATCATCCAGGCTCAACATGGCGATGACGAAGCATTCACCAGGCTGGTCGAGACCTACCAGACCCCGGTCTTCAATCTGTGCTACCGCATGCTGGGTGAGCCGGAGGCTGCCGAAGACGCGGCCCAGGAGGCCTTCCTCAAAGCCTACAAAAACATTGCTCGCTACGACCGGGAACGTTCCTTCCCGACCTGGCTGTTGGCCATTGCCGCCCACCATTGCATCGACAAGCTTCGCCGGCGGCGCTACCTGACCTTCTCGATCGACGAAGACGAAGAGCGGACCTATGAACTCCCCGACCGCAATGCGCTCGACCCGGAAGCCGAGTTCATCCGCCGGCAGGAACAGGACCACATGCACAAGTTGCTCTGCACCCTCGACCCGACCGACCGGGCTGCGCTCATCCTGCGCTACTGGTACGACTGTTCCGAGGTCGAGATCGCCCAGGCCCTTGAACTGACCGTCCCGGCAGTGAAAAGCCGCCTGCACCGGACTCGGCGGGCACTGGCAAAACGTTACCAGGATGAGGCGCCAGAAGCCCGCGCCGAAAGGAGACCTTATGAATCACCGGCCTTTTGAAGACTGGCTGTTGGATGAGAAAGCGCTCGCCAGCGCCGAAAAGCGCCAGATGCAGGCCCACCTGCGGGAATGCCGCACCTGCAGCGCACTGGCGGAAGTCAACCTCGGCCTGGACGCCGTCCGGGCGGTTGCACCAGCGGCCGGGTTCGTGGGCCGGTTCCAGGTCCGCCTGGCGGCGCAGCGCAGGCTCCAACGCAGGATGACCGCGGTCGGCTTTGCCGTGCTGGGGATCAGCGGCCTGGCCATCCTGGCCTGGGTCGCCTGGCCGGTATTACACGGGCTGCTCTACACCCCAAGTGAGCCGCTGACCGCCTGGCTCACCGCCCTGACCGCCATCTGGGCCACCCTGCAGGCCTGGGGACGGGCCGGTTCGGTCCTGTTGCGGGTCCTGCCAGGCTTCGTCTGGGTCTCGCTGGTCATGGCGGCGGTGGGCTGGAGCCTGATGTGGGTCGTCTCACTGATGAAATTCGCCAAAATCCCGCAAGGAGTTGCACGATGAAACCTTTATCGAAATTATTCACCCTCATGCTCCTATTTTCGCTGGTATTCCTGCCGACCCGTTCGGCAGCAGCAAAGGACGCATTCGACGGGCTGGTCATCTTCGGCCAGTCCTACACCTTGGAAAGCGGGGACACGCTCGAAGGTGACCTGGTGGTCATCGGCGGCACGGCAACCATCGAGGCCGGCGCGACTGTCGCGGGCAACATCTTCATCACCGGTGGCACCCTGACCGTCTCCGGCGATGTGCAGGGCGATATCGCCGTCCTGGGCGGATCGGTCACCCTGCGCGCCAGCGCGTACGTCCAGGGCGACTTGTCCACCGTGGGCGCATCGCTCTCCCGGGACGAAGGTGCCCAAATCGACGGTACGATCTACAATTCGGCCACGTCCTGGGTGCAGGCGAATACCAACGGGACCGAGGTGATTCCCGCCGTCCCCGTGGCCCGGCCGCCGTTGTTCAGCTTCAACATCGATCCCTTCTGGAAAGCGGTGGAGATCTTCGGCCAGTCGCTGACCCTTGGCCTGCTGGCCATGTTCGTGATGCTCTTCCTGGCCGAGCACTCCAGGCGGGTCGCCGATGCTTTTGCCGGCCAACCCCTTACCGCCGGCGGCGTGGGCCTGCTGACGGTCGTTCTGGCGCCCATCGCCCTGGTCCTGCTGGCGATCACGTTGCTGCTCATTCCCGTGGCGATCCTGGCGGCGGCGCTGCTGGTCATTGCAGCCATCTTCGGCTGGATCGCCGTCGGGCTGGAGATCGGCGAGCGCTTCAGCCGGGCGGTCAACCAGAACTGGCATCCTTCGCTCTCGGCTGGCCTGGGCACCTTCGTGCTCACCCTGGTCAGCCAGACCCTGACCGCCATCCCGATCCTGAACTGCATCGGGTTCCTGATCCCTCTCCTGGTGGGCCTGGCCGGGCTTGGAGCGGTGATCGTGACCCGTTTCGGGACGCAGTCGTTATCGCTAAGCGCCCAGAGCCATGCACCCGTCCCGGTGGCAGCCCCACCCGTGACCGTACAGCCTGTCGAGGCGCCTCCCGTTGAAAGCGCAGCCCCCCCCAAGCGCAAGCCGCGGGCGAAGAAAACCGGGTAGATCCCCGACATACTGCAAAATCCCGATCCCCGCCCTGATGGCTATCAGGGCGGGTTTTATATACACTGCCGTCATCCTGGCCGGGGCGTGATGCCTCAAAGCAAAATGTTACTATGGGGATACGTTGCCTCAAAGCGGAATGTTACCGTGAGATATTCCAAAGTTTAGCCACTTTTGCGTCGATCGAGGTTCGGAGTTGAACCGGATTGAGTTGGACATACAAGT
>JBDRPT010000107.1:0-10706 GCA_043826785.1 Chloroflexota bacterium | reverse complement strand
ACTTGTATGTCCAACTCAATCCGGTTCAACTCCGAACCTCGATCGACGCAAAAGTGGCTAAACTTTGGAATATCTCACGGTAACATTCCGCTTTGAGGCAACGTATCCCCATAGTAACATTTTGCTTTGAGGCATCACGCCGTGTAGATGGCGTTCTAAACAGTGGGTCTCGACGACGCTATTCGTTTTTCACCCGGAAAGGTGGCGGGGTGTAATCCTTGGGGAGATACTCTTGTGGGATCGTCACCTGGTTGCCATCCCTCAGCGTGGAGTAGTGCGGGGACATGATTTCAATGCCGGCCTCGTTGAACTTATCTTGGATATGTTCATGAATGCCCGAATAGATGACCGCCATCCGGTTGGGCTGGTCTGTGTATGCATTCAGTTCATAGCTGACATAGAAGTCATCCAGGCTGGTCTGCAAGACAAAGGGCTTGGGATCCTCCAGGATCCCCGGAGTCGCCTCGGCAGCGTTCAGCAATGCCCTTTGTACATCCCGCCAGGGGACATCATAGCCGATGGTCACGGTCGTATTGAGGATTAAACCCATTTCCTTCGACGACTTGCTGTAGTTAATGACGTGGCTGCTCAGAATCATGCTGTTGGGGATGGTGATCTCTACATTCTTGATGGTCCGGATACGAGTGACCAGCATACTGCGCTCGATGATATCCCCAACGGTGTCCGCGATTTTAACCCGGTCGCCTGGATGAAATGAGCGGGTATAGGTCAATACCACGCCTGCGATGATGTTCGCAACCACCGAGGTCGAGCCGAGCGAGAAGATAAAGCCAATGAAAATGGATACTCCCTGGAAGGCAGACGAATCCGATCCCGGGATGAAGGGAAAAGCCATGACCACTGCCAGGGCGATGACCAACACCCGGACGATCTGGTAGGTCGGTTCAGCCCACTCTGCTAGGATTCGGGGGTGTGGTGGGCTGGCTTCCCCAGCCCACCACACCCCCCACCATCTTGAAGTGCGTAAGTCCTCATAGTGACAGGAAATGATATTCTAGATTTTAGTTAGGAGAGAGCATGGGCGAAGAGACCACAACCCTTGGTTCCATCCACATCTCACCCAAAGCTGTTGCCACCATAGCCTACCAGGCTGCCCTGGAATCTTACGGAGTAGTTGGCCTTGCTCCCAAGAACCTGGCAGAAGGTCTGGCATCAACGATCACACGAGAACCAGCTCGCGGGATTTCAGTTACCTATAGTGGTGAAAAGCTCACCATTGATGTTCACGTTGTCGTTGAATACGGGACGCGGGTCACATCAGTGGCATCCAGTGTAGCCAATACAGTCCGTTTCCATGTGGAAAAAACGCTTGGGATGCCTGTCCACAAGGTCAACGTTCACATTCAAGGCCTGCGCGTCAGCGACGGCAGATAAATTCACTGGGAGAATTTTCACGGAATGAACCCTGATGCGCAAGCGCGCCTGAAAAAGCTCAAATCCCGACCCATCGATGGCCAGGCGTTAAAAAAACTTGTCGAGGCCGGCCTGTTATGGTTGCGAGCAAACCAACAAACCGTCAATGCGCTCAACGTGTTCCCGGTCCCCGATGGGGATACGGGCACGAACATGGTCCTGACCATGCAATCGGCGTACGACGAAATCGATGACCTTGGTGACCGCCACATCGGACAGATGGCCGCTGCTGTCTCCCAGGGGGCGCTGATGGGTGCCCGGGGTAACTCGGGGGTGATCCTATCCCAGATCTGGCGGGGCTTTTCCCGTTCGCTTCAAAATAATGCCGTTCTGGATGGCCCATCCCTGGTCAAGGCATTTGCAGATGCCCGGGACACAGCCTACAAAGGTGTGGTCCGCCCGGTCGAGGGGACCATCCTGACCGTGGCCAAGGATGTGGCCACTGCAGCCGCGGAAGCACTGAAAGATACTGACGATCCCTACGAAATACTGGAGCGGATCATCCCGGCGGCAGACGCCTCCGTTCAACACACCCCGGAGTTGCTCCCTATCCTCAAGCAGGCCGGGGTGGTCGATTCCGGCGGGTTAGGTTTGTATTTCATCCTAGAGGGGATGCTGCGTTTTGTCTATGGAGAACCCCTCGACACACCGCTGGCAACCATCCAGCCCCTTTCTGCAATGAATTTTGTGAATACAATGGAAGCCCTCGAGCCTGGTCAGGATTTTGAGATCGTCGTTGATTTCATGCCAGTTCAAAGCCTCGATTTACAGAATTTCTACGCTGCCCTGGAAAATATGGGGACTTCGATCCAGGTCGGTGAAGGGGACGGGATCTACCGGATGCACATCCATGTCCCAACCGAAAAACGCTACGAACCGATCGACTACATCATGGGCATGGGGACAATCACCAAAGTCGCGATCGAGAACCTGCTTGCGCAGATGGACAAAATCGACAAAAAGACATCCGGGGACTACATCGAACTGCCTAATCTCGACCCGGGTCAAATAGCCATTGTGGCTGTCTCACCCGGCCCAGGTATTTCACGTGTCTTCGCCAGTCTCGGCGTTGCCGCCCTGGTGGAAGGCGGTCAGACCATGAACCCGAGTACGCAGGATATTTTGAACGCGTTCGAAAACCTGCCTACCGACAAAGTCATCATCCTGCCCAACAATAAGAACATCATCCTTGCTGCTCAGCAGGCGAAAGAGGTGACTGTAAAGAACGTACACATCGTACCCAGCAAGACAATCCCGCAGGGTCTGGCTGCCATGATGTACCTCAATCCAGACGGGGATGTCGAAGCAATTGCCAGCAAGATGATCAAAGCTCTGGATGATGTCAATACCATTGAAATCACAACCGCAACCCGGTCAGTTGAAATCGATGGTGTGGCCGTGGAAAAAGGACAGGTGATCGGCCTCGTGAATGGGAAACTGGCAATAGCCTCAGAAACGGTCAAGGAGACCTGTCTTGGCACATTGGAAAAGATCAATGCTGCTGAGTTTGAACTGGTCACCCTTTTCTTCGGTGAAGATATGACCAGGAATGAGACCAATAGAATTTCAGATATCATCCGATCTGCATATCCATCCCTCGAAATCGAAGTACAGGACGGCGGCCAACCCCACTACCAATTCATTATCTCCGTCGAGTAACCAGACCGATGAGCCGCGTTTGCATTCTGACAGACAGCACGGTGCAATTCACCCAGCCCACCTTCCGCGGCCATCACCTGGTTTACGTGATCCCATGCGAGCTAAAGCCCATCTCTCAACAGGATGTCTCTCCGCTTGCTATGAGTGCATATCCCCAGCAACTTATTCCCCCAACACACCAGCACTATATACACTATTTTACCCAACTGGCAGGTCAATACGATTCCATCCTCGTCCTGACCATGTCCGGGTTGCTTAGCCATGCAGCCAAAAATGCTCAAAAAGCTGCAGAGATGTTCGGAAATCACACCTGGATCCAGGTTTTCGATTCCCTGACGACCGCAGTCGGCTTGGGGCTGTTGGTGCAAAAAGCCGCAGAAATTGCTGAAGGTGGAGCCTGCCTCAAGGAAATCGAGGAATGCATTCGTGCGGTTGCTCCCCATATCTATATGCTTTTGTGCATCCCGGAACTGGTATTCCTCGCTCAAGCTGGATATCTTACCCATGCCCAGGCCCTGGTCGGCGAGATTCTGGGTTTGTTACCGATATTCATCCTGGAAGAAGGCCGGCTTGTCCCGCTGGACAAGGTACGCACTCATCGCCACCTATTCGAATCGTTCCAGGAGTTTGTGAATGAATTCGAGCAATTGTCGCACATCGCCCTGCTCCGGGGGGTAAACAACAACACGCTACGTACACGTCCATTCCGGGAATTTATCCAAGATAGCTTCCCGCAAGCAACTTTCTGCGAGCAAACAACTAACCCATATCTGGCCGCTTTGTTCGGCCCACAAAGCATTTGCCTGGTCATCCAGGAAGAGCTGAGAGGCGTTGAATGACTATTGCACTCGTCACTGACAGCACGGCAGACATCCCCGCGCATATTCAGGAACGACACAAGATTGAGATCATTCCTGCATTGGTGAATATTCATGGAAAGAGTTACGCCGACGGAATTGAAATCACTCGCGAAGAATTTTATACCCGTTTGCCGAAACTCGTTCCCCCACCTACCACATCAGCGCCATCGGTCGGCAGTTTCCAGGAGCGCTATGAGAAATTATTTAAAACCGGTGCATCCAAGATCATCTCGGTCCACCCTCCGAACAGTTTGAGCGGAATATTCAATGCCGCCCGGCTGGCTGCCGCCGACTTCGGAAACCGGGTCAGGGTTATCGATAGCGGACAGTTGACTCTCGGGATCGGCTTCCAGGTCCTTGCCGCGGCCGAGGCCATTGCCCGCGGCGCGGTCTTGGACGAGGTGCTCCAAATAGTGGATAGCGTCGGTCAACGGGTGCGAGTGATTGCCTTGCTGGAATCCCTCGAATATATCCGCCGCAGCGGGAGAGTTTCCTGGGCTAAAGCCACGTTCGGCAACCTGCTCCGAATTCAGCCGTTGATCGAAATCCGCCATGGGATTGTCCACCGCCTTGGGCAGGCGCGCACGCGTCTGCAGGGCATCGAACGACTGACCGATGTGATGAATTCCTGGGGACCGTTGGAGCAATTGGCCGTTCTGCACACGAATGCCGAGAGTGCCGCCCGCGAACTCGTCGAGGCTGTAAAGACCAAGGTCACCAGTCAACCGCTGGTCATCAACGTGACCACTGCAATCGGGACGCATGTCGGGCCCAATGGGCTGGGATTTGCTGCAGTACCAGTCGAATAGCGTCCTCAAATCCACGATTTACCTAACCACCTTCAGGGCGTCAGGATGCACTCTGATACTATTCCACCCGGGACATCATGATAAAATAGCCTCATGCAGCCATCACTGGAGAAACTCCGTAAATTCTTCCGCCTTGAACATGAAAATGGTTACGCCAATATCGCCGTTATCGGAGGTCTGGCGAAGATTCTGGATTTCTGGGAAGGGGAAGCCCGTATTGAGGGTATCCCAGAAGAGATTATCCAATCCCTTGCAACGACTTTACACCGCTATGGCGACCTAACGTCGGAGGCTCGCGCCGATGCCTTAATCGGACTCTGGAAACAGATCCAGGATAAGATACCGGAAGCTAACACTACTCCCGACCCGAAACTTGGGATCCCATCACAATCTCGCCCCAAGCCTGAGCGGCGCGAAAGGAAGCCTGAGCAGGAAAAACACACCAGCAGGGAAACAAAGCGCCCGGGTAGAGCCGAAAAACAACCTGGGGGGCAGACGTCCAAGACACCGATCGCCCTGAACGCATCATTACAGGTCCTGTCTGGCGTGGGACCTCGTAATGCAAAGTCGCTGGCGAGCCTGGGGATGAATACGCTTGGCGACATGTTGTATTATTTTCCACGCCGGTATGATGACTACAGCCAGTTGAAGCCGATCCACCGCCTGTGGTATGGGGACGAGGTCACAGTGATCGGTAACGTGCAGACGGTACATTCCCGCAAGATCAAGGGTGGGGCATTATCCATCACAGAAGCGGTCATCAACGATGGCACCGGCGGTCTCCGTCTGACCTGGTTCAACCAGCCATGGGTTGCCAACCGTCTTAAGGAGGGGGAAGCCATTTCGGTCTCCGGCAAGATCGAGCAATATCTCGGCCGGCTGGTCATGAACAATCCCGACTGGGAAACGATCGATGTCGAGAACCTGCATACCAACCGAATCGTTCCAATCTATCCCCTGACTGCAAATATCACCCAGAAATGGTTGCGGAAGATCATCAACCAGGTGGTGGTATATTGGGCTCCGAAATTGACCGACCACCTGCCTGAAGAGATCCGCCGGAAAGCGGAGTTGCCAGACCTCGGCACCGCGCTGCTCCAGGTACATTACCCGGATTCTCAGGAGCAGTTGAACGCCGTTCGCCAGCGGCTTGCATTTGATGAAATCTTCTTTCTGCAGATGGGCGTACTGCGCCAGAAACGTGATTGGCAAGCAACCGCCGGGCGCGCCTTTTCAGTGGACGACCAATGGTTTGAAGCGCGTCTGTCTGCCCTTCCTTTTCCTTTAACCAATGCCCAGAAGCACGCCGTGGATGACATCCGTAAAGACTTAATTTCTGGGCATCAGATGAACCGGCTCCTGCAAGGAGATGTGGGTTCGGGGAAGACCGTGGTCGCGGCAATGGGAGCTGCGATCGTGGCGTCTCATGGATCCCAGGCTGCGATTATGGCACCCACATCCATCCTGGCTGAACAGCATTACCGTAACTTCATTGACCTGCTAGCAGGTGAGAATGGCTTGTTCTCACCCGAGGAAATCTGTCTCCTCATCGGCGACACTCCAGAAAACGAAAAAGAGATCATCCGGACAGGGCTGAGCGAGGGACAGGTAAAGATTGTCATCGGTACTCACGCGCTTCTCGAAGATCCGGTCCAGTTTGCCGATCTACAGTATGTGGTTGTCGATGAACAACATCGCTTCGGCGTGGAGCAGCGTGCCCTCCTGAGAGGTAAAGGGACCACCCCCCATTTGCTGGTTATGACCGCAACCCCCATCCCGCGCTCACTCGCCTTGACTCTCTATGGCGACCTTGATCTGTCTGTGATGGATGAGATGCCTCCTGGGCGGCAATCAATCGAAACATATGTCCTGACCAACAAGGAACGCGAGCGGGCATATACACTGCTCGAAGGCCAGGTGACGCAAGGCTACCAGGGATTCATCGTATATCCTCTTATCGAGGAGAGTGAGAAGCTTGACGTCCGCTCGGCTGTGGAGGAACATGCCCGCTTGCAGCAAGATGTCTTCCCCAACCTCAGGCTGGGTTTGTTGCATGGGCGCATGCGGCCTGAGGAAAAAGATGCTGTAATGATGCAATTCCGGGATGGCCACTATGAGATCCTTGTTTCGACGACAGTCGTTGAGGTCGGGGTGGATGTCCCCAATGCGACAGTCATGCTGGTAGAAGGTGCAAACCGGTTTGGGTTGGCGCAATTGCATCAATTACGAGGCCGGGTTGGTCGTGGGGAGGCACAATCGTACTGCCTGCTCATCCCCGACCAGGATGATGCTGCAGAAAATGAGCGCCTCACAGCGATGGTCGAGACCAACGATGGCTTTATCCTCGCCGAGCGGGATTTACACCAACGCGGCCCGGGTGAATTCCTGGGGACGCGTCAATCTGGGTTTGCCTCCAGTTTACGGATGGCCAACTTGACCGACATTGGTTTAATCGAGAAAGCCCGCCTGCATGCCCAGGAATTGTTCACGAGCGATCCCAATCTCAGCGATCCAGAGAACCTGCTCCTGGCGGAGGCCTTAGAACGCTTCTGGGGCGGCGGTAAAGGAGATGTCAGTTAACCATGGTTAGAGCTCTCTTCCCCGGGACATTTGATCCCATACACTACGGGCACATCGACATCGCCCAGCGGGCTTCACGCCTCTTTGATGAAATTGTCATTGCAGTGTACGACAAGCCGCTTAAATCTCAATTCTTCTCACCTGAGGAACGGATCGCCCTGGTCGAGGAGACATTTCATAATCATAGGAATATCCGGATTGTCGGGTACAGCGGGTTGACAGTTACATTTTGCAGACAGATCGACGCCCAGGTGATTATTCGCGGGCTGCGGGTTTTCTCAGACTTTGAATTTGAATTCCGCATGGCGCTGGCAAATCATCGCCTGGACGCGGATATCGAAATGGTTGTCTTTATCACCAACGAGGAACATACCTTCCTTTCAGCCAGCACAGTAAAAGAGATCGTCTCGCTAGGAGGGGATGTTTCCAGCATGGTCCCCCCACATGTCGAGACCGCCCTGCGGAACAAGCTGCTAGAGCTACCCGATGAGCCGTTACCGCCAAATGCACTTCGCGATTAGAATAGTATTACTCAGGAACTACTCCTGCCCCTTGTAAGCCTGCGGAGGTATCATGGACATCCTTCACTTAGTGGATCGCTTAGAAGAGCTCTTCAATGAGAGCCGCCCGATACCCTTGACGCACAACGTGATCGTTGACGAAGACCGCTTCCTGGATATCATCGATCAGATGCGCATCTCGATTCCCGAGGAGGTCAAGAAAGCCCAATCGGTATTTTCGCAAAAGGACCGCATCCTGGCCCAGGCTCAGGAGGAAGCCAACCGTACAATCGCCCAGGCTCGTGAAAAGGCTGATCAACTCATCGAAAAAGACCCGATTGTTCAGGATGCACAGCGACGGTCAACCCAGATTCTAGATCAGGCAAGAGCAGAGGCAGAGAATACCAAGCTCGGTGCCGATCAATATGCATTGGATGGGCTATTCAAATTGGAAGCGGAACTGGAGCGGCTCGTCACCCAAGTGCGCAATGGCATTCAGGTGCTGGAGATGAAGAAATCACCACACAACCTGCCAGACGGCAAGGCTGAAGAGGAATAGCTATTCCAGATTCCTAACAATTAACAATTGCCTCCCCCAAGTCGCCAAGCGGAAGTCACTGGCTCGATGGGGGAGGATTTATTTAAGCTTGCGTTCTGAAAGACGCATCTCCAGAATGGGTGAAGACGGATTTTGGCTGGATCAGAACCAGTCCCTCCTCATGAAAATGAAAACTGCGATCAGTGTCAGGGCTAACGAACCAGTTAAGATAATAAGATAAGCATAGATATGTTCTTCAAACGGCAGGGCAACGTTCATCCCAAAGAACGAGGTAACAATCGTTGGAATGTTAATGATAATCGTCAGCGCGGCCAAAGCCTTAATCACAGTGTTCATGTTATTCGAGATAATTGATGCGAAAGCATCCATCATCGAACTGAGGATATTATTGGCGATCACGGTCATTTCAATCGCCTGCTGGTTCTCGGTAATGACATCATCCAACAATTCACGGTCATCCTCGAACTGCTTGAAGAACTGCATCCTTTGTAGGCGCTCCATCATGACGCCGTTTGAACGCAACCCTGTGGTGAAATACACCAGGCTCTTTTGAAACTTTAATATCTCGAGCAGTTCCTTGTTGCGAGTGGACTTTTGCAGTTGGTCTTCTAGCGCATCCACTGTACGGTTTATCTCGCGGAGGTTGGACAGATAACGAGCGGCCGTTTCAAGGAAGATATACAGTGCAAATCGATATCGCTTCGCCGTTCGGAGGCCACGATACCTGCCATTACAAAGCGTCCGGGTGATGTTATTGTCATATCTGCAAATTGTGGCAACAAACCGGTCAGTCAGGATTATTCCCAGAGGGATGGTGATGTACGGGATATCCACTCCTGTCCCCTGGAAAAAGGGGATTCTCAACATGATGAGCAGGTAACCTTCATCACGCTCGATACGAGCCATCTCGTCCAAGTCAAGCGAATAGTTGATCAGGTCCGCTTCAATCCCCCAATCTTCGAGCTGTTTAATTTCATCCGGTGTTGGGTCTACAGCGTTGATCCAGCAACCGTTGGCAATATCATCCAGGCGCAACAATTCCTGTTCTTTGTTCTTGTAGATGCTGAGCATGACGGCCTCCTGTTACGAATAAAGCATCACAGAGGAGACGCGTTCACCTCCTGTGTGACATCTACTAGAATATCTGTCATCATTCTCCCGGTCTCTTTCCCGGGAGGCTTACTCTCGGCAGGTCCAGAAAGATCACTCTCTCCTAATCCATCCATCAATAAAACCCTTTGCCGGTAAAATCCTCCAGCATGCCCAAGTATACCGCTTGTATTCCATTCCTATCAATACTTGGAAACAAAAGACATCCGAAGCAGATTTGCTCCGGATGTGTGTAATTGGTTCAACGGGTTATACCGCCAGTCCGCCTACCTTTCGGATGACCATGACCACCTTCCCCCGGATCTCCACCCGCTCGCCCTTCTGTATGAAGATGGGTTTCATCGTGGGGTTAGCTGGTTGTAGGCGGTAACCATTTCCTTCCTTGTAAAAGTACTTCAATGTGGTTTCATCGCGCTCAGGCAACCAGACTGCGACCATATCCCCATTGCGGGCATCTTCCGTCCGCTTCATGATGACGATATCGCCATCATTTACCATCGCATCGATCATCGAATCGCCTTGCACTTCCAGGGCAAACAGTTCGGTACCTTTCTCTCGGGCTGGCAGGAGACTTCTGGCGATATCGAGGCTATTCTCGTAATCCATATAGCTGAACGATGACGCCGGAACCGGGACAGGTTCGGATGCAAAGATACGTCCAACCACTGGGACCCTGATCAAATCATCGATGGCCTTGGAAGCATTCTGGACTGCATCAGAGACCCTTTTCTGAAGCCCGGCAGTCTTTTCGGTAAGACGGACAGCTCGGGAGTATTTGGGTTCCCGTTCAATTAATCCCATCTCCGAGAGTTGCTTCAAGTAGTATGTAACTACCGAAGTAGATGAGATACCCGTCGCCTCACCAATTTCACGTATAGAGGGGGGATAACCCTGTTCACTTATACTCTTCCTGAGGTAGTCCAGTATTTTCCGATGTCGCTCAGTCAGGCCTTTACGGGTTCTTACCATGAGCAGTCTCCTTTCTTGGAGAACCAAACATTTGTGCTAATATCATAACCGAACATTCGTTCTGTGTCAAGAGCCCGATTTCTGGGGGAGTGGCTAACATTATGGGCTAACGAAGTCCATTACGTTGGCCGGATAGTTTGGAAAACGCTGCTTGTACAATTGCCTGCTGTTGAAAGAATAGACGAACAAGCGTAGTGCACACTCCAGAGCATAAGGACAACGAGAA
>JBDRPT010000106.1:0-22685 GCA_043826785.1 Chloroflexota bacterium | reverse complement strand
ACTTGTATGTCCAACTCAATCCGGTTCAACTCCGAACCTCGATCGACGCAAAAGTGGCTAAACTTTGGAATATCTCACGGTAACATTCCGCTTTGAGGCAACGTATCCCCATAGTAACATTTTGCTTTGAGGCATCACGGCTGGACTTCATATCCAACATCAATCAACGGACCGCCAACAGACAACAGCCCAAGAGGTGGCAAGTGTTCGTTAGGAATTCGGCTTCCGATGGATGGATGTGGCGGGTTGATTAGAAGTATGCGCATAATGGCAGCCCTTTCCGAAACTTATTCTTTTTTTAAAATCCAAGCTCCTGTTACGCTTTACTTTAGGTTGTCACCCTGTCGACCGTAAATCAGATTCCAATTGAAGTGTCATCTTCCGGGCAATATAAAGCGGAATAATTCCAAGGATGCCAAATAACATATCGATTACCCGCCAAGCTATTGGGATTCCCCGAATTTCACCAAAAATAAAAGCATATGGAAGAATGAGGATACAAGCAATCATCCCAAATTCGATCACCCACCGATTTCGCACTGGATTTTTGACTGCACCCAAAAAGGCAATCGCAATTACAAAATGACCAAAAGCCAGCCAATCGTATCCATATCCGAGAAATGCATAATCTTGATACAAAGTATTAATCGCCTTATGAACAAGCGAAATCCAACTTGCGAGTAGTGGAATCGCATCTGCAACAAATGTTTCCTCTCCTGCAATGGAATTAAGAATATTCAATTCAAAACGCAAGGGTATCGCCGTAAGGCCACTAAAACCCAAAGCGAGTACAAAGAAGCCCAAGATGCTTCTTATCCAGAACAGACGTCGTTGTGTTTTCATGTGTCCTTTATATGCGATCAATCCTCGCAATTTCCCTCAAATACTAGCAAAAACCTAACAAGTGAAAGCGAATGACTTAGCAAATATTGCAGCTGGATTTCTTACAACATATATGTCATAATTTGACATATATTCGTTCTATACTATCTAAAGAGAGTTACCCATGAGCACAACCGCCACCCGATTGATCACCCTGATCATGCTCTTGCAGCGCCAGCCCAACCAGAAAGCCGCCGACCTGGCCGCTGAGCTGGGCATTTCGGTGCGCAGCCTGCACCGCTACTTCGGGATGCTTGACGAGATGGGCGTCCCGGTCTACGCCGAGCGCGGTCCGTATGGCGGTTTTTCGCTGGTGCGCGGCTACAAGATGCCGCCGCTGATGCTCACGCCGGATGAAGCTGTGGCCGTCGCCCTGGGGGCCGGGATGGTCGCGGAGCTGTGGGGCCAGATCTACCGCGAGCCTGCCCACGGAGCGCTGGCCAAACTGGAGAACCTGCTGCCCGATGAGCAGCGCCAGGAAGTGGCCTGGGCGCGCCGTTCGCTGGTCGCCACCGGGATGCACCGCAGCGATCTCGAGGCGCTGGCTCCCCGGTTGGAAAAGCTGCGTCGAGGGGTGCGCGAACACCGCCGGGCCAGCATCCTCTACCGGAGCAGCAGCAGCCCGCACCCCGAGCGGCGGGACGTGGACCCCTACGCCCTGGTCCACCGCTGGGGCTGGTGGTACCTGGTCGGCTACTGCCACCTGCGCCAGGAGTTGCGCACCTTCCGGGTCGACCGCATCGACAGCCTGGACCTGACCGACCAGGTCTTCCAGGTACCTGACGATTTCGACATCCAGGCATACCTGCTGAAGGAGGGACAGCCCCAGGCCCGGGCGCGGCTGCGCTTCGCTGCGGATGCCGCCCACGTTGCCCTCTACAACCGGGCGACCTGGGAGACGGTCGATGAGCGATCTGATGGGACTGTGGAGGTGACATTCTTGGCCCCGGACTTGACCTGGGCGGCCAGCACAGTCCTGGCCTACGGGCCGGCGGTGACCGTGCTGGAGCCGCAGGCGCTGCGCCTGGTGGTGGCCGAATGGGCCCGGGCAGTCATTAACCTGTATGAATAAAGGAGAACGAAGATGCAGAAACTCGACCTCAAGAAAGACCTGAAACATCTCTATGCTCCTCCGGCGCAGAAAATCGAAGCCGTCGATGTGCCGGCGATGAACTTCGTCATGATCGACGGGGCCATCGAACCAGACAAAGCCCCCGGAACATCCCCGCGCTTCCATGAGCACATGCAGGCGCTCTATGGGGCGGCTTACACGCTCAAATTCATGGCCAAAAAGCGCCCCCAGGACCCGGTCGACTACCCGGTGATGGCTCTTGAAGGCCTGTGGTGGGTCGAGGATGGCACCTTTGACATCCAGAAACCCGGCAACTGGAAGTACACCCTGATGATCATGAAACCCGACCTGGTCACCCCGGCCATGTTCACAGAAGCGTTGGCCCAACTGCGCAAGAAGAAGGGTGACCAGCCCGGCTACGCCCGCCTGCGGCTTGAACGCTTCCACGAGGGGCTGTGCGTCCAGGCCATGCACATCGGTCCCTACGCCGACGAGCCGGCGACCATCGCGCGGATGGCTCAATTCATGCAAGACAACGGCTACCAGGATCAGATCGGCCTGGGCGGCAAACACCACGAGATCTACCTGGGCGACCCGCGCCGCGGCGACCCTGCCAAGCTCAAGACGGTCCTGCGCCACCCGGTGAGGAGGGCCTGAGATGTCCATCCTGGCCAAACTCGCCTGTTCGCTCGGCCGGCGCGACGAAGCCCCCAACCAGGAACTCGCCCGCCAACTGGCAGAAGACGAAGATCGGGAAGGGATCGCCGAGATTGCCGAAAACCTGTGGTCTAAGAACCGGGCTGTCCAGGCCGACTGCATCAAAGTGCTCTACGAGATCGGCTACCTGAAACCTGAGCTGGTCGCCGCTTATGGATTGGATTTCTTGAAATTACTCGAGAACCGGAATAACCGGCTGGTCTGGGGTGGATTGATCGCCCTGTCCACTGTTGCCGCCCTACAGGCCGAGGAACTCTTTCCCCATGTCGATGAGATCCAAAAGGTGATGGACTCCGGCTCGGTGATCACCCGCGACGCCGGGGTGCTGGCCCTGGCCGGGATCGCCTCGGCCCGCCCGGACTACAACGCGGCGATCTTCCCTTACCTGCTCGAGCACCTGCGCACCTGCCGCCCGAAGGATGTGCCCCAGCACGCCGAGAAGACCCTGGCCGCCGTCAACGCCGGTAACAAGCAGGCCTTCCTCGCCGTACTCGAGAAGCGCATGGAAGACATGCTCGGCCTGCAGGTGAAGCGCCTGAACAAGGTCATTACCCTGGCAGGCAAGCGCTAAGCTACAGGAGGATAAAATGACCTGGCAAGATCAACTTAATGGCGATCCGTTCCCCTGGTTGCTCTCACCGGACTCTCCCAGTGTACGCTACTTGGCGCTGCGCGACTTGGTGAGATTGCCCCCCGACGACCCGGAGCTAGTCGCTTCTCAGCGATCCGCCCACACCCGCGGGCCGATTGCCGCTATCTTGGACCAGATGCATCCCGACGGTTACTGGTCCGAGCCTGGCCCCGGTTATTATCCAAAGTATTTCTCCACCGTCTGGTCGCTGATCGTGCTCTCCCAGCTTGGCGCTTCGGTGACGCTCGATGAACGCATCCGCCGCGCCTGCGCCTACATCCTGGATCAGGGACTGACGATCCATGGACAGTTTACGGCCAGCGGGGCGTCCTCCGGAACGGCAGACTGCCTGCAAGGCAACCTGTGCGCGGCGCTGGTCGGTCTCGGCTGCGACGACCCGCGCCTCGACCTGGCCTACGAGTGGATGGCACGCAGCCTCACCGGGGAGGGCGTGGCCCCGGCCACTGAGAGAGAGGCCACATTGCGCTTCTATGCCTCCGGCAAATGCGGCCCAACCTTCGCCTGCGGCTCGAACAACAAACTGCCCTGCGCTTGGGGCGCGGCCAAGGTCATGCTGGCCTTCAGCCAGCTGCCCGTCGAACTCCGCACGCCGCTCATCGAACGCGCCATCCGGCACGGCGTGGAATTCCTGTTCAGCGTCGACCCGGCCAAAGCAGACTACCCATCCGGCTATGCAGCCAAGCCCAGCGGCAACTGGTGGAAGTTTGGCTTCCCGGTCTTCTACGTCACCGATCTGCTCCAGATCGTCGAAGCGCTGGTTGGCCTGGGGGTTGGCCGCGACCCGCGGCTGGCGAACGCCCTCGATATCATCCGCCAAAAACAAGACTCCCAGGGCCGCTGGCTGCTGGAATATGACTACACCGGCAAGACCTGGGTGGATTTCGGCAGTAAAAAACAGCCGAATCAATGGGTCACCTTGCGCGCCTTGCGGGTATTGAAGGAGGTTGAAAAATGAATGCGGTGATTCAATGGCTGTTGGATTCCCCCGAGCCCTGGACGCGCTACCGCACCCTGATAGATTTAATCGAGCGGCCCGAATCGGACCCCGCGGCTGTTGATGCCCGTCGGGAGATGCTCGAACATCCCCAGGTCCAGGGGCTGGTTGCCGCGGCAGGGACCTGGGGGGAGAGGCCGCTCAAGCGGCACAACGACGCCTCGCATCCGCTCTACGCCCTCAGCACACTGGCCGACTTCGGCTTGCGCCGCGGTGATCCCGGCATGGACGAGGTTATCGAAAAGGTTCTGACCCGCCAATCACCTGAAGGCGCTTTCCAGACCGTGATCAATATCTCCAAGGCCTTCGGTGGCGACAATTCCGACCGCTGGACGTGGATTCTCTGCGACGCGCCTACCCTGCTGTACAGCCTGCTCTCCTTTGGCCTAGGCGAGGACACGCGCCTCCAGCGAGGCTTGGAACATATGGCGGGTCTGGTGGACGAGAACGGCTGGCGATGTGCCTGCGCCCCTGAATTGGGGAAGTTCCGCGGCCCGGGGAAGAAAGCCGACCCCTGCCCGATCGCTAACGTCTACGCTCTTAAGGCTCTGGCTCAAGTTCCCGAACAGATGGACAGTCCTGCTGCCCATGCCGGGGCCGAAATGGTGCTCAGCCACTGGGCTGACGAATCCCACGCCAAACCCTATCTCTTCGGCGCGGGCAGCGACTACCGCAAGCTGAAATATCCCTTCGTCTGGTACGACATCCTGCATGTGGCCGAGGTGTTCAGCCGCTTCCCCTTCGTGCGCACCGACCCGCGCTTCCGCCGGATGGTCGTGGCGATCACCGCCCGGGCTGATGGGCTTGGTCGTTACACCGCCAATTCCATGTATCAGGCCTGGAAGGGCTGGTCTTTCGCCGACAAGAAATCCCCATCTCCCTGGCTGACGTTCCTGGTGCTGCGCATCCAGCAACGGGTCGGGGAGCTCTGAAACCGCGGCTGGCTACAGACTCGGATTGCCGGGTCAACACCTCTTCCACGATTACCCTGCCAAGACCAGATGGATACCCAAATTCGGGCAACCTAAGAAGGTTGCCCGAATTTTCAAGCATATCAGTGAACGTGATGTTGTCCCTGTCCGACGCTAAAACGAAGGGTTGGAGTGTGAGATCTCCAGGTCTTTCACCATCATGAACTGCGGCACGATGACCGCAGTCGGATTGCGGGCGCCGTAGCTCATCGAGGTATTGTTGACGATGGCCTTGCGCGCCAGCCATTCCACCTTGTCGCCGAAAATATCGAGCAGGCTTTGGGTCAGGCGGAAGTTGTAGGGCACGGCCAGCGAGCCGTCCTTTCTGAGCCACAGGGCGCCGAAACGCGAGCTGGCTGTGACGATCCCCTTCGAAGGGTTGACGATGTTCATGTAGTGCAGGTAAGGGATGTAGACGATATCGCCCTCGCGCGGCATGCGCACCAAATCCTCCAGGGAGTTGATCTCTTTTTCGCCGGTCTTCAAGACCAGGCTCTTGTGCCCGACCGTATGGCCGGTCGCCTGGGCGCCGAACTCGTCGGCGTCGTCCTGGTACCAGGTAAAGCCCTGGAAGACCCCCGCCTGGAAGATCGGAAAGGGTTGCCTGTCCATGCCGGTGAAATCCCGCTTGAACGGGAAAGTCTCAGGCCAGGTCGGGTCGTCGACCAGGGTGACCTTATCTGAGAAGGCCTTCTGGCCGACATTCGCCTCGCTCAAGAAAGAAAGGCCGCGCTTCATCCCCCCGCCGTTGAATCCGATCCAGTTCATGTAGGTGAGCATATCGGCCGTTGCCGCCGGGCCGAAGACGATATCGTAGGTCCCCAGGGGCAGTTGCACCTGCGGGTCGGTCTGGAAACGTGCGAGCAGGAAGGCGAGTTCAGCGTGGATCGCCGCCGGATCCAGCACGGCTGCGCTGTGGGCCGACTGCTCGGCGATCATCTCCCACTTGTGCGCCGCGCTGGCCAGGACCGCCGTCACCTGGGCGTCGGTTGTGCGGAAGAATTGGGTGTGCTCCGAGCGGGTGGTGATCTGGGCGATGGTGTTCTCGCCGCTGGAGAAGATGCCTGAGAGGCGCAGGTCGTCGGTCTCCAGGCCATCGACCGCCCGGTTGAAGTAGGCCAGTTTCTCTTCGTTGCTCAACCGGGCCAGGGCCGGGTCGTACCCGCTTTCATCGCTAAACGACTCGCCGAAGTCCGGGACGCTCGGCGTATAGGTCAGCGGCTGGACGTGTTTGACCATCTCGGCGGCGGTATCGACGCCCTTCTTCATCTCGTCGACCTTCTCCAGGTCGGTGATCAGTTCGTAGCTGGCCCGCTTCTGGCCGGCATATGCATTGATGTCCAGGCGGATGAGACGCTCGTTGGTATTGAGTGAGATGGCCGAGTTGGCGAAGCGCATCAGGGTGCTGTCTTCCTCGTGATAGAACAGGGCGATCTCGTACCCCTTGCCAAGGGCATAGGCGCGCAAGTCCTTCAAGGTTTGCAAGATTTGTTCCTTCACGGCTATTCTCCTATCCTGATGTTGTCGAAGCGGCAGACCGGGACGCCGTGTCCCAGTTGCATGACCTGGTTGGGCTGGCCCTTGCCGCAGTTGTCCACGTACTTCACCTCCCAGGTGGATTCGTCCCCCACCGCCGAAAGAGCATTCCAGAACTTGAGCGTGTCGCCCTTGTAGGTCGGGTTGCGCACCACCCGGGTCTTCTGCCCGTCCTCCACCAGCCAGCCGATCTCGGTGGCGAAGTGGAACTGCTCGCGGTTCGAGCCGATCGACCAGCTCCGCTCGCCGTCCAGGACGATCCCTTTTTCAGTGTTCTTGATGATGTCTGCCAACGTACCGTCCTGACCGGGGTCGATGTTGATATTGGTCATACGCTCGATCGGCACCCGGTAGAACGAGGTCGCCCGGTTGGCACCGCCGCTGCCTTTAAAGATCTGCCGCCGGGCGCGGGCATTGGCCTCCTCGACCATCTGGCGGCCGGTGATCGCCCCGACCAGGATGCCTTTATCGATCAGCACCGTGTCCTGGGCAGCGATGCCATCATCGTCGTAACCGAAACTGCCCGGACTGTTGGGCAGGGTCGCATCCGCCCGGGCGGTGAGCTTCTCCGAACCGTAGCGCAGCTTGCCGAAATCATCCAGGGTGACGAACGATCCGCCGGCGTAGGCCAGCTCGTAACCGAGGATGCGGTCCAGCTCCAGGGCATGGCCGATCGTCTCGTGGGTCTGCAAGAACATCATCCCCGGCAGGATGATGACCGAGCGGTCGTCCTTCGGGCAGGGTTCGGCGACCAGCACCTGGTTCATCTCGGCAACGATCCGCCCGGCGTTCTCGGCGAAGAACTCCCGGTCGACCGATTCCCAGCCGCGGCTGTCCCCGTGATGGCTCAGGCGGAACTTGCGCTCGTGGGTGACGCCCTGCTCGTCCCGGCCAGAGACTTCCAGGCCGCCGAAGACTTCGATGATGCGCTTTTCGATCTCGCTGCCTTCCGAATCGATGAAGACGATCTGCTTGCGGATGAAGGTCAGGTCTGCAACCCGCTGCTGGACACCCTCCTGGTTCAATTTCTCGTCCATCTCCTTCAGGAAGGCAACCTTGGCGGCCAGCGGGACCTCGAAGGGATCCAGCGTGCAAGGGCTGGTGAACTCGGCCTGGATGGCGTCCTTCTCCGCCAGGCGGACCGGGAAGGTGACCCGTTCGGCGGCGGCGCGGGCGTTGTTGATGGCTTTATCGAAGACCGCGGCGATATTGCCCATATCCGACGAAGCTGAGAAACCCCAGGCGCCCTTGTAGAGCACACGGATACCCAGCCCACTTTCGCGGGAGAAGGAGGTCTGTTTCAGGTTGCCATTCCACATCAACAGGGAGTTGGCCTCCTCGTACGGGTAGAAGCGGCAGTCGACGTAAGTCGCGCCCGATGCTTTGATGCGGTCTATCTGTTGCTTGATTTGCTCTCGCATTCCTGATTACTCCTTGTGTGGTCTAGTAGTTCGCAGTGCATCCACCCTGGAAAGGTGCCCTGATTATACCTCCGCCGCTACGCGAGGGCATTTTACAAAACAAGCCGCCTCATGATTTCTGAGGCGGCAATCGGCGACCCTGAACCCCTATTTCACAAAAGGTTTGGTCACATGGTAACGGAAACCTTCGACAATAAAGGCTTCCGCGATCTTGGGGTCGAAATGCTGCATGGCCTGCTTCTGGATGTACTCCTTTGCCTTCTCCTCCGGCCAGGCCTTGCGAAACGGCCGGTCGGAGGTCAGCGAAACCCAGACATCCACCACGGCAAAGACACGCGCCGCCAGCGGGATGTGGTCGCCTGCCAGCCCATGAGGATAGCCGGACCCGTCGTAGCGTTCGTGATGATAATATGGGATGTCCAGCGAATGCTGGAGATAGACGATCGGTGAGAGCAGGTCGTAGGCGTACTGCGGGTGTCGGCGGATAATCACCCATTCGTCATCGCTGAGCGGCCCGGCTTTCTTCAAGATATTTTCGGAAATGCCCATCTTCCCGATATCGTGCAGGAGCGCGCCGCGTTTGATGTTCAACAACTGCGATTCCTGGATGCCGATTACTGCTGCCAGGCGCGTGGTCAACTCGGTCACGTTACGGGTATGTCCGACCACCTCATCCTCACGCATATCCAGAGCGCGGGCAAATCCTTCCACGGTGGCATCGAACGCCAGGGTCAGTTCAATATTTTCGCGCTGTAATTTATCGATGATGATCTTATCATCCGTGTTTGCCATCGGTCACCTCTCTTCTCAGATGGGGAATATTATACTTCCCAATTCTGGTGAACATCCCGGGCTTACACACTCCGTCTGGGGGATCACGCCAGCGGAAATCCTGACCCCATCCACAATGACTCTCGCATGCCAGCCTGGTAAAAAATACTTCCGCAGTCACTTGACTGCGGAAGGTTCTGGATTATCCTGGTCTACTTCTTCTTGCCCTCTTTGACCTTGAACTCGATGCCATCCTCGTCACCTTTGGTCTCCACGGTGACGGTGGCGCCCTGGGGGATTTTCCCGCCGAGCATCTCGACCGAGAGCGGGCTCTCGACGAACTTTTGCAGGGCGCGGCGCAGCGGGCGGGCGCCGAAATCCGGGTCATAACCTTTATTGGCCAGCCACTTGCGAGCCTTGGCGGTCAAATCGACGGTCACGCCGAACTCGTTCAGCCGGTCCTGGATCTCCTGCATTTGCAGATCGACGATCTCTTCCATCTGCTCGACGCTCAATGGCGAGAACATGACGATCTCATCGATGCGGTTGAGGAACTCGGGCCGGAAGGTGCTCTTGAGAGCTTTCTCGATCTTCTCGTGGGCCTCCCGCTCCTCGTCGTTCTCGGTGCGTTGCAGGAATCCCAGCGTGCCGCCCTTGCGAACGTACTCGGTTCCCAGGTTGGAAGTCATGATCAGGACTGCGTTGCGGAAATCGACCACGTTGCCCTGGCCGTCGGTCATCCGCCCGTCGTCTAGGATCTGCAGTAGCGCATTCCAGACCTCGGGATGGGCTTTCTCGATTTCGTCGAACAACAGCACCCGGTACGGGCGGCGGCGGACGGCCTCGGTCAACTGGCCGCCCTCCTCATAGCCGACATAGCCGGGCGGGGCGCCAAACAGCCGGGAGACGGTATGCTGCTCATGGTATTCTGACATATCGATCCGCACCAGGGCATCCTCGTCATCGAACATGAACCAGGCCAGGGCTTTGGCCAGTTCGGTCTTGCCCACGCCCGAGGGTCCAATGAAGATAAACGAGCCAATCGGCCGGGCAGGGTCCTTGAGACCCGAGCGCGCCCGCCGGATGGCGTCCGAGATGGCATGGATGGCCTCATCCTGGCCGATGATGCGCTCGTGCAGGCGCTCCTCCATCTGCAGCAGTTTCTCGGCCTCGCTCTCCATCATTTGTGAGAGCGGGATCCCGGTCCACTGGTGGACTACTTCGGCGATGTCGTTGACGTCGACCACCTCGTCGAGGTGGTGTTCGGCCTCCCACTTGTCACGCCCAGCAGTGAACTCCTGTTCCAGGCGCAGGCGTTCGGCCTTCTTCTGGGCAGCGCGCTCGTAGTCCCGTTCCACGCCGGCTTGCTCTTCTTCGGCACGCAGGCGGTCGATCTCATTCTTCTTCTCTTTGAGGGTAACAGGCAGGGAGTAGAGTGCCACGCGCAGCTTGGCGGCGGCCTCGTCCATCAGGTCGATCGCCTTGTCCGGCAGGTGCCGGTCGGTGACGTAGCGGTCAGCCAGGCGGGCCGCAGACACCAGCGCTTCGTCTGAGAAACGGACCTTGTGATGGGCTTCATAGCGGTCGCGCAGCCCATGGAGCATCTTGATGGTATCATCAACCGAGGGCTCGTCCACGTAAATGGGGGCGAAGCGGCGCTCGAGGGCGGCATCCTTCTCGATGTACTTGTGATATTCATCCAGGGTGGTTGCACCGATGCATTGGAGTTCGCCGCGCGCCAGGGCCGGCTTGAGCATGTTGGAGGCGTCCATCGCCCCCTGGGCCGCGCCTGCGCCAACGACGGTATGCAGCTCGTCGATCATCAGGATGACCTCGCCTGAAGCGCGCTGGACCTCTTCGATGGCAGACTTCAAGCGCTCCTCGAACTCGCCGCGGAAACGGCTGCCGGCGATCATCGCGCCCAGATCCAGGGCAACGACGCGCTTGCCAGCCAGGATCTCAGGAACGTCGTTGGCAGCGATCTTTTGCGCCAGCCCCTCGACGATGGCCGTCTTGCCGACGCCGGCCTCCCCGATCAGCACCGGGTTGTTCTTAGTGCGGCGGGAGAGTATCTGGGTCAGCCGTAGGATCTCGGTATCGCGCCCGATGACCGGGTCCAGCTTGCCTTCGCGAGCCAACTGGGTCAGGTCACGTGAGTATTTGTCCAGGGTGCGGTAACGGGTCTCAGCCTGAGGGTCGGTGACCCGCTGCCCGCCGCGCATCTGCTGGATGGCGTCCAGGACCCGGTCGCGGGTCAGCCCCGCGCTCTCCAGGATGCGGGCGGCCGAGGTATTGCGCTCGGTGAGGATGGCCAGGAAGATATGTTCTGTGGATATATACTCATCCTTGAGCCGGTTGGCCTCCTCGTTCGCCAGGTCGATGATCCGCTTGACGCGCGGGGTGATGAAGATCTGCCCGGCGCCGCCGCCAAAGATGTTGGCCTTGGGAGTCATGCGCAGGGTCTGGTCGATCCGTTCGGAAATGGCATCGGCATTGATCTTGAGCATTTCGAGGATCTGGGGGATCACCCCGCCGGGTTGCTCGATGAGCGCCAGCAGGATGTGTTCGGTATCTATCTGGTTGTGACTGTAACGCTGGATGATCTCAGCAGCGCGTTGGGCGGCCTCTTGGGCTCTCTCCGTAAAACGGTCAAATCGCATCATATGGTTGTTCCTCGTCTACAAACATCATTGTCATTAGCAGGATTATAGCAAAAAGCGATCAAGAAATGGGTGGCTGAGCATTATAGTTTTATATGAAACGAACTGCCGAGAAGGGCAAACCGGGGTCCCGTTCATGGGGTGGGTGTGGACGTCCGCGTGGTCGGCACCGTTGGAGAGGGCGTCAGGGTGACGATGTTGAGGTAGATCTGCGGGATCCAGCCAACCCGCCCATCCGAATCCTGCACCTGCCACCAGACCAGGCCTTCGGCGATCGAGTAACCGTACAATACTGTGACGTAAGTCCCCTCGGAGAGGGTCCCGATGGAGGGGCCGCCGGGCTCCTGGCGCAGGACCGCGCCGCGCCAGTTGGTGTTGGCGATCCGGGCGATGGACGGAGTCGGACTGGGGGTTGCGGTGAAGGTCGGCGTCGGGGTGTTGGACGGCAACGGCGTCACTGTGGCCGTGGGAGTGAGTGTCAATGTCGGCGTCATCGTGACCGGCGTAGGGGTGGAGGTGAACGTGGGCGGGACAAGCGGATCAAGCCGGGCAGCGAACACCTGGTTGACCACAATCGCCACCGGTCGCTGCAAGTCAAAGGCGATCGCCTGTTGCAGGTTGTTGACATCCTCATAGGTGAACGAGCGCGTCGTGCGCACCGTCAAGGTCATCTGGAGCGTCTCGCCAGAGCGGGTGATCTCTGAATCCACCAACTCCCCGCCCAGGCGGGCAATCTCCTCCGAAATCACGATATTGATCTCGCGGTTATCGGTCGCCTGGCTGACGAAGTACACGCTCAGCCCAGTCAACGGTATGAGCAACAAAGCGGTCAGCAGAGCCGAGGCGACCAGGCTGCGCGGCAGCCTGCGGCCCTTCTCCCGCTCCGGTGTGAAGCCCAGGACAAAGAAGATGAACATGGCTGCAAATGCAATCGTGACCGCGTTGGTGATGAACAGGAGCAGGGCTCCACCGGCCACATCCCAGCGCCCCAGCGCCACGCCGACCCCTATGGTGCACAGCGGCGGCATCAACGCGGTGGCGATCGCCACCCCCGGCAGCGCAGCTGACAGACTCGGTTGGGCCATGGCATACGCCGCAGCCATCCCCCCGGCCAGGGCGATCAACAGGTCGATCGGGCTGGGGCGCGTCCGGGCAAAGACCTCACCGGGGATCTCCTGCAAAGTGATGAACGGCAGGAAGCGGTTCCCCAGGGTGAGCACAACGGCGATCAGGACCGCCAGTCCAGCGCCTTGGCCGAGCGAGATCCCGGCCTCGCGCAACAACCTGCCATCCCCGGTCAGGGACGCCAGCCCCAGTCCGATGATCGGGGACATGAGCGGGGCAACCAGCATCGCTCCAATGATGACCGCAGCCGAGTTGGTCAGCAGCCCAGCAGTGGCGATGATACAGGAGAGCACCACCAGCAGGAAGAAGTCGAAATCCGGGCTGGAGGCGTCGCGCAGTTTCACCTGCACGTCGGCGCGCTCCTCCAATTTCACCACCGGGACCAGTTTGCGGAACAAATGCTTGAGGCGAGTTCGGAACGACGGTGTCGGGATTTCGATCATCGGGGTACGGCTCCTGTTGGAGTACCTGCTCCCTGCAATATTTCCTTAACTGAATCGGCCAGAAAACAAGGACCAAACGGTGATATGAGATAATATTATTCCGCAGTACACAGTAATTCTACCCATTTACCATAGAAGCGCAAGTCACTCCACCGTATAATTGCTTTAGGAGGCTCCGATGAAATCCAGAACCCTTCTGCTCTTGCTACCCATGTCACTGCTTTTCGCCTGCAATCTACCACAATCCATCCAGCCAGATAGTCGCCCCAGCGCCTGTGGAGATGGGACCTGCACCGGACCCGAGACCGCCCAGAACTGTCCAGCCGACTGCGCTACCCCACAGGGACAAATCCCGGGCTCCCAAGACGGGCGCGCCCCGCTCTTCATAACCACCATGACCCACATGGAGGGTCCTTTCATTGATGACCGCGATGAGAATGTGTTTAACCTCCATATCGAGCAGTTGACTTACGGTATGGATCTGGCCGATGAGTACGGCGCGATCCTGACAATCGAATCGGAACAGCCGTTTGCCATCGCCAATGTCACCTGGGGGCGCAATTTCATGGCAGAAATCGTGGCCCGCGGACACGGCGTAGGCACGCACTGTGATTTCGGCTTTCGCGATCCGGTCATGCCGGTCGAACAATACGCCGCCTATTTCGCCGAGAACAAAGCTCTGGTGGATACCCTGGTCGGGCCGGAGAACAACCGCGGTTGTTCGGGTGGTGGCTCGGCCAATGACTGGGCAATTGCCGCCAGCATAGCCGGGTTTGAATACCTAGACGGCATCGTCAGCATGCATTATCTCTCCATGCCGCTTGAAAACCGTCCCAGCTCTGAATGGACAGACGAATATATCATCAGCGGTAATCATCACTTCAATGCACCGGTCGATTTGTATCAGCGCATCTACCTGTTCGAAGTGACGGACGCGACCGACTTTGTTCCTGACGAAGACGGTGTGATCGTTATATCATCGGGGGAATTGGGCGCAATCGCCTTGCTGACTGAAGGGATTGGCGAAACAGGCGGAGAGATGGCGCGCTGCCCCGATTGTCCGCTGACGACCGAAGATGTGGATACCCTGGTGGCGCTTATCCGGGAAGTAGACCAGAACCGTGATCCGGACAGGGTTGCCAAGCTGGCCGTGTATATTCCGGCGGCAGACTTCATTCCCGAGAACGAAATGGTCCTGCGTTATTTCTTTGACCAGATGCAACACCTCGCCGAACAGGGCGTCATCACCTGGGCCAGCCAGTTACAGGTCTACCATGCCTACATGGAATGGAATGAGTGAGACTATAATTTACGCATGGTTGCAAACAGCCTCCCGAACATCGAAGATATCCCGCAACTACGCCCGCTGAACATCCTGCGCGACCTGCCGGCCGTTGCTGACCTGGTCGAATCCAGCTTTGCCGACACGCTGGACGCCGAAGGCCGGAGTTACATCCAGCAGATGCGCCGGGCCGGGAAAGACAACCGCTTCTTGCGCTGGGCGCTATCGGCGGTGGAATCGGTCTCCATACCGCTTGCCGGCTTCGTCTGGGTCGAGGGCGGGGCGATCGTCGGGAATATCAGCGTCATCCCCTTCCGGCGGGGCGGAAACCGATTCAGCCTGATCGCCAACGTCGCCGTCCAGCCGGAGTACCGCCGGCAGGGGATCGGCCGTTTGTTGACCCTGGCCGCCATGCAGTATGCCAAGCAGCGCGGCGCCAGCGAGACCTGGCTGCACGTCCGTGATGACAACCCGGGAGCCGTCAAGCTGTACAAGGACCTGGGGTTCGATGAGCGCGCCCGCCGGACCATATGGCAGGCCCAACCCGGCCGAGGTCCGGGTGGGGCCCCGGACCGGCACACCATCAAAAAGAACCCTGTCCACGCCTGGCGGCAACAGGCGGCCTGGTACCGGCGCGCCTACCCGGAAATGCTGGCCTGGTATCAGCCGCTTCCCTGGCGTTCCATGCAGGCCGGCCCGGGCGGGGCATTGTACCGTTTCTTCCTGGATACCGAGCTCAAGCAGTGGACGATCTTCCGGCAGGCTGACTTGCTGGCCGGGGTAACCTGGCAACCCGGCGCCAATTACATCGACCGCCTGTGGCTGGCAGCCCCTGAAAACGGGGACGGGCAGGCCGTGACCGAGTTATTGCTCCACGCCCGCTCGCAGCTTATCCACCGCCGGACACTAGGCCTGGATTTCCCTGCCGGTCAGGTTACCGATTTCATCCGTCAGGCAGGTTTTTCCCTGCGACGCACGCTCATCTGGATGCAGGCCGGGGCAACTTCAACGCCTGACCTGCGTAGATAAAGGATAGGAGGTCGATTATGAAATTCATCTTACGTTGGGCTATCAACGCCGTTGCCCTCTACGCGGCAATTGCCCTCTTGCCGAGCAGGATCCTTTATGCCGGTAATTGGGTCGACATCATCTGGCTGGCGCTCATCTTCGGTTTGGTCAATGCCATCCTCCGCCCGCCGATCAAGGCGCTATCCTGCCTGCTCATCATCCTGACCCTGGGTTTGTTCACGCTGGTGATCAACACCCTGCTCTTTGCCCTGACCGGTTGGATCGGCAGCCAGTTCAGCGCTGGCTTCACCCTGGCCGACCCGTGGTTCTGGAATGCCTTCCTTGGTTCGCTGGTCACAACAGCTGTCAGCATCTTCCTGAGTATGATCCTCCGGGATGAACTGAAAGGCCGCTGGCGTCGTAAAAAAAATTAGGATTTTCCCGCGCTGGAATCACAGGGGCGGACGACTGTTCGCCCCTGTTTTATTATCCTACCTTGGGTTCGTCGAATCTGAACCCGGGGGTCCCTTCCCCCGCCGGACGAGCAGGAATACGATCCCCGCCACAACGGCCAGGATCACCGGGATACACAGGCAGACGATGATCAACAATTCCGTGGTGCCAATAGCAGAAGACATTGGTACTCCTTGAGCGTTGATGTTCCCGGGGGGACGTCTATTCGCCCTATCGTTATTTGCCCAACCCCGGCAGACCCCCTGCCGGTCTCGCCGTCAAGACTGCCCGAATAATGGCCCGGGCCAGCACTTCCGCGGCGTATGCTCCGACAATGCTCACATCCGCCTTCTTCCTGCCGGTCGCCAGAGCAAAGACGGTATCCCCATCGAGCATGGTATGTGCCGGACGGACGGTTCGAGCAAGCCCGGCCTGAGCCATTTGAGCCAGCTTGGTCACCTCGACCTTGCTGAAGTCCGCGTTCGTGGCAACCACAGCGATGACGGTATTCCGCTGACTGGCAAGGCCCAGGATGCCGCGCCCGGTGGGCGTGCGCATGACCTTGAGAGTATCCGCGAAGGCATCTTTCCCACCCAATTTCAACGGTCCGATAACCGCCGGGCGCGCCCCGGCCAGGATTTGTCCGGTCTGCGGGTCGACAACATCACCGAAGGCATTGACCGCAGCGAGCGCCCCGACCACGACCCCGCCGCCGATCCGCATGCTGGCTGTCCCCAAGCCAGATTTCATCGCCCCTGCCATGCCGAAGATTTTCCCCACCGAGCAACCCGTCCCTGCGCCGACATTGCCTTCCTGGAAAGCCTGCCTGGAAGCCGCTGCCGTGGCCCGGTAGCCCATCTCTGCGTCCGGGCGGCGGGCCGCGCTGCCCAAGTTCAGATCAAACAGGATCGCAGCCGGGACGATGGGGACGCGCGCCACGCCAGTATTGAACCCGATCTTGCGCTCTTCCAGGTAACGCATGACCCCCGCGGCCGCGTCCAACCCGAAGGCGGAACCTCCCGCCAGCAACACGGCATGGACTTTCCCAACCATGTTGACCGGGTTGAGCAGGTCGGTCTCGCGGGTGCCGGGCGCCCCGCCGCGCTGGTCCACGCCGCCGACAGCCCCCTTGCGACACAAGACAACGGTGCAGCCAGTGAGCGCCTCGTCGTCCTGGGCATGCCCGACGTCAATCCCCGGAACGTCAATGATCGAATTTTTGACAGTCATCCGCTCTAGTACCCGGACCAGGTAGAAATGATGGGTAGGTCATGATATTTCCTGCCCGAACCGTTGGAGACGAACCCATCAAAAACAAAGTGTCCGGGCACTAGCTAATCAAATTCGTGGACAAGGGCGATGAACTCGTCCCACTCTTCTTTAAAGAAGTGCAGGGTGACGTTGTTCAACTCGAGATGGTAGGTGATCTCCCCATCCGGTTCTTCCGCGCTCCAGGCAAGGTAATTCTCGGTCTCCGCAAGGGTGACGGTCTTGGGTTCAGAAGCAGGTTTCGACATAAGACCTCCTTTTCTGATTCCATTATACGGATTTCCTGGGAAAATTACCTTAAAACTTAACCAAATCCGTCCCGGGCGATCAAGCAGCTTGATGAATGCCAGTCTCCCTATGTGCTGCGGCTATTCCTGATCCGGTCCGGTCTCCGCCTTCTTCCCGCCGGGCTTCTGCCGGCGCGCCCGCCACCAGTCTCGCAAGCGGGCCAGCATGCCCGGCCCCGGAGGAGGGGTCTCGGGTTGCTCCGGGATCTGCCAGGGGTCCTGGTCGAGCATCTTGCGGAGGGTATAACCACCGAAGAGTTGTAAGGTCGCCAGGAGCGGAGCAGCGATGATCACCCCCAGCACGCCCAGCAGGTTGGCCGCCAGGATCGCGGCGATCAATACAAACGCCGGGTGGACCCTGAGGGCCTGGGCCATGATCCGGGGATTGACCAGGTTGTTGAAGATCTGGTCAATGAATACCGCCAGCAGGATCACAACCGCCGTGTAGGCCAGCGGCGGCAGGTTGAAGTAATTGCTCGTTTGGAAAAAGGTGACCAGCCCCAGGACTACCCAGTTGATCGCCGGGCCGACGTACGGCAGAAAGTTGGAGAACCCGGTGATGAGTGCCAGCACCACCGCATAACGGACGCCGAGGATGCTCAGGACCATGGCATAGACGATCGCAGTCAGGAAGAAGATGATCATCTGCCCGCGCAGGAACGCATTCCAGATACGACTGACCTCCTTGCCCAGGCGGCGGAAATCCTCTGTGTAACCCGGTACGTTCACTCGAAAGATATGTTCGCGCAGCCCGCCGCTTTCAAGCAGAACAAAATAGGACACGATCAAGATAAATGCGGTCCAGCCCAATGTGCTCAGGGCACCGCTGGCGATCGCGCCGACAACGTTGCCGACCTGGCCAAGCGCAGGTTGGACATAAGAAACCGCCTGCTCCCCGATCTGGCCCCAATTGATATTCGACAAATCGAGGGCGAACGGCCCAAGTGTAAACTTCAGGTCGGCGAGGCTTTCAATGAAACCGGGCAGCCGGTTGATGTTGATCTCCACCACGTTGATCAGGCTCTGGATCTGCTGCACCAGCCCGACGCCACCGGCGGTGAGCAGCCCGAGCAGGCTGATGACGATCACAAGATAGATCAGGTTGACGGCTATGCCCCAGGAGAGGCGCAGTCGCCGGTTTAACCAACTGGCGAGCGGGTACAACAGGTAGGACAAGACGAAAGCCATCAATACCGGTGCAAGGATGCCATGCATGCGAACAAGCAATGCGCCGACGATGACAATGATCGTCAGAGCAACGACCAGCTTGGTGATCGAACTCCAGCGCGGGGAAGAAGGGGAGCTGATAACAGTCATAGTTGCTTGTTCTCGATGACGTCTTGATCAAACCAATAAGAATTCTCCCGCAGGCAACCCCTGCGGGAGATCCTTAGCTTAGAGACACGCGCCCGCGCCCCAGTCGACCGGCAACATGCACCAGAAGGAGGCCGGTGCGAAGAACAAAAGCAGAGCCACCACGCAGATGCACACCAGGAGCACAACCGCCAGCACGATCCAGATGACTTTCTTGGATTTCTTCGGCGCTGCATCCTGGGGAGGCAGCCCGGCTGGGACTTGTCCAGAATAGGCCGGTGCGGGTCTGGCGGGCGGAGGTCCGGCGGCAACTTTCTTCGCAGTTGCGGTCTTGACCGCGCGGGCAGATGTGGAGAGCATGGTCGCGTTCGGGTCGACAGCTCCCTCATAGGCTATGACCACATTCTCGCCGAACGCGATCATATCGCCAGGTCGCAGGGTATGCAGAGCACTGATCCGCTGCCCATTGATAAAGGTCCCGTTGGTCGAGCCGAAATCCTCGAGCACATAACCATCGCCCTGCAATAATAGCCGGGCGTGCTTGCGCGAAATTTCACCATCGTTGATCGGGATCGTGTTGGACATATCCCTGCCAATGGTAATTTCGGCCTCTTCGAGCGGGTAAATTTTGCCTGTATCAGGCCCAGAGCGGATCACAAATTTAAATTGAGCGGTCATCGTTCCTCCTCGTGAATCGTTGTTATCAATCTGCCACTAGTGTACAAAGTTTGGAATAAAAAGTCAATCAACCTACAGGACCATTTTATATCCAAAGACGTCACCAAAGGCGCATCTGACTTCCACTTTGACTGCTTCGACTGGTGGTACAGGCGAGACCAGGTCCGCCAAGCTAACGGCCGGCTCGCCGGCCAGGCCGCAGGCAATGATCCCGTCCCAGCAGGTCATATCCGGGTCCACGTTCAAGGCGAATCCGTGACGCGAGACCCCTTTCGCATCCACTTTGACGCCGATGGCAGCGACCTTGGCCGGCCTGGTACGGTCCTGCGGGGGACAACGCAGGCAGCGGGAATGGACATTTGCATCCACCCACACACCGGTCAAACCAGAGCGTCGGCCAGCTGCCAGACCGAGGCGTCCCAGCGCCCGAATGAGCATTTCTTCCAGTTTACGCACATAACCAACATAATCCGCTTCCGGAAGGCGGCCCACCCCGGCCAGCGTCCCCAGCGGCAGAAGCGGATACCCGACCAGCTGGCCCGGTCCGTGATAGGTCACGTCACCGCCCCGGTCGACATAATGGACAGAAATGCCCCGCCGGCTGCGTTCCTCCAGGCCCCAGATCAAATGGTCGGCCTGGCTCCTACTTCCCAGGGTGAAGACATGGGGATGTTCGAGCATGAGCAGGGTTGGCGGCCAGGTCCCGGCAGCGATCTCGGTGGCGTACTGCTCCTGAATTTGCCAGGCGGATTGGTAATCCACCAGCCCAAGATCTTGCAGATAACACAACGCCTGCTTCAATCGGTTTTGTGTTCCTTATCCAGATTGACCAAACACCCTCCGGAATAAATCTGATTCCAGGATGTTCTGCGGGTCACAGCGTTTCTTTAAGGCCCGGTATTTCTTCAATACATCCTCACCCAGGAAGCGCCGGGCTGTCTCCGGGGTGGTCTCACTGTTCTTGGCAAAATAGAATCGCCCGCCAGAATCCAGCACGATGAGATCGAATTCTTGCAGCATCGCAGCCAATCTCAGGCGGTTAGAATTCGTGACTTTGAAATCCATCGCCAGCGAGAAACCATCCAGGGCATGGCTGAGCAGGAACTTGTCCGGGCGGTGGCGCTTGGTCACGCCCAGGTAGGTGGGCAGGCCGCGGCGATGGGAGAGGCGGATGATCTCGGCCCAGGCGTCGTGAGCGGTCTCTTTTGGCAGGAAGGACTGGTACTGGATCAATCCTTCACGCCCGTAGCCCAGTTCCCAGTCCGGGACGTAATCGAGCAGGAAGTGGAAGGCGGCATGCGGCTGGATATAGGTTTTATCCCGCCCGACAAGGTATTTGGCGGTGTTGATCCCCCAGGTGCCGAGGTTGTTCATGAACGGGCTCATGAAATAGTGCACCAGTGACTTGGGAATCACGCCAAAGAATTTTGTCGGAAGGGTCTGATAGGCCACCTGTATGGTTTTACCGGGCTGCGGGTCTTCACCGGCATGCAGGTAGTCGGCAGTGTGCAGCTGCCCGCGGCCCAACCCTTTGCCGCGCGCTGTCCCGTCCAACCAGCCGACGGTGTAATCATGCTGTGGAGCTGCTTCCAGGATCTGCTCCAGGTGGGTCGCCAGATCGGGGACGTTCCAGGCGCGCACCCTGAGCAGGCCAGAATCCATCCTTTTCATCTGGAGGGTCACACTCGTGAATGCACCCAGCATCCCCATGCCACCGATCATCGCACGGAACAAATCGCCGTTTTTCTTTGGGGTGCAGGTGATGACCGCCCCGCTGGGCAATGCCGCGCTGAAGGCGAGCACATGCTCACCGATCGTGCCCAGGCGGAAGTTGTTCTTGCCGTGAATGTTCGCCCCCAGGCAGCCTCCCAGGGTGGTGTGCATCGTCCCCGATACGACCGGCGGCCACCAGCCATCCGGGAGGACCTGCTGCCAGACCTGCCGGAGCGTGACCCCCGGTTCGACCGTGATGACACCGGTCTCTGGGTTCCAATCCAGGATGCGATTCAAACCGGTCAGGTCGAGGACAATCCCGCCCCCGTTCATGGCGGCGTCATTGTACGACCGGCCGGCGCCGCGCAGAGTCACGGTCAATTGGTGTTTGCCGGCATGGCGAAAGGTCGCGGATATTTCATCTACGCTCTCCACCCGATAACGAAAAGCTTGTGAGCGCAGGGAGTGACCAAAATTTTCAAGGAAACTAAATGGCATGGATGTGGACATGGCTGTTCAAAAATTCAACCGGCGGAAGATGATGGAGGGGATATTGCGGACGACAAACATTACCATCCGCCAGCGGGCCGGCGTGTAGACCTCCTGCCTGCGGCGGCGGATGGCTCTCCAGATATCCGCGGCTGCCTGCTCCGGGGAGATGACCCAGAAGGTGGTCTTGGATCCCTTCAGCATCTCGGTGTCGACAAACCCCGGCTTGACCGTCAGCACGTCGACGCCGCGCCGGGTCAGGCGGTTGCGCAGCGCTTCCAGGTAGGTCGCCAAGGCTGCCTTGGAGGCATTATAGGCCGGGTTGCCCACCCGGCCGCGGTCTCCAGCGACTGAGCCAATACCCACGATCTGCCCGGCCCCAAGGCTCTGGAACATGTCCGCGACAGGGTTCAGCCAGGCCAGCGCCCCCAGGTAGTTGACCTCGGTTGTGCGCCGGTCTTTCGAAAAATCATACCCCTGCGGGCCGGGTGACAGCGAAATGCCGGTGTTATAGATGAACAAGTCCAGACCGCCCAGGTCGGCCAGAATCTGGTGCAGCAAAGCCGGGACCGAAGCAAACTCGGCAACGTCATGCAGGTAAAAGAGGGCCCGGGTCTCTCCTGACAGAGAGTTGATCTCGCCGCAGAGTTCCACAAGCAGGTCCTCACTGCGGGCAAGCAGGGCCAGGGTATAGCCCTGACGGGCAAGACGCCTGGCAAGCGCTGCGCCAATCCCGCTCGATGCCCCAACGATGACCGCCCTACGCCTGGGTGATAACGGCGTCGAGCGCGGCGGCAGTTTAGACTGGGTTTTTGGCATCCTACAGCTCCTCTCTGCTGGTATTATACATTACCCGCAGACCTTCCCATCCAAAAACAAAAAAGGTATTATTATATATAGGACTTACGCACTTCAAGATGGTGGGGGGTGTGGTGGGCTGGCTTCGCC
>JBDRPT010000105.1:0-9463 GCA_043826785.1 Chloroflexota bacterium | reverse complement strand
TCTCGTTGTCCTTATGCTCTGGAGTGTGCACTACGCTTGTTCGTCTATTCTTTCAACAGCAGGCAATTGTACAAGCAGCGTTTTCCAAACTATCCGGCCAACGTAATGGACTTCGTTAGCCCATAATGTTAGCCACTCCCTGCAATTCATCAATCCGGACGCTCAGTATTCTTATGTTATACTCACTTAACCAAATCCCAATTTCACGCCGCATCTTATCATCTGGCTCACGGGTATGATGCGGCCTGTGTGTCACTTATTTGATGGACCGCACTCCGAACCAATCCCACCAATCCAGTTCACGCCTTGCACTGTACCTGTCCGCCCCATCGAGAGGCAAGCAGTTCTATTTAGTCCTTTCCGTCTTCTCGGGTACGAACGCGCCACGGCGATATTTCTCTCCGGACAGGAGTAATCCTTGTTGCGCCATATCCTGATCTGCGGTCTCGGTTCCATCGGCAGGAGACATCTGCGCCATTTCCGGGCTCTCGGAATAGAACGGATCGATGCCTTCCGGACTGGCAAAGCAACCTTGGCCGACGAAGGTCAACCTGCCCCCGATAACGTGTTCACCTCTCTCGATGACGCCCTGGCCGAACGCCCTGAAGCCGTGGTCATTACCAATCCAACCTCCCTGCACCTCGAGACAGCACTCGCAGCCGTACAAGCAGGAGCCCATATCCTGGTGGAAAAACCGGTATCGCATTCAGTCGCTGGTCTTGATCGACTCGAACGGGTTACAGACAAGCACAGGCGGAGCGTTTTTGTAGCGTTTAACCTGCGCTTTCACCCAACCCTGCTGGCGGTCCGCCAGGTCATCCGTTCAGGCCATCCGCTCGGCCAGCCGCTTCTGGCCCGGATACACTTCGGAGCATTCCTCCCGGACTGGCACCCCTGGGAGGACTACCGCAATTCCTACGCTGCCCGGCGAAGCCTGGGTGGAGGAGCCTTGTTGACCCATGCACACGAACTCGATTATGCCCTCTGGCTGATGGGTTCCGCCGAGCGGACTGTAGGCCTGATTTCGACCCGCAACACGCTCGGGACCGACGTGGACGAGTCATCGGCTGTCATCATCCGCCATTGTAGCGGGGCTCTCTCTGCGATCACGCTCAGCCTGGCCCAGAAACCCGCCCAACGGACCCTAGAGATAGCCTGCGAAGGCGGCAGCATCATTGCCGACATGCTCACCGGGAAGTGGACGATCCATCAGGCAGACGGCCAGGTTGTGGAAGGCAAGCTCCCGGAAGGTTATCAGGTGGATGAAACCTACCGAACCCAGGCAGAACAGTTCGTCCGTGCCTGTGCCGGTGAGCCCGTGGACCTTGCCACGCTGGCCGAGGCGCGTGCATCTTTGCTGATCGCTGAAACAATTCTGGAGGCTGACTAATGGACCCTATTTTTGATATCGCTGGACGCGCCGTCGTCCTTACCGGTGCCTGCGGGTTGATTGGCAGGAAAATCGCTACAGAGTTCCACGCCCGTGGGGCGAACCTGGTCCTTGCAGACCTGGAAGCAACCGATCCGCTCGGCTTCGCCGCTCTATTGAACGGGAAAGATGGAAACCAGGTACATGGCCTGGCTTGTGACGTCGGTCGCTCGGAGGAAGTGGCTGCTCTGCTCGATTTCTCCCTGGAAAAATGTGGGCGGGTCGACGTGCTTATCAATAGCCACCAGTACAAGCCCAAGGGGTTCCTCTCCGCCCAGGCAGAGGATTTTCCCGAGGAGCTCTGGGATGCTGTCATCGGTGCTAACTTGAAGGGAACCTTTCTCACCTGCCGGGATTTTGGCAAGGCCATGTTGGCCCAGGGCAAGGGTTCGATCATCAACTTTGCATCGACCTATGGTATCGTCTCATCGAACCCGGCCCTCTACGAGGCCAACAGCATGGGCAATCCAGTCGCTTACTCAGCGAGCAAGGGCGGTGTGATTATGCTGACCAAGTACCTCGGGTCGTACTGGGCCAGACGCGGCGTCCGGGTCAACTGCCTCACCCCCCACGGCGTCTGGAACAATCATGAGGATGGTTTTGTCGAGCGGTTCAGCCGTATGTCCCCAATGGGAAGGCTGATGCAAGCCGATGAGGTCGTCGGCGCGACGTTGTTCCTCGCCACGGACGCATCCAGCTATGTGACTGGAAGCAACCTGCTCGTCGAGGGCGGCTGGACAGCCTGGTAAGAAGATTAGGAGAATTAACATGCAAGTCAGCGTTGTAATCACTTGCTATAACCGGGAGCGCTTTATCAGTCGAGCCATCCGGAGTGCGATCTCCCAGCGATTCCCGCGTGAAAATTATGAGGTCATTGTCGTGGATGACGGCTCGACAGACAACTCCCCCAAGATCATCAAGGACTTTGGGGACGAAGTCATCCCGATCTTCTTCCGTAAGAATCGCGGACTGCCGGCAGCCAGGAACACCGGCATCCAGAAGGCACGCGGCAGGTTTGTGGTCCACCTCGACTCGGATGACTACTTCCATGACGAACTCCTCCACGTCGAATACCTGCACCTCGCAATGAACCCTGACTGGGGAGCAGTGGCATGCGATTACTTCGACGTGGATGTCAATGAGTCCCATATCGTGAGGCATGATGCCCAGAAAGAACCGATCGCCTGTGGGATCATGTTCCGCAAGGAAAACCTGATCGAGATCGGCTTATACGACGAGAGGATGCGCTTGTGCGAGGACGAGGAATTGCGCCGCCGTTATCAGGAACGGTACACAACCGGCTATGTCCATCTCCCACTCTACCGGTATACCAAACATGCCGACAATATGACCAATGACATTGTTGCGGTGACTCACTATCGCAAAAAATTAAATGGCACGACCGGAAGTGACAGTTCCTCTGGACGCTGTGCAGGGAGCGATAATGAACAAGCGTGAAGATATCCTGTTTGGCACGATCGCGTTGAAGGCAGACAGGCCATACCTGATTGCCGAGGCCGGAGTCAATTATGAAAACGACATGGAAACCGCAGTATGCATGGTCGAGGAAGCAACTGCGGCAGGTGCCGATGCGATCAAATTCCAAAGTTACAAGGCTGAAACGCTTGCCTCCCGTTTCAGCCCATCTTATTGGGATACGACCAAGGAATCAACTAAAAGCCAGTTCGAGTTATTCAAGAAGTATGACCATTTCGATATCGACGATTATGCAACCCTCGCCACCCACGCGGCGAGATGCGGAATCGACTTCCTGACAACACCATTTGATGTCCGTTTTGCTGATGCACTCGTCCCACTCATGCCGGTCATCAAAGTCGCATCCGCCGACCTCACCAACCATCCGTTCTTGCGACACATCGCCCCGATGGGCAAACCGGTCATCCTCTCCGTCGGAGCATCGACCCTGGGCGAGGTGGACGAGGCGGTACGATTGCTCAAGTCAGAAGGGGTGGATCAGATTGCCCTGCTCCATTGTGTTCTCAGTTACCCATGTGATCCTTCCGATGCCAACCTGGGTGTCATCCAACACCTGCAGGTGGCCTTCCCGGACCTGGTTGTCGGTTACAGCGACCACGTCCCCCCTGCTTACGGCTGCGCAACCCTGACAACCGCCTGGTTGCTTGGAGCAAGGATCATCGAGAAGCATTTCACCCTGGACAAGACCAAAAGCGGCAATGACCATTACCATGCCATGGACCCTGAAGACATGCGCGCCTTCCGTTCCCAGTGCGACTACGTTACTGCTCTCATTGGAAGCGACCACAAGGAGGTGTTCGCTTGCGAGGCGGAAGCCCGCCAGCAGGCACGCCGCAGCCTGGTCGCCGCACGGGCGTTGCGCAGCGGGGAGACCGTCACCCGGGACGACATCCTGGTCAAGCGTCCGGGCACGGGGATCAACCCGCGTTTCCTGGATGTAGTCGTCGGCGCCAGGATCATCGGCGATATTCAAGAGGACGAGATCCTGCAATGGGAGATGTTCCTCGCCCGGGGCGAAGACCATTCGTGATCCAAAAGACGGTGCGATAATTTGGTGGCTGAATCAATGGCGAGCATTCAGGGTATCGGAGGGGTTTTTATCGATAGCAAGGACCCGGTTCGTCTCGCCCGTTGGTACGAAGAAACCTTTGGGATCGAGATGGAAACCCATCCGGATGGGACCAGCTTCTATCACGTCTTCTGGAGCCGGGATGCTGAAAACTCGATCTTGCGCGCGAACCCGGTCTTTGCGATCAACCCGGCCAAAGGCGAGTTAGCAGAAAAAGGGCGCGGCTTCGTGCTCAACCTGCGGGTCGATGACCTGGGAGGAGTCCTGGATGGATTACGCGCCAAAGGGGTTGCCATCGAAGAACGCATCCAGATCTGGGAGCGCGGCAAACACGCCTGGACCCATGACCTCGACGGGAATCGGATCGAACTTTACGAAGAAATATTTCCGAAGTGAAAATGATCTAGCCACCTGACACTTTGCCAGAATTGGCATCACCATGCCTTACGGAGGATGAATCCCCCGGCTCACAGTGGAAGCCGTCTAAAGACGGCTAAAAGCAGCCCGCTTTAGCGGGCTTAACTCTGAGCCGGGGACTTTAGTCCCTGGCGGATGTGATTGATAGGCTTATTCGGTATTCCATCTGAAACTGTCAGCCTTTGTATTTAACGACGGACTACCCTTGCTGCAGCCTTCCAAAGCCTGCCGGCTTGACCTGCAATGCCAGAACGATATCCCGCGCCAATTGCGCCACCTCGGCCAGCTTGGCCGCGCTGATCTGGTCGAGGGTGTCCTCCGGGGTATGCGCCAGGCTCCGCACTCCTACCGAGCCGAAAGCAATGGATGGGATGCCGCGCATCGCAAATGTGGAATGGTTCGATTCAGGCCATGGGTCCACCCAGACAACGCCAGGGTAGCCGCCTGCGATCGACTTGACCGTATTTTCGAACTCATCGTTCGCGGCCAAGGTCGTTATGCTGTTCGTACCCATCGCTGCGCCGATCCCGTCCATGTTGATCGCCGCGATGATGGAACCGAAATCCTGCTCCCCACGGCGCAGGTACTCGGTATCGCCCATTGGGAGATATTCCTCCCCGTTGAAAGCAACGAATTCCAGCCCGCAGGCGAGGCTGCTCTTATTTAAAGTTGAGGCCAGACCGAGGAGCACAGCCACACCTCCGGCATTATCGAGCGCGCCGGGAGTCTGGATCTTGGTATCGAAATGGGCCATCATGACGATCTTGCCGGATCCAGGACCCTTCCGGCGAGCGACGATATTTCGAGCGGTGGCCAGGACTCGGCGGCTGTCTATGCGCAAGTGCAGGCGAGCAGTCGGTTCGTGCAACAGGGCCAGGGCGACATCCCGCGGGACGGTGGCTGCCGCCAGGTCCAGTTCCCAGTCCTCGCTGACCTGCTCATATTCCACCGTCGCCGCCGGGGGTGCCAGCAGCGCGGCGGGACGTTTCTCTTCAAGCAATGCGATGATCCGCTGCTCAGCAGGGCTGATCAGGAACCAGGATTTGGGCGAGAGTTGGACTTTTGCCAGGTCCCCGTAGAATATGACGATCTTCTCCCGGATGTCGGCAGACTCCAATTCAGCCAGGCTGCATAGGGGAATGCACTGTGCAGTGACATCACAAGGCAGAGAAAAAACATTGGCACTAACCGGGGCTGGCTTGCCATTGATTTCCAGGTTCGTGCCCGAATGTTCCCAATCCACGCAGGGGTACGCTTGTTCCTCCAACTCGAGGTTGGCGGATAGAAATGCCTGGCCGATATAATCAGCTGCTGTCTGGTTGGCTGGAGAACCGATCGGCCGGGCACCGATCTCAACGCTCAGCCGGCGGACGTGGTCGTTCAACTCTGCGGGGTCTTCCGGGTTATTATCCATCGCTTGAGCCCATTATCAGAGTTGCGGACGGAGCCATAGTCCTGTACCCCCGATTTATTTTGCTGCCCGGTCGGTGATTTCCAGCGCCCGGTCGATGATTTCGATCCCTGCTCGCAATTGCTGCTCATCGATGATCAGGGGCGGGATGACCAGGACGGTATGCCAGTGGGTGTACAGGAAGAGACCTGCGTCCAGGCACGCCTTGCGCAAGGCGGTCATTTCCGGGCTGGATCCATTCCAGGGTGCCATCGGCTCTCTGGTGACGCGGTCCTTGACCAATTCGAGTATGCCGAACAATCCAATCGAGCGCACCTCCCCAACAGAGGGATGAGCTTCGCCCAGGTCGGTCAATAACCGCTTCAACACTGGACCCATGGCCGCGGCGTGCTCGACGAGCTTGTCCTCCCGCATCACCTGGATGTTGGCGATCGCCGCGGCCAGCGAGACCGGGTGGGAGGTATAGGTCAATCCAGATTCAAAAGCGCGCTGATCGAACGCAGCGGCGATCTCGGGTTTCATTGCCACCGCCCCGAGCGGGGCGTAGGCAGATGTCAACCCCTTGGCCATGGTGATGATGTCTGGAGTGACCTCCCAATGCTCGACCGCAAACCACTTTCCGGTGCGGCCAAAACCGCTCATCACTTCGTCAGCGATCATCACGATCCCGTATTTATCGCACAACGACCTGACTCCCTGCATATAGCCATCCGGCGGGATGATGATCCCGTTCGTGCCGGTGACAGATTCCATCAAGATGGCCGCGATCGTCTCCGGGCCTTCGTATTGGATGATCTCCTCGAGATGATTGAGGTAATCCCGGCAAAACTCCGCTTCGGGGATATCCGGGGTGGTGCGATGGAAGGTGGAGCGATAACGATAGGGGTCAAGGAAATGGACCACCCCGGGCATCAAGCCGGGTTCCCAGGCGTTGCGGCGCGGGTCACCAGTCAGGGCCATCGCTCCCCCGGTCGCACCGTGATAGGAGCGATAGCGGGTCAGGACCTTGAACCGGCCAGTGTAGCCGCGGGCCAGTTTGACTGCGTTTTCGTTGGCATCCGCTCCACCCAGGGTGAATAGAACCTTGCTCAACGCGCCCCCGGGTGTGATATCCGCCACCAGCTTGCTCGCCAGAGCCCGCGGCCGGGTTGTCATCCCGGGGGCAGCATAGGGCAGTTCTTCCGTCTGCTTTTGCATCGCCCGGATGATCCGCTCTTCGCCATGGCCGACATTCACGCACATCGTCATCGAGTTGAAATCCAGATACTTTTTACCGTCCACGTCCCAGAAGTAGACTCCCTTGGCGCGTTTAACCGCGATCGGGTTGACTCTCGCCTGGGCGGACCAAGTCCAGAAGACGTGTTCCTTGGAGAGGGATAGGATTTCATCATCAGGGAGATCGAACATGGGCGCCTCGTCTGTTGGGATGGCTGAATGGTATCACAAAACGGTCACCATGTCCCATTTTATGGGAGGGTTACCGGTGGACCAGGGAATGAAAAACGGCCACGAGAAAACAGCTCCTCATGACCGCGTGCGTTGCTAGGCGTATTCAGAATTCAGTTTTTATCGCTTTGCTCTCCAGATTTTGACCCTTCCATTAATCGATAGGTGCATTCCGAAATGGTGTTGATCTCAACATCGTTGATGCAGCCGTCTCACTTTCAATAACGTATTTGCTCCAGCCCAAGGTACTTTGTCAACAGCGTATCTGCTCGCAAATCATCCCAAAACTGTTCCTTCATAATCTCGGGATGAACCGTCACAGCGCGTAACTCCTCTCTCGAAAAGAAACGGGCCTCAACCAAAAAATCCTCGCCTTGTTCTTTGTTGGCAAGCGTGAGCTTTCCACTAAATGATTCGCACAGAATGAAAAATTTAACGAAGTGATAATCTGGCTCGACCAATTCCTGAATGTAATAAATGTGTCTTGGCTCAACACTTAACCCAGTTTCTTCGAGTGTCTCCCGTCGAGCACAGTCAAAAATAGACTCATTTCCCTCAACTCTTCCACCAGGCGGCACCCAGAAATCGTAACGCCCAGATTCCATATGGTTGACGAGTAGCACGCGTTCATTCTGGACGAGCAATGCCGCTGCGCTAATGCCATACCTCATCCTCTGGTTCTCCTTTCTCAGATCAAGAATGCTGAACTGCGCCGTCGCGGTAGGGAGGGCAGTTACCCGCCCTCCCCCCGCACAAATCCCGGCGTGCGGAACTATCGCACCGGGCTTTTCAGAGATACTCGCTTCCGTATGATAACCTACTCGGCTACCAATTGCTTGTTTCCCGCAGTGAGGTTAGCACATTGTTCGGCCCTGCATGTCCGATTTGTGTTTCCTTTGCGAGTTGCGTATCCCTGTCAGCTCCTTCCCCATGTGAACAGCGTTACTGTCTCAGAGTACTACGAGCTGATCCGACCCCCGATTGTCATCGGCTTTCCTACTTGATGTTTCGGTTCGCCTACCCGCTCATCTTGCGGCGGGAACATATCGGGTCTCCCAAGTTCTTGAGCGTTTCTCTCGACACACGCCACGCTTTTCGTGAACCCCGGCAGACCCTCTGAGAACTCACCAAACCGCTCTCTTTGTGTTGGCTACCAGTCCGTTAACACTGTCGCCATCTGCACTTGTGCGGATTGCTCCGCAGAGCGCAATAACGGGGCTATATCAAGACTTCAGGAAGTACGGACTTCCCTGTGGCTTACGTCGTTCCCTGTGTACGCTTCAATGATGTTGTTCGGTCGCTGATGTCAGAAATTTGTGTCCCTGCTTGCCCTGATGCTTTTACAGGGTTTCCAGGCTCGTTGAAGTTGCTGGCATCCCTGCTTCAACGCCAAGGTTTTCTCTATTCGACGGTCACTCCTCTAACCGAACTTAGCGTCCTCCTTCATCATTGCAACACTCGGTACGAATGGCTGGTTAGGCCTTGTTCGACAGGGTCTTTCACCCTGTAAGAAACGCCAAGCTTCGCTTGGCGCACTAACGGTTTGGCTCCGCGGAGCGGAGCACCCTGCCGAAGGCCCCCGAAAGGGGGTAAGGGTACCGGCAAGGGCGGTACTTGGCGGATTCTATCCTCCGCTCAGGGGCTCAGTGAAGGATTTCAGCCAGTAGAAATGTGATGCCGACCAGCAATCTAAAGAGGAGCCAGCCAGCGCCAAGAACCAGGCCGACCCAAGCTAATATTTTTCCTTTCTCAGTTCCGACTTTCCTCTTTATTTCTCTAAGCCCGAGAATACCCGTTACTAGCGCTGTTAGCGCACAGAGATTTCGCACGGAGACTGATAAATCCATGATGGTGAGGATAGCACGATTTGTAGGCTCTGGCGTGTATCCTGGAGACGATGGAAACGCCATTGTGAACAAGACCCAATAAAGTGCAAAATCCGGTGCAAATCGGCCAGTGAATCCGATGTAAATCGGCCACCGATTCTGGAACAAATCGGCCAGTGATTCCGGCGCAAATCGGCCACTTTTTGGATAACATCGGAATTGGTGGCCGAAATCGATCGGAATCTGGAAGAATAAAAATCGACGGGGAAAGCGAAGAAGTTCTGGTTAATCTTTAGAAAGTGTGGCATTCTTTCCTTCTAATATAAGGAGAAGAAGATGCCAAAAGAGAGGTTAACCGTGCGGAAAAT
>JBDRPT010000104.1:0-10763 GCA_043826785.1 Chloroflexota bacterium | reverse complement strand
ACTTGTATGTCCAACTCAATCCGGTTCAACTCCGAACCTCGATCGACGCAAAAGTGGCTAAACTTTGGAATATCTCACGGTAACATTCCGCTTTGAGGCAACGTATCCCCATAGTAACATTTTGCTTTGAGGCATCACGTCAGCCGGGCAGGGGTGAAACCCGCCTGTGAAACATGCCTTTTTGGTGTCCGGCTGGTCTACGGGCAATCGCGGCGCGGTGCTGGGTTATAATTCCCGGCGATGACTGACGATGCCGCCCTCTACCGGACGATGGCCCTCATCCGCCGTTTCGAAGAACGCCTGCTGGCTGAATTCAGCACAGGCAGGCTGGTCGGCACCACCCACGCCTACATCGGGCAGGAGGCCGACGCCGCCGGGGTATTTGCCACCACCGACCCCGATGACGTCGTCTTCAGCAGCCACCGCTGTCACGGCCATTTCCTGGCCTACGGGGGCGACCCGTACCGCCTGGCTGCGGAGTTGATGGGCCGGGCCACCGGGCTGGTGGGCGGCCGCGGCGGGAGCCAGCACATCCACTGGCGCAACTTCTACTCCAACGGCATTCAGGGAGGCATCGTCCCGGTCGCAACCGGCATGGCCCTGGCTGAGAAAACAGGCCGGACCGGGAAGATCGTCCTGGTCTTCCTCGGCGACGGCACCCTCGGTCAGGGGGTCGTCTACGAGAGCCTGAATATGGCCTCGTTGTGGAAACTGCCGGTGCTCTTCATCCTCGAGAACAACCGCTATGCCCAGACGACCCCGGTCGGGCTGGCCGTTGCCGGTTCGATCCCGGCCAGGTTTGCCGCTTTTGATATCCCCGTCTGGGAGCGGGACAGCACCGATGTGCAGGTGATCCGCGCCGCGGCAGTGGAAGCGGTCGCAGCCGTCCGGGGCGGGGGCGGACCGGCGGCCCTGGTGCTGCACACCTACCGTTTCGCCGCTCACAGCAAGGGCGACGACGTCCGCGATCCGCAGGAGGTCGCCCGCCAGCGCGAATACGATCCCCTGCTGGTCCACGCCGCGCGGCTGGAACTTGCCCAGCGCGAGCGCATCGAAGCGGAAGTGTCCGCCATCGTCGCGGCTGCGTTTGCCCGGGCGGCGGAGGACCCGTTCCCCGTCCTATGACCAGCGTGCTCGAACGACTCAACCAGGCCCTGCACCAGGCGATGGCTGCTGACCAGCGCCTGTTCCTGCTCGGGGAGGACCTGCTCGACCCGTACGGCGGCGCCTTCAAGGTCAGCCGCGGCCTGAGCAGCGCGTACCCCTCAAGAGTGCTGACCACCCCGATCTCAGAGGCCGGCATCGTCGGCCTTGCCACCGGGATGGCGCTGCGCGGCCTGCGCCCGGTGGTCGAGATCATGTTCGGGGATTTCGTCACCCTCATCGCCGACCAGGTCGTCAACCATGCCGCCAAGTTCCGCTGGATGTACAACGACCAGGTGCGCGTTCCGCTGGTCATCCGTACGCCGATGGGCGGGCGGCGCGGCTACGGCCCGACCCACAGCCAGTCGCTGGAGAAGATGTTCCTCGGTGTCCCCGGCCTGACCGTCCTGGCCGCGGATTGCCTCCACGATCCTGCCGGGCTGCTGCTCGCTGCCATCGCCGCAGATGACCCGGTTCTGTTCATCGAGCACAAGCTGCTCTATCCCTGCCCGATGCTGACACCAGGCGAAGGCGACCTGCAGGATTTCGAGATCGAGCAGTCTGGGACGGGAACTCCCGCCAGCCTGCTGCGGATCAGCGGCGGACGCAAGCCCGTCCTGACCATCGCTTGTTACGGGTACAACTTCGAACTGGCCCGCCGGACTGCGCTTGACCTGCTCTACGAGCACGAGGTCTTCACCGAGATCGTACTCTTCTCCCAACTCAGTCCGTTCTCGCTCGAACCGCTGCTCGGATCGTTGCAGCGCACCGGTCGCCTGTTGACCGTCGAGGAGGGCGGCTACACCCTGGGCTGGGGCGCGGAGATCGTCGCCCTGGCAGCCGAGGCGGGCATCCCCGGGCTGAAGGTCCGCCGCCTGGCCGCCCTGGACCTGCCAATCGCCAATTCCCCGGCGCTCGAAGAACAGATCCTGCCGTCCCAGCAAGCCGTTACCCAGGCCGCCCTGGACCTGGCATCGGCGGGATAAAAAAAGAGCCGGGGGGTGTTAGTTCAGCCGGCTCGGGTGGTTTTATTCCGTTACTTCCGGGGGGTTCGATAGCTGTTTTTCCCGCGCAATATAGTAAGCCTGCCCGTACAGGTGGCTGATCACCGCCCAGGCGTAGGTGTAGGTGAAGAAGACCCCGATCCCGAATGCGATCAAGCCCAACGGCACGATGAATGCACCGACCAGCATGGCAGCCAGCACCGTCAGGAGATAATTCCCCGGTGCAGCCTTGATCAGGCCAATGACCTCATTGAAGCGGAAGCCGGCGCTGAGTTCGCCCTTGGCTGCCAGGTTCCCGGCGGCTGCGGCCAGGCCGAGCGAAGTGATGATCCCGAGCAGCAGCAGGAAGCAGGAGAAGCAGATCGAGATGATCGAGATGATCACCATGGCAGCCTCGGGATCCTGAGTGAAGAGGCCGAAGAACGGCACGATGCTCCCGCAGAAGGCGATCAGCAGGATCGGCAGGCTGTAGACCAGGTTGACCAGGAACATCTGGAATCCGCGGGTCAGGTGAGCGCTGAAGTTGCTCCAGTCGGGTAGGACCTCTGCATCCCTGGCTATCACCCTCCGGGTGATCTCAAGCCCCCAGCCAAGCACGGTGATCTGGCCGACGTAGGGGATCAAACAAACCCCGGCGGCAATGGCTACTTTTTCGAGCCACTTCTTGTCCTGGAACACGAATGAGAACGCCTGACCAAAATCCATAATATTCCTCCGCGGGTGATGTGCTGGTCCTTCAGGTGTTGCTCCTTTGGATGGCAATCGACCTGCCTGCCACCAAGCCGTAACCGGAACCAGCGTATTATAGATGGAAAACGGGTAAAATAGCAACGCATCTATCTCGTCCCTGGAGGCGCATGTGACCCAGACCCCTGTTCTCGTCCCATTGCTCAATGCCAACGAACCGGAAGCCCGATTGGCGGCCATCCATGTCCGCGATGGGGGGGCCGTGGAGCTGGGGACTGTCATCTTCACCATCGAGACGACCAAGGCGGCCGCGGATATCGAAGCACCCGCGGCGGGTACCCTTCGCCTCCTGGCCAGGGAAGGTGATATCCTGCAGGTCGGCGAGCCGCTGGCAGTGGTCACCTCGACAGCCGATGAGCCGCTCGAAATAACCCGGCCCGTTCCCATCGAAGCGCCATCCGGGGACCTGCGCATCACCAAACCGGCGCGCACCCTGGCCGAGCAACTCGGCCTCGACCTGGCCAGCCTGCCGTCCGACCGGCTGGTTACCGAGGATGTCATCAGGCAGCTCGCCCAGCCAGACGGAGAGGATTACCTGAGCCTCCCGGTTGGGGAAAAGCCGTACCTGCTGGTCTACGGCGGCGGCGGTCATGCCAAGTCGGTCATCGAGATGGTCCAGCAGGCCGGTGGACACACCCTGGCCGGCATCCTCGACGACAACCTGCCGGCCGGAACGCTGGTGCTCGGCGTCCCTGTCCTGGGAACACGCGCCCTCCTGGCAGCCCTTTCCAGGCGCGGCGTTCGCCAGGCGGCCAATGGGGTCGGGGGCATCCTCGACATCCATGTCCGCGTGCGTGTCTTTGACCTGCTCGCAGAAAGCGGCTATTCATTCCCGGCGTTGGTCCACCCCCGGGCGACGCTGGAGCCGTCCAGCCGCATCGGGGAGGGGGTGCAGGTTTTCGCCAATGCCTATGTCGGCTCGGAGGCGGTTCTCGCGCCGCGTTGCATGGTCAACACGAATGCGGTCATCTCACACGACTGTGAAATTGGCGAATACAGCCATATTGCACCTGGCGCCCTCCTGGCGGGTCATGTCCACGTCGGGAGGCGGACCCTGGTCGGCATGGGCGCGACGGTCCACATTGGCGTACGCATCGGCGACGGGGTGCGCATCGGCAACGGGGCGATCATCCTGGCCGATGTGCCCGACAAGACCATCGTCCAGGCCGGTCGGTTCTGGGTCGGAAAAACAGAGACGCCTTAGCAGGCGTCTCTTCATTTCCCACGGATAGTCCGGGGCTCAGGCCCCTTCGACGACGACCATTTTCGAGCGGGCGTAACGGTCCCGCAGCGCCTTCGCCGGCGCGTATTCGGGCGATCCATGCCAGGCCAGCGCCCGTTCCAGGCTGTCGAACGCAAGCACCACCAGCCGTTTCGGCTGCCATCCGCTCTCCAGCGTCTGGTGCGGCCCGCCGCGGACTATGTACCTGCCGCCGTAGTGCAGAACGGTCGGCGCGGCCAGTTTCTTGTACTCTTCATACCCTGTCGGGTCGGTGACCTCGATATCGACGATGATATAGGCTGTCATACTATTTTACTCCTCCGCTTCCTGCTCCAATGTTTCCAGGTAATCGATCAGCAGGCGCACGCCGAAACCGGTTGCGCCCTTCGGGCAGGTAGGCGATTCCTTCTCCAGGGTGGCCACGCCGGGGATATCCAGGTGCGCCCAGGGGACGTCTTCGCCGATGAACTGTTTCAGGAACATGCCGCCGATGACGGGCTGGGCCTTGCGCCCGCCGGAGTTCTTGATGTCGGCGTCATCCCCCTTGATCTGTTCGAAGTAATCGTCGTCCAGCGGCAGGCGCCAGAGGCGTTCGTGGGTCCGCTCGCCGGCGTCGAACAGGCATTCCGCCAGGGCAGTGTTGTTGCTCAACAGCCCGGCGCGCACGCTCCCCAGGGCGACGACGACACCGCCTGTCAGGGTGGCCACGTCGATAACCAACCGCGGGTTGTAAGCCTGCTGGGCATAGGTCAACGCATCGGCCAGTACCAGGCGTCCTTCAGCGTCGGTGCTGACGATCTCGATCGTCTTGCCGGAAAGGGATTTCAAGATATCATCCGGGTGGTAGGCCCCGCCGGAGATCATGTTCTCCGCCGCGGCGATGACCCCGACCAGCGGGGTGCGCAGACCCAGGCGGGAGGCCGCGCTCAGGACACCGATCACGGCCATCGCCCCGGACTTGTCGTATTTCATCCCGACGATCCCTTCGCTATTTTTGATCGTATACCCGCCGGTATCGAAGGTGATCGCCTTGCCAACCAGGGCGATCGGGGCGCTGCGTTTGGCAGAGCCTTTCCCGGGGTACTCGATCAGGATTAGCCGGGAGGGAGCGTTGCTGCCCTTGCCGACCGCGACCAGGGCGCCTGCGCCGAGTTGTTCCAGTTGTCTGTCATCCAGGACGGTGACTTTCAGGTTCGTCCCTGCTGCCAGGTCCCTGACCCGCTCTGCCAGGGTGACCAGGTTGATTACGTTAGGCGGTTCATGAGCCCAGGCGCGGGTCTGGTTGACCGCCTGGCAGACCAGGGTGGCCCGCCCGGCAATGCGCCTGACCAGGCTGATATTGCTCTCGCTGAGCAGGGATACGGTCACATTGGCGGCCTTATCTTCCCCGGATTTATAGGCCGAGAACTGGAAGGCGCCGAGCAGCAGGCCCTCGCACAGGGCGTTCAGGGCGGCCTCATAGGGGACTCGGAAAACGGGCAGGCTATCGACCGCGACCCCGGCTGAGGCGACGTTGTTCTTCGCCAGCCACCTGGCCAGGGCGCCGCCTGCCCGGCGGTATGTTTCGGTTGAGAGTTTCTGCTCACCTCCCAGGGAGACAATCGCTTCGTTCCTGGCCGGATTAAAACGCACCTCGCCGGTCTCCTTGCCGGGGGTCTCCGGCAGGACGGTCTCCGGGGCGGGAGCGAAGACGGCCTGCAAGCCCCCGGGCCACTCCCGGGTTGTCATCGTTTGGAGGGTCAGGTTTTGTTCCACTTCGCCTGGCGATGTCATGGTTGGATGATCCTGGCGAAGGCGGATAGGGCCGCCCGGATGTTCTCCGGGTCGGTCAGGAAGCCGTCATGGCCTCCGGACGGGTCCTGGATGAAGCTGTCCACCGTACCGCCAAGGCCGGTGAGCCACTCCTGGGTGCGTTGCATCGCCGGGCATCCGTCCCGGTCCGGGTTGGGGTCTTGCATCCCGCAATACAGGAACCAGTGGGTGGCGAGGAAGGGCAGTGACCCGAACGCGCCGCTGCTGATCTGCTGATTGGCCGAAAAATCCAAGTTTGCCCCGCCGGCATTGGCGATCGTCATGCGGAAATACGGTGAGGGGCTGGTCGCGTCGAGTGCGGCGAGGGCATAAATGCTGGCTGCGCCGCGACCGAAGCCATGGAGCAGGTTGAGCCCGGGCTGGGCCTTGATCATGTGCAGGGTGGACTGCAGGACCTGGTGGACCTCTCCGGCGGTGTAGTAATCCGCATCGGACTCACCCGCGCCGACCCGCCACTGGACGGCGAGGATGCCGTAACCGTATTCCAGGGCACGCGGGTGCCAGGCGAAGAATTCATCGAAGGCATACGCCCCCTCCCCGTGCAGGCTGACGATCAACGGGGGCGGGTTATTCGGGTCGCCGCCGGGGGGCAACCAGAAGAGCAGGAAGCTCCGGCCGTCCTCGCTGAGCAGCATCTGGGCGCCCTGGTCAAGGGCGTAGGCGTAACGGACCGGGTCGCGAGTGCTCGCCCGCTCGAAAAGGGTCAGGAACCCGAAGGCTTCGCTGGTCGGGGTCGCCAGGCTGACCTGGGATTCGGTCGCCGTCGCCAGGACGGCAGGAGCCTCGGTCGCGGGTGCAAGGACGACCGGCGCCTCGGTCGGCGCGGGTTCCGTGGCCGGGGGCGACCATTGCGCCTCGGTGGGGCCGCAGGCGCTCAGCGCCAGGAGCAGGATCAGGGAGAGGGTCAGGTTTGTTTTCATAGTTATTTAGAAGAGGTAGGGAAAGAACGCTTTCGTCTTTTGCTTGTATTCCTCGAAGCCGGGCAGTTCTGCCAGCGCCCTGTCCTTGCGGACCATATTCGGGACCCAGTAAAAGACGACGAAGGCAGCCAGGGGCAGGAAGGCGACCCAGGTCATTGCCAGGACGGCGAACGAAAGGTAAATGAGCAATTCGCCAAAGTAATTGCTGTTCCGGGAAAGGGCCATCATTCCGTCGGTGATCAGCCTGCCGGGTTGCAGCTTGAGGGCGGTGTGCTTCTGCATGTCAGCGGCGAAATGGAAGAAGATGCCCAGCGAGTTCAGGGAGACTGCCAGGCCGAGCACCCAGGCAGGGCTTTGGACTCCACTGCTGGTCAGCAGGTAAGCCGGGATCCAGTAAAGCATCAACGCGGCCCAGGCGACCACCCCGAACCAAGCTGGCACCTTTCGTTCCCAGGAGGCGTCGGGGAAGACCCTGGATTTGAGCACCCACAGGACCCCGTAGGTCCCATGCAACCCCAGGTAGACCCAGGCTGCCGGGTTGTCCCATTGCTGGTACGCGGCGATCAGCCCCAGGATGACCAGGAAGGTGACCCCCTTATTGGTATCAATGAAGTGTTTTAGTTTCATCGCATCAAGTCCTCAACAACCGGATTCTTGTTGGTTAGGGCTATGGATAAACCCATTCGTCGAACAACCCGGTCAGGTCACAACTGCACTCCTGTTCGGCCAGGGTTCGGAAATCTTCTGTCGAAGCGACATCCCAGGAATACCGGCGCACATACTCCCGCAGGAAGGCGCTGAAATTGTCCGCACCCATCTCATCGTTCAGGGCGATGAAGAACAGGCCTCCGCGGCCGTAAATGATACTGGCATAATCATTGGAAGAATAGGAACTGACCGGCAGGCCGATGGGTATCTCTGGCTGCGATGCGGTTTGCCCCAGGCTGCGCAGCGTGGCAATGCAATGATCCATCGATTCCTGCCCGTAGCGGTCCAGGAAATACAGGCAGGTTACATACTGGGTCAGTGATTCGTCCAGCCAGGGCTCATCCTGGGTGTCGTTGCCGACCAGGTTATAGAACCACTGGTGGCCGATCTCGTGGGCGATAACGATCTCCAGGAAGGGGTCGTCAGACGAAAAAAAGGCGCCGATCGCCGTCATCCCGGGATATTCGACCCCGCCAGCCGAGGTGGTGATTGGGACGATGTCGAACTCGGCATACGGGTAGGGACCGAAGCGCTGGCTGAAGATGCGCAGCGCATCGACGGCCATCTCGGCGGTGGCCTGCGCACCTTGGGGTCTCTCCGCAAGGGCATAGGCATGGATGGTCGTCTCCTGCCATCTCGCCGTATGGCTGACCAGGTCTTCCCGGGCAGCCAGGTAGAAGTCGCGGCCCGGGCCGTTGGCGTACAGGACCCGCTGCCTGCCGCCAACAGCCGACCGCTCAACCTCCCGGCCGGAGGCGACCATGACCAGGTCTGCAGGGGCGTCCACATTGACCAGGTAGTAACTGGCATCCGCGAACAGCGGGTCACCATCCGTATCCGGCGCCTGGCTGTTCCAGCCCTCCGCGTTGTAGACCAGCACGGTGGGATAGGCATGGGCCAGCGAGAGGATCTGCTCGTTGTACCCGAAGATGCCATAGTAATAGCTGCCTCCCTGGGTCGGGATGGTGACCGTGAATTCGATTTGGATGGTCACGGCAGTTCCCGGTGCGAGCGCAGGCTGGAGCGGGACCTGCATCCGGCCTGTCGCCCGGACGGGGGTGACTGCAGTCCCGTCGACGGTTACTGATGAGATGGCGATGGCGCCTCCCAGCACTTCGGGGAACAGGCCGAAGTGGACCTCCGCCAGGGGGACGGTTTCGGTGTTGGTATAGCGGACTTGTTCCATCCCGCTGAGCGATGTCATCGCCTCCGGGATAAATAGTCCGATGTGATAGATCGTCGCCCCGGGGGTTGAATCCAATGCCCACCGGGCCGCCGGGACCAGACCGGCTTCGAAGATGGTCCGGTCCTCCCATGGATGGACCGGCAGGAGGGCTTCAAGCGAACCTGTTGGCAGGGTTGGGGTGATCTCAGTTGGGGTGATCTCAGTTGGGGTGGGGAGGGTCGGCGTCGGGGTAGGGAAGGGAAGAGCCAATGTACACCCGAGGGTTATCATCAGGAATATCGCCAGACCGGCTGCTCGGCGCAGGACCTGTTTCTCCGCTTTGATCATCCTTCTTCTCCGGTATCACATGTCACCTGGTTGCCACCCTGGCGCTTGCCCACGTACATCAACCGGTCTGCCCGTTGGATGAACGTCTCGAGGCTATCCTGACTGCGCGCGATCGTTGCCCCGATCGAGGCGCTGATCGGGATCGTATGGCCATTTTGGTGGACGGTGGAGGTGTTGATCAAGGCGCGGATCTTCTCGGTGGTCTCGCTCAGCCCTTCAGGAGTGGTATCCATGAGCAGGACGATGAACTCATCACCACCCCACCTGCCGAGCAGGTCTGTCGAGCGCAGGTTCTCGTTCAGGGTCTTGATCACGGTCTTGAGCACCAGGTCGCCAGTAGCATGGCCGTACTGGTCATTGATGGCTTTGAAACCGTCCAGGTCGATGAACATGATTCCCAGGCTTGTCTGGATTGCCTGGCTTCCAGCCAGAAGGAAATTGATCTTTTCTTCGATATAGATCCGGTTGCCTATGCCGAGCAAAGGATCGGTATGGGCAGTGTCCGCCATCCGGCGCAGATACCTGCGCAGCGAGGACACCCTTTCATTGGATTGGAATATCTCGATGGCGCCGTTGATTTTGCCATCATCGTCAAAGGTCGGGGCCACCCGGACGATGACCGGGACGCGATGTCCATCAGCATGCTGGAGATAGATCTCCGCTTCGTGCGCCTGACCATCGCGCATGGCTTTGTTCAGCGGGCAACCGTCATTGCAGAGATTGACGCCTGTCTCGGAGACGTGGTTGAGGATATTGTCGTGGCAGAATCGCTGGAGCACCTGGTTGGCCGTATATCCGGAGATCCGTTCGGCGCCTTTGTTCCAGTAGAGGATGCGCCGATCCTTGTCGACGAAGTAGACCCCATCATAGAGGTTGTCCAAGAGTGCTTTGTAGTCGATATCCATATTGTGATTACCTGTAAATCGTATTCGTTGTCGGGCAGCGGTTATCCCTTGTGCGCCGCAGCGGTGGCTGCCTGGATCTGCTCGATGTGTGACTGTGTATGGGCGGTCATGCCGTTCAAGGAGATATTCGCGTGGGTGAGGTAGCTGAATTTCCGGGCGATAAATTCTGGCGGCAGGGCGGCGACGAAAGCGACCAGTTCAGCGGCGAGGCGCTTCAACTCGGCCAACATCCCCTCGACGCTCCCGTAGGCCGTAACGGTTGCCTGGAGATGAGCGTCGATATTCCCGCCCCAGTCGTCGGCGAGGCGCTCGTAACCACCGACAGCATCGTCCAGGTTGGCGATCCAGTTGCGCTCGGTGTGGATCAGGTGGGCTAGGGTTTCTTTAGCACTCCAATCCGAGGCCCCTGGTCTGAAGTCCGCTTCGGTCTCCAGGATACCCTCAAAGGCTTTTTCCAGGTTCACCAGGCTCAGATCGTATTTGAGGCGTACCTGCCGGGCGAGCTCGGCGGGTTCCCAGGGGATCTCCGGGACCGGTCGCTTGCTCAGTTCCATCGTCACCGTCTTCTTCTCAGCACGGCGATAGAAGTCCACTTCCACTTTATCGCCGCCTTTTTTGCCTTGCAGCGCAGCGACCAGGCTGCTAAAGTCACTGATGTTACGCAGCCTTGAGAGCTTGCAACTCGGCAAACGCCACGCGAATAGCCTTGAGATACAAGTGTGCCCGCAAGGCAAAATGACCAAGATGCCGTTTCATTTTCAAGCACTCCAACTTGAACGTGGCATACAG
>JBDRPT010000103.1:0-25237 GCA_043826785.1 Chloroflexota bacterium | reverse complement strand
CTCTTCCCCTTGACGATACGAGGCCCGCATTTCTTCGCGGGGAGGAAATTGGATGGGAGGCATGTTTTCAATTATCGCAGGCATTTGTTTGATTCACAGTAATGTTTCATTTGAACATCGGTATGGCTGAATAGTTACCATTGGTCATCACCTTTATGATTACCTATAGTACCTGAAATTATCAACAGCTTTTCCTGAGTATAGCAAATCACCCGTTTGCGACCCAACAGGAGCGTGGACAAATGGCATTTTTCAAATCTTATCCACCCGAGCCGAAGTTAACCTGTTTATTAAGGTATGGGAAATAAAATGCTTTGGTATTCAACCGCGCCAAAAACTCATCCTTGGTAATATTGAATATAGATTTGCCCTCACGATCCTTACAACTATAAGGCAAGAATTCTTCTACAACGCCAATGTTGTCAAGTCTGCGAGAAACGATAGGGATGAATGTAACGCGCGCTCGTTCACCAATTCTATTTTTGATATAAGCCACCGCCTGTCTGGCAGTAGAGCCTGTCCCCATATGATCGTCTATTAATAAAATGGTGATATCGCCTTCTTGTGTTTTCTTCGAGGCTAGACTTTGAATTGCATTTATCATCGAATCATTATATTCGTTATCAAAATACCAGAAAGCACTCTCTTCCATTACCACGTGGCGCATTGCCCACAGGGAAAGTACAGGAGTATCTCGTCCTGCATAGACTCTCTTTCCGATGAGATCGGCGGCTATTAAACCACCATTAGTTATTCCAATTACTGCATCCGGAAGGAAGCGATATTCTCGGACAGCAATTTCAAGATATTTGCATGTTTCTTCAATCCGATTCATGTAGTCATCCCAAGACATTGTGGTGTTCTTTGATACTGCTTCCGCACCAAAGCTCTCAGCAATGCCAGGTATACTTACAGACAACGACGGAAGGGCATCGAAGACGATACTATCAGATGAGTGATTGTCTGACAAACCTTCACAGATAGCGTTAGTAATTTTCTTACGTGCATCAGATGGTTTGAAGTGATTGTATTCAATGTAGCGATATACTTTGATATCGAACGGAATCTGGGTTCCGGCTTGGGCCATGAGTACAGTTACTTTGCTTCGCAAGGCATAACGGATACCTAGCTCCAGAAACACATTAGGATTCCTACCTGTTATATCCACAACAACAACATCCGCTTTAGTAATGTTTCTCACAATTGAGGATGTGATTGATCCGGTCTGATTTCGATCAACTTCACGAGTGATATTGATTTGTACCGAATCATCAGGGGAATCGTTTTTTATTTTCTGGTTGAGTTGGTTGGCAGCTTCCTTAACACCAGGCTCGATGATTTCTCTATAGATATAATCGGACTCAATTGAACCTTCGCTGTACTCGTTATTTTCTCCAAATGGCATTAATACAAATGCTTCATAAGTAGTCATCTTGGCCTCCTAATTTAGCATTCATCACAATTGTCTACCGTCTTGTCCGTTGGTAATCAAATCATTAATCACGTGTTGAAAATATTAAAGTCGCATAACTTGGATTCGCTTGACATCCTCAACATACTTTCATATCGATTGGCATCGTCACGAATGGACTATAATGCATCCATCCATCCGCCTGAACTGCAAATCACGATCTCCGCTACCTATCATTATAATGAGCGCGCAATAAAATGCAAGCACAACAGGCTGGTGGCAGACAAGCTCAAAGGATGAAAATGCGCCGTTACATCACCTTCACCGTCTTCGTCTCCGGGATGACCACCCTGGCGGCCGAGTTCGCCGCCTCGCGCCTGCTCGGCAACGTCTTCGGCACCAGCAACGTCGTCTGGGCGGTCATTATCGGCCTGATCCTGGTCTACCTGACCGCCGGCTACTTCATCGGCGGGCGCTGGGCCGACCGCTCCCCTTACCCGGCCACCCTGTTCGCCATCCTGGCCTGGGGCGCCTTCAGCCTCGGCGTCGTGCCGTACCTGGCCGGCCCGGTGCTGCGCCTGGCCGCGGACGCCTTCGACGGCCTGCAGGTCGGCATCCTGGCCGGGGCGTTCGTTGCCGTGCTGGCCCTCTTCACCCTCCCGATCACATTGCTGGGCATGGTCTCGCCGTTCGCCATCCGGATCAGCCTCGATGACGCCGGGCGGGCGGGCAACGTCTCCGGGACGGTCTACGGGGTCTCGACGATCGGCTCGTTCATCGGTACCTTCCTGGCGACCCTGGTGCTGATCCCGACCATCGGCACGACGCGCACCTTCATGGTCTTCAGCCTGGCCCTGCTCTTCGTCGCCCTGGCCGGGCTGGGCCGGGCCGCCGGCCTGCGGCGGACCCTGCCCTACCTGCTGATGGTTCTGGCCCTGGCCCTGCTGGCGCTTTTCGGCGGGCGGGGCGCGATCAAGGCCACCAGCGGGCAGGTCTACGAGGGCGAATCGGCCTACAACTACATCCAGGTGCTCGAGGTCAACGGCACCCGCTACCTGCGCCTGAACGAAGGCCAGGGCGTGCACTCGGTCTACAACCCGGATTATCTCAACTACGGCGGGCCCTGGCAGCAGTTCCTCGCCGGTCCCTTCTTCTACCCGGGGCGCGACCCGGAGGACATCGAACGGGTGGCCATCGTCGGGTTGGCCGCCGGGACAACAGCCCGCCAGGCGGCCGCGGTCTTCCCCGGTGTGGCCATCGACGGCTGGGAGATCGACCCCCAGATCGTCGCCGTCGGGCGCGAGTTCTTCGCCATGGACCTGCCCGGCTTGAATGTTTACGCCCAGGACGGACGCTGGGGCCTGGCCCACAGCGCAGAGACTTACGACCTGGTCTGCGTCGACGCTTACCGTCCGCCCTACATCCCCTGGCATCTGACCACGGCCGAATTCTTCCAGGTTGTCGCCGATCACCTCGAGCCGGACGGCGCCCTGGTGATCAACGTCGGCCGCTCCCCTGACGACCGCCGCCTGATCGACGGCCTGGCGACCACCATCGCGACGATCTTCCCGTCCATCCATGTGATGGACATCCCCGCGACGTTCAACTCGATGCTCTACGCCACCCTCCAGCCCACCCGGGCCGAAGACCTGCGCCTCAACCTGGCCCGCCTGCTGGCGCGTGGCGGTGTCCACCCGCTGCTGGCCGAGTCGCTCGGCATGACCCTGGCGTACCTCGCCCCGGCCCCTGAGCGCACGGTCGTCTTCACCGACGACCTGGCCCCGATCGAATGGATCACCAATGACATGATCCTGGATTACCTGCTCCAGGCCGGGATCGAGGCCGGCCAGTGAGTCAGGACCAGCCCCAATCCATCCCCTCTCAGGAGTAAGAATATGGTCTCCAAAATCCTCCGCCACGCTGCCGCCTGGCTGGTAACCCTGCTCGTCCCGTTGACCCTGGTCTTCCTGGGCGTCCGCCTGCTGCTGACTCCTGGATTCCTGGCGGTCGAATACCGCATGCCCGGGTTCCCGGCGGATACTTACGGGTTCACGTTGGACGAGCGCCTGGACTATGCGCCCCGGGCATTGGAGTACCTGGTCAGCGACCTCGGGATCGAGTTCCTGGCCGGGCAAACCTTCCCAGACGGGACCTCGCTGTATAACAGGCGTGAACTGGACCACATGCTCGACGTCAAGAACGTCCTCGTCCCGGGGCTGCGTATCGGGCTGGCGGCGACACTGGTACTTTTTGGGATGCTGCTCTTTTCGTGGCGCAAGCCCTTCTGGCCCGATTTCCTGTTCGCTGCTCGGCGCGGTGGCTGGGTGATGGTTGGCACGGTGGCCGCTATCGCACTGGTCGCACTGGTCAGCTTCTGGGATTTCTTCACCGTCTTCCACACCCTGTTCTTCGAAGGGGATTCCTGGTTGTTCTACTACTCGGATACCTTGATCCGTTTGTTCCCGATGCGTTTCTGGCAGGATGTCTTCATCACCATCGGCGCCTTCTGCCTGCTGGCCGGGCTGGCGATCGCCCTGGGCTTGAAACCAAGCAAGGGATAAAGGGTTAATTCTTGCGTAGGGTATAATACTTTCTTCAGGAGCAGAGCATGCCCGAACAGAAACCCATGCAGGATAAAGTAGCCATCGTCACCGGGGCATCGCGCGGCATCGGCCGGGCGATCGCCATCGAACTGGCCTCCCGGGGCGCTGCGCTGGTGGTCAATTACAACCGTTCGTCGGCCGAAGCTGAGACGCTTGTCCAGGCCATCCAGGCAGACGGTGGACGGGCGGCAGCCTTCCAGGCGGATGTCTCCGACTTCAACCGCTCCCAGGACCTGGTCCGCTTCGCCATCGAGACTTTCGGCGACCTGCACATCCTGGTCAACAACGCCGGGATCACCCGCGACACGTTGATCATGATGATGTCCGAAGACGATTGGGATGCGGTCATGGCGACCAACCTGAAGAGCACCTTCAACTGCTCGAAGGCCGCGGTCAAGTACATGCTGCGCAAACGCTACGGCCGGATCATCAACATCACCTCGGTCGCCGGGCAGATGGGCAACCCCGGGCAGGTCAATTACTCAGCTTCCAAGGCCGGCCAGATCGGTTTCACCAAGGCCCTGGCGCGCGAGGTCGCCACCCGCAACATCACCGTCAACGGCATCGCCGCCGGCTACATCGACACCGACATCTGGGCGGGCGTGCCGGAAAAGATGCGCGCCGCCGTGCTCGAGCTCATCCCCCTTGGCCGCAAAGGCCAGCCTGAGGAGATCGCCTACGCGGTGGCCTTCCTGGCCTCCGACCATGCAGCCTACATTACCGGGCAGGTGCTCGGGATCGATGGCGGCATGGCGATGATGTAACCCCTGGACGGGATTGGTTTATTTAGGAGGTAAGATGGCAAGTGAGTATCGCACTGCTGGCAAGACCACCGTGACTATGGACGTGCTGCTGACCATTGCTCACGAGACGACTCTTGGTGTGGAGGGAGTGAAGAGCTTCGCCACCGCGCCCGCAAGCGTTGAGCGCATGTTCCACAGCCGCAAGGATGGGGTCCGTATGTTGATCGAGGACAACGTGGTCCTGATGGACCTGTTTCTGATCCTCGATAGTGATGTCAACATCCGCGATGTCAGCCGCACAGTCCAGCGCAGCGTCACCCGGGCGATCCTGGAGATGACCGGACTCGAGGTCGGCTGTGTGAACGTCCACATCGAGGACATAGCGTTCTAAACTGAGGTTCGATTTTCCTTAATGAAAGCACGCACCAGGGCACGCGGGGTTGCCCTGCAGGCTCTTTACGAAATTGACCTGGTCGGCCATCCTCCGCTGGAAGTCCTGCTCCAACGCAAGGAGGAAGACCCGCTGAGCGACGAGCTATTTGAATTCGCCCGCCAGATCGTCTTTGGCATCCTGCCCGTCCTCACCCAATTGGACGAGGTGATCGCCCGTTATGCGCCAGCATGGCCGCTCGACCAGGTCGCGACGATAGACCGCAACATCCTACGCATGGCTGCCTGGGAGTTTGCAGTCGATAAAGGCACGCCGGTCAAAGTGGCGATCAACGAAGCGGTCGAATTGGCAAAGCATTTCGGCTCCGACAGCGCCCCGCGTTTTGTCAACGGTGTGCTCGGCAGCCTGGCAGACCATAAGAATGAAGTCTTCCAAGTGATCCGCAACATCAATAAAGGTTGATCCATGGATATCTTCGGAATCGGTCCGCTCGAACTCGTCCTGATCCTTGTCCTTGCCCTGCTCGTCTTTGGACCAAAGGACTTACAGAAAGGGATCAAGTCGCTGGGCGAGGGGATGCGCAAGATCGTCCGTTCGGACACCTGGCGGACGGTATCGCAGACGTCAAAGAAATTACGCGACCTGCCAACCGAGTTGATCCGTGAGGCCGGGCTGGACGAGATCAACCGGACGATGGACCCCGGCAGACCCCCCGATGCCGCAGGTTCCTCGCCTCATTCCTACGCTGCATGGACGGGCAAGCCGCAAGCTGTTCCCCAAAGGCCAGTCGCGCCGCCGCCTCCTGAACAAGAGATCGCACCACCATCCCAGCCTGAAGAAGAGACAACCGCGTAGCCATTATGCGTAAAATATTACACTCGCTCTGGCGGGGGATCATCTTCCCATTTCGCCTGCTCTGGCGGCTGTTGACCTCCCCGCTGAAATTAGTCATCCGCATCCACCATTTCCTGACTGACGAGCCGGAGGACAGGTCCTTGACCGATGCGTTCGCGGACACACTTTCCCAACCGGCGTCGATCTTCGAGCATATCGATGCGTTGAGGAAACACCTCTTCCGTATGTTGATCGCCCTGGCGGTCGGCGTCGCCATCAGCGCGACGTTCACTACGGAGATCATCGCCTTCCTCGCCCGGCCGATTGGCGGGATCGATTTCCTCCAGGCGATCGAAGTCACCGAAACGGTGGGCGTCTTCATGCGCGTCGCCCTGCTTGGCGGGTTCACCATTGCCATCCCCTACCTGGCATTCGAACTCTGGCTCTTCACCGCTCCCGGTCTGCACGCCCGCGCTCGCAGGATCGGTCTGGTCAGCCTGCCGCTTGCCCTGCTCTTCTTCATCAGCGGGATCGCCTTTGCCTACGTGTTCATGTTGCCGGTTGCCCTGCCGTTCCTGATCAATTTCATGGGCATCCAGACCATCCCGCGGATCGCCTCATACATTAATTTTGTCACCGGTCTGCTTTTCTGGATCGGGATCTCGTTTGAGTATCCTCTGGTGATCTATATCCTCTCCTTGATGGGCGTGGTCAAGCCGGGGATGCTCGCCCGGCAATGGCGTGTTGCCATCGTGGCGATCGCAGTCCTGGCTGGGGTCATCACTCCGACCGTCGACCCGGTCAACATGGCCCTGGTGATGGCGCCGATGATCGTGCTGTATTTCTTCAGCATCGGTCTGAGTTACCTGGCCCTGTTGGGACGCAAGCGGCGCGCATCGGGACAGGCATCCGGCGGCGACAGCTGAGCCGGCAACCTTGCCGGGAGCGTGCGTTTCCCTTCCGTGATGGGTTAAAATAGGGTCGTAGTCAATCAAATAACACCGCGCAGCCCCTGAAAAGGAGGGGTATGAAAAACCGCTTAGCTCGCATCAGCATACAGATATGCTCCCTGGTTGTCCTGCTGGCCATGTCCCTCACTGCCTGCACCTTCTCGCTGGTCGACTTGACGGGGCTCCTTCCCGGGACCGCGACACCCCCGTACCCCCTGCCTCCAACCCCCACTCCCCAGCCGGTTGCAGAGATCACCTTCGAGGTCGCCCTACCAACCCCGCTGCTGCCCGGCGAGAGCCTGGCGGTAAGCATCCTCGACGAGGTGACCGGTCTGGCGCTCAACCCGATCTATTACCCGATGACCGGTATGGATGCGCTCCGCTACCGGGCGGTCATCCCGTTTGCGATCAACAGCGTGGTCAAATACCGCTACGTGCGTTTGAGCGGTTTACCGATCATGGAGGACGATTCTGGCGACCGGCCGGTGCGCTACCGCATGGTCCTGGTGGGTGGCCCCGGCCTGGTGCAGGATATCGTCGCTTCCTGGTCAGACACACCCTTCACAGGCGGAACAGGGCGGATAAGCGGCCAGGTGACGGACAGCAACAGCGGTGCCGCGCTTCCTAACCTGCTCATCGCTGTCGGCGGCCAGCAGACGCTGACCGATTCGACCGGAGCTTTTATCGTCGAGGGGCTTTCCCCGGGGACGCATAACCTTGTTGCCTACGCCCTCGATGGGATGTACACCACTTTCCAGCAGGGCGCCAGGGTGGAAGCGGGCCGGCGGACGCCGGTCCAGTTCTCCCTCCAGCCTGCACCCCTGGTCAACGTGATCTTCACCGTGATCGTGCCGCAGGACACAGTCCCATCCGCGCCGCTCCGTTTTGCTGGAAACCTGTACCAACTGGGCAATACCTTCAGCGATTTGAATGGCGGCCTGAGCACGGTCGCGACCCGCATGCCGGTATTGACCCCGCTGCAAGATGGGCGCTATATGCTCTCGATCTCACTGCCGGCGGGGGCAGACCTGCGCTATAAGTACACCATGGGAGATGGCTTCTGGAACGCGGAACACCGCACCGATGGAGCCTTCGTCGTCCGCCAACTGGTCGTCCCGTCGGGGCAGGGTTCGGTCATGGTGGAGGATGTGATCGCGACCTGGCAGGCCGGCCCTTCCGCCCCGATCCTCTTCGAGGTCACCGTCCCTGAGACAACGCCCGTCGGCGACATCGTTTCGATCCAGTTCAATCCATATGGCTGGACTGAGCCGCTCCCGATGTGGCCGTTGGGTAACAACCGCTGGGTCTATAAGCTCTTCAGCCCACTCAATATGCTCGGTCAGTTCGAATACCGCTACTGTCGGAACGACCAGTGCGGCACCGCCGATGACGTTGCCACTGCTGGCAACCACAGGGGCAGGCCTGTCGGCACGAGCCTGACACCGCAAAACCTGCAGGACAGCGTAACTGCCTGGACCTGGATGGAGGTGGCTCCGCCCGGCACACTGGTCGGGTCTCCGGTCACCGCGCGCGGCGCGGGGTTCTGGGCCGGGGTGGAATTCCAGCCAGACTATGATCCATCCTGGCAGTTCTGGATGACTTCTGCAGTCCAGAACATCCAGGCGATCGGCTCCAACTGGCTGGTCATCTCACCGACCTGGACCGTTGGCCGGACAGCACCGTTCGTCTTTTCACCCGTCCCCGGGCATGACCCGTTATGGGTGGACACGACCGATACGGTCAACCGGGCGCGGGCGGTAAACCTCAACGTTGCTCTCTTCCCAGCACCTCGCCTGCCGATGGCAGTCTCTGACTGGTGGATGTCCACCCCCCGGGATGGGACCTGGTGGGATGCCTGGTTTAACCGCTACCAGGCTTACGTCCTCTATCATGCAGACCTGGCGGCGCGCAGCGGAGCAGGGGCCTTGATCCTGGGCGGCGAATGGGTCTCACCGGCGCTGCCTAACGGCAAACTGCCGGATGGACACAGTTCGAGCGTCCCGGCGGATGCAGAACAACGCTGGCGAAGCCTGCTTGCAGAGACACGCCAACGCTATCCTGGGAGCATTTTCTGGGCCATCCTGTATCCAGGCGGCCTGGAGGCCATACCGGTCTTCCTGAATGATCTGGATGGCATCTACATGCCGTGGAGTGCGCCCTTGTCTGGCAGTGTTCTGGATATGCAGTCCCAGGCTGGTGCACTGCTGGATGGAGAGGTCCACGCGTTCGAATCGACAACCCAAAAACCACTGATCATTGCAGTGGCCTACCCGTCGGACAGCATGCAAGCACAAGCTGACGTCTATCAGGCGATGCTTGCTGCGGTCAATGAACGTCCCTGGGTGGATGGGATTGTCAGCCGGGGATATTACCCCCCCGCGGCCCTCCAGGATGCATCCACGTCTATACATGGCAAACCCGCAGCCGACATCCTCTGGTATTGGTATCCGCGACTGCTTGGGGTTGTACGTTAGGGTTTATTCAAGTTGCGTGTTCGAGATCGAAGAAAAAAGACTCGCCTCGGCATCTCTTACCGAGGTGAGTCTTTTTCATAACCTTTGCGAGCTTGACTATCGCCTCAGCTGGTTTTACGCCCTGTCTCCCGGCGGGCCTTCCAGGCCTCGACGAATACTGGCACGAGCGAGATCAGGATGATGGCGACGATGACGAGCTCGAAATTCTTCTGTACGAAGGGGATGTTGCCGAAGAAATACCCTGCCAACAGGAAAATGGTCACCCAGGCGACGCCGCCGATCACATTCCATCTGATGAAATAACCGTATGACATCTTGCCGATCCCGGCCACGAACGGAGCGAATGTGCGGATGATGGGCACAAAGCGGGCCAGGAAGATGGTCTTGCCGCCGTGCTTCTCGAAGAAGGCCTGGGTCCGTTCCATGTATTCTTTCTTGATCCATTTGATCTCGCCGGTGTAGGCCCGGGCTCCAATGGCGTGCCCAATCCAGTAATTGACCGTATCACCTGCGATCGCAGCGATGATCAGCAAGCCGATCAACAGGTAGATGTTTAGCACTCCCATGGCGGCGAACGTCCCGGTGGCAAAGAGCAGGGAGTCCCCGGGAAGGAAAGGAGTGACGACAAAACCGGTTTCCAAGAAGATGATCAGGAAGAGCAACCCATAGGTCCAGGTGCCGTATTGCTGGATGATGTTGCTCAGGTGACTGTCGATGTGCAGGATAAAGTCGACCAGCGCTAAGATGAGATCCATCAAGGTTCCTTTGTGGAGCAGAATTCAGCGATTATACATCAATTTCACTGCTTGCCGTTTTTGGTCTTAAGCGGCGGTTGATCATCGGCAGGACGGTCAACATCGCGACTGTCAGCAGCCCCATCCCCGCGACCCCTGTGATGATCATGACCATCCCGAGCAGATCAGACGGCATTTCACTCAATACGATCCGGAGACTCCCGATGGCCAAGATTACTGCCGACGCATTCCATAACCCGTGCAGGATGACCGCGCTGAAATAGGTCCCTGCAAGGAGTAAGAACCTCTTCTGCTGTCTTGCGGCGACAAGACCCCAGCCAAAAATAGCCGATGTAGTGATATGCATCAGGCTACCCGCTGCCCGGGCAGCCAGGAGGACCCCCCAGCCTTCGCTGGTGTTGGAAGCGGCCAGCAACCCCTCGACAAATGCAAATCCCGCGCCACTGATCGCCCCGAGCACGAATCCGTCGACCGGGTTCTCCAGCCGTTTCCCCAGCAGGATGACCACCAGCGGTTTGATCGCCTCTTCAACCAGCGGGACGAGTCCAGCCAATACTGCGAGCAGGCCAAGGACCACAACCGGGTTCAACACGATAGGTGAAAAGATCTCCAGGATCACGTCCAGGCTGGGCGCATTGGCCAACTGTTCGCTCAATTGGTTGGCAGCAGCCTGCCAATCCGGGCGCATCAATAACATGAAGACCATGAGCATGACGAATGCAAGATAGAATAATACCTCCACAGCCCCCGCGAGTGATGGCCCTCCCAGCATGGCGATGCTGAAAGTCCCCCAATTCCGCTGGCGCGAACCAAGTGGCAGGCCTCCCAGGGCAACCCAAAGCAATCCGCCGACGGGGAGAGCGATACTGGCGAGATAGAAGGGGATACTGATGATCCAGCCAAAATCGAACATCAGATAGAAAACATTGCTCAAGACAACAGCAACCAGCCAGGCTGTAACCAGCGCAGCGATCTGCCAGCCCCGGATGGGGTGGATGACATGTGGGGGCGAAAAGTGATTGTTGATCCTGCGCAGGCTCTGAACTGTCCCGGGGATGAGCAAAAGGGCGACAAGTACCAGGGCGCTAGCCATCAGGAAATTCCCGGAGGGATCGACAAGCTCGGCCGAAGGCGCGAAGAGCCTGGTCAGGATGTTACTAAGTGCGAGCAGGATGGCCATACCGATCAGCACGATCATCCCGATCAGGTTGAATACGAATAAGAGATTGGACTGCCATCGGCGGGATTGAATTCTTGATTCCATCGGTTCTCCTAATGCTCTTCAATCGTGACGGTCAATAGCAGGTCCCCTGGTGGGGAAATGGATCCAGGCTGCGCTTCCCGGGCAGCGAGTTCGGCAAGCGCAGCCATCCCGGTGGTGACCTGACCGAATATCGTATAGCCACCATCCAGATGTCGCGCCGGGGCATAGGTGATGAAGAATTGGCTCCCGTTGGTGTCCGGGCCGCTGTTGGCCATGCCGATCAACCCGGCGCGGTCATAGGTCAAGCCGGGGACGATTTCAGTGGCGATGAAGTAGCCCGGTGTCCCCAGACCAGTGCCGCTGGGATCGCCAGTCTGGGCCATGAAGCCAGGGATGACGCGGTGGAAGGTGATATTGTCATACCAACCTTTGCGGGCCAGGTAGACGAAGTTGTTCACGGTGTAGGGGACCTGGTCTGCAAACAGGGCGATGACGATCTCACCGTGTTCGGTTGCCAGCCGGGCGCTGTACACGCGGCCAGGGTCGATGACCATCGGCGGACAAGCAGTGTCCATCCGGGTCTGCAAGAGTGTCAAGCGGACGTAGGTGTCCAACCCGGCTGGATCGATGGGGCCCGTGTATGGCGTGTTGGAATTGATAAATATGATCGGGAGGGCTGAGCTTTCAAACGAGGTGACGAATGCAAGTGCGCTCTCGAGCTGGCTGGTGACGGCCTCGCTCTGGAAATCTGACCGGAACTGATCGGCGTCCAACCCCAGAGATGCGGCCTCATCGCCCAGCCAGGTCTCGAATGCTCCCGGCTCCAACCCGGACCACTCAGGCTGCGTTTGGAAAAGAAGGTCGTGCATTTCCCAGAAGCGACCCTGGAAAGCGGCTGCTTCAGCCGCCCGGACTGCCAGCGTGGTCTTGTCGAACTGACCCGCCATCGGGAAGTGGCGGAAGATAATCCGGATATCCTCAGGCATAGATTGGTTGACGAGATGTAACGATTCGGCCAGGATGGCGCACGACGGGCATTGAAAATCGCTATAGACGACCACCGAGACCGGCGCCCCCTCTGGTCCGAGGCTGTGATCCTCCGCAGTGATATATCCTGCCAGTGGCGCTTGTTCCGTATAAGGGGGATTAACCACCCGGCAGGGGATGGTCGTTAACGGAAGAGTGGTTGGGGTTGGCGGTGTGGGCAGGATCTGGTCCGTTGTGGGCGTTCCCGAAGTTGGCGCGCATGCCACCAGGAGGGCGGTGCAAAGGGTAAAGAATGGTAACCGGTGATAAATTTTCATGGGATGATCATCGCCTGTAGTTCATGATAAGTGGTCATCTGTGCAATCCGGTCGAGGAACTCGTGTAGAGAGTTGGATTGTGCTCGTAGCTGGCGCACCGCGGGCCCGACCGGGTCTTCACCGGCGGGACCGCCGGGGACGTCTGCATAGGCGCCATAAAAAGCAAAATAGGCCTGATTGAGTTTCCGGATAGTATATCCGCGTTCCCACAGGTACTGTCTCCGCTCTTCCATGTAGGCTTCGGCTTCTTCGATCATTCCCTGGGCAAGTAGTTCATCGACCCGGATGCGGGTCAGGTGCATCGCAGCCCGGAAGTCGAAGGGGACATCTCCCGGATCATATACCTCGGGCATCCAGGAGATTGGGATGATCTCCGCTTGAGCAACCAATTCAGGATAGTACTCCAGAAGGACCATGCGGGCGATCTCGTGCCCGGCGATGGAGGCGGTTGTTTCGTTCATTGTCCGCAATTCGGATGATGAACTGTAGTTCATGCCGAGAGGGCGCAGGTTCAGCCAGTTATGGATCCATTCATGGGCGATGGTATCGGCCAACCAATCCAGAGAGGTCGTGCGCATCACCATGGTCGGGTAGGAACCGATCCCACCGATCGGGACCACAAGCGAAGATACATTCAGACGGGAGTCCACCTCGGCTTCCAGGGCGACCTGGGCATCGAGATGGATATCTGGATGGATAGAGATGGCCGCATCTTGCTGGATGCGTTCGCGTGGTGAGACTACCAGATGGTAGGGTAACGGGCTGATGTGGAATAGGACCGGCGGGATGGGCTGTCCGCCTACGGTCAATCCCAGGTCAACCAGAATGGCGCTTATCTGTTCCTGGAGGACCGCTTCTGCTACCGGTGCCAGGCTTTTTTGTTGGGAGTAGAGACTTTCCAGGCCAGCTCGCAGCTCAACGGATGTCGCTTCGGGGTTGCTGATGGTTGGATCGGTATAGACGATGTTCAGTTGGTGTTCTGCAACCAGGATCTGTTCGATTGTTTGCATGTAGTCCGCGACGATCTGCTGGCGGATACCTTTTGGGAAGTAAAAGGGTGTATCCAGGGCTGCCTGGGTGAGCTTGACGCCCAGGGCTTCCATCGTCCAGGAGAAATAGTCGAATTCCACTGGACGGGTGATGGCATGGACATGGTCCTTCGGATCAGTGATTAACAGTGTACTGCCGGTGAGAAGTAACATCATCAAGCAGCAGAGCAGGAAAAGGTTCAGCACAAAAAAAAGGCGGGCCAACATGACGGGAATTATACCCAATAGCAACCTTTCCTTGACCCATGTAAGATTACGAAATTGTAATCGATCCAGACTCTGGGATCATGCTGACATGAGCCTTAACTGCGTATATAATAGTCAAAATGGCAAAATATATTTCCAGTTACCCAATTCGCAGGATCCTTCCGCTCATCACGATCATTCTGCTCGGTCTTGTCTCCTCAGGATGGGGGCCTATGTCCGGGGTCAGTGCGACTGCATCGGAATCGCCACAGTTGCAGATCGTCAACCCGGGCATCCAGGAATTTGAAGTCATCTCTGAGAACCATGGTTGGCTCCTGTTCAATTACCGCTTGTTCTGGACGGACGACAACGGCAGGAACTGGCGCGAGATCACCCCCGCGTATGCTGCTCAAGCGACCATCGGGGCGGTGAAATTCATCGACCCACAGCGTGGTTGGGCCATCCTGACGATCACAGATGGCTCACCGATGAGTTATATCCTGGCGCGCACAGTAAATGGCGGGGTCAACTGGCAATACACCCCCCTGGCGTTGTTCCAGCAAGGGGATGTCGATGCCCTTGCCGGGGAGATCTATCTGGAATGGTTCGATGCTTCTACAGGGTGGCTGGTGATCAAGAAATCCACAAGCAGTAACTTCTCCCTAGGAAGCCTGTTCCGTACCACCGATGGGGGCAGTACATGGACGAGGGGGTCTGCTCCGATCGGAGAACCGGTCTATTTCGTCACCCGCGATATCGGCTGGATGGCCGGTGGCGCGGCGGGAGATGAGCTCTATCGTAGTATCGATGGCGGTCGGACCTGGCAGCCACAGACCGTACAACCTTCTCCTGAAGGGGCTGGCAGGCTGGTCAACTATCTCCTGCCCCAATTCGGCGATTCCAACACCGGTACACTGCCCGTGCTGGTCAATGACGGATATAACGCCCAGTTGAGCTTGTATGCCACCAGCGATGGTGGTGCCTCCTGGCAACTAACAAGCGGGCTGGCCATTACCAGGAACGTGGATGTCGGTGCCGGCCTGCCTTTGGCGGTTTTCGACCGTGGCAGGATGGTCATGGTGATGCCCCAGAGTTACCAGATCGCGAGCATGAGCGGGGATGGGCGCATCAGCTTGACAAACAATCAAGACCACCGTTCGCTGGGTATCGTCGAGCTTGAGATGGCCAGCCTTACCTCAGGGTGGGCAAAACACATGACCGGAGACTGCCACCCCGACCCGAACCTGGCAGATAACGACCCCTCAGAGCCAAAAGGGGACGTGACCTGTACGTTGACCGTCCAGCTGCTGACCACAACGGATGGCGGTGTAAATTGGACACCGGTCACGCTGCCGGTGATCCGCGCGACTTCCTACAGCCGACAGGTGACGACCTGGGATACGTCCGTCCAAGAGTCCATCCCTGGATCCATCCCAAACCTTGGCCCGCGAACAGAGATTTTCATCGGACATGGGTTTGATAAGTGCGAGATCTCCAACTTATCCCAGATGCAAGTCTGGTGGAACGAGAGTCCCTATGCGGCCGTAAATCTCTATATCGGCGGGTCTGCTCGGGCCTGCGCCAACAGCCTGCTCAATTCCACCTTTGTCTCCCAGTTGAACCAACAGGGCTGGAAGTTCATTCCGACCTGGGTCGGCCCTCAGGCTCCCTGCACTTCCTACCGTTCCCGGATCAGTGCGGACCCGACGGTTGCTTACAACCAGGGGATCAGCGAAGCCAATGCTGCCCTGGTGGTCGCAGCCAACCTCGGCCTGACCGACAGCAATGGTGCCGGGACGATCATCTATTATGACCTGGAGGCTTACAATACTACCGACACGGCTTGCCGCAATGCGGTCAAATCATTCATCTCTGGATGGGATGCGCGCATGGCGGCTACAAACAATCTCTCCGGTGTCTATGGCTCGCCCTGTTCCTCTGCCCTGTCGGATTTCCTGACCATCCCGGTAGTCCCGGATGGGATCTGGATTGCCCGTTGGAGTTATACAACTTTTACAAGTACAGCTACCGTATGGGGGGGAGCCTGCCTTTCGGATACTGCCTGGCCAAACCATCAGCGCATCCGTCAGTACACCGGCGGGCACAATGAAACCTGGGGTGGGATCTTGATGAACGTGGACAGCAATGTCCTCGATGGGATCGTTGCGGTGCCACATGATATTGTCTCGTCCGCCCCACCGACAATTCCCAATGGACCGAAACCTTCCGATGGCGCCTTGTTACCCCGCACCAACGATACGTATTTATACTGGACTACAAATGCCACCTCTTGTACCGTCCGGGTCTGGGGTGGCAATGTTGATATCAACCAGACTGGTGGCTGTTACAGCCTGTATTTGGGCCAGCGAGCTGGAGGTGCTTATTCCTGGCAGATAACCGCCACCAACAGCAACGGAACTGTGACAGGACCGGTGTGGCGGTTCAACATCCGCCCGCACCCGCCATCCAATCTGGGAGGAACAGTAACATCTGCAACGCAGGTGACGCTGAACTGGACCTTGTCCAGCGATGAGCCGAACAACATCGACCTCTATGATGTTTACATGAACAACCAGCTCCTCGGGAGCGTCTCGAAAGGCACTTCGGCGGTTGTTGTTTCGGGCCTGGCCTGCAACACGAGTAACTCGTTCTTTCTGCGTGCCAACCGTCAGGGGGTGCAATCCACGAATACCAACATCATCAACCTGACGCAAACTGGTCCGTGTATACCGGCCCCATTCGGAAAGATATTGCCTGCTAACGGCGCCAGCGATGTCTCCACCAATCCAACGATGACCTGGGAAGCGAGCAGCGGCGCGCTCTCTTACCAATATTGTATCGACACGAGCGATAACAATACCTGTGATACCGCATGGACAAGCACTGCCACAAACACCAACGTCGGTTTGAGCGGCTTAATTTCTGGAACGACATATTATTGGCAGGTGAAGGCGATCAATACGCTGGGGGAAACGATCGCAAATGGCGGGACCTGGTGGCGGTTTACCCCGGTGACCAATCCGCCTACAAGTACCCCAACCAGGACCGCGACTGCCAGCCCAACCCTTGGGACACAGACAGCGACCCCGACACCTACCCAGACGGGAACTTTCTCCCTGACGACTACGGCCACACCCACTGCAACACCGTCTGTGCCGGGGCCGTCTGCGACTTCCACCCCAACGCAAACCAGCACGCCAACGCCGGTTCCTCCGACCCCCACAGGTAGCGGGTTACCGGGAGCGTTCAATAAGCTCGACCCACCGAACGGCTCAACCAACGCCCCGACCAGCCCGACCTTGAGTTGGGGGAGCAGTTCAGGAGCATCATTGTATATTTACTGCTACGATACGATCAACAACAATAACTGCGATGGCTTCTGGCGGATCACAACCTCGAACAGCGCTCCAGTCAGCGGATTGACCGCCGGGACGACATATTACTGGCAGGTCCAGGCGGTGAACAGCTCCGGGGCGACATTTGCCGATACCGGCACCTGGTGGAACTTCCGGCCTACCAATACCCCGGTTCTTCCCAGTCCCACGCCGACCCGGACCAGTACAGCAACAACGACCAGTCCAGGTACGACCGCTACCCACACCCCGACGAGGACCGCAACAGCCACACTGACCAGGACTTCCACGGCAACCCTGCCACCCCCGGTCCTTACAACGACATCCACCCCAACGCGGACCAGCACTCCCACGACAGCCCCGCCGACACCCACAGGGGGCGGGTCACCGGGGGCGTTCAACAAGATTGACCCACCGAACGGCTCGACCAGCGCCCCGACCAGCCTGACACTGAGTTGGGGGAGCAGCGCGGGAGCGTCGTTGTATATCTATTGCTACGATACGATCAACAACAACAACTGCGATGGCTTCTGGCGGATAACATACTCAAGCAGCGCTCCAGTGAGTGGGCTGGTAACCGGGACGACATATTACTGGCAGGTCCAGGCGGTGAACAGCTTCGGGGCGACATTTGCCGATATCGGCACCTGGTGGAGCTTCCGGCCGGGGACGGGCCCAATCGCCACGACTCCACCGCCGGTGAACACCCATACTCCGACCCGCACACCCACCTCGACGGCCACTATGATCTTGCCCGGACCTTCACCGACCCCGACCTCGACGTGGACCTCGACTCCGCTGGTGCCAACGCCTCCACCGGGCGCGGTTCCCGGGCCATTCAATAAACTTTCCCCCTCGAACGGAGCCTCTGGACTCTCAACCAGCCTGACGTTAAGCTGGGGGAGCAGTGCGGGAGCAACGATCTACATCTACTGCTATGACATAACCAACAACAATAATTGTGAGGGTTTCTGGAAGATCGTCGATACAACGAGCGTAAATATCAGCGGTCTGACACCCGGGGTGAACTACTATTGGCAAGTGCAAGCGATCAATAGCTCCGGGGCGACCTTTGCCGATGCCGATGCCTGGTGGAGCTTCCGGCCATAAATCCTTCATTCAAGTAGAGCTATATAAAACGGCCTGTCACATTGTGGACAAGCCGTTTTATTACAATACATGCCTTAACCATCTTCACCCTGCCAACGAGGCAGGGTGAAGATGGTTATGTAATCTGGAGGGGATTACTTGTCTTTGAGATATTGATCAATGGCTCGAGCTGCTCTTCGCCCCCCGACCATCGCCGTGACCACCAGGTCCGGTCCGGTGACGACATCGCCGGCTGCGAACACGCCCTCACGGGTTGTAGTGCCGGTCTCTTTGTCGAGCACTGTGACCAGACCCCAGTCGTGAGTTTCCAGCCCGGGCGTTGTTTCACCGATGATTGGGTCCGGCCAGTAGCCCAGCGCTTTAATGGCCGTATCCACTGCAATCGAAAAGTTAGAGCCTTCCACGGGGACTGGCTTGCGGCGGCCTTTGGCGTCCGATTCGCCGAGGACCATTTCAATGCACTCGATGGCTGCAAGGCGACCATCTTCCCCGGCGATGAACTTGACTGGCTGGGTCAGATAACGGTATTTGGCGCCTTCTTCTTTGGTCATCTGGCGATCTTTCTTGCCACCGGGCATTTCCTTTTCGGTACGGCGGTAGATGCATGTGACCTCTTCGGCGCCGATGCGCAAGGCTGTCCGCAGGCAGTCCGAGGCGGTATCGCCACCACCGATAACAACCAAGCGTTTGCCGATCACTGGGCGTTCGCGCTTGTGTTCGGGCAGCAGGTTCAAGTCGGTATTGGCGCGCATCAGGAAATCGGTTGCCTCGTATACTCCCGGCAAATCTTCACCCGGAGTCTCCATCTTGGCATCGATCCCCACGCCCACGCCCACAAACACGGCATCGAACCCATCCTTGAACAATTGGTCGATTGTCTTGTCTTTGCCAATGGTGGTATTGCCGATGAACTTGGCTCCGGCCTTTTCGAAATCCCCCCAGCGGCAGAAGAAGACTTCTTTTGACAGTTTAAAGTTAGGGATGCCGTAGATTGTCAGACCGCCCGGTGCGGGCTTTGCATCAAAATAAGTGACATCATGTCCCGACTGGAGCAGGATCTCGCCGCAGCCCAACCCAGCCGGCCCGGCCCCGACGATGGCAACTTTCTTGCCAGTTGGCGGGCCAGCCGGAATTGTCACTCCCTGGGTCTTGCGTTCGTAGCAGGTGACGAAGGTTTCCAACGGGCCACACAGGACTGGTTCATGTGTCTTGTTCAGAACGCACGACCCCTCGCAAAGTTGGTCTTGCGGGCATACCCGTGAACAAATTTCGGGTAGCGAAGATGTCTCGCGATAGAGTTGGGCGGCTTCAACATAGCGGCCTTGTTCGATCAGCCACATGGCTGAAGGGATGTCGTTATGACATGGGCAGGCCAGCATGCAGGGAGCCGGGTCAGGGCAGTGGATGCAGCGTGAGGCTTCCAGCATGGCCCTGTCAGAATCGAGCGGGATGACAACATCGCCAAAGTCGCAGACTCGTTCGGATGGCGGTCTAAGGGCCAGGTCCTGGTACGGCATGTAGACGCGTGCTTTGCGATCGATCTCAAGATATTCACCCGGTATTGTCTGCATAGACACCTCCAATGATAACGGTAACTGTACCTGCTAGTATCATAATACTCAAAGATTCCGCATGCTTACAGGTTTTAATGTCACCAATGCTTGCGACGATTATCACAATATAGATGATGTAGAAAATCCATCCGAATAGGCAAAATATCGAATAAAAACATGTCCTTTTTCGTTAAATTCTTGTACGTGTCTTCTGTAAGAAGGTTGTTAATTCGACTTAAGTAATACTGGTTTGATCATCGCTTGTAAAGTACAATCACAAAGTTGCATGGAGGCATAAATTTATGAAGAAATACAGAACATTAATCATCATTGCCGCAGTTGTGGTGGTCGTGGTCGCGGCGATCCTGGTGGTTGGCAGGATTCAAGCCAATTCCCAGCAAAGTTCGTATGAAACTACGATCGCAGAACGCGGCAACCTGACGGCAATCATGGGAGCCACCGGGAGCGTCCGGGCGAACCAGACGGCAGTACTTGTTTGGCAGACAAGCGGGACAGTCGAGACGGTCCTCAGGGAGCCTGGCGAGCGTGTTCTGGCCGGCGATGTGCTCGCCACTCTCGGTCCATGGTCCCTAGGCCAAAATGTGATCCTCGCCCAAGCGGACCTGATCAATGCTGAAAACACGCTCGAGAACCTATTAAATTCACAAACTGCCCGAGCCCAAGCCCAGCTCGCCTTGGTCAATGCGCAACGCTCCTATGACAGTGCCCTGGCGAATTACCGTAATTTTGTCAGCAATGGTCGGGCGACCCAGGGAACGATCGATAATGCCGAGGCGCAATACGTGCTGGCTCAACAGATGGTCGACCAATTGCAGACAGCCTATAATAACGTTGCCAATCTCGATGAAGATGATTTACGCCGGGCGACTGCTTATAGCAATTTGTATGCCGCTATGCAGTCGCGAGACCGTGCCCTGGCTACCTATAACTGGTACATGGGCAGGCCAACCGACATAGACCTGGCCGAGTATGAAGCAAAACTAGCTATTGCGGAAGCACAATTGCAGGATGCCCAAAGGGAGTGGGAGCGGCTCCAGGATGGTCCAGACCCGGACGATATCCAGGTTGCCCAGGCTCGTATCGATGCTTCGCGTGCCACGGCAAACCAGACTCGCCTGACTGCACCGTTCGATGGGACGGTTACCCAGGCTTTTCCGCTCCCGGGCGACCAGGTGTCTCCTGGGATAACCGGTTTCCGGATTGACGATCTTACCCACTTATTGGTGGATGTTCAGGTTTCCGAGGTGGATATCAACAACATCGCAGTCAGACAGCCGGTATCGATTTCCTTCGATGCCATTCTCGGATTGGTCTATAACGGCGTGGTTATCGAAGTCGATCGCGTTGGAACTGTGGTGCAAGGCGTGGTCAATTTCAATGTCATCGTTGAGTTGACTGATGCGGATGACCTGGTCAAGCCGGGAATGACCGCGGCGGTGACGATCATCGTCCGCCAGTTGGATGATGTGCTGCTTGTGCCGAACCGCGCTGTCCGTCTTGCGGAAGGCGAGCGGGTCGTCTATGTCTTGCGCAACGGGGAGGTGGTTCGCGTCGCGATCACCCTCGGAGCGTCATCCGACCTGGTCAGCGAGGTCATCGCTGGTGAGCTGCGTGAAGGGGATGAGATCATCCTGAACCCGCCGACTGAGTTCAGTCACAATGGCGGCCCTCCTGCATTCATGGGGAGATGACATGAAGGACGATTATGTCATCCTTGGGGAGGATCTGACCAAAGTCTATCAGATGGGCGAGGTGGAAGTCCATGCATTGCGAGGGGTTTCGCTGAAGATCAAACGCGGCGAAGTGGTGGCAATCATGGGTCCGTCAGGATCGGGCAAATCCACCCTGATGAATATATTGGGGTGTCTCGACAGGCCGACTGCCGGCCGCTACGTGCTTGATGAGGAGATGGTCGAGGACCTGACCGACGACCAATTGGCGGATATCCGTAACCGCAAGGTTGGGTTTGTATTCCAATCATTCAACCTATTACCCCGGGCGACAGCGCTATCAAATGTCGAACTACCTTTGCGCTATTCAGGAAAAACCGAAGGACGCAAGGAGCGCGCCCGTCAGGCGCTAGACGCTGTGGGTCTATCGGACCGGGTCAAGCATAAACCGACTGAACTCTCCGGCGGCGAACAGCAGCGCGTAGCGATTGCGCGTGCGCTGGTCAATGACCCGGCGATCATCATGGCTGATGAGCCTACCGGCAATCTCGATTCCAAAGTAGGCAAGGAGATCATGAACCTTCTTCTTGGTCTTAACCGGGAGAAGGGCACTACGCTGATCATCATTACCCACGACCCTGAGATTGCATCCCATACTCAACGGGTTATCCGCCTTCACGATGGGCAAGTTGCTGTCGACCAGGTTAATGGAAATGGCAAGTCTGGCGCTAAAGCTCGGCGGCAATCCCGGGTGGGGCGAGAGAGGTAAGGATATGCCATGAATATAACTCAATCCATCATTGAAGCGTTGGAAAGCTTGAATGCCAACAAAATGCGTTCCGGTTTGACTATCCTGGGTATTGTCATCGGCGTGGGAGCGGTGATCGCCATGCTAGGTATTGGTCGCGGAGCGCAGGATACAATCACCGGTTCGATCAGCGGAATTGGCACCAATCTGTTGTTCGTCATACCTGGTGGTAGCGAAGAGATCCGCAACCCGCGCCCCTTAACCTTGTCTGATGCACGGGCGATGGCAGACCCGCTCGCTGCGCCATCCGTGGCGGCGGTCGCGCCGGTCGTACAGGGCAATGTCGAGGCGGTGGCCGGCGGGGAGAAGATGCAGACTCCACTCACTGGCGCAACGCCGGAATACCTGACCATGAGCAACTATGACTTGATCGAAGGAAATTTCTTCAGCCAGTATGACAACGCAGGACATTCCTCGGTCATCCTGATCGGTCCAGAGGTGGCCGATCGTCTCTTCGGTCGCCGTGATGGCATTGTCGGTGAGACGGTCCGCATCAACGGCCAGCCGTTCCGGGTCATCGGTGTACTGGCATCCAAAGGCGGCGGGATGTTCGGGAGTGAGGATAACGTCATTATCATGCCTCTCGAGACTGCCCGCTTGCGTGTCCTGCGGCAAGGTGACCCGAACCGGGTGAACTTGATCTATGTCCAGGCTGCTGACGCAGATTCGGTCGGTCAGGCTACCGAGGAGATTGCTCAGATCCTACGAACTCGTCATCGGACGCCGGTTGGTCTGGATGATTTCACCATTTTTTCCCAACAGGACTTCATTGCATTGGCCCAGACCGTCACAGGTGTATTGACAATATTTCTGGGGGGTATCGCCGGCATCTCACTGCTGGTCGGGGGGATCGGTATCATGAACATTATGCTGGTCTCAGTCACCGAGCGGACGCGCGAGATCGGCTTGCGCAAGGCGCTCGGGGCTCGCAAACGCGACATCCTGACCCAGTTCCTGACCGAGTCATCACTGCTCAGCCTGATCGGCGGTATCGTCGGGATAGGGTTCGGTTGGTTCATCGCCTTCATCGTCGGGCGTATTGCCGCAAATTCCGGTACTCCCTTCAACCCCTCCATTGGGCTGGACTCGATCTTGCTGGCGACTCTCTTCTCTGCTTCGGTCGGCTTGTTCTTCGGGATCTATCCCGCCAGCCGGGCGGCCAAGCTGCAGCCGGTCGAAGCGTTGCGTTCCGAATAACCATAAATCAGGGGCGAGCAATTGCTCGCCCCTGATGATTTATTGAGCTGGACCATGAACATTTCCTTGTAGAGGATATGGAAGAGCAAGATAATCCGTTAATAGCCCCGGCAAGCATAGTGGCGTAACGCCGCGATCCTCGCGATCATACTTTCGTGTGATTAGATTAGTGGACATTTTCGAGTACAATTTTATTAGAAAGCGAGGAGCCATGAAAACCCAGTATCGTTTCTTTTTCAGTCTTATCCTAATTTCTTGTCTGGTTGTAGCATGCAATTTCCCCACGCCGGGTGGTGACGAACCATCCCAGCCTACCGAGACGCAGATCGTAGCGACTGACGCTCCTGTCACGCAACCTGCCGCGGAAACACCAGTGCCAACAATTGTGCATCTCGTCATGCCGGCTGAAGTACCCGACGGGTATGAGAGCTCGATCAGGGACATGTCATCAGAAGCTATGGCCAACGAAGGCCGGGCGATGGGTGGCGAGAATTACGCTGTCAACCTTTTTGAGCGTCCTTTCAACGCCGAAACGATGGACGTGTATTATCCTGACCTTGATATCCAAACAGCGCAATTGAAACGCGATAGTGAGTGGGTTTATGTGACTATCGAGCTTGCCGGACCCAGGGACGGCTTGGGCTTGGCAGGAAATTACGGGGTCGAAGTGGATCTGAATGTCGATGGCCGCGGAGACGTACTTATCTTTGTCTCAGCACCAGGAGAGGACTGGTCCACCGATCGCGTCCAGGTCTGGGTGGACGAAAATGATGATGTCGGGGATGACCAGTCGGTTTATTCAGATCCTCCACAGGCCGGGAATGGTTACGAAGAATTGGTCTTCGACCAGGGGATAGGTGCCGACCCGGATGCTGCCTGGGGCCGCGTTTCCCCTTCGGATCCATCTAAAGTCCAGATCGCCTTCAAGCGTTCACTGATCGATAATGATGAATACTTTACCTGGGGTGCTTGGACGGACCAGGGAGTTTTCAATCCTTCGTGGTTTGATTATAATGACCACTTTTCTCACGAAGAAGCTGGCTCCCCGATTGTTGAGTTGACTGCATATTACCCGCTGGGGGCGATGGCGGAACTCGATAACACCTGCCGTTGGGGGGTTGGATTTACGCCCACTGGGACTGAGCCCGGTGTCTGCCCCGTACCTGTGACACCCACTCCTGAAGTCAGTATCTCGTCGATCAGTGGGTATGTCTTCAATGACAATATCACCCGCGACCTGGTATATACGCCTCCCACGGATACACCTTTCTCGGGAGTCGCGGTTTCGCTCCATACTGGAACATGTGGATCAGGAGGCACGCATATCAATACGGCCGTTACGAACGGCAGTGGCTGGTATTCATTTAGCCCGGTCGCCCCTGGGACATATTGCGTACTCGTGCCCGTGGCCCCGATGGCATCGACAAACCAAACCGGTCCACAGACGGTAATCCTGGGTGCCGGGCAGGCAAGACGGGTCGACGTGATGCCTCAAAGCAAAATGTTACTATGGGGATACGTTGCCTCAAAGCGGAATGTTACCGTGAGATATTCCAAAGTTTAGCCACTTTTGCGTCGATCGAGGTTCGGAGTTGAACCGGATTGAGTTGGACATACAAGT
>JBDRPT010000102.1:0-2044 GCA_043826785.1 Chloroflexota bacterium | reverse complement strand
GAGATTCAAGAACTCTGGTGAAATCTCGATCTCTCGCATACCCAGATTGACCACCTCGACGGGAAAAGGAATCGCTGTAGGCGATGGCGTAGGCGATGGCCGGGCAGTAGCCGTGACGGTGGCCGAAGGAACAGGCTGCGTAGGGGGAACGATCGCCGATGGCACTGCGTCCACCCCTGGACCGCAGCCAAGGGGAAAAACAACAAAGAGAATCCAGAGGATCCTGGAAACAAACCTGGCAAGCTGCTTACATCTACGCATCACATCGCTCCTCATATATCATTCCTGGATGTTATCGGATGGCTCGATTTATCGCGTTACCCAGGTGCCATTGTAATGCCCGGTAACAAGGTTACTAAAGGCGTTCTGGAATGTCACGAAATCATAGATCTCGAACCGGTTCATATACGGGTTATAGATGTGCACCCAGACGCCATCCCGGTTCATGGTCACATCCCTGACGACCACCCAGTGCCCGGTCTCCCCGGTCGCCAGCACGCCGCCATCGCCAATGTTGACCCCGGCGATCAATGCCTTGCCGCTGGCAATCTCCGCCTGCAGTTGGGATGGTAATAGCCTGGCCGTATTATCAAAACGTTGGTAAGTCTTATCATACATCCTCAACATACGCTCAACGACATCGATATTATAAGGCTTGTTATCGGTGACACCCACTTTGTAGTCAGCCGGCTCGCGTATCTTCCACAAATCGAGGAATTCTTTGATTCCGTTCCCACTGAGATAGGCAGCGCAAAACGAGCCACAAAGATTGTGGCATTCGCCACCATCATATATTAGATATTGCTCAGCATCCTGCCGATTGCTGGTTTTAATGTTTAAATCGATTGTAACCAAATCAGTTCTTGCCCCGGTGTAATAAACAAACTGCCCTCCCCCTGGGATCACCCCGGTCCGCAGCGTATACCCGGCTGGAGTAATGGGCAGGGTCGGGATGACCTGGCGCGGCAGATCCAGGGGGTCGGTGTAACGCCCGCTGGCCCAGCCGGTCCGGCCGCGCCCATCGACCACCTGGTACCAGAGGATGCCGTCCGCATTGCAGGTCCGCCCGGTCCAGGTCACCTGGCTGCCGGGAGCCAGGCTGCCGATGACCACGCTCTCCGGGTACGCCGGCGTGGCGCGCAGGTTGACGCTTTCGAGTACATACATCAACCGGCCTCCCTGCGCGAAGACCGCGAAATCACCATGGGCTCCATTCGCCCTCCAGATGTCCCCACCCTCTGCCGGGCTGATCCCCGTCATCCAGGTGTGGTGGGTGTACGCGTCCAACCGCAGGTCTTCGGACATCCGGTTCCAGATATGAGCAGCGATCCACTCCGGATGTGTATTCAGCATCCGCTGCCGGTCCATCGCCTCCGCCTGCTGCCTCAGCCGCTCGGCGTTCAACTCGGCGACCCGCTGCATATTTTCATTCAGGTCCCTGCCGGGATCCATGAGTTCGATCTCGTCGGCACTCGATGTCGGATGGAGCTGGACATTACTCATCCTGGCCAGGCGGGTCTTTTCTGCATCCAGTTGGCCCGTGATGCTCGTGATCCTGTTCCGGCAGGCGGTCTCGTCCAGCTTCGCCTTGTCGAGCTCTTTCTTCCAGGTGGGATCTCTCTTCTCGACCGGGTCTGCCCCCTCGAGGGCCACCCGGATGGCGGTCTTGCTCGCCAGGTCTGCACGCGCCTGGGCCAATTGGGTTTCCAACTGCCGCTGCAACTCAGAGACAGAAACACCCTGTCTGATGCCGCCGCCGACAGGCGGGCTGGTATTCTGCCTGCGGCCCTGATCGAGCAGATACAACATCGATGCAGCAATCCCCCCGGCCGCAGCCGAGGGCCAGAACAGGTCGTTCGGGTCCAGGCCGGAGGGGGGGCCCCCGCCGCCCACCCCGCTGGAGATGAACGTTTCCAGCGGCAGCCTGTCCCCGAACTGCACCGTCACCGCCGGACGCACAGGCTCAGGTTGGGTCGGCCCGGGTGCAAGCGCAGCCCCGGTCGCCTGCTGAACGAGCGGCGGGGCCGTCGCCGCCGGGGATTGG
>JBDRPT010000101.1:0-31307 GCA_043826785.1 Chloroflexota bacterium | reverse complement strand
ATCACGCGTTTTGGTCTTGAAACAACTTTGATAACGGAACCGAGAATTCTGTAATCGGTTCCCAAGATTGGCTACCGCCTCAGAAGGCAACCCCCAGCGATCTGGAAGAAAGAGGGCTTCATCAATTATAGCGCTCATCGGCATCACCTTTTTGAAGAAAAATGGATTTAGAACCATATTTTTAACCGATGAGATAGGAATATTGTTACAATTCGTCTAATCTAACATTGTCGAGGTAGTCACCTGCGGTTTGCAACTGGTCGAATTTCTCCGTGGCGGCCTGTCCAACAGTAACTACCTGGAAGGCGATCACATCCACCTTGCCTGAGTCAACCGGTGAGAAGTAGTCGGCCAGGCACAGCTGATCACCGGATGATTGGCGTGGGAAGGTAAAGCGCGTCAGCGCAGTTGGACGATCAGCGATCGTTTCTGGACCGTAGATGACCAACTCATCACCATCTGCCTGGCAGGGGAAAAGCCCGTAGACTGCCTGCGGTTTCAACCAGCCGGTCCGCAGGGCTTCTTGCTGCATCCTCACCAGGCGGGCTTCAAACTCGACCTGAAGCTTTTCCCAATCGGGGCCGTGGGCGTTTTTAGCGCCCCATGACAGGCGAAAGAGTTCATTTTTGGACAGGTGCTGGAAGATGCTCTCCAGAGGCATGTCCTTGACAATCCGTGCGCCCCACTTGCCAGGATGAGCAATGGGTGCCGGTTTGACGCTGGAGCGCTGGAGGTTGGGTTCCGTTTGTGGGCGGGCGGCGCGCCCCAGTTCCAGGTCCGCTTCACGCTGGATGCGCTCGAGCAATGCTGGACGTTTGTCGTCATTAACGAGTGCATCCACGGTTTCCAACCCTTCGAAGGCATCCTTGCAGTAGAACACGCCGGGAGCATAGAATTCGCCTTCTTCGGTTTGAAGGATGCGGCGGCCGAAGCGACGGTTGATGGCCGCGCCGCCGATCAATACCGGAATCTTATGGCCACGGCGTTGGAGTTCGTTGACAATCAGCGGCATTTGCTTGGAGGTGGAAACCAGCAGCGCAGACAAGCCGATTGCAGTAGCATTGACCTCGACGGCTTTGCTGATGATCGTCTCCGCTGGAACCTGCTTGCCGAGGTCGATCACGTCGAAGCCGTTGTTAGCCAGGATGGTCTTGACCAGATTCTTGCCGATGTCGTGAACATCGCCGTAGACGGTGGCGAGCACGACCAGTCCCTTGCTGACGCCGGCGACCTTTTCGAGATAGTTTTCAAGGTGGGCGACGGCCTTCTTCATCACTTCGGCGGACTGCAGCACGAAGGGCAGGATCAGTTCACCTGCACCGAATTTGTCGCCAACTTCTTTCATGGCGGGGAGCAGGGTATGGTTGAGGGTGTGAACGGCGACCTCGTGGGCAGATTTCTTCCTCATCCCCTGCCCTTCTCCCAGAGGGAGAAGGGTGTTCTCCTCTCCCCCTGAGGGGGAGGGGCTGGGGGAGAAGGCTAAAAGCCTTTCTTCCAATTCGTTCCAGATCACTTTCAGAACTTCTTCAGTCTTATTAGTGACATCACTATTCCAGAAGCGAACAACTTTAATACCCTGTTCTTCAAGAAGCTTGGTTCTTTCTTCGTCATATTTTGCTTGATTCTCTTCAAGGTGTCGATTTCCATCCAACTCAATCGCAAGCTTCGCTTCGTGACAATAGAAATCTAGGATGTAACCCGAAACTGGGTGCTGGCGACGGAACTTTGCATCGTGGACGGCCCGGTTACGCAGGAGATTCCAGATCAGTTTTTCGGGATCGGTGGCGTTTTTGCGCAATTCACGAACTCGTTCCAGAAAGGCATCGGGCAGAGGGGGATTGATTTTGATTTCTCCCTCACCACTACCCCCTCTCCCATTGGGAGAGGGGGACACACGATTGATGATCTCATCGATATCCGCTTCCACGCCCTCCTTATGCCTGTGAACAATACGCCAGTGCAGGCGCTGTTCGGGGGTCATGCCTTCAGTAGGGTCAATCTGGCTGGCCTGTTCGCTGGGAGTAACGTTTTCGTAGTGCTCGATGTAGCGCTGCAGGGCGTCTGGGCGGCGGTTGAAGATCAGGTCTTCGGCCAGTTCTTTTTCGTCGGCGGGGATATCGGCGTAGGGGGTGACATGGGCCGGGTTGATGATGGCCATGTCGAGGCCAGCCTGGACGCAGTGGTAGAGCATGACCGAATTGAGGGCAGGGCGGGCATGGGCCGACAGCCCAAACGACAGGTTGGAAACGCCCAGCGAGGCCAGCACGCCAGGCAGGTTCTCTTTAATGAGCCGGATGCTTTCGATGGTCTCGATGGCGGATTCGGCAAACTCGGGGTCGCCGGTGGCGAGGGTGAAGGTCAGCGCATCGTAGACGAGCGCATCGGGGCGCAGACCGTGTTCGTTGACAGCGATTTCGTAGATGCGCTTGGCGACGTCCAGTTTGCGCTCGCGGGTCTTGGCCATGCCGCTCTCGTCGATGGTCAGCACGATGACGGCAGCGTTGTGCTGCTTCGCCAGCGCAAAGACCTTGTCGGCCTTTTCCCGCCCTGCTTCGAGGTGGGTGGAGTTGATCAGGCAGCGCCCGGGGGCGGTCTTGAGGGCGGCTTCGAGCACGTCCAGCTCGGTCGTGTCGATCACCAGCGGGACATCCACGCCCATTTCGAGTTTTTTAACCACCCTGCGCATCAGTTCGACTTCGTCGGGGCGCTCGGTGACGGCGGTGGAGATGTCGATGGCGTGGGCGCCAAAGTCAACTTGCTCGCGGGCGGTCTCCAAAATGGAGTCGTAATCTTCTTCGAGCAGGAGGCGCTTGAATTTGCGGCTGCCCTGGGCGTTGCAGCGCTCGCCGATCAGCAGGGGCGGCGGGTCCTGGCGCATGGAAATGGCCGAAATAGCGGAAGCAAGCTTCGGGTCTGAACGAGGCGGGCGGGCCGGGTGCGGGTGCCGGGCCAACTTTTCGACCAGAGTCCGCAGGTGGTCCGGAGTCGTCCCACAACAGCCACCCACCACCGAGATGTTATTTTTCTCGACGAATTCGAACAGGGCTTCGGCAAACGCTTCGGGTTCGAGCGGGTAGACGGCCTGGCCGTCGACGTTGAGCGGCAGCCCGGCGTTGGGGATGCAGGAGACGGGCAGGGTCGCGGTTTCGCCGAGCACCCGGATGGGCGCGCGCATGTGCTCGGGACCGGTGGAGCAGTTCAGGCCGATGACATCGATGCCGAGGCCTTCGAGGATGGCCAGGGCAGCGTGGATGTCGGTGCCAAGCAGCATGCGGCCGGTCGTGTCGAGCGTGACCTGGGCCTGGACCGGAAGGGTGACGCCGGTCTCGGCGAAGGCCAGGTGACAGCCGGTGATGGCAGCCTTGACTTCGAGGATGTCTTGCGAGGTTTCGATGAGCAGGAGATCGACCCCGCCTCGAATCAGACCGACGGCCTGCTCCCGGAATACGTCGGCCAACTCATCGTAGCTCACGTTGGATAACTCGGGGTCGTCAGCGGAGGGCAGTTTGCCGGAGGGGCCGATGGAGCCGGCTACAAAGCGGGGTTGCCCGAGGGTGGAAAATTCATCGGCCAGGCGACGGGCGAGGTCGGCGGCGGCCTGGTTGATCTCGAGGATGCGGTCCTGCAGGCCGTACTCGGCCATTGTGATGCGGTTGGAGCGAAAGGTGTCGGTTTCGAGCACATCCACGCCGACTTCGAGGAACGAGCGGTGGACTTTTTCAACCGCCTCGGGATATGAAATGACCAGGTAGTCGTTGCAACCGTTGTACTGTTCGCCGCCGAAGTGTTCGGCGGTCAGGTTTTGGGTCTGCAGGCTGGTGCCCATGGCGCCGTCGAAGACCAACACCTTGCGCCCGATGGCGTCTAGGTAACTGTGATTCGTATACGTTCGGGTCATGCTCTCTCCTATCCGCTCTTCGTCCGACGCGGCTCAATCTTATCACACGGGGTTGTCCTTATCCAGAGAAAATTTATCCGAATTAGGATCTACATCCATACCAGGTTGGCCCGCAAGGTGGGGTCCAGCTGCTGCCCAGCGCCCAGGTTTGGTGGTATATTTCCGGCATGCGCGTGCTCTTTGTTGCCGACGGCCGTTCCCCGATCGCCCTGAACTGGATCCGCTATTTCGTCGAGCGCGGCGATGAGGTCCATCTTGCCTCGACATTCGCCTGCCAACCCGAGCTGGAATTGAGCAGCCTCGACGTGGTGCCGGTGGCCTTCTCCGGGCTGAAGACCGTCCCGACGGCTGACCGGGCACCAGCCCCTGCGATCTGGGGCGCATCCACCCTCCGCCTGCGGACTGTCCTGCGCCAGTGGCTGGGTCCGCTGACCGTCCCGCCTGCAGCCCGGCGGCTCAGCGAGATTGTGGAACGCATCCGGCCTGACCTGATCCATGCAATGCGCATCCCTTACGAGGGAATGCTGGCCGCTGCAGCCATGGGGACAGCCAGCCGCGCGGGACCCGCGTTACTCGTTTCCGTCTGGGGGAATGATTTCAGCCTGCATGCCCGCTCCACTCTGCTGATGAAGACGTACACCCGGATGGCACTACGCGCAGCCAATGGGCTGCATGCCGATTGCCAGCGCGATATCCGCCTGGCCGACCGGCTGGGCTTTCCGGATAACTTCCCGACGCTGGTCGCGCCGGGCAATGGTGGTATCCGCCAGGATGTGTTTTATCCGCCGGAAGGTGCGCCAGATGCCCCGGTAGTCGTCCAGCCGCGTGGATTCAGGGCTTATGTCCGCAATGATACTTTCTTCCAGGCCATCCCGCTGGTGCTCGAAGAGTTCCCGGGGGCGCGCTTCCTGTGTCCAGCGATGGCGGGAGAAAGGGAAGCCCAGGAGTGGGTCAGGAAGCTTGACATCGCCCAGGCAGTGGAATTGCTTCCGCCGCGGTCCCATCCCCAGATGGGGGACCTGTTCCGCTCGGCCCAGGTGGCTGTCTCACCGACGACCCACGATGGCACGCCGAATACATTGTTGGAGGCCATGGCTTGCGGTTGTTTTCCGGTGGCAGGGGACATCGAGTCCATCCGTGAGTGGATCATCCCCGGTCAGAATGGGTTGCTGGTGGATGCGGGTGACCCGGCTGCGCTGGCAGCGGCCATCTTGCGCGGGTTGAAAGATCCTGAATTGCGCAGGCGGGCGATGGGAAAAAATACTGCCATGATAGCTGAAAGGGCGGCATACGCGCAGACCATGGCCCGGGTGGTTGCATTTTACCAACGCTTCTTCTGAACCAACTCCCTTGCTTGACAACATGTTGATCCAATCAAGAGCATTGTCACATTGACACGCGGTCGATAGTTATGCTAAACTCTCGGTTAAGGAAATACTTAACCGAGAGATGAAGACCATCAGGTCCCTCAACAGGTATCCACAGATCAAGCTGCTTTCTGATCCGCGCCGCCTGGCAATCCTGCGCAGGCTCATGGCCGCGCCCGCCACGCTGACGCAGTTGGGGCAGGCCTTCGGGCAATCTCCCGCCTGGGTCCGCCATCACCTTAAAATTCTCGAGCGTGCCGGCCTGGTGGAAATCGCCGAGGTGCGCGCCAGGGGAATCGTGGTCGAGAAATACTACCGTGCCCAGGCAGGTGCTTTTCTTTTGCAGGAATTGATCCTGCCGGAGGGGGATCGACCAGTCATTTTGTTCTCCGGAAGCCACGACCTCGCCATCGAGCAGATCGCTGGTGAACTTTCCAATCAACTGGATTTCCTGGCTCACCCGGTTGGCAGCCTGGATGGCCTGGTCAATCTACGCCTGGGGTTGAGCCAGATCGCCGGAGCCCATCTGCTGGATGAGACCGGCGTTTACAATACCCCCTACGTGAGCCGCCTTTTCCCGGACCGGCCAGTGCGCATGGTCACATTAGCACACCGGACCCAGGGCCTGCTGCTGCCACCCGGCAACCCGCAAGCAATCCGTTCGTTGGAGGACCTGGCGAATAGGAACATTCGCTTGGTCAACCGTAACCCGGGTTCTGGGACCCGGCTGTGGCTCGACCGTCAGTTACTTGCCTTGGGCATCCCGCCTGGGAATATCAACGGATACGACGATATTGCCTATACACATACAGATACAGCCCTGCGGGTCCAGCATGGCCAGGCAGACGCTGCGATCGGCCTGCAAGCGGCGGCGCGCCAGCATGGCCTGGATTTCATTCCCCTGTTCACCGAACGCTATGATCTTGCTTATATCGAGGCGGCCGACCCGGGACTCGACATCCTGCTCGACCATATCCAATCACAAAGGGTGCGCAGGAATATCGCTGGCCTGCATGGTTATGAAGTCGCCCATACCGGGGAAAGAGTGCTCTGAGAATGGGCACTGCGTTTGAGAAAACAGCAACAGAGCATATTATGAATAGGAGGTTTGCAACGAAAACGATGACCCGCCCAACCCTAAAGCGAGTGTTTGCAGTCTTGATTGCCATGCTTTTTGTGCTGACCGGATGTGGCCGGAATGCGCCCGTGGCTGATTCACCGGCCATCCGGGAATTGATCCTGGCCACGACCACCAGTACGCAGGATTCCGGTTTGTTGGATGTTATCCTCCCGGTCTTTGAACAGGGGACCGGTTATATCGTCCAGGTGATCGCGGTGGGTACCGGCCAGGCTTTGCAGATGGGCCAGGAGGGTAATGCGGATGTCCTGCTCGTCCACGCGCCGGGTGATGAGCTGGAATTCATGGACGGGGGCTACGGCGCGGTCCGCCGCCTGGTGATGCATAACGATTTTGTGATCGTCGGACCGGCGGATGACCCGGCTGGAGTCCGCGGCATGACCTCCGCGGCGGAAGCGCTGGCCGCGATCGCAAACGTACAGTCGCCATTTGTCTCGCGCGGCGACGATTCGGGCACCCACAAGAAAGAGCTCAGTCTCTGGCATACTGCAGGCATTTCCCCGGAAGGAGGCTGGTATAGTGAAACCGGCCAGGGGATGGGGGCCACTCTTCGAATTGCATCCGAGCAATCCGCGTATACCCTGACCGACCGGGCGACATTCCTGGCCAACATGGATGCCCTCTCGCTGGATGTGCTCGTTGAAGGGGATTCCACGCTGCTGAATGTCTATCACGTCATGATCGTCAACCCGGCGATATGGCCTGAGGTCAACATCGAGGGGGCGACAGCCTTTGCTGATTTCCTGGTCTCGGACGAGGGGCAGGCGATCATCGCCGGTTTCGGCATCGAACAGTATGGCCAACCATTGTTCTTCGCAGATGCAGGCAAGACAGACGCCGACCTGGGACTGCCTTGATGACCGCTAGAGAGTTTGGAATCTCAGGTTTCTAGGGTATGGACACGATCTGGAACGGGATCCGCGAAGCATTTTCCCTGTTATTGGCTGACCCGGAAGTATGGGAAGTCACCCTGCTCTCGTTGCAAGTCTCCGGTCTGGCGACCCTGATCAGCCTCGTGATTGGCTTGCCGTTCGGTACCTGGCTGGCGCTGGGCAAATTTCGCGGGCGTGGCTTTACCCTCAGCATCGTCAACACAGGCATGGCCTTGCCACCGGTTGTCGTCGGTCTGGTCGTTTCGATCTTCCTCTGGCGGAGCGGGCCACTCGGCGATTTGCGTTTGATCTATACCCCGACGGCGATCATCATCGCCCAGATCGTCATTGCCGCCCCTGTAGTGACCGGTCTAACGGCTTCGGCTCTGCAGGCTCTCGACCCGCGTCTGCGTTTTCAACTCCTCGGCCTGGGGGCTTCCCGCTGGCAGATGGTCTGGGCGTTATGGCGTGAGGCCCGGCTGCCGCTCCTGGCGGCATTGATGGCCGGCTTCGGCAGTGTCATTTCGGAAGTTGGTGCCTCCATGATGGTCGGCGGTAACATCCGCCACCAGACCCGCGTCCTGACCACGGCAATCGTTTTAGAGACCAACAAGGGGAACTTCGAACGTGCCATTGCCCTCGGTCTGCTCCTGCTCGTCCTGGCATACCTGGTCAACCTCGCCCTGACCTGGATCCAGCAGCGCGGAGGCCGGCAGTGAGTGCGCTTCTGGAGATACGTGACCTTCAAGTCTACCGCGGAGAAAGGATTGCCCTCTCGGTGGATGCGTTGGCAGTCGGGCAGGGCGAGGTCCTGGCGGTCATCGGCCCGAACGGGGCCGGTAAAAGCACATTGCTACTCACCATTGCCCGCCTGATCCAGCCCCAGTCTGGTGAGCTGTCTTTTGGCGGGACCCCTTTTACGGCGCTGAGCCCGTTGGCATTCCGGCGCAGGATTGGTCTTGTCTTGCAGGAGCCGTTGCTGCTGGATACAACTGTCCATCAAAACGTGGCCTGCGGGTTACATTTCCGTGGTGGCCTGCCCAAGGTGGAAGTTCGCAAGCGGGTAGCGCACTGGCTGGACAGGTTGGGAATTGCCCACCTCAGCGACCGGCGAGCGCGCAGCATCTCGGGAGGCGAGGCCCAGCGGGTCAGCCTGGCGAGGGCTTTCGCCCTCCAGCCGGATCTGCTTTTGCTTGACGAACCGTTCAGCGCTCTCGATGCGCCCACCCGGGCACGCCTGCTGGAGGAGATCCAGTCCCTGCTGGCAGAGACAGGCATCACCACGGTCGTCATCACCCATGACCTGGACGAAGCCCTCTTCCTGGGAGACCGGGTGGCGGTCTTGCTTGATGGCCGTCTGCGCCAGCATGGACCGCCGGAGCAGGTCTTCAGCATGCCGGCAGATGCAGAGGTCGCTGCCTTCGTCGGCGTCGAGACGGTCATCCCCGGCCGGGTGGTCGAATCCCATGAAGGGCAGGTGATCGTCGCGGCAGGCAATGCACGCCTGGAGGCCGTCGGCGACCTGAAAGTGGGACGCGAGGTTTTATTCTGCCTGCGTCCGGAGGATGTGACCCTCTGGAAGAGGGTGGAAGCGCCCCCATCCAGCGCCCGCAACCGGTTGCAGGGACGTGTCCGCAGGGTAGTCCCCCAGGGGCCGCTGGTGCGGGTCGAAGTGGATTGCGGTTTTCCGGTCATGGCGCTGATCACCCGGACATCCTGGCGCGACATGGCCTTGGAAGAAGGCAGTGATGTCGCCGCATCGTTCAAAGCCACGGCTGTCCACTTGATTCCGCGATAACCATTGCACCACGGTGATGTGATCCGACGGATCTCCGAGAACGAGAAAAAAAGATGGATACAAAACTCCGCCCGGCAACTTCTTACGGGCGGAGTTTGCTGATTCAAAGTGATTGTTGCTGGGTTAAGGAGAGACACCCGGGTCGATGTACCCGGCTTGCAGATCCGCCAACACCTGCTCGACCAGGCGAAGCTTGCCATCGGTCAACAGGTTGGGATTGATATCGGTCAGGAACAGAGGGGTGGGGATGTTCTGGCCACCCAGACCAGCAACAAGATCAGGGAAGATTTGCTCAACTGCCAGGAGGATGTCTGGCTCGATGCTCACTGCCCAATTTGGGCGGATGTCCTCTATCAGCAAGCTCTCCCCGATCAAGACCAGCCTGTTACTGGCCATGTAGTGAAGCAATTCCGGGGTGGCCAAACCGGGATAGACATAGGCGACATTGACGTAGTAATCGAGCAAGACGTCCGAGTAGGCGGGGTACTGACCTGCCGGGACATCCAGCGGGATTTCGATATGGATGGGGTAGTTATAGCGCGGTTGGGAAAAATTCGGATTGGTGCACAACCCGCAGTAGAAGTGATACCCGTTGATGAAACTGGCTTCAGCGAGCTGGCCAGCAGCGGTGTCTTTTTCGGTCAAGATCCCGACCCGCCATTCGGACGAGAGCAAGGCCGCGATGTACCCGGCCAGGAACGCCTGTTGGCCGACCGGCCGGCCTTCAGCAGCGATGGTGGTCAGGTTTCCTGCTGCAATCAGGTCGGGGATGCCAACAGCCAGGAACTGGACACCTGGAGCGGCAGCTGCCAGGGCAACCAGGCCGGGATCAGGCGGCATGGCGACCACGATTTTCAATGCCGGGGATTCCATCTCGACATCTGCTATGGCAAGCGTATTGCGTACCTGGAAACGCATGCCATGTGCCTGCGCAAGGTCATAGGTGAGCGTCTGGTAGAGGTCGGATTGGTCTGGTGGGGTATCCGCCGGGAGGACCAGTATGACCAGCGGGGCTTGTGGAGTTGGCGATGGAGGTGTGCCAGGCGGGGGCGGTAGAGGAGCCGTCGGGACGGTTGGCGTGTCCTGGCCGGAACCGCCACAGGCGACCACGAACAAAACCAGCAAGAGGGTGAAGGCAATTCGAATGCGCACAGGTTTCTCCGAAGGGATTCTTTGCGGGTATTTTACCTGAAATCGTCCCGGCTTGAGTCCCCGGATTTAGCAGCCAGTCTCGGCGAACTCAGGGATGTATGTGACATGCCCTTCGACGGAGTTGAGCACGCCGGGGCGGAGTTCGATGGCCATGAACTCGTCACCATTGCCATAGTCGCTGGTCATGCCGAAGCCGCGTCCCGGGGAGAAGCCAAAACGGGTATAGTAGGCCGGATTACCGAGCAGGACGACGAAATCAACTCCAGCTCGTTGTGCGGATTCCAACCCTGCCCGGATCAGTCGTGACCCGATTCCGGTCCTTTGGTATTCGGGGAGGACAGCGATCGGACCAAGGCCAAGGCCGCTCAAGGGAGGCAAATTTGGCGTTCGGTGTAGAGGCGTGAAAAGGATGTGTCCGGTCACACGCCCCTGATCTGCAGCGACGAGGGAGAGTGTGGCCTTGCCGTTCTCCCGGGTCCGGTCGACGAGGTCGGCTTCGGCGTGCCGGCCAAAGGTCGATCGCACCAGGGCGCGCACACCGGGGATATCCGCTTCGGTCTCGTTCCGGATGGCCAGGCTGTCGCCGAAATAAGCCAGCAGCTCAATAAGCGTCCGGTCAACGAGAGAATCGAGGGTCAGATCGGCACCGTCCACGCCCAGCCGGGCGGTGGTCGGGTTGGGCACTGCAACCACGGGGATGCCGGCGGCTCGGGCGGCCTGGACCCCGTTGGCCGAGTCCTCGAATACCAGCGCTTCATTGGGATGAACATCCAACGCTTCGATAGTTTTAAGAAAAAGTTCCGGGTCTGGCTTGGTGCGCTGGACATCATCAGCACAGATGATGATGTCAAATTTGCTGAACAGGCCCAGGCGGGTGAGATGCCCGTCCACCCAACTGTGCGGGGAACTGGAGGCCACCCCCAACCGCAGACCGAGGAGAGGCGCAGTATCCAGGAGGTCCAAGACGCCGGGACAGGGGGATTGACGGGCGACCCCTTCGTCGCTGCGCTGGCGGTAACGTTTTTGCAGTCCGGCTGCGTCGATCTCCCCTCCGGTCAGCTCCTGCAGGTGGACTATCGGGTCGAAGTGGGCGGCCCCAGACCCGCCGATGATCTGCCCCCAGCGGTGAATTGGGAACTCGAGGCCGTATTCAGCGTAGATCTCTTCCCAGGTTTCTACTTCGGGGGTTTCTGTGTCCAGGATGAGACCGTCAAAATCGAAAATAAGGGCTTTGATCAATGAAGATATCTCCAAGAATGGTCAAACAACTGGCCCATTATACCCGAACCGGTTCGGCCGGTCCCGGATGACGATTTCTTGGATGGACATGGGTATTGCAGGTTAGGAGGAGTGATCCGAAAATGTGAGGCAGGGCAGGATGAAGACACGGGCATGGTGGCTACGAAGGTCAAGAGATAGCGTCCCAGCCGAACTCACCGTACGGGATGCCGGTCAGGGCATTGTGGATGCCCTGGCGGACGTAAGGGATGGTGTTCTCCGGCAGGGCATTGACCTTGACCCAGCGTAATTCGGCGCACTTGTGCGCCTCGGTGTTGACCGGTTCGCCGGCCCATCGGTTCACCCGGACGAAGAAATCGACCCGCTCATCGTCCTCATTACGGTGCAAGACGCAGGCGAAGGAGATGTCCTCTTGGAATATCTCCAGGCCGGTCTCTTCCAGTGCCTCCCGGATAGCGGCCAGGATGACGGTCTCGTTGCCTTCCAGGTGACCGGCGGGGACGCTGTAATGCCCGTCCATGTAACCGGTGTTGACCCTGCGGGAGAGCAGGATTTTACCCGCCCGGAAGAATAGCAAGTGGACCGTCACGGGAAAGGTGGTGCGCATTTTGGGATTATACCCCCGTCAAGCAGCGTAATGCAGCACCGCGATGTAGTGGCAGACCGTCCCGGCGAGAACAAACAGGTGCCAGACGAAGTGACTGTAGCGCAATCGGACTGCGGCGAATGAGGCAATCCCGGCCGAGTAGGCGATCCCACCGGCAAGCAGCCACCAGAGACCCGCCAGGGGCATGTGCTCCAGCAGTGGGCGGACTGCCAGCACGACCAACCAGCCCATCCCAAGGTACAGGATGGTGGACAGCACTGGAGCGCGCTTGGCGCCAGCGACCGCTTTCAAGGTTATCCCCAGCACTGCCAACCCCCAGACCACCCCGAACAACGTCCAGCCCCAGGCGCCGCGCATCACTCCGAGGGTGAAGGGCGTATAGGTCCCGGCGATCAGGATGTAAATCGCCATGTGGTCGAAGAGTTGGAACAGATGTTTGCCCTTGTTGCGGGGCAGGGCATGATACAGAGTCGACGACATGTACAATAAAATCGCGGAAGTCGCAAAGACGGATGCCCCGACGATCGTCCAGGTGCTGCCCTGCCGGACGGCAGCGACCAGCAGGAATGGCGTGGCGACAATTGCGGCGATCAGGCCGATACCGTGGCTGATGGCATTGGCGATCTCCTCGCCAAGCGTCTGGGCACGGATGAGCAGGGCACCTTTTTTCATATCTGGAAACAATCCTTTTACTGCATTACTATGTTCTATACCAATCATACTTGCGCAGGCCAGCCAATGCCTATCCGACAGCTAACAAGAAGCTTACACTTCTTTGCCAAGCATATGGTCAGGTTGTCACGGTGTTTCAGCTGGGGAAGGGGGTCTGGATCCCCGTCAATTGGCTCAGCCAAGCCGGGATGGCAGTGCGTGGGCAGGAGGCATTACCCCCTTGCCAGATGCCAATCCCCTGGCTAATTCGAACGGATAGCGGTGATCCGGTCCAGGCGGAAATTACGTTCGGCCTTGCGTAAGTGGCAATAGGCGCGCAGGTAGATATAATCAGCCAGGCCAAGCACCTCGGTTGGAGTGATCCAGCGTTGGGTCTGTTCGCCGTCGCCATCGACATAGCTGATGAGCATGCGCCTGCCGCTGGCGAGGGCTTCATCGATCTCGACCGGGAGTTGGATGGACTCAGCCGGCCAGGCAGGTGAGTTGTACATGCCGATGAACTCCTCCAGCGATCTCTCGGAGGCGAACAGCATGTCCATCAGGCAGAAAAACACCGCCCGGTCGGTCAGCGCGTCTGCGAGGGCGCGGTGGGCGTCCAGTTTCTGGACCTTGAATGCTTCAGCCAGTGCGACCAGCGAGTAGGATGGGTAATCGAAAATCTGGCGGGCCAGGTTGAGGGTATCGATCAGGTTGGGCACCTCGATTTCCTGGCCCAGGCGGCGATACTCGCTATCCAGAAATTGCATGTCGAAAGGGGCATTGTGACAGACCAGGACGGCCCCTTGCAGGCAGGCGGCTACATCGGGGTAGACCTCCCCGAAGAGCGGCGCCTCGGCAAGCTCCTCGTCGGTCAGGTGGTTGGTGCTGGCGGCTGCCGGAGATAACGGCCGTTCCGGGTTGACCAGCGTCTGGTAGGTATCCTTGATGCGCTTGCCCTCGGTCAGGACGATGCCCACCTCGCAGACCCGGTCACCGAACCAGGGTGAAAGGCCGGTGGTTTCCAGGTCGAGGAAGGCAAAGCGGCAATTAGAGATGTCCATCTGCTTATTGTACCTGCCTTTGGGGAGGCAACGGATTAGGTTGAGTCTGGATGGATTATCAGGCGAATGCGTTCCATGATCCAGACGATCAGCGCGGAGACAGCCAGGATGGTACACCAGTAGAAGGCGAACTCGAAGAAGGCGATCACCAGTGCGGCAACCGGCGAGGCGCCCTGCAACATGGGTGGTTTATTAACGATCCCCCGGAAGATGGCCCAGGTGTGGGTCACAACCCCGAGGGTTCCTCCCAGCAGGCAGAAGCTGAAGACAGGATGGAGCCTGGCCCGGGATGCCAGCACCCACATCCCGAGGGCAATGAATGCCATCAGCAATCCAAAAAGGAGCGGAAGCCATCCCTTAGCCCAGGCGGGGAACACATAGCGATAGACCGGTTCCCAGGCTGCCGCGATCGCCCAATACCAGATACCGAACCAGGCGAACCCCGCCACGATGACAGTGGGCCATTCCATGCGCAGGAAGAACTCCGATTTGATCTGCCTTGCCAGCAGAGGGACGAAGAGCATATCTACAATAGCAAAGAATAATGCACCGATCATCAGGGTTTCAGTAGTGATCTGCAGGTTGGGATCCATATCTACTCCTTACTATTACCAGCATACAATTTTTTTATGACAATTTCAATATCATTGGCTAGTTATAGGAAGATAAAGGCGGCAGTCTTAGACTGCCGCCAAACCCGGTTTCAACTCCGGGACTACAACTTCGGGAACCTTCTGACCACCACCGCCTCACCAGGCAACAGGCCCTTGTCGCCAACTTTCATATCTGACGGCGCGGGGCCGGCCTTCTCCGGGGCGGATTGGAAGATGAAGATCGGCGTGCCTTCTTCAGCATACTTCAACTCGACAAATGCCTGGCCGGTGAGGGTGCCGTCCATGTCGGCGGCGCAGGAGGTTACCCAGCCGATGACCCGGCCGCGCTTATCCAGCACCGGGTCGCCATTATGGGCCATGCGGACACCTTTCTCGGGGAAGCGGAAGCGCACCACGACGCCTTTGCGAGTCTGTTCGCGAGCGACGAATGCCTCGCGCCCGATGAACCATGGCTTATACAACTTGACATATGACCCGAACCCTGCTTCGGCCACACCCAGGTCAGGGTGGCCGCCCTTGCCGGAGCCGAGGCCCATTTCGTGCCCGTAGAGCGGCAGACCGGCTTCGGTACGCAGAGAATCGCGCGCCCCAAGCCCGACCGGCCTGACTCCGAACCTCTCACCGGCTTTGATCACAGCATGCCATAAATCGACCGCTTTTTCAGGGTGGACGAACAGCTCAAAGGCCATCCGTTCGCCGGTGTAGCCGGTCCGTGAGACGATCAGGTCGAAGCCACCGACTTTAGCGTCGCACAGTTGGGTCCGCTTGAGACCCATGATCCTGCGCCGCACCTCGGCACCGACGCCCATGGCCAGCAGGATCTCGCGGCTTTTGGGTCCCTGCAGGGCGATGTCGAGGCGCATCTCATCCCCCGCTTTTGGGTCGCGCAGGTTGCGGATGATGGCCTTATAGCCGTAGGCCCGCGCCCACGGCCGGTCATTGTCGATCCTGACCTTGCCATCGCGCACCGCTTCCAGCCAGGCGCGGTCCTTGTCATCGTTGGAAGCATTGACCACCACCAGATATTTATCCACTGTCCGGCGATAGATAAGGGTGTCGTCGATCACCTCGCCATCCGGGGTCAGGAAGTGGCTATAGAGCGATTCGCCCGGGTTCAATCCGCCGCAGTCGTTGGCGCAGACCGTGTCCAGGAAGGATGCAGCGTCAACGCCCTCCACCTGGTAGACGCCCATGTGGGCGACGTCGAAAAGCCCGGCCGCCTGGCGCGTGGCCTGGTGTTCATCCAGCACAGAGTTGTACCAGACCGGCATCTCCCACCCGGCAAATGGGATGACCTTGGCACCCAACTGCTTGTGGACTTCGTATAGCTGTGTGCGCTGTAATTTGACTTCTTTCTGTTCCCACTTGAATACTGGCAAGGTCTTTCCGGATCCTCCCGAGGCGCCCAGGTACCAGGGTTTGGTAATGCAGCACTCGCTGCATTCACAGGATTTCTCGACCGGCTTGGATTTGGATGGCATTACTACCACCGGCCCGGGCATGCGCTGCGGTGTGCCATCTGGAGAGCCGTCAAGTTTGAAGGACATGTACCCATCGGAGAGGTCGCGCAGCCAGGTCGCTGCCCGGGTGGCCTGTTCAACAGGTACCGACAGGCGATAGGAGTTCCAGGCCAGACAGGTCAACGCGCCCTGGATGGTCCCGTCTTCCCCTGCAGCAAGGTTGGGGAGGTGCAGGCAGACCGGGCAGCTCTCGCCTTTCTTGAGAGCGGAGAGGTCGGCGCAGACAGCGTAATCCAGCATCTGGCGGATGTGGATTCCCTGCAGCTCGAATACGCCCGCGGCAGCCCTATCATCGATGTAGTAGAAATGAGGGTAGCCGTGGGTTGTTGGCTTGACGTCGATCCCGGCTTCTTCAGCCAGGTGGCGGACGCGCAACCGGGCATCATTAAGCACGTTGAAATCGACCTTGGCTTGACGGACGCGGCCCTGGCGGGGTGTCTCGACGCTGTGTGGGACGCAGGCGAGCAGCAGGTCAGCGATGATGTCAGCCAATTGGCGGGACTTCTCTTCGTCGAAACCACGCTGGGTGATCCAGGGTGTGCCCAGGCGGATGCCAGCCGGGTCACGGGAGTCCTTGTCGCCGGGGATTGTGTTGCGGTTGACGACGACCCCGGCCAGGTCCAGGATGCGCGCAGCCTGGTCGCCGCTCAAAGTGCTGCCATCCGGACCCTTGATGGTTGTGCAATCCACGTTGAGCATGTGGCTGTTGGTGCCGCCAAAGGGGATGCGCAGCCCGCGCTCTTTAAGCCGTTCAGAGATGGTCAGGGCGTTCTTGAGGGTTTGTTTCTGCAATTTTTCGAACTGCTTCGTACGCGCCAGCTTGAAAGTCACCGCCAGTCCGGCGAAGACCTGCAGGTGGGGACCGCCCTGTTCACCGGGGAAGACAGCGCGGTCGATTTTTTTGGCGATTGCAGGATCGGTTGTCATAATGACCGCCCCGCGCGGCCCTTGCAGGCTCTTGTGGGTAGTGGTCATGACCACGTGGGCATAGCCGATGGGGGAGGGAACCGCACCGGCTGCGACCATACCGCCGAGGTGTGAGATATCTGCCAGCAAGTAGGATTCTCCTGCATCGGCGATCTGGCGGAACTTCTGCCAGTCCGGGATCCAGGGATAGGACGAGTACCCGGCGATGATCAACTTGGGTTTATGCTTTTTGGCCAGGGCCATGACAGTGTCGTAGTTGATCTGCTCGTTATGCGGGTCGACGGTGTATTGGATGATATCGTACAGTTTGCCGGAGCGGTTCACTGAGGAGCCATGGGAGAGATGGCCGCCATGGATCAGGTTCAAACCCATGACCTTATCGCCGATATCGAGCAGGGCGAAATAGATCGCATTGTTCGCCGGCCCCCCGGAGAGGGCCTGCACGTTTACATAGATCTGGTCCGGTTTGACATTATTGGCCGCGAAGGCCTCCGCGCAGCGCCGGCGGGCCAGGGCTTCGATGGTGTTGGCATATTCGACGCCTTTATAATAGCGCGGGTCCGAGAAGCGGCGGTACTCTGCCAGCCGGGCGGGGTAATCCAGGATTTCGGCTTCGGTCATCCAGCGGGTCTCTTCATCGGGATAGCCTTCGGCGTAGATATTCTGGAAAGAAGAGCAGAGTGCTTCCCGCGCAGCCAGCGGAGGGGCACTCTCGGAGGGGATGAGGATGAGCCTGCGATACTGCCTCTCGGCTTCCAACTGGGTTAGTTCGTATACATCTGGGTCAAGGTCGGCAAGAGTACCGCGGAAAAGGTAATCAGACATGGAAATCTCCATTAAAATCGGTTAATCGGATTGTAACTATAGCATCCGTTGACAGGAGCTTTATATTCGCCTGAATTGTAGTATGTGCCATGATGGGGGTCAAGTGCCGGGAGTCCGCACCGAGAATGGATTCCTCTACACCCCGCCTCCGATTGGAACTGGCCTGGATAGGAAAACCAGGACCTGTGGGGATCCTGGCCTGGAGTGTGGGCGCAAAGGGACTCGAACCCCTGACCTCATCTGTGTAAGAGATGCGCTCTAACCAACTGAGCTATGCGCCCGGCGATTTGATTATACCGCGATTGCAATGCGCTTCTCAGCAACCTGTGCTAGACTCGACCTGCCAGCTTCCATAGGAGAGAAACATGCGTATCATCCGTTACCAGACCAAGGATACCTCCCCGTGTTACGGGTGGATCCTGGAAGACAGGGTGGGGCCGATCGAGGGGGACCTGTTTGGCGAATACCGCCGCCAGGAGGCGGAGACGCCTCTAACCGCTGTGCGCTTGCTCGCGCCGGTGCAACCCAGCAAGATCCTCTGCGTGGGGCGAAACTTTGCGGAGCATGCCAGGGAACATGATGTCGAGGTCCCGAAGGTGCCGCTGATCTTCATGAAGCCGCCGTCGTCTGTAATTGGCCCAGGGGATGCCATCCAACTGCCTGCGCTATCACAGCAGGTCGAACATGAGGCAGAGTTGGTGGTGGTGATCGGGCGGCGGGGACGGACCATCCGCGTCGATGAGGCCCAGCAGTACATCTTCGGTTACACAATCGGCAACGACATCACCGCCCGTGACCTGCAGCAGACGGACGGCCAGTGGACTCGGGCGAAAGGGTTCGATACCTTCTGCCCGGTCGGGCCATGGATAGATACGGCCTTCGACCCGGCCGACGCGCTGATCACCTGCAAGGTTTCCGGGCAGCCGCGCCAACTAGCTTCGACCCGGGATATGGTCTTCAGCGTCAACAGGCTGGTCGCCTTCATCTCGGCGGTGATGACCCTCGAACCCGGTGACCTGATCTTCACCGGCACGCCGGCCGGGGTTTCGTCGCTCAAACCCGGTGACGAGGTCGTGGTCGAGATCGAAGGCCTGGGCAGGCTCAGCAACCCGGTTGTACCTGCGAATGGATGACTTTTCGTTTGTATAAATAGACACTGCCGCATGGATCTTCTGCGGCAGTGTCGTTATTTAGTAACCGATATGGAGTTATGGATATACCTCGATGGCATTCACATCACAACCGTCAGGTCCGCCGCTGGGTGGGGCATGGATGCGGATGTAGCGGTAGGAATCGGTCAGGCCGAGGGCGTGGATGTCGATGCCGACACCGGTGCTGTTGATCAACAATGCGGAGATGATGTCGCGGTTATCGTTCTCGGCGCCGCCGATGACGGTGATATTCACATTCGAGTTGGTATCAGGAGCCCCGTCACCCCAGTAAAACACGGTATGCCAGTCGGTTCCATTGGTGCTGATGTAGATGACGACATGGTCCATGAAGATACCGCTCCCGGCCGCGAGTTCATAGTAGACGAAATCGTAAGCGTTGTCGCCGTGGGAGGTGATCGGCGTGCCGAGGTAAAAGGTCGCGTATGCCCCGTCGGGAATGGTGTTATAAAATCCATCCGGGGGGCCGAAATTGATTTCTGGATAGGGATTAATGGTAGGGACTGGCGTGGGTATGGGCGTGTTGGCCGGGGGGGGGTTGGGCGTGTGGGTGGATGTGCGCGTCGGCGGGATGTAGATGCGCGTGTTGGTCACTGTGGCGGTCGCGGTCGCTGTGGCGGTCGGGGTGACGGTTGCCGTCGCAGTCGCGGTGGGTGTGGGCGATGCGACCCAGCCGAAAGGTGTTGATGTCGGCCCGAGCACACTAAGGGGCACGACCGCAGCCTGCTGATCGTTCCCCGTTTGCGGGGTCAGGTAATTGCCAGACCAGGCAGGCGGGGTCAGGATATCCGCCTGGATGGGTTCGAATTCCAGGGTCCCGTGCACGTTGGCGTACTGGCTGTCCGGATCGATATTCGAGCCCATGTCGGCGTTCACCTGCCAGAGCGACTGCAAACGCAGGGCAACCTGGCCGGCAATGAGCATGAAGACCATCCCCAGCAGCAGAACCGCGGCGAGCAGCCCCCATTCACGCAGATCGCGCTTGCGATGCATCTAGCTCTTGCTCCCATCCAGCGGCAGGCGGACGAAGAACTTGCTGCCGGGGTATCGGGTCTCGTCGTGACCCGGGCTTTCCATCCAGATCCGGCCTTTATGGGCTTCAACGATCCCCCGGGCGATGGCCAGGCCGAGGCCCGAGCCGCCGCCCTTGAACCGGGTCTTTCCCGATGAATGGAACAGGACTTCACCGGTCTGGAAGAACTTTTCGAAGATGGCTTCCTGGTGCTCGGGTGCGACACCGATGCCGGTGTCTTCCACCACGATCTCAATTTCCGGAGAGCTGGGATTGTCATCCCTCCGGCATCCATGGACAGTGACCGTACCCCCGTCTGGGGTGTACTTGATGGCGTTCATGATCAACTGGTAGAACACCTTGTAGATCAGGTCAGGGTCAGCGTGGATGGATGGTAGATCGCTGATCCCGTCGAGGCTTAAAGTCAGCTTGCGCTCCTGGATGCCTTTCTGGAATGTCTTCTGGACGCGCATCAGCACGGTGCCGACCTGGAGCCACTCGGGGACGATTTTGAGCACCTTGCTGTCGATCCTCGAGACATCCAGCATGTTGTTGACAATTTCTGTCATCCGGTCGATGCCTTCGATCAGGCCTTGTGATAAGGTTTGCATCTCCTGATCATCGTTCGCCTTCATGTCCATCATCTGGGCATAGCCCTTGACCAGCGTCAGCGGGGAGCGCAATTCGTGGGCAGACACATCGATGAAGATCGTCTTGGTGCGGTCCATTTGCTCCAGGAATCTGTAGGTGCGTTCCAGTTCATCGGTGCGTTGCTGCAGGTTGGTGGTCATCTCATCGAAAGTCGATGCCAGCATACCGATCTCGTCTGTGCTTTGGATGCCGCTGCGTTGGTTCAGGTCGCCTTGGGCGATCGCCTGGGAGGTGCGCACCAGCGAAGAGAGCGGGTTGATGATCAAGCGCGAGACGAGGATGCCGATTACGACCACCCCGATCATCGCCAGGCCAAAGATGGCCACATAGGTGTTCCGGCTGGCAGCGCCCGGTTGGATGACGAAGTCCATCGGCAGGACGACTGCGAAGACGCCGATGCGGTCATTGCCCACCTGGAGGGAACCGCGGGCCAGGCTGTACCAGCGTTCACCTGTGCTGAAATTCTCGCCCTGGATGACATCATTTGCCAGCATCGTCTGTTCGTAATCTTCAACCGGGATGGATAGCGAATCAAGGAAGATGGATTCCATCCCCTGCATTCCAAGCGTGGTGGCAATTACCTGGCCGTCATTGGTGTAAATGATGACGTCCGCTAACGACACGCTCTTCAGGTAGGGCAGAATGGTATCGAGGGAGGTCCCCACCAGGACGACGCCAATGATCCGAGAACCATCCACCACGGGAAGAGCAGTGTAGTAATAGTAACGCCCGTCAACTTGATTGACCCCCAGCCCGCGCCGGGGCGGCGCCTGTGGATCTGTGCTGTTTAGCAACGATTGGACGATGGATAATCCGCCGGCCCCGGTTGGCGCGGAGATTTCCAGCAGGGTGCCGTCCGGTTGTTCGATCAGGTGGACAAGCTCTTCACCCTGCTGGTCCACGACGATCAGGTTCTCGGCATCCAGACCGGCTGCCACCGGCGCGACCAGCGCCGCGACGGTCTCCCCATCATCCAGGGCGATGGCCTCGGCAACACCGCGCGTAAAGGCCACGATGCGGCTGATCTCGACGTGCTTGATCTCCTGGCGGGCCAGGCCATCCGATACGACCCGGCCGGATTCGAGCAACTGGTTGGTCAACCGTTCGCTCAACGAATTTGCAACCAGGCGTGTGACCACATAGACTCCTGTCACAGCGACCAGGAGTGTCAGGAGAAGATATGGGATGATTACCTTGAAACGAATGCTCACAGACGACCTCTATAATTTGTATATTTAACTGATTATAAGGATAAAAACCCTTAGATTATGGGATTGTAAAATAACTGTAAGCAAGGTCTTGATGTTCCGTTTTATTTCCTCACCGAATGCCAGGTAATTGTAAGTGAGAATTGGATTATTGTGCATTTGGAAACGGGCAATTCTACGCTGGAGATATCGTTGTGACCAGGGCCTGGCTTGCACCGGCGTCCAACAGGTCCTGAGAAATTCGGCTGGCATCCTCCTTGCGGACGAGGGCGATCATGTTCCCGCCGCGCCCGCTGCCCGAGAGTTTTGCACCCAAGGCTCCAGACCTGCGTGCCGCTACGACCAACCGGTCCAGTTTCGGGCTGGAGACGGTCATCTCCTGGAGCAGGGCATGGTTGGCATCCATCAAACCGCCGAGCGACTGGATCTCGCCGGCCTCGATGCATGTCCGGGCCTGGCGGGCGATAGCGGCTGCCCGGTCGAAAACAGCCTCCCAGCGCGGTTTGTCCGCTTCCCAAAGGCTGCGAACAGCTGAGATCGATTCCTTCGTCGGCGCACGGATGCCGGTATCGCCGATCACCAGCGTGAAAGGTTGGCCGACTTGAAGGGGCTCGATGGGTTTGCCCTTGATGAAGTACACAGGCCTGGCATAAGTGATGACCGTGTTATCAATCCCCGAGGGAGCGCCATGGTACAACTTTTCGGTCTCGTATGCCAGGGCATTGACCCTCTCGTCGTCCAGGGGTTTTCCCAGGTGGGTGCTCAACGCCCGGATGACCGCCACGGAGACAGCTGTCCCGGAACCCAGCCCGGATGCGACCGGGATCGTCGAGGTGACCTGCAGGGTCAGGGAGGGATGTGAGTCAAGCTTAATCGCGGCCAATACGCCCCGGACTATGGTAGCAAGCGGTAAGTCCTCAGCGAGTTGGGAAAGTTCATCAGCAATGCCGATGTCGGGGGCTTCGATCCATACACCGGGGCGGGAGCTTTCCGTCACGCGGGCCACAGCCGCTACTTGGGTCACCGGCGCCGCCAACGCAGGGCGCCCGTGGACAACGGCATGCTCGCCAAAGAGGATAATCTTTCCGGGGGCGGAGGCGGTTGTCATCGGTCGGGGTGGATCGATCTTGCTGGTTTTAAAAATAATAGAACACTACTAATACAGCCAGCCCCCAAAGCAGGATGGTGAATTGCAACGGGCGGTCTGAGAGCAGGATCTCCTCCGGCGCGCCGCCGCTGTGTTTGACCTGGATCAAATACAGGTAGCGGAAGATGCCATAGACGACGAACGGGATGGTCAACATCAGGGAATGGTTTCCGGGCGCCTCGGGTCTGAAGAAGGTGTACAGTGAGTAGGAAACAATGGTTGTCCCGGAGACGATCGTGATGAACTGGTCGAGCAACGGGATGGTATAGCCATCCAAGACTTTACGGTGGGCATTGGCATTGCCTGCCAGCAGGGCAAGCTCGGCGCGGCGCTTGCCAAAACCGAGATAGAGTGCCAAAAGGGTCATGATCACATACAACCAGGGGGAGAAGCGTTCGACGGTGATCAGCGTCGTCCCGGCATGGACGCGCAGGACGAAACCAGTGGCGATAAGCAGGACATCGAGAATGGGGACGTGTTTCAGCCATTTGGAATAGGCCAACATCATGGCGAAATAGATGAATTCCACCAAGGCAAATTCAGGTGCCAGCAGGTAGCCAACCCCCAGACTGACCACAGTCAAGGCAGTCCCCGCAAGCAGTGCCACCCAGATGGGTAGCCTGCCGGAAGGCAGCGGCCGGTCCCGTTTTTGAGGGTGGTTGCGGTCGGCTTCCAGGTCCAACAAGTCGTTGAAAATGTATACTGCGCTGGAGATCAGGCAGAACAGTCCAAAACCGGCAGACGTATGCAGGAAGTCGGTCGAATGGAAGAGTTTTCCATCGAAGACCAGCGCGCCGAAGAGAAACGCATTCTTGGTCCACTGGCGTGGGCGCATGGTTTTGAGCAGGGCTTTGAACATGAAGTTATTTTACATGAATACGATGCTGGAATATGGGTAACTTTCATATTAAAGCCATGCCTGCTTTGCTGGGTGGAAACTGGTGCTACCTTGAGAAATAGTCAGAAGACCAGTAGTTTTTCTGGGTATGCTTGCTGCGAGCAGCAGGCTATTGTATACTCCTGTCAAGCTTGAATCCAAATGAAAGGAGAGATCCTATGCAAGATCAATTAATGCAGGCCCTCAAGGTCCAGGACGTGGAATACGCCGATATCCGCATCGAGGACAAGACCAATTCGTGGGTCAACTTCCGCGGGCAAGACCTGGATACCATCGGCTCCGCCCGGACTGTTGGCGGGATCGTTCGAGCGCTCTACAAGGGCGGCTGGGGCTATGCCACCTTCAATGATCTGGGCGATCTGGAGACACGGGTCAGGGAAGCTTGCCAGACCGCCCGCCTGGTGGGGACGGAAAAGACCTATTGGGCTCCTGTTGAGCCTGTGGTGGAAGTCATCAAGGCGCGGTTGGTCAAAGACTTCCGTACCATACCGCTGGCAGACAAGAAAGCCCTGATGGAAGAATACAACCAGATCATCCTGGGATACCACAAGAGCATCCAGACTTCCACGGTTCGGTATGCGGACACGTTCAAAACAGTCTGGTACGCTAACACCGAAGGGATGTATATCGAAGAAGAGAAGCCGGATGTGAATATCCTGACAGCCGCGGTCGCCCGAAAGGACGATATCGTCCAGACCGGCTTCGAGACCGGTGGTGCCGTGGATGGTTACCAGGGCGTAGAGGCTTTCCACGACAAGGCCAAGGAGGCTGCCAAAAAGGCTGTCGAGTTGCTCGCCGCCCCCCGGTCAAAGGCGGCAAGTATACTGTCATCACCGACCCGATGTTGACCGGCGTATTCACCCACGAAGCCTTCGGTCACTTGAGTGAGTCAGACTTCGTCTACGAGAATCCGCGCATGCAGGAGATCATGGTCCTCGGCAAGCGTTTCGGAGTGGACGGGTTGAACATCATCGACGACGGTTCTGTCCCTGGCGGCCTGGGTACGCATAAGTACGACTACGAAGGGGTCCCGACGCGCAAGAATTATTTGATCAAGGAAGGCATCCTGGTCGGTCGCTTGCATTCGCGCGAGACAGCCGCGAAGATGAACGAACAGGTCAGCGGCAATTCCCGCTCGGTCCACTTCCAGCATCCGCCGATCGTGCGCATGACCAATACGTATATCGATGCCGGACCTGCCCGGTTCGACGATATGATCAAGGATATTCCTCTCGGCGTCTATGCGATCAAGTCCATTGGCGGACAAACCGCCATGGAAATGTTCACCTTCAGCGCTGCCTACGGGTACATGATCCGTGATGGCAAGGTGGCCGAGCTGGTCAGGGACGTGGTTTTAACCGGGAATGTCTTCGATACCCTGATGAATATCGACCGGATCGGAAATGACCTGGAGTGGGAGCCCAACGGACCCGGCGGATGTGGCAAAGGAGACCAGCACCCCTTGCGGGTCGGTATCGGTGGGCCGCACATCCGCATCCAGGACTGTGTGATTGGAGGCCAGCAATGATCGTCGAGCAGATTGTCGCCAAAGCCAAAGCCAAGGCACAGGCCGCCCAGTCCACGATGTACACCCAGGAGACCTCTGCGGTGGATTTCGAGAACGACCGCCTGAAATCCGCCGAATCGTCCCAGCGCACGCAGATCGACCTCAAAGTGATCGTGGACGGGAAGGTAGGGGTTTCCAGCACAACCGACCCGCGTGATATCGATGGTGTGGTCTCGCGGGCGTTGGAGGCGGCTGAGTTTGGCAGCCCCGCCCATTTCGAGATGCAGCCGCCCCAGTCGCTGGATCCTGTCAAAATATTCGACCCCGACCTGTTGCCGCTCGAAAAACCGGAGATGATCCGTATCGGCCGGCAGATGATGGATATGATCAAGAGCTATAACCCCGAGATCCTGGCCGGTGCGGTGGTCAACCGGGTGGTCTCCAAAGTGGAATATGTCAACTCCACCGGCGCGACCTACTCCGCAGAACATACCGATTTCAATGTCGGCGCGGGAGGCCAGTTGGTGCGCGGCACCGATATCCTCTTTGCCGGGCATAGCATCGGCCAGAAGAAGCGCGTGGTGGACACCGAGGATATTGCTGCCCAGGCGATCGAATATTTTCGTAAGGCCGAGCAGATCGTCCCGATCGAGTCTGGCGAGTTGCCGGTGATCTTCACGCCCGGTGGGTTTATTGCCCTACTCCTGTCGCTGGGTCTGGCGATCGATGGCAAGAACGTCCTCCTGGGTGCATCGCCGCTGCGAGACAAACTCGGCCAGCAGGTTGCATCCCCCAACTTCACCTTGGTGGATGATCCCTTCGTTGAATACGGGCCGCGCACCAGTGCCTTCGATGACGAAGGTACCCCGCGCAAGGTGACCTCATTGGTGGAGAAAGGGATCTTGAAGAATTTCATTTATGACCTAGATACCGCCGGGCGGGCTGGCGCAAAGCCCAGCGGGCATGGTTCGACCCGCCGCCTGACGAACCTGATGATCGAACCCGGGGATACACCCTATCTGAAGATGGTGGAGGACATCGAAAAGGGCCTGTTGGTGCACGAATTCCTTGGACTGGGACAGGGCAACCCGATCAACGGTGAGTTCTCGGTGAACCTGTTCCTGGGTTACAAGATCGACCAGGGCAAGGTCGTCGGCCGGGTCAAGGATGTCATGCTGGCAGGCAATGCCTTCGAGGCTCTCAAGAATATTACCGCCATCAGCAAGGAACGCGAATGGGTCAGCGGACCGTGGGCCTGGTTCCCCGGCCTGATACCGTACATCCAGGTTGGCAGTTTGAGCGTTACAGCCAAGTAGGACCCAACTGACAGTCACCCACCGGGTGGCTGTCAGTTTTATCTTGGGTTGTATAATTGATTCATGTCGAAGATCCGCCTTGACCTCCTGCTGGTTGAACGTGGCCTGACCGAGAGCCGCGCCAAGGCCCAGGCGGTCATCATGGCCGGGCAGGTGCGCGTCGATGGTCAGCTTGTGGGCAAACCCGCCACGCTTGTCGACGCCGGTTCCCAACTGCATGTGGAGACGGGGCCGCGCTTTGTTTCCCGCGGCGGTGAAAAATTGGCTGCCGCGCTGGAGGTTTTCCAACTTGAGCTTACCGGTCGGGTTTGCGCGGACGTGGGCGCGTCCACAGGCGGGTTCACTGATTGCCTGCTCCAGCAGGGCGCGGCCAGGGTCTATGCCATCGATGTGGGCAAAGGCATCCTGCATTGGAAACTACGCACCGACCGGCGCGTGATCGTCCTGGAAGAGACCAATGCCCGCCATGTGAAATCCCTGCCGGAGACTGTCAGCCTGGTGACAATCGACGCTTCCTTTATTTCCCTCAAGATATTAATCCCGGTGGTGAAGGCATGGCTCTCACCTGCATCGGGAAAGGTGCCCGGGGGCGAGGTGATCGCCTTGATCAAGCCCCAATTCGAGGCCGGACGCAGACAGTCGGCCAGGAACAAGGGTGTCATCCGCGACCCGGAAGTCCACCGCCAGGTCCTGACCGATCTGCTGACCTTTGCGCAGGAGCTGGGCTTTGGCGTCCAAGGATTGATCCGCAGCCCGCTCCTGGGGCCAAAAGGTAATCTCGAATTCCTGGTCTGGATTTCGTTGGGCGATCCATTAAATGTCGATGTCGCTGGTCTGGTCGAGTCGGTTCTGTAAGCCCCTGCTCTGCCCTGCCCTTCGAGTTTAAATCCAAATCGGTTATACTTCCCCCGCTAATTTCTATGGCTGAAAACATCCGTAATTTCTGCATCATTGCCCATGTAGACCATGGCAAGTCCACCCTGGCTGACCGGTTGTTACAACTGACCGGTACCATTTCCGATCGCGAGATGACCGAGCAGGTGCTGGATAGCATGGACCTGGAGCGCGAGAGGGGTGTCACCATCAAGGCTTCCGCCGTGCGCATGAGCTACACTGCCCAAGATGGCGAACCTTATGAAATAAACCTGATCGACACCCCTGGCCATGTGGACTTTGGTTATGAGGTCAGCCGGGCCCTCAATGCCTGTGAAGGGGCGGTGCTGGTGGTGGACGCTACCCAGGGAATCGAAGCCCAGACCCTTGCCAACCTTTACCAGGCGATCGAGGCCGGCCTCGAGATCATCCCGGTGATCAATAAGATCGACCTGCCTTCCGCCAGTCCCGATGAAGTCGCCGAGGATATCGGCAGCCTGCTGGGGGTTCCGGCAGAGAGCGTGATCCGCATCTCCGCCAAAGCGGGGAAGAATATCGATATGGTCCTGGATGCTATCGTCCAAAAAGTGCCGCCGCCGAAGGGGGCCGCGGATGCTCCCCTGCGTGCGCTGATCTTCGATTCCCACTACGATTCTTATAAGGGTGTCATTGTCTACATCCGTGTTGTGGAAGGGGAGATCAAGGCCAGCGATACCCTGCGCATGATGGCAACCAGGATCGATATCAAACCCATCGAAGTCGGCATCTTTGCTCCCATGCTCAAGCCGGTGGGCAAGCTGTCTGCGGGTGAAGTGGGCTATGTCGCCACCGGACTGAAGACCGTTCATGACGCCCGCGTCGGGGATACCATTACCAGCATGCCGAAACCTGCCCCAGACCCGTTACCCGGTTACCGCCATCCCAAGCCAATGGTCTTTGCCGGGATCTATCCCGTCGATGCAGATGATTACAATGACCTGCGTGACGCCCTGGATAAGCTGCAACTGAATGATGCCTCCCTGGTATTCCAACCTGAGACATCGCAGGCGATCGGCTTTGGCTTCCGGGCGGGATTCCTGGGCTTGTTCCACATGGAGATCATCCAAGAGCGCCTGGAGCGTGAGTACCTGCTGGATGTCCTCTTCACCGCCCCCTCGGTGGAGTATCAGGTGTTGCTAGGCGACGGGTCCACGATCCTGGTTGATTCGCCGGCCATGCTGCCTGATGAAGGCAAGATTGAAGAGATTCGCGAGCCGTGGATGAATATCCAGATCATCACCCCGACCGATTATTATGGTCCGATTATGGAACTGGTCACCAAGCGGCGCGGCACTTATAAGGGGCAGGATTACCCCGCCCCGCACCGGGTGCAATTGAATTATGAGATTCCGCTCTCCGAGATCATCATCGATTTCTTCGATGCGCTTAAATCGCGCAGTCGTGGCTACGCCTCGCTGGATTACCAGTTCAGCGAGTACCGGGCGGATAAACTCCAAAAACTGGACATCCTGATCAATGGCGATCCTGTGGATGCACTGGCTGCCATCGTCCATCATAAGGATGCCTTCCACAAAGGCCAGCGCCTGATCACTAAACTCAAGGAGATCATCCCGCGCCAGCTCTTCGATGTTGCCATTCAGGCCTATGCGGGCGGGCGGATCATCTCGAAGGCCAATGTCAAGGCCCTGCGTAAGGATGTGCTCGCCAAGTGTTACGGCGGCGATATCTCCCGCAAGAAGAAGTTGCTCGAGAAGCAGAAGCGCGGCAAAAAACGCCTGAAGATGGTGGGAAACGTGGAAATCCCCCAGGACGCGTTCATGGCCGTTCTGCGCCTGGATGAGGAATAGGTCAGTCGCATAGAGGCCACGAAGGAGCACGAGGCAAACTCCAGAACCTTCACGGGGTCATCTGCTTTCAGCACCCTGTCCGGGTGCAGTGGTGAGAATTTTCTATGACGCATTTCTGGAAGTCAATCCGTCGCTGGCTGCCCGGGGCGGTGATCAGCCTGGCTGCGATCATTGCCATCCTTACCTTTGTGGATTTAAACCGCGTCGTCAATGCCATCCGCTCGGCAAACTATCTGCTCCTGCTGGCAATGTTTTGCATAGCGCTGGTGTGGTTGGCTGTACGGGCGGTTGCCTGGCGGACGTTGTTGCAGAGCAAGGCTACCTACCGGGATGTATTCCTGACCATGTGCGAAGGCTACTTGTTGAACAATTTCCTCCCTTTCAGGCTGGGCGAGGTCGGTCGGGCTTTCCTGTTGGGACGCAAATCCGGGCTGGGCTTCATGGGTGTTCTGCCGACCATCATCATCGAACGAATCCTGGACCTGATCTTTGCCGCCGCGATCCTCCTGGTCGCGGTTCCGTTTGTTGTCGGTGCCGCTGGGGCCGGGCGGATCGTGATGGTCATTGGCGGATTGGTGCTCACAGGGTTGGGCGTCCTCTATGTCGGGGCCCGCAACCGCGATCGGGCGTTGGCCCTGTTCAACGGAGCCAGTTCTCGCTGGCCCCATTTCCAGGAACGAGCCGGCGGCTTCCTTGCATCCCTGTTCTCTGGTCTCGCCATCCTGACCGACGGATGGCTCTTCGTGCGGTCCCTTTTCTGGTTTGCTCTTGACTGGGCGATTGCTGTATTGCAGTTCTACCTCTTGCTGCTGGCGTTCTATCCGCAGGCACAACCGCTCTGGTCTCTTTTCGGGCTGGGGGCGTTGGCCTTTGGCAATGCCATCCCTTCCCTGCCCGGAGCGGTTGGGACATTCGAAGGGGCGTTCAGCGCAGCGGTCACGCTCCTGAGCGGTGACGAGTCCACTGCCCTGGCTGCTGCCCTGACCGCACATTTGTTAAACTATCTTTCCACCGGCATCATCGGACTGTATGCCCTTTCCACCGAAGGAGAGACATTAATGGGCATCTACCGCCAGTTGCGGAAGAGGCAGGAAGATTAGCGTGTTCGCCTGCCGAATCGAAACCAGCAATACCAAGTAAACTTTGAATTTAGAGATGTGGTTTCGATACGGGTCTCGGGTTTCGATACGCTTCGCTACTCAACCCTCGACCATACTCAACCACCGTATGGAACAAGAGTTATTTATGGCATGGATATATATTCTCGAATGTTCAGATGGTTCATATTACGTCGGCTCGACTAAAAATTTGGAGCGACGACTTTCTGAACATCAAGAAGGACTCGGTGCAAGATATACAACCCGCCGATTGCCAGTCAAACTGGTTTATTGTGAAGAATATGACCGTGTCGCTGACGCGTTCTACAGAGAAAAACAAATTCAAGGCTGGCGTAGAGCAAAACGCGAAGCGCTGATAAACGGTGACCCAGACCTATTGCCTGCACTTGCAAAAAAGATTTTTGACAAAAGCAAAATTAACATGGACAATTCGGTGTTTGATGATACCTCGGTGGTTGAGTAGACGGCGGTGCTCTTTCGCCGTCGTATCGAAACCACCAGTAACCAGCAAGATTTTCAATTGGTATTACTCATGAGTTGAGGTGTAGAAATGGAATCTCAAAACGATGAAATTGGAGATATTCTTCGTGAATTCTATATGACCTATGGGATGCCTGGCGAAGGTCCACCTCAAGACTTTAACGTCACTGCTCTCCTTGATACTCAAGGTGCACGAGATGACATAAAACTTCTTCAGATTGCTATTAATGACCAAACGCTTCGTAGAAAATTTCATCTTGTCAGAGAGTTCTAACTTGAGTTTAGAGTTCGCTGGACCTTAACAAGAAGTGGAACTTGCTGATAAAGTTCTTGTGTGCTCAAAAACAATCTCAGCGAGTTCCGAAATGCAGTATACCAAAAAGTGCGCTATCGCCCGGATGCGTTTCTGGAT